>NZ_CP107841.1:2360000-3005814 GCF_036346855.1 Streptomyces europaeiscabiei
ATCCAGCTGGGCTTCCGCTTCAAGAACGCGGACCTGGAGCGCGGTCACATCCGGGGTACGCGGCAGAAGCTGCCGTTCTACCAGGAGATCGAGTTCTACCCGCCGCAGCAGTACCACGGCCTGAACCAGGTCGAGTTGAGCTTCGTCGCCGACGACCGCGAGATGGACGTCGTGCTGGAGATGGACAAGAAGCCGGGGCTGTTCAGCGAGGGCAGCGACTCGTTCCGTTCGTTCAGGGTGGGGCTGCACGACTACCAGAGCACGGACTGGGCCGCGTACCTGAACCAGTGGCTGTCGGAGGTCGGCAGCAAGCGCAGCTGGTTCTAGGCTCGACGTATCTGGAACCACACCTACCCCGGATCCATCAGGAGGTACCGAGGTGACCGAGCCGAAGAGGCCGCCGCTCCCCCACGATTTCCACCCGGCCGTGCCGTCCTTCACGGTCACGAGCGAGGACGTCGAGGCGGGTGCGACGCTCAAGGACGCTCAGGTCCACGCGGAGGGGAACACCTCGCCGCAGCTGCGCTGGGAGGGCTTCCCGCCGGAGACCAGGAGTTTCGCCGTGACCTGCTACGACCCGGACGCCCCCACGGGCAGCGGGTTCTGGCACTGGGTCGTGTTCGACATCCCGGCGTCGGTGACGGAGCTGCCGACGGGCGCGGGCACGGGGAAGTTCGAGGGGCTGCCCGAGGGCGCCGTCCAGGTGCGCAACGACTACGGGACGAAGGACTTCGGTGGGGCCGCGCCGCCGCCCGGGGATCCGGCGCACCGGTATGTGTTCACGGTGTACGCCGTGGATGAGGAAAAGCTCGGCCCGGATGCGGATGTTTCGCCCGCCGTGGTCGGTTTCAACCTGCGCTTCCACACCCTGGCGCGCGCTCAACTCGTCGCCGAGTACGCCGCCGTGGCGGAATAGTAACGAAGCCGGACGTTCATAGAACGTTTGCCCGTCTCTGGTCTTGGAAGTGATCAGAGACGGGCATTTTTTATTGCGTTGTCCATCTCGGCGTGCCCGGCCAGAGTTGATCCAAGCCCGCCGGGGGGTGGGCTGGCACAGGAGGTGGGCTGGGATGCGGGACACGCTGGTACTGAACGCGAGCTTCGAGCCGCTGTCGACGGTGACGCTCAACCGAGCCGTCGTTCTGGTGCTGCAGGACAAGGCCGTCGTCGAGCAGACCCACCCCGAACTGCGCATGCGCGGGGCCGTGGTCGACATACCGGCGCCCCGGGTGATCAGGCTGTGCAGGTATGTGCGGGTGCCGTTCCGAAGACAAGCGCCGTGGTCAAGGCGGGGTGTCCTGGTACGGGACAGGCACAGGTGCGCGTACTGCGGCAGGCGGGCGACGACGGTCGACCATGTGGTGCCAAGGTCGCGGGGCGGTGGTGACACCTGGCTGAACACGGTCGCGTCGTGCGCCGAGGACAATCACCGCAAGGCCGACCGGACTCCGGAGCAGGCGGGTATGCCGCTGCTGCGGCAGCCCTTCGAGCCTACGCCGGCGGACGCGATGCTGCTGTCTCTGGGGCACGATGACTTCGACGCGCTGCCGGCCTGGCTCTCGCAGGGGGCCGCGTAACGGCGTTGGGGTTGCTGTGATGCGCGGACTGCGGGTGCGTTGTGGCTGATCGCGCAGTTCCCCGCGCCCCTGAAGACGTCTGGGCCCGCCCTTCTTGCGAAGGCGGGCCCATTGTCGTGTGCTCAGTCGATGGCCGGCTTCTCACGGCGCTCGCTGTTGCCGTCGGCGGGCCTGGGCACCGACGGGCCGCCGCCGCCGAAGTTGCCGAAGTTGCCCATGGCGCCGGAGAGGCCCTTGAGGGCGTCGCCGATTTCGCTGGGGACGATCCAGAGCTTGTTGGCGTCGCCCTCGGCGATCTTCGGGAGCATCTGGAGGTACTGGTAGGAGAGGAGCTTCTGGTCCGGGTCGCCGGCGTGGATGGCCTCGAAGACCGTACGGACGGCCTGGGCCTCACCCTCGGCGCGCAGGGCGGCGGCCTTGGCCTCACCCTCGGCGCGCAGGATCTGGGACTGCTTCTCGCCCTCGGCGGTGAGGATGGCCGCCTGGCGCGTACCTTCGGCGGTGAGGATCGCGGCGCGCTTGTCACGGTCGGCGCGCATCTGCTTCTCCATCGAGTCCTGGATGGAGGTGGGCGGCTCGATCGCCTTCAGCTCGACGCGGTTGACGCGGATGCCCCACTTGCCGGTGGCCTCGTCGAGGACGCCGCGCAGGGCCGCGTTGATCTCCTCGCGGGAGGTCAGGGTCCGCTCCAGGTCCATGCCACCGATGATGTTGCGGAGCGTGGTGACGGTGAGCTGCTCGATGGCCTGGATGTAGCTGGCGACCTCGTAGGTGGCGGCGCGGGCGTCGGTCACCTGGTAGTAGATGACCGTGTCGATGTTCACGACCAGGTTGTCCTGGGTGATCACCGGCTGGGGTGGGAACGGCACGACCTGTTCACGCAGGTCGATGCGGTTGCGGATGGAGTCGATGAACGGGACCACGATGTTGAGGCCCGCGTTGAGTGTGCGCGTGTAGCGGCCGAACCGCTCGACGATCGCGGCGCTTGCCTGTGGAATCACCTGGATGGTCTTGATCAGGGCGATGAAGACCAACACCACCAGAATGATCAGGACGATGATGATCGGTTCCATCGTTTGCTCCCCGTGCCCTTCTCTGCCGTGGCGCTTCCTGAAGATCTTATGCCTGTCGGGACTGTTGAAGATCTTGCTGGTCGAGTCTGGCAGAACACCGCCTGCCAGGTGGGTCGTTCAGGTCATAGCGTCATCGCGTCGTGACCACGTCGTGCGAGGTCACATGACGATCGCCGTGGCTCCCTCGATCTCCACGACGTCCACTTCCTGACCCACCTCGAAGGCCTGGCCGGTGTCGAGCGCGCGGGCGGACCAGACTTCGCCGGCCAGTTTGATACGACCGCCCGAGCCGTCGACCCGTTCCAGGACGACGGCGTGTCTGCCCTTCAACGCGTCGATTCCGGTCGCGAGTTGGGGCCGTTGGGATCTGTGCCGGGCCGCGATGGGCCGGACGACGGCGAGGAGCGCGACGGAGACGACCGCGAAGACGATGACCTGGAGTACGACTCCGCCTCCCAGCCCCGCGGTCACGGCGCCTGCGACGGCGCCCAGGGCGAGCATTCCCAACTCGGGCATCGCGGTCACCACCAGGGCGATCCCGAGCCCGGTCGCGCCGATCAGCCACCACACCCATGCGTCGATGCTGTCCACATCGGCCATGGTAGAACCGCGATCGGGCCGCCGAACAGGGCGCACGGTCAAAGATCGCGTACTGAAAGCTCCCAAGTCGGGTGCTCCTGGGCCCTGTTGTTGTCCCGGGGCGCCCGACCGGCGGGATATCGGGAGAAGTTGGAGGTCAGTTGAGCGGCAGGCCGTGGGCGGTCCAGCGCTCGCCGAGCTGATCGACGACGAGCGGGAGGCCGAAGCAGAGGGAGAGGTTGCGGGAGGTGAGCTCCAGCTCCAGCGGGCCCGCGGCGAGGACCTTGCCCTGGCGGATCATCAGGACGTGGGTGAAGCCCGGGGGGATCTCCTCGACATGGTGCGTGACCATGATCATGGAGGGGGCGATCGGGTCGCGGGCCAGGCGGCCGAGACGGCGTACGAGGTCCTCGCGGCCGCCGAGGTCCAGTCCGGCGGCGGGCTCGTCGAGGAGCAGCAGCTCGGGGTCGGCCATCAGGGCGCGCGCGATGAGGGTGCGCTTGCGCTCGCCCTCGGAGAGGGTGCCGAACTTGCGGTCGACGAAGTCGGTCATGCCGAGGCGGTCGAGGAAGGCGCGGGCGCGCAGCTCGTCGACCTCCTCGTAGTCCTCGTTCCAGGTGGCGGTCATGCCGTACGCGGCGGTCAGCACGGTCTGCAGGACGGTCTGGCGCCTGGGGAGCTTCTCCGCCATGGCGATGCCGGCCATGCCGATGCGGGGGCGCAGCTCGAAGACGTCGACCTTGCCGAGGGTGTCGCCGAGGATCGTGGCGGTGCCCTTGCTGGGGTAGAGGTAGCTGGACGCGATGTTGAGGAGGGTGGTCTTGCCCGCGCCGTTGGGGCCGAGGATGGCCCAGCGCTCGCCCTCCTTGACCGACCAGGAGACCTGGTCCACCAGAGCCCGGCCCTCGCGGACCACGGATACGTCCTCCAGCTCCAGAACATCGCTCATGAGCGCGCTGTCTCCCCTTGCAGTGTCGGCCTGTCTCGGCTGGCGCGTACGCCTGTGGTCGGAGCCACCGCCGGATGGGCGCAGCCCTCAGGGAAATCTACGCCACCGGTCGGGCCGTCCATCCCCTCGGTCGGTCCTTAGGGTGGGGGCATGCTCTCGGAACCACGCTCAGGGCGCCTCGCCCCATGGGGTAATGCCCTTCTTGCCGGACTTGTCTCTCCGGATGACGCGGTGCTCGCGATCGTCGGGACGGACTCGGTGCACCGGGTGGAGGGGTTGCCCGGCGAGTCGGGGCCGGTCGGACTGACGCTCGCGCTGGGGCGGTTGCGGGCGCTCGGGGTGACCGGGCTGCGGGTCGCGCTGCCCGCGGCGGGGCATCCGCTGGGGCTGAGCGGGCCGCCGGAGTTCAACAAGCGGGCGCTGGAGGCGGAGGAGGCGGTCGTCTGCCACGGGGGTGCGCTGGGGCTGGTGCCGGAGGTGTACTCGGTGGGGCCCGCCGGGGACGAGCATGTGGAGGTCGTCTGGCACTGCCTGGAGGTGCGGGAGGCTCCGCCCGCCGATGTGCCGTCCCTCGGGGAGGCCGAGCGGGAGTTGGCCGAGGCGTTGCGGGATGCCACCGCGGTGTTGTCGCGGCTGGACATCGCGGCGTCCGGGCCGGTGGCCGAGGCGGCGATCGACGCGTACCGGGCGCGGGCCGAGCGAGGGCGCGAGGTGCTGGCGCCCGGGTATCCGCCGCGTGCAGTACGGGTGCTGGAGCTGGCGCAGCGGGTGGGGTTGCTGGTCTCCGTGGCGTTCGAGAACGGCCACGGTGGCGCCGTGAGCGCCTCCGAGATGGCCTCCCGGACCGCCGCGCTGCGTCCGGTCGAGCGGACGGCTCGGCGGGCGCAGGTGGCGGCGTACAACGCGTTCGTGGAGGAACGGGAGCGGGGGCGCTAGCCGACCGGGGGTGCACTGCCCTCTTCCGGTGCGCTGTCGCCCGGCGGCTGCGCTGGACGCCTGGCGGCTGCGCTGGACGCCTGGCGGTGTGCCGCCCCGGCGGCCGGGCCCGGGAGAGCGGGGTTTCGCTCACCGGCGCCTGCCGGGTGCCGCCGCGCCCACCCGTGCCGCCCCAGCGACAGGACTGCCCGCAGCCAGGACCTCCGGTGGCACGGCCGCCCGCGGCTGGGCACGACGGAGGGCGGCGAACGGGCGCAGCCCTTTCAGGGGCGCGGGGAAACCCGTGCGATCGGCCACCTACGAGCCGCAGTCGCCGAACGCACCGCAGCCCCGAGCCATCAGGCGCTCCGGCACTGCCGCCGCCGCACGGCCGAGGGCTACACGAACCCGGAAGGCTCGCGGGGCCCTCGATCACAGCGCGGCGCGGCTCAGTGGTCGGCCGTGCTGTTGCCGCATGTGGGGTTGGGTGCCGCGACAAGATTGCCGCTGAGGCCCGTGACCCTGAAGGGGTCGTCGACGGGGTCCTGGACGTGGAGGCCGGAGGCGGCGCCCGGGGAGCCCACGGCCTCGCTGTCCGGCGATAACTGACGAGTCGGCGACGGCGGCACCGGACGAGGCCTCTGCGGCGAGACCGGCGGCACTGAAGGTCGGGGCGCCTTCTCGGCGAGGTTCATGAGTTGCGCTCCTCCCGCGTCGTGCGTGTCCGACCCGCCCGCGGGCCGTGCGCTGATCAACGCCGGGCGGGGACGCGCTGGCACCAACGAGGGGCGGGAACTGCTCGTTCGCGCATCGGGCGGTGGAACGACGACACGGGGAACTGGAGAGGCGAGAGCCTGACCGGCCTCCCAGGAGCGCCTGGAAGGCCGGTGGTCACTGTGCTCCGGGGCGGGAACGTCAGTGGTTGACACCCAGGTTGCCGAAGGCCGGGTTCAGGATGCCGACGACGTTCACGCTGTTGCCGACCGCGTTCACGGGGATGTGGACCGGGGCCTGGATGACGTTGCCCGAGACGACGCCCGGCGAGCCGATGGCCTTGCCGTCGGCGTGCGCCCCACCGTCGGTGGCGGATGCCATGCCGGCACCGGCGGCGACGAGGCCACCGGCCACCATCGTGACAGCGGCGGCCTTCTTCAGGTTCTTCACTTTAAGCCCTTCCTTGCGATCACTGCGGCGGTCGCACGCAGCACGCACTGAAGAACGACGGGGATTCCCCGAGGATGCGCCATCCGGGGGACATACACCCGACAGTATGAATCTCAGCCCGGAGAGGAACCCTCCATGTTGCCGGACAATCCGCATGTCATCCGGCCACACCGTGGCGTACCGCCCAGAGCGCGGCCTGGGTGCGGTCCGCCAGGTCGAGCTTCATCAGGATGTTCGAGACATGGGTCTTCACCGTCTTCTCGGAGAGGACCAGGGCGCGGGCGATCTCGCGGTTGGAGCGGCCGTCGGCTATCAGGCCGAGCACCTCGCGCTCCCGCTCGGTGAGTGAGCCGCCTCTCCCCTGGCCGGAGTTGGCCACCTCCTGGGACAGGAGCGCGTCGGCGACCTCCGGCTGGAGGAGGATGTGGCCGGCGTGCACCGAGCGGATGGCGCCGGCGAGGGCGTCGGGGTCCACGTCCTTGTAGACGTACCCGGCGGCGCCGGCACGCAGGGCCGGGACGACCGTGCGCTGCTCGGTGAAGCTGGTGACGATGAGCACACGCGCGGGGTTGGCGAGTTCGCGGAGCTTGCGCAGCGCGTCGACGCCGTCCATGCCCGGCATCTTGACGTCCATGAGGACGACGTCGGGCCGGAGCTCCTCGGCGCGGGCGACACCTTCGGCGCCGTCGGCGGCCTCTCCCACGACCTCTATGTCGTCCTGAACCTCCAGGAAGGTGCGCAGGCCGCGTCGGACCACCTGGTGGTCGTCGACGAGGAGCACCTTGATTGCGTCAGCCACCGGGGACCTCCATCTCGATCGTGGTGCCCTTTCCGGGCGCCGATTCCACGGTCAGCCGGCCACCGACCCCGCTCGCCCGGTCACGCATGGAGACCAGGCCGAGGTGGCGTCCGGCGCGGCGTACACCCAGGGGGTCGAAGCCGGCGCCGTCGTCCGTGACCCGCAGGACGGCTCCGCCGCCGTGCCGGTCGAGGGTGACGTCGACCCGCTCGGCTCCCGAGTGGCGCAGGGCGTTGTGCAGGGCCTCCTGGGCGACGCGCAGCATGGCCTCCTCCTGGGCGGCGGGCAGTGCGCGGGCTCCGCGGCCGGAGAAGGTGACGCGGGCGCTGTGGGCGCGGTCCAGGACGTGGACCTGGGTGCGCAGGGTGGCGACCAGACCGTCCTCGTCGAGCCCTGCGGGGCGCAGCTCGACGACGGCTGCGCGCAGCTCGTCGGCTGCCTCGGCGGCGAGGGCGGCCACCTGGTGCAGTTCGCCCTTGGCGCGGGAGGGGTCGCGGTCGACGAGGGCGGCGGCGGCCTGGGCGGTCAGGCGCAGGGAGAAGAGCTTCTGGCTGACCGCGTCGTGCAGTTCGTGGGCGAGCCGGGAGCGCTCCTCGGCGATGGTCAGCTCGCGGCTGCGTTCGTAGAGGCGGGCGTTGGTCAGGGCGATCGCGGCGTGCTGGGCGAGGATCGACAGCAGGTCCTCGTCCTCCTCGGTGAAGCCGAAGCCGCCCTCGGGCCCGGGGCAGCGCTTGTTGGCGAGGAAGAGGGCGCCGATGACCTCGTCGCCGTCGCGGATGGGCAGGCCCAGGAAGTCGACGAGGTCGGGGTGGGCGCTCGGCCAGCCCTCGAAGCGCGGGTCCTTGCGGACGTCGGCCAGGCGCTCCGGGGTGGCCTCGTGGAGCATCGCGGCGAGGATGCCGTGCTGGCGCGGGAGGGGGCCGATGGCCTTCCACTGGGCGTCGCTGACGCCGTCGACGACGAACTGGGCGAAGCCGCCGTGGTCGTCGGGGACGCCGAGCGCCGCGTACTCCGCGTCGAGCAGCTCGCGCGCGGAGGCGACGATCGTCTTGAGGACGTCACGCACCTCCAGGTGCCTGCTCATGGCCAGCAGCGCGGAACTCACCGCGGCGAGACCGGACCGTGGACCTTGGCTCATGACCTCACCGTACCGGCGGGGTCCGACACCGCGGATCGGACCGCCGGAGGCCTCGTCCGGGCCGTCGGACCTAGGCCAAGGGCCTACGACCGGTCCTAGGACCCCGGGCAGGTCCGGTGACCTAGGGCGAAGGGCCCCGGCGTTCTGCGGCCCGCGGACGAGGCGGTGGGGGTGGTCCCGTTCCTACGTTGGGATCACCGCCGGCCGGTTCGGGAGGCGGTCGAGGACGAGGGGACGGATGTCATGCCGGTAGCGATCATCACGGGGGCTTCGAAGGGGCTGGGCCGGGCGCTCGGCGCGGCGCTGGCGGAGCGCGGGTGGGACCTGGTGCTTGACGCCAGGACCGCCGAGGTGCTGAAGGAGTCGGCGGCGGAGCTGTCGGCGTACGGGACGCGGGTGGAGGCCCTGCCGGGGGATGTCACGGACGCCGGGCACCGGGCCGACCTGGTGGCGGCGGCGCGGGGGCTGGGCGGGGTCGATCTGCTGGTGAACAACGCGAGCGCGCTGGGCGCCGAGCCGCTCGTACGGCTGGAGGGGCTGGCGCTGGACGGGCTGCGGCGGGCCCTGGAGGTCAATGTGGTGGCGGCGCTGGGGCTGGTCCAGGAGGCGCTGCCGCTGTTGCGGGCCTCCGGGGCGGGCGCGGTGATCGGTGTCACCTCGGACGCGGCGGCCGAGGCGTACGCGACGTGGGGCGGGTACGGGGCCTCGAAGGCGGCGCTGGACCAGCTGTCGGCGGTGCTGGCCGAGGAGGAGCCGGGGCTTCGGGTGTGGGCCGTCGATCCCGGGGACATGGGCACGGACCTGTACGCGGCGGCCGTACCGGACGACGACGATCCACGGCCGAGCCCGAGGAGTGTGGCGGCGGCCTTTCTGCGGTTGCTCGACGAGCGGCCGGCCAGTGGCCGCTACGGGGCGCCGTCCCTGCTGGAGGGGCGATGACGAAGGCGGCGGTGCGTGTCCCGGACGAGCTGCACGCGCGCGTGCCCGCCGAGCAGCGCGGGCCGGGCCTCGACCGGGACGGCGTACGGCTGCTGGTCTCGCGCGGGACGGAGGTGTCGCACCACGCGTTCACGGCGCTGCCGGGGTTGCTGAGGGCGGGGGATCTGCTGGTGGTGAACACGTCGCCGACGCTGGCGGCGGCGGTGGACGGGACGGTCGGGCAGGTGCGCGTGGTGGTGCATTTCTCGACGCGGGGTGATGACGGGCGGTGGGCCGTGGAGCTGCGGGATCCGGACGGACGCGGCACCACGCGCGCGCGTGCGGGCGGCCCGGCGGGGACGGAGGTGCGGCTTCCCGGGGACCTGCGGCTGGTTCTGGAGGAGCCGCTGAGCGAGCGGGGTGAGCGGCTGTGGTGGGCCCGGGTGTCCTCCGCGGCTGTCGTCGGGGTGCTGCGGGAGTACGGGCGGCCCATCCGTTACTCCTATACGGAGCGGGATCAGCCGTTGTCCGTGTACCAGACGGTGTTCGCGTTGCCGTCGCAGGACGGGGCGGGGAGTGCGGAGATGCCGAGTGCGGGACGGCCGTTCACGGCGCGGCTGGTGGCGGAGCTGGTGAGCCGGGGTGTGCAGTTCGCGCCGGTCGTGCTGCACACGGGGGTGGCGTCGGCGGAGGCGCACGAGCCGCCGTATCCGGAGCGGTTCGCGGTGCCGGAGGCGTCGGCGCGGCTGATCAACAGCGCGAAGGCGGGCGGCGGGCGGGTGGTCGCGGTGGGGACGACGGCGATACGGGCGGTGGAGTCGGCCACGGGGCCCGACGGCGTCGTAAGGGCGCGGGCAGGGTGGACGGATCTGGTGGTGACGCCGGGGCGCGGGGTGCGCGGGGTGGACGGGCTGCTCACGGGGCTGCACGAGCCGGAGGCATCGCATCTGCTGATGCTGGAGGCGGTCGGGGGGCGGGCGGCGATCGACCGCGCGTACGAAGAGGCGGTCCGGGGGCGTTACCTGTGGCACGAGTTCGGGGACGTGCACCTCGTCCTGCCACCGGAGGGGCCTCACGGAGAGCATTGCGACAGCAACTACCTGTAAGACAGACGCCCGGCCGGTGTGAGCCCGCCCATAGGGTGCGCATCACGTACGAACACGCCTAGGAGACGGATAAGGGCGGTTTGAGCGGGACGGACGGGTTGTTCTGTCCCGTTTTGCCGTTTCCGGTTCAACTAAGCGGGATCGTACGTCACACCTTTGCCACCCGATTTTGCGGCCGCTAAGAATGGTTTCAGTCGCTCGACGCCGTGGGTTCTCCCGCGGCGTTTGTGCTGGAAGAGAAGTGTCCCCCCGCGGCACGAGAGCGACCTCCGCGCTATTCGAAGAGGTCCATCACTCATGCCCAAGAACGCCAACATCCTCCGCAACCGTCTCGCTCTGACCAAGACCCACAAGCTGTCGTTCGCCGGAGTGGCCGCCGTCGGCGCCGCCTCCCTCGCGTTCTCGCTGGTGCCGGCCGAGGCTCAGACCTCCGCGAAGACAGTGTCCGCGGCGCCGGTGGCGTTCAGTCAGAGCGCGGCCCAGTCGGCGAAGGCGAGCGTCACCGACCAGGCCGCCGACGCCGACAAGAAGGCCGCCGCGGCCGCCGCGAAGAAGAAGGCCGAGCAGGAGCGTGCGAAGAAGGAGGCCGCGAGCCGGTCCGCCCAGCGCGCCAAGATCGCCAAGGCCGCCGCGAAGACCTACCCGAACAACCTCGACGGCTGGATCCGTGAGGCGCTCGACATCATGAAGAAGCACAAGATCCCGGGCACCTACAACGGCCTGCACAAGAACATCATGCGGGAGTCCTCGGGCAACCCGAACGCCATCAACGACTGGGACATCAACGCCATCAACGGCGTCCCGTCGATCGGTCTGCTGCAGGTCATCAAGCCGACCTTCGACGCCTACCACGTCCCGGGCACGGCCAAGAGCCAGTACGACCCGGTCGCCAACCTGACGGCCGCCGCGAACTACGCCGCCGACCGCTACGGCTCGATCGACAACGTCAACAGCGCGTACTGAGGTCGGCGCGGACCTCTGAGAACGCGGAGGGGCGGCACCCGGTACGGGTGCCGCCCCTCGTACGTCCGTGCCCGGCCCGTGGGCCGCGGGGCTACTTCCGCATGACCTCCGGCTCGTGACGGCGCAGGAAGCGGGCCACGAGGACACCGCAGATCACGCCGAGCACGATGAGGGCGATCATGTCGAGGCTGTAGGCGCCGACCGTGTGGTCCCACAGCGGGTCCGTGTCGCCCGCCTCCTTCGGCGGGCTGATGTTGTTGAAGTCCAGCGTGGCGCCCGCGGCGGCCACCGCCCAGCGCGACGGCATCAGGTACGAGAACTCGTTGACGCCGGGGCTGCCGTGCAGGGCGAAGAGGCAGCCGGTGAAGACGACCTGGACGATCGCGAACATGACCAGCAGCGGCATCGTCTTCTCGGCGGTCTTCACCAGCGAGGAGATGACCAGGCCGAACATCATGGACGTGAAGCCGAGCCCCATGATCGGGATGGAGAGTTCGAGCATGACGGCGAACTTGCCCTCGCCGAAGATCAGCGCCTCGTCCGGGATCGTCCGGGTGGAGAAGCCGATCGCGCCGACCATGGCGCCCTGGAACACGGTGACCGCGCCGAGGACGATCACCTTGGACATCAGGTACGCCGAGCGCGACAGGCCGGTGGCCCGCTCCCGCTCGTAGATCACGCGTTCCTTGATCAGCTCTCGGACGGAGTTGGCGGCGCCGGCGAAGCACGCGCCGACCGCGAGGATCAGCAGCACCGTGGTGGCCGTGCCGTTCGGGACGGGCAGGCCCGTCGCCTTGTTCACCCCCCGCACCAACAGGTCCTTGTCCGGGTCGATGAGCAGGCTCACCGCGCCGAGCACGGCCGGCAGGATCACCGTCAGCGCGAGGAAGCCCTTGTCGGACGCGATGACGGAGACGTAGCGCCGGACCAGGGTGCCGAGCTGGGAGAGCCAGCCCTGCGGCTTCGGCGGGCGCATCGACTGCGGCGGCGGCATGTGCACCGACTGCGGGGCGACGGCGTCGATGTCCGCGGCGTACATCTGGTAGTGCTGCGAGCCCTTCCAGCGGCCCGCCCAGTCGTAGTCGCGGTAGTTCTCGAAGGCGGAGAAGACGTCGGCCCAGGTGTCGTAGCCGAAGAAGTTCAGGGCCTCCTCGGGCGGACCGAAGTACGCCACCGAGCCACCCGGGGCCATCACCAGGAGCTTGTCGCAGATCGCCAGCTCGGCCACGGAGTGGGTGACCACCAGGACCGTACGGCCGTCGTCGGCGAGGCCGCGCAGCAGCTGCATGACGTCGCGGTCCATGCCCGGGTCGAGACCGGAGGTCGGCTCGTCCAGGAAGATCAGCGACGGCTTGGTCAGCAGCTCCAGGGCGACCGACACGCGCTTGCGCTGGCCGCCGGAGAGCGAGGTGACCTTCTTGTCCTTGTGGATGTCGAGCTTCAGCTCGCGCAGCACCTCGTCGATACGGGCGTCGCGCTCCTGGGCCGTGGTGTCGGCCGGGAAGCGGAGCTTGGCCGCGTACTTGAGGGCCTTCTTGACGGTCAGCTCCTTGTGCAGGATGTCGTCCTGCGGGACCAGACCGATGCGCTGGCGGAGCTCGGCGAACTGCTTGTACAGGTTCCGGTTGTCGTAGAGGACGTCACCCTGGTTGGCGGGGCGGTAGCCCGTGAGTGCCTTCAGCAGGGTGGACTTGCCGGAGCCCGAGGGGCCGATGACCGCGATGAGCGACTTCTCCGGGACGCCGAAGGAGACGTCCTTCAGGATCTGCTTGCCGCCGTCGACGGTGACCGTCAGGTGACGTGCGGAGAAGGAGACGTCACCGGTGTCGACGAACTCCTCGAGCCGGTCGCCGATGATGCGGAACGTCGAGTGACCGACGCCGACGATGTCGTTCGGGCCGAGGAGTGCCGTGCCGCCCTTGGCGATCGGCATACCGTTGACGAACGTGCCGTTGTGCGAGCCGAGGTCGCGGATCTCGAAGCGCCCGTCGGGCGTCGCGTGGAACTCGGCGTGGTTGCGCGAGACCTGCAGGTCGGAGACGACCAGCTCGTTCTCCAGGGCACGGCCGATGCGCATGACGCGGCCGAGCGACAGCTGGTGGAACGTGGTCGGGCTGCGGTCGCCGTAGACCGGCGGCGCCCCCGCGCCACCACCGGGGCCCTGCTGCGGGAAGCCCTGCTGCTGCGGGACCTGTGCCGCTTGCGGCTGCTGCCAGCCCGCCTGCGGCGCCTGCTGCTGCGGGGCCTGCTGGCCCGCGTGTCCGGCGCTCACGCCCTGCGCGGCGTACGGCTGCTGCTGGGGCTGCGCGACGGACGCGGCGGTGCCGGAGAGGTTGAGTCTCGGGCCGTCGGTCGCGTTGCCCAGGTGCACGGCCGAGCCGGGGCCGATCTCCAACTGGTGGATCCGCTGCCCCTGCGCGAAGGTGCCGTTGGTGCTGCCGTGGTCCTCGATCACCCAACTACGGCCGCCGAAGCTGATCGTGGCGTGACGCCAGGACACCCTGGCGTCGTCGAACACGATGTCCCCCTGCGGATCACGTCCGAGGGTATATGCCCTGGACGGATCGAGCGTCCAGGTTTGTCCGTTCAATTCCAGTACGAGTTCCGGCACTCCATGCCCCACTGAGTTGTCCCCCGAATTACCCCCATCACAGGGAGTCTAGGGATGTCGAACATCGGGGGGAACTATTTCAGGCTCGACCCCCTGACCGAAAGTCGGGCCTTGTGAAGAGTGCGTACGGGGGCATCGGCCGGTCCCGTTGACGGGGTTGAAACCGGGCCGGAGAGTGGTAATCCCACGCGAGGGGGACATCAGCGGTACAACACCGCGATGCGGATCGGGGGGTCCGACCATGAGCGACCGGAAAGTTGGCCATGGCAGGAGCGTGCCGTGGGGGGACGTAACGTTCTCCGCGATCGCCGCCGTGAGCTGGGCGTTGATCGGAATGGCGGGTACGGCGGCACTCGGCCTGCATCTGCTGGAGGCCGACTCCGCGGGCGAACTCGGGCCCATGACGGCGGCGGTTGTGGCGCTCGGGACGGGTGGGTCGGTGACCCCGTCCGGCGATGTGTCCGCCTTTGGCCTGGAAGGAGCACAGGCCACCACCGCCATCGAGATCACGCCACTGGGTGTCGGCCTGGTGGGAGCGCTCCTGCTGTCCTGGTTCTTCCTGCGGTCCCTGCGCGGCGCGGGAGTTGTGATCACCCCCGTCGAACTCCTCGCGCGGGCGGGCTCGGTGCTCGCGCTCTTCGTGGCGCTGATGGGCGGACTGGCCTGGGCCGGGAACGCCGTCATCACCCTCGACGGGACCCGGCTGGGGATCGACGAACGACTGCCGGGCGGCGGCGACCTCGACGGCGTGGAGATCCCCGGGCTCGGCGACATCGGGGACATCGGCGGCGGCCTGCTGCCGGACCGGCTCGGCGACCTGGCGGACGCGAACGCCAAGGTCGGTTTCACGGTCGACACCGTGCCGACCCTGCTCGGCGGCCTGGCCTGGTGCCTCGGCGTGCTGCTCATCGCCCTGCTGGCCTCGCGCCGCACTCCCCTGCCTCCCGCCCTCGACGCCCTGCACCGGGTCGTACGGCCGGCCGTGTCCGCGGTGGTGACGGTACTGCTGGTGGCGGTCCTGGCCGGGCTCGCGGCGGCGGCGTACGCGGCGATCAGCGACCCCCACCCCGAGCGGATCGCCGGCGCGGCCCTCCTCGGCGCGCCCAACGGTGTCTGGCTGGGCGTCCCCATCGGCCTCCTCGTCCCCTGGGACGGCAGGGCCACCGGCGCACTGGCCGATCTCCTGCCCGACCCGCTCGACGAGCTGCTGCGCATCGACGCGAGCGAACCCGTCACGCTCGGGCGCCTGGCCGAACTGGACAGCAGGGTCTGGCTGTTGGGCCTCGCGGCCGCGCTGATGATGGTGTTCGCGGGTGTCCTGACCGCCGTACGTACGCCTTTTGTACGGGAATCGACTGCCGCCGCTGCCGGGGGTGCGTCCGGTGCTGCGGTACGGGGCGGAAGCGCGCTCGGCTTCGTGGGGCGCTGCGCTCTTCGGCTGGGTCTCGCGACAGCGGTGGCGCTGCCGCTGCTCGTACGGCTGACGGAGGTGTCGGTGGACGCCTCGCTGGCCGTCTTCGGCTTCGACGCGTTCGACGCGGGGATCGAGTTGCGCGGGCAGGCTGTCATGGCCCTGGTGCTGGGCGCACTGTGGGGCGCGGGTGCGGGGGCCGCAGGGGCGCTGCTGGCGTGCGCGATGCGGGCCGCCGGGCTGCGGGCCTCGCCGCTGGCGCGGGAGGACGCGGGTGGCGGCGGGGCGGCAGCCGCCGAGCCCTACGAGACATCGGCCTCCTCCTCGGGACCGTACACACCGGGCGCGCCGTACCGGCCGCCGAACCCGGACACCAATCCGTATCTGCGGCTGCCGGACGAGCTGCGGAGGCCGCAGGGCCCGCCGGGGGCGCGGGAGCCCCGGGAGTCCCAGGTGCCTCGGCCGCCCGACGTGAACGGGGCACCCACGGTGGCGCGGCGGTTCACGCCTCCGCCGCGACGGCCGGGGCAGCGGCCGGGAACGGGGGCGGGGTCCGGTGCAGGGTCCGGGCCGGGTGCAGGGCCCGGATCGGGTGCAGGGTCCGGGTCGGGTGCAGGGTCTGGGTCGGGGCCGGGTGCATGGCCGGCTCCGCCGCCTCCACCGGAGGAGGGGCCGCCACCGCCACCGCCTCCTCCGCGAGGGCCCCGGGGGCGTTGAGACACCCGATGACGAGGGGTGATCAGAGGCGCTCTCCGGGGCGTCGTACACGATCCGGGTGCGCTTCAACCGCTGGTAACCCAGTGTTCTCCGTCCGCTGGGCGGACCTCAGGGGCAAAAGGCACGGGGCGCCGGATACGGTTGGCACATCATGAGCGCTTCGCAGACCTCCTCTGACGTCCCCACCATCCTCGTCAAGATCTTCGGCAAGGACCGGCCGGGCATCACCGCCGGGCTGTTCGACACCCTCGCCGCTTACTCCGTCGACGTGGTCGACATCGAGCAGGTCGTCACCCGTGGCCGGATCGTGCTGTGCGCGCTCGTGACCGAGCCGCCCGCCGGGCAGGAGGGCGACCTGAGGGCGACCGTCCACAGCTGGGCGGAGTCGATGAAGATGCAGGCGGAGATCATCTCCGGCCTGGGCGACAACCGGCCCCGTGGCCTCGGCCGCTCGCACGTCACCGTCCTCGGCCACCCGCTGACCGCCGAGTCCACCGCCCGCATCGCCGCCCGGATCACCGCGACCGGCGGCAACATCGACCGTATCTTCCGGCTCGCCAAGTACCCGGTGACGGCAGTGGAGTTCGCGGTGTCCGGCACGGAACCGGAGACGCTGCGGACCGCGCTGGTCACCGAGTCGGTGGCGCTGGGCGTGGATGTGGCCGTGGTCGCGGCGGGGCTGCACCGGCGGGCGCAGCGGCTGGTGGTCATGGACGTGGACTCCACGCTCATCCAGGACGAGGTGATCGAGCTCTTCGCCGCGCACGCCGGGTGCGAGAAGGAGGTCGCCGAGGTGACGGAGGCCGCGATGCGCGGCGAGCTGGACTTCGAGCAGTCGCTGCACGCGCGCGTGGCACTGCTGGAGGGGCTCGACGCCTCGGTGGTGGAGAAGGTGCGCAGCGAGGTGCGGCTCACGCCGGGGGCGCGCACGCTGATCCGCACGCTGAAGCGGCTCGGTTTCCAAGTCGGTGTCGTCTCGGGTGGGTTCACCCAGGTCACGGACGACCTCAAGGAGCGGTTGGGGCTCGACTTCGCCCAGGCCAACACGCTGGAGATCGTCGATGGCAGGCTCACCGGCAAGGTCGTCGGGGAGATCGTGGACCGTGCGGGCAAGGCACGGCTGCTGCGCCGGTTCGCCGCCGAGGCGGGGGTGCCGCTGGCCCAGACCGTGGCCATCGGCGACGGCGCCAACGACCTCGACATGCTCAACGCCGCCGGCCTCGGCGTCGCCTTCAACGCCAAGCCGGTCGTCCGCGAGGCCGCGCACACCGCGGTGAACTTCCCCTTCCTCGACACCGTGCTGTACCTCCTCGGCGTGACCAGGGAAGAGGTCGAGGCGGCGGACACGCACGACGAGTGACGGGGTGTACGCCCCGGCGCTGAGCGTGCGAAGAGCGGCGCACGCCCCCGTACGCACGGCGGAGGCCCGCCACCGAAGGACGGCACGGAGGCCCGGCACCGAAAGGGTGCCGGGCCTCTGCCGTGCCGGGTGCCTGTGGGGCTGCGCGGCCGGGGTTATTCCGACGGCGCCCAGTAGTCGGCCAGCGTGGTCGCGCCCGGCTCCAGGCTCTTCCAGGCTCCCTCGAAGGAGAGCACGGCGAAGGCGGCGGCCGGGAAGCCTCGGCGGTTCATACGCTCGCGGGCGTCGCCCTCGGCGCTGCCGGCGAGGATGTCGGCGAGGCCCTGGATTCCGGGGTTGTGCCCGATCAGGACCACGTTCTGCGCGTCGTCCGGGGTCTCGTTGAGCAGGGCGATCAGCTCGCCGGGCGAGGCCTCGTAGATCCGCTCCTCGTAGACCGTTTTCGGCCGCTCGGGCAGCTCGTGGACGGCGAGCTTCCAGGTCTCGCGGGTTCTGACGGCGGTGGAGCAGAGGGCCAGGTCGAGGGGGATGCCGGAGTCGACCAGCTTGCGCCCGGCGACGGCGGCGTCCATGCGGCCCCGGTCGGCGAGCGGCCGCTCGTGGTCGGAGACCTGTGGCCAGTCGGCCTTCGCATGCCGGAAGAGGACGATCCTGCGGGGTTCTGCGACGCTCATGTGTCCCAGCTTCGCACGAAACAGGCCATGGGGCGCAGGGAGTTGAAGTGCGGATACCCGGCACCCGTACATGCGCTTCCGGTGGGCTGGCCGCCCGTCACAGCGCGTGGCTCAACAGTGCCTGCTGTATGCGCTCCATGAGGTGGCCGATCATGGGGTCGCCGCTCGCCGCCTGGGCCTGCGCGGGATTCAGGATCAGCAGGAGAAGAGCGACGAAGGCGAGGGCGGGCAGGGCCACCGCCCACCAGGGGAGCCGGATGTCGACACCGCCCATGGTCGCCGGGTGGGGTCGGGTGTGCGTAGGGGCCGACATGCCGCCTCCGTGGTCTCCGGGTGGTCTGTGGCCCGTCCTCGCTGCCACATCTCGAAGCTACGGAATCCGAGCGCTTCGACCCATCCGGTGATCCACCCACTTCACCCTGAGACTCGCCCCCTAGGGGACGGGGGGATATCCCCACCACTCAGCACTCAGCACTCAGCACTCAGCACTCAGGGTGACGCGATGGCCGCGATGATCCCGATGACGACGAAGATGGCGAGGAACGAGCCGAAGACCAGGAGCATCTTCTTCTGACCGTTCTGGGGGTTCGGGTCGAGCACTGGCATACGCACAGTCTCGCACCCCCGGCCGCGGTGGAGCCGCCGGGGTGCGGCTCAGCGGGCCGCCTCGTCCTCCACCACCCGGTCGCGGCCCGCCAGGATGCCCGCCACGATCTGCGGGAGCATCAGGGCGGCCATGAGGGCGAGGGGCAGGCCCCAGCCGCCGCTGTGCTGGTAGAGGACGCCGACGACGAACGGGCCGGGGATCGAGATCAGGTAGCCCGTGCTCTGTGCGAAGGCGGACAGCTTGACCACCCCGGCGCCGGTGCGGGCCCGCATGCCGACCATGGTGAGCGCCAGCGGGAAGGAGCAGTTGGAGATGCCGATGAGCAGCGCCCACGCCCAGGCTCCCGCCGCCGGGGCGAGGTGGAGGCCGCCGTACCCGAGGAGCCCGCAGACGCCCAGGACGACCACGATCGGCCCCTGGCGGGGCAGCCGGGTGGCAAGCCGGGGGATCACGAAGGCCAGCGGGACGCCCATCACCATCGTGACGGCCAGCAGCAGCCCCGCCCTGCCGGCCGGGACCCCCGCGTCCCGGAAGATCTGCGCCATCCACCCCATCGTGATGTAGGCGGCGGTCGCCTGGAGCCCGAAGTACACGGCGAGCGCCCAGGCGGTACGGCTCCGGGTGATGCGCGGCGCGGGCCCTGCTTCGCGTGCGGGTGCCGCCGCTCCCCCGGCCCGCTCGGCGGAGCGGGCGCCGCGATCCCGTACGAACGGCAGCCACGGCACCACGGCCGCCGCCGCGAGGACCGCCCATACGGCCAGGCCCGCCCGCCAACTCCCGTCCAGGGCGGCGGTCATGGGCACGGTGACGGCCGCGGCGGACGAGGTGCCGAGAGCGAGAGCCATGGAGTAGAGGCCCGTCATGGAGCCGACCCGGTCCGGGAACCAGCGCTTGACGATGACCGGCATCAGGACGTTGCTGACGGCGATGCCCATCAGGGCGAGGGCGCTCGCGGCCAGAAAGCCGGCCGTTCCGCCGACGTACGGCCGGATCAGCAGACCGCCGGCTATCGCGACCATGCCTGCGCAGACGACGGCGGCCGGGCCGAAGCGGCGGGCGAGCCGGGGTGCCATGGCGCCGAAGACGGCGAAGCAGAGCGGCGGTACGGAGGTGAGAAGCCCGGCGACGCTGCCGCTCATGCCGAGCCCGACGCGCACCTCTTCGAGGAGGGCCCCGAGGCTGGTGATGGCGGGACGGAGGTTGAGGGCCGTCAGGACGATGCCCACGACCACCAGGCGCGTCGTCCACGCGCGCATGTCCCGCGCCGCAGGTTTGGCCTGCGCCTCGACCCGGGCCTGGGCGGATGCGGCGCGATCGGATGCGCCTCGATGGGATGCGGCCCGATGGGATGCGACGCGTTCGGGCGCGACTGCCGGCGTCAGGGTTTCCTCGCTCACCATGACACCCATCATAGAATCATAGGATGATTGGTTGTCCATGGCCCGGCCTCTCCCGGTCGGCCCGTCCGTGCGAAGGTGTGCCATGCCGCTGAGCCATCCCCGCCGATCGGCGCTGTCCGAGCAGGTCATCGCCGCGCTGCGGAACCAGATCACCTCGGGCGAGTGGCCGGTCGGCTCCCGCATCCCCACCGAGCCCGAGCTGGTCGAGCAGCTGGGCGTCGCCCGGAACACGGTCCGGGAGGCCGTCCGCGCGCTCGCGCACAACGGTCTGCTGGACATCCGCCAGGGTTCCGGCACCTATGTCGTCGCGACCAGCGAGCTCGCGGGCGTGATGCACCGCCGCTTCGCGGGCGCCGACCCGACCCACATCGCCGAGCTGCGCTCCGCCCTGGAGTCGAGCGCCGCGAAGCTGGCCGCCGAGCGCCGCACGGAGAAGGATCTGAAGCAGTTGGACGCGCTCCTGGCCCGGCGTGAGCAGGCGTGGGCGTCGGGCGACGCGGAGGCGTTCGTGACCGCCGACGCGACCTTCCACATGGCAGTTGTGGCCGCGTCCCACAACGACGTCGTGACGACGGTCTACGCGGACCTCGGCGAGGTGCTGCGGGACTGGCTGCGCGGTGACGTGGGCGAGGAGCTGACCCCGGAGACGTACATGGACCACGCCCGGCTCGTGGACGCCATCCGCGCGGGCGACGCGGAAACCGCCGCGGCCGAGGCTGCCGGGTATCCGTTCCACTGCCGTCCGGGACGGGTCAGCTCTCCACCCGCTGGTGGCTGAACCACACCGATCGGACTTCCTTCCAGCAGCGCCCGGTGAGCCGTACGGTCCGCGCCGGCGCCGTCGCGACCGCGGCGCTGTCACTGTCGATGTCCCACCACCGCGCGCACTCGATGTGCAGCCGGACGCGGTCGACGGCGACGTAGGGGTTGTAGCAGTGCGCGATCACCTGGGAGCCGGTGACGGTGCTGCGGCAGGCCGCCCCGAACGGATCGGGCTTGTCGTCCACCACTACGCGCGCGTGCCGCTCTCCGGTCTCCACGCGCGCGTGCGGTGCCGACTCGGACGGCAGGGTGAGTACGAGGGCCAGGGCGACGACCGCTGGGGCGATGCTGCGGGAGATGCGCACAAGGGGGACCTCCTCAGGCCGAGCGGCTGGGCGGTGTAGGTCCAGCGTGCGCGGCACCCGGCCCCGGCGGCCCGCCGGATGAGCCGAACGAGTGATGATCCCGGCGCGGAGGAGTACGACGAGGGCGCGCACCCGAATGGATGCGCGCCCTCGTACCGTCGTGGAGCCTTCAGCCGGAGCGCTCAGGCGCCGATCGCGTGCAGCCCGCCGTCCACGTGGATGATCTCGCCGGTGGTCTTCGGGAACCAGTCGCTGAGCAGCGCGACGACACCGCGGCCGGCCGGCCCGGGGTCCTTGAGGTCCCACTCCAGGGGGGAGCGGTCGTCCCACACGGCGGCCAGCTCGCCGAAGCCCGGAATGGACTTGGCGGCCATGGAGGCGAGGGGGCCGGCGGAGATGAGGTTGCAGCGGATGTTCTGCTTGCCCAGGTCGCGGGCGACGTAGCGGCTGGTGGCCTCCAGGGCGGCCTTGGCCGGGCCCATCCAGTCGTACTGCGGCCAGGCGAACTTCGCATCGAAGGTGAGGCCGACGACGGAGCCGCCGTTCTGCATCAGCGGCAGGCAGGCCATGGTCAGCGACTTCAGGGAGTACGCCGAGACGTGCATCGCGGTGGCGACGGACTCGAACGGCGTGTTGAGGAAGTTGCCGCCGAGGGCGTCCTGCGGGGCGAAGCCGATGGAGTGGACGACGCCGTCGAGGCCGCCGAGCTCCTCCCCGACGATGTCGGCCAGGCGTCCGAGGTGCTCGTCGTTGGTGACGTCGAGCTCGATGACCTTGGTGGGCTTGGGGAGCTTCCTGGCGATGCGCTCGGTCAGCGTGGGCCGCGGGAACGCGGTCAGGATGATCTCGGCGCCCTGCTCCTGGGCCAGCTTGGCGGTGTGGAAGGCGATGGAGGACTCCATCAGCACACCGGTGATCAGGACGCGCTTGCCCTCGAGGATTCCGCTCATGGTGATCAGTGACCCATTCCCAGTCCGCCGTCTACGGGGATGACGGCTCCAGTGATGTACGAGGCGTCGTCCGAGGCGAGGAACCGCACCGTCGCGGCGATCTCCTCGGGCTGCGCGTAACGGCCGAGCGGCACCTGCTTCACGATGCCCGCGCGCTGCTCGTCGGTGAGCACCTTGGTCATGTCGGTGTCGACGAAGCCGGGGGCGACGACGTTGAAGGTGATGTTGCGCGAGCCCAGCTCACGGGCGAGGGAGCGCGCGAAGCCGACCAGGGCGGCCTTGGAGGCGGCGTAGTTGGCCTGGCCGGGCGAACCGTAGAGGCCCACGACCGAGGAGATGAGGACCACGCGGCCCTTCTTGGCGCGCAGCATGCCGCGGTTGGCTCGCTTGACGACGCGGAAGGTGCCCGTGAGGTTGGTGTCGATGACCGAGGTGAAGTCCTCCTCGGACATGCGCATCAGGAGCTGGTCCTTGGTGACGCCGGCGTTGGCGATCAGGACCTCGACCGGGCCGTGCTGCGCCTCGATCTCCTTGTAGGCCTGCTCCACCTGCTCGGGGTCGGTGATGTCGCACTTGACGGCCAGGAAGCCGGCCGGCGGCTCCCCCGAGCGGTACGTGACGGCGACCTTGTCGCCGGCGTCGGCGAACGCGCGGGCGATGGCGAGGCCGATGCCCCGGTTGCCTCCGGTGACGAGAACCGAGCGGCTCAACGGATCACCCTTTCGTTCTGAGGTCTGGTACCCCTCGAACCTATCCGCCCGCCGCACCGGGTACCGATTACGACAGCGACAGGGCGATGGGGTGCTGTCTGTGGGGTTCCCACAGACAGCACCCCGTCTGGAAGATGTCCGTGTGATGCGTCACCGGACGATCACACGAGCGCGGAATTCCCGCAGCACTTCTTGTACTCGCGTTGCACTCGCGCTCCGAACCCCACCAGCAGGGCCCGTTGCGTGGGGCGGCCAGTCGGTCGCCTGCGCCCGGCGGCCAGTCGGTCGCCTGCGCCCGGCCGGCCAGTCCGCCGGCGTATGCGGACCGGGCCGCCGAGGTGTCGGGGGAACCGGTTGCCTCCGCCTCCGTGTACGCCGTGAGGCCGTCCACCGAGGCCCAGTCCGACCGACAGACGCGGGGCACCCTCGTCCGACAGCTCGCGCAGCGTGCGCCCGACCTGCCGGCGATGACCGGCACGGTCGTCGGGTTCGCCGAGCAGGCGCGCCGCACGCGGTGGCGGCCGATGACGAGTTCTCCAGGCCGAAGGAGTCCGGGGAGTCGGCGACCGCGTCCTCCGTCACGGGAGCACCCACGCCCGGAGCGTGCGCGCTGATACGCACACATCGACGAGGTCCGGATCCCGGCAGCCGCCCGGAGCAGCTCCTCCCGCTCCTCGGGGTGCCGCTCCGCGAGCCGTTCGCTCTCCTGGGCGAACCGTGCGTGGCACGACGGGTCTCCTCCTGTACGCGGAGGAGGTTTCCAGCGTGCACTCCGCCCGCGGCTCCGGAGACCTTGGGCGCCTCGGACGCCTGTCGGACACCTGGACGAACACACTTACGGTGACGGCCTCTTGAGCCGGTGGCGTCGGCATGCGCCCAGGGGTGCGGCCCCTTCCGCCCCGCCAACAGGTACGACGCCCGTACAGACCCGGCTGTACCGGTGCACGCTCTGGACTGGGTGACTAACTCCCCGTGACGCTGGGCGGATTGGGCGGATTGGGCGGATGGGCGGGTTGGGCCGGTGAGGGCGGGGACACGTGATGAGTACGGGAGGCGCGCGGCGATGACGGCGGACCAGGGCGCGGGCAACGGCACCAACGGCACCGAGGCGGCGGTCCGCATCCGCGACTCCAAGGACAAACGGCATCCGCCCACTCGTCGTCACACCGACCGCCTGGACGGCGTTCACGGCACTCGCGGCGGGCTCATCTCCGGGCCGCTGAGGCCACGTCGTACGCGATGTTCGCGGCGGGCACGGGAGTTGGTTTCCCGTGCCCGCCCGCTTGTCCGTGCCCCATGATTCACTGCCTCCGACGGTCACCACAGGCAAGCCCCGAAGGGAACCCCGCCCGTGCCCCATGAAATCGATCAGTCGTTCCTGGCACTCCCCCTACGTGCCCTGGCCGACGCCGCGCTGGCCCGCGCCCGGGCCCTCGGCGCCGACCACGCGGACTTCCGGTTCGAGCGGGTGCGCAGTGCCTCCTGGCGGCTGCGGGACGCGAAGCCGGCCGGGTCGTCGGACACGACGGACCTCGGGTACGCGGTGCGGGTGGTGCACGGCGGGACCTGGGGGTTCGCGTCCGGGGTGGACATGACGATGGACGCCGCAGCGAAGGTCGCCTCGCAGGCCGTGGCGATGGCCAAGCTGTCCGCGCAGGTCATCAAGGCCGCCGGGTCCGACGAGCGGGTCGAGCTGGCGGACGAGCCGGTGCACGCGGAGAAGACCTGGATCTCCGCGTACGGGATCGATCCCTTCAGCGTCCCCGACGAGGAGAAGTCGGCGCTGCTCACGGAGTGGAGCACGCGGCTGCTGGCGGCCGACGGGATCAACCATGTGGACGCCTCGCTGCTCACCGTGCACGAGAACAAGTTCTACGCGGACACCGCCGGGACCGTGACCACCCAGCAGCGCGTACGGCTGCACCCTTCGCTGACCGCCGTTTCGGTCGACGAGTCCAGCGGCGAGTTCGACTCGATGCGGACGCTGGCGCCGCCGGTCGGGCGCGGCTGGGAGTATCTGACGGGCACCGGCTGGGACTGGGACGACGAACTGGCGCGGATCCCGGAGCTGCTCGCTGAGAAGATGCGCGCGCCGAGCGTCGAGGCGGGTGTCTACGACCTGGTCGTCGACCCGTCCAACCTGTGGCTGACCATCCACGAGTCCATCGGCCACGCCACCGAGCTGGACCGCGCGCTCGGCTACGAGGCCGCCTACGCCGGGACCTCCTTCGCCACCTTCGACAAGCTCGGCAAGCTGCGTTACGGCTCCGAGCTGATGAACGTCACCGGTGACCGCACCGCCGAGCACGGCCTGGCGACCATCGGGTACGACGACGAGGGCGTGGCGGGGCAGAGCTGGGACCTCGTCAGGGACGGCACTCTGGTCGGCTACCAGCTCGACCGCCGTATCGCGAAGCTGACCGAGTTGGGCCGCTCCAACGGCTGCGCGTACGCCGACTCCCCCGGGCATGTGCCGGTGCAGCGCATGGCCAACGTGTCGCTGCGGCCGGATCCTGCCGGGATGTCCACCGAGGATCTGATCGGCGGGGTGGAGCGGGGGGTCTATGTCGTCGGGGACCGGTCGTGGTCCATCGACATGCAGCGGTACAACTTCCAGTTCACCGGTCAGCGGTTCTTCAGGATCGAGAACGGGCGGATCACCGGGCAGCTGCGGGACGTCGCCTACCAGGCGACGACGACGGACTTCTGGGGTTCCATGGCGGCCGTGGGCGGGCCGCAGACATACGTCCTGGGCGGTGCCTTCAACTGTGGGAAGGCCCAGCCGGGCCAGGTCGCCGCGGTGTCGCACGGCTGCCCTTCGGCCCTCTTCAAGGGCGTCAACATTCTGAACACGACGCAGGAGGCGGGTCGATGAGCGCTCACCACGGAATCTGCTGGGGGTCCGGGGGTCATCTCCCGGGCGAGCACAGCCTGAACACGACGCAGGAGGCCGGTCGATGAGCGCTCACCACGGAATCCGCAGGGGGTCCGAGGGTCATCTCCCGGGCGAGCACAGCCTGAACACGACGCAGGAGGCAGGTCGATGAGCGGGCGGAACAACAGCGCGCGGAACAACAAGGCGCACAAGCCGCACGAGATCGTCGAGCGGGCTCTTGAGCTGTCCCGGGCCGACGGCTGTGTGGTGATCGCCGACGAGTACTCGACGGCGAACCTGCGCTGGGCGGGCAACGCGCTGACCACGAACGGGGTCACCCGGGGCCGGTCGGTGACGGTCGTCGCCACCGTCGACGGCAAGGAGGGCACCGCCTCCGGGGTGGTGTCGCGGTCCGCCGTCACCGCCGAGGAGCTGGAGCCGCTGGTGCGGGCCGCCGAGGCCGCCGCGCGTGGCGCCGGACCCGCCGAGGACGCCCAGCCGCTGGTCACAGGTGTGGAGCACTCCCCGGACTTCACGGACGCGCCCGCCGAGACCTCCTCCGCAGTGTTCGCGGACTTCGCGCCGGCGCTCGGGGAGTCGTTCGCACGCGCGCGTGCGGGCGGCCGGGAACTGTACGGCTTCGCCAACCACGAACTGGTGTCGAGCTACCTCGGTACGTCCACGGGGCTGCGGCTCCGGCACGACCAGCCGAACGGCACGCTGGAGCTGAACGCCAAGTCCCCGGACCGCAAGCGCTCCGCCTGGGCGGGGCGCTCCACGCGGGACTTCAAGGACGTCGACCCGGCGGCCCTGGACGCGGAGCTGGCCGTACGGCTGGGCTGGGCCGAGCGGCGGGTGCCGCTGCCCGCCGGCCGGTACGAGACGCTGCTGCCGCCGACGGCGGTGGCGGATCTGCTGATCTACCAGATGTGGTCGGCGTCGGCGCGGGACGCGGCCGAGGGCCGGACGGTGTTCAGCAAGCCCGGCGGCGGTACCCGGATCGGCGAGCGGCTGACCGAGCTGCCACTGACCCTGCGCAGCGACCCGAACGAGCCGGGCCTGGAGTCCGCTCCGTTCGTGCTGGCCCACTCCTCCGGCGGCGACAGCTCGGTGTTCGACAACGGCCTGCCGCTGAAGGAGACGGAGTGGATCAGCCGGGGCGAGGTCGCGCACCTGCCGACCACCCGGCACAGCGCGGGGCTGACCGGGCTGCCGGTGGTGCCGACGATCAGCAACCTGATCCTGGACGGCGGTGAGGACCGCTCCCTGGAGGAGATGGTCGCGAACACCCGGCGCGGGCTGTTGCTGACCTGCCTGTGGTACATCCGCGAGGTCGACCCGGCGACGCTGCTGCTGACCGGGCTGACCCGGGACGGCGTCTACCTCGTGGAGGACGGCGAGGTCACGGGCGAGGTCAACAACTTCCGGTTCAACGAGTCCCCGGTGGACCTGCTCGGCCGGGCCACGGAGGCCGGGCGCACGGAGAAGACGCTGCCGCGCGAGTGGAGCGACTACTTCACCAGGGCCGCGATGCCCGCGCTGCGGGTGCCGGATTTCAATATGAGTTCTGTCAGCCAGGGCGTATAACCTCGTACCTGATTACGAGGTACCTGGTTCACGAGGTACCTGGTTACGAGCTCGATCAAGGAGACACGAGAACCGTGACGGACATCGTCGACGAGCTGAAGTGGCGGGGACTGTTCTCCCTGTCCACCGACGAGGACGCTTTGCGCAAGGCGCTCGCGGACGGTCCCGTCACGTTCTATTGCGGTTTCGACCCGACCGCGCCGTCGCTGCACGTCGGACACCTGGTGCAGGTGCTCACCGTGCGCCGCCTCCAGCAGGCCGGGCACCGGCCGCTGGCGCTGGTCGGCGGCGCGACGGGCCTGATCGGCGACCCCCGCCCGACGGCGGAGCGCACGCTGAACGACCCGGAGACGGTCGCGGGCTGGGTCGGCAGGCTGCGCGCCCAGATCGAGCCGTTCCTGTCCTTCGAGGGTGAGAACGCGGCCGTCATGGTCAACAACCTCGACTGGACCGAGGGCCTGTCCGCCATCGAGTTCCTGCGGGACATCGGCAAGCACTTCCGCGTCAACAAGATGCTGACGAAGGACTCCGTCGCCCGTCGGCTGGAGTCCGACCAGGGCATCAGCTACACCGAGTTCAGCTACCAGATCCTCCAGGGCATGGACTTCCTCCAGCTCTACCGCAGGTACGGCTGCACCCTCCAGCAGGGCGGCAGCGACCAGTGGGGCAACCTCACGGCCGGCCTGGACCTGATCCACCGGATGGAGCCCGGCGTGCAGGCGCACGCTCTGGCCACGCCGCTGATGACCAAGGCGGACGGCACGAAGTTCGGCAAGACCGAGGGCGGCGCCGTCTGGCTCGACCCGGAGATGACGACGCCGTACGCGTTCTACCAGTTCTGGCTGAACGTGGACGACCGCGACATCACCCGGTACATGCGGATCCTGTCCTTCAGGTCCCGTACGGAGCTGGAGGAGTTGGAGCAGCAGACGCAGGAGCGGCCGCAGGCACGTGCCGCGCAGCGCGCGCTGGCCGAGGAGCTGACGACGCTGGTGCACGGGGCCGAGCAGACCGCCGCCGTGATCGCCGCGTCCCGCGCGCTGTTCGGACAGGGCGACCTGGCCGAGCTGGACGAGAAGACGCTGGCCTCGGCGCTGTCCGAGCTGCCGCACGCGAAGGTCGCCGAGCTGGCGACGGTCGTGGATCTCCTCGCGGAGGTCGGGCTGGTGCCGAGCAAGTCCGCGGGGCGGCGGACCGTGAAGGAGGGCGGGGCCTACGTGAACAACGTCAAGGTCACCGCCGAGGACGCGGTTCCCTCCCGGGAAGAGCTGATTCACGGGCGGTGGCTGGTGCTGCGGCGCGGGAAGAAGAACCTGGCCGCCGTCGAGGTGACCGGGGCCTAGGTGCCGTAGGGGCGTGGGGGATCTGACGGTTGCCGCTTCGTGGTGGCATGTCGCGCAGTTCCCCGCGCCCTTGTCGGGGCTCAGGTTCGTTGTTTGTTCTTGCCCAGGGTCGCCATGTAGGCCATGTCGCCCAGAGCCACGATGACGATCGCGGCGATCAGCTGGAAGGCGTGGCGGGTCCAGTCGATGCCGGAGGTCTCCTCGACCCCGAAACCACGAGCGATCGCGTTGCCGACGACGGCGCCCAGCATGCCGAAGATCGTCGTCAGCCAGAGCGGGCTGTGCTGCTTGCCCGGAATGATCGCCTTGGCCAGCAGGCCGAGCACGAATCCCACGATGATCGCCCACAACCAGCCCATGGCTGCCTCCTCGTACGGCTCGACGTGAGCATTACGCCCAGTGTCGGCCCGCCTGCGATACGCCGCATGTCGGGCACGGCCGTACGCGCTACGGCGGATCGCCTCCGCTCCCCGTGGGAGGTGACCCGGTCTCGTAGGCGGCGCAGACGCGGCGTAACGTGGAGCTGGTTCGGACCGCGTTCCATGAAGCGGGCGCGGGCGGGGCACGGGCCGTGGAGCGTCCGATACAGGCGGGTGGTGGAACGTGATGCGGAAGCAGAGCAACGCCGAGGTCTTCCGGATCACAGGCGCCCGGCAGGGCCTCGCCGACGACGTTCGCGGGCGGCAGCGTCGCTACATCATCGCAATGTCCGTCCGCACCCTCGCGGTGATCGCCGCCGCGGTTCTCTGGAACGTCGAACGGCACGTCGCGGTTGTCGCACTGGTGCTCGGCGCGGTGCTGCCGTACATCTCCGTGGTGATCGCCAACGCGGGCCGTGAGAACGCGCCCTCGCTGCCGTCCACGTTCGTCCACGCCCCCACCCGTCCGATGATCACGCCGCCCCGGCGGACGGACGCCTCTTCCTCGGCCGAATTCGGGGCCGAGGGACGCTCCGCGGAATCCGTCCCGGAGGACGTCGCGCCCGGTCCCGCGGGCGGTCGGCGCAGTGAACCGCGGGAGCGGGCCTGAGCACCGGGAATCCGGACGAAGCGGAATGCAATCACCCGCCAAGCTCAAGAAATGCTCAGATCAATCATGAAGTTCCTGTGCCGGGCAGAGGCCTACCCGTGACATACTTCGTACGCGCTCCGCATCCCCCGTCGGAGCGACAGACCGACGCCGGGCAGCTCCCCCCGTGGCTGCTCGGCGTCGCCTTTTCTGCGGCTAGGGTCGACGTGTGAACATCCTCAACGTCCCCGGCTCCGATCCGTCCTCCCCCGTCTGTTCGGCCAAGGGCTGTCGTGCCGACGCGGTCTGGGTGCTCGCCTGGAACAACCCGAAGCTGCATACGCCGGAGCGCCGCAAGACATGGCTCGCGTGCGACGAGCATCGGGAGCACCTGTCGCAGTTCCTGGGGGTGCGGGGGTTCCTGAAGGATGTCGTCGAGCTGTCGGAGTGGGAAGCGCCCAAGGGGTAAAGGGCTCGGGGAGTCCTGCGAATGCGGCTCCGTCGTGATTCCTCACGCGGAGTCACCCGCGCCCTTTCACGGCGCGCCGGTCTCAGCCTCCGATGGCGGACATGGGGCGGTCCGGCTGCACGAACGACGGATCGTCCAGGCCTGCTCCCGCCTTCTTGCCCCACATCGCCAGGCGCCAGATGCGGGCTATCTCCTCGTCCGGGGCGCCGGAGCGCAACGCGGCCCTGAGGTCGGTCTCCTCGCGGGCGAAGAGGCAGGTGCGGACCTGGCCGTCGGCGGTGAGGCGGGTGCGGTCGCAGGCCGAGCAGAAGGGGCGGGTGACCGAGGCGATGACGCCGACGCGGTGGGGGCCGCCGTCGACCAGCCAGCGTTCCGCCGGGGCCGAGCCGCGTATCTCCGAGCCCTCGGGGGTGAGGTCGAAGCGGGTGCGGAGGGACGTCAGGATGTCGCCGGCCGTCACCATGCCGTCGCGCTTCCAGCCGTGCTGGGCGTCCAGGGGCATCTGCTCGATGAAACGCAGCTCGTAGTCGTGCTCGACGGCCCAGGCGAGGAGGTCGGGGGCCTCGTTGTCGTTCAGGCCCGGCATCAGGACCGAGTTGACCTTGACCGGGGTCAGGCCCGCGTCGCGGGCGGCGGCCAGGCCTTCGAGGACGTCCTTGTGGCGGTCCCGGCGGGTGAGGGTCTTGAAGACGTCCGGGCGGATGGTGTCCAGGGAGACGTTCACCCGGTCCAGGCCGGCCGCCTTCAGGGCCGTCGCCGTGCGCTTGAGGCCGATGCCGTTGGTGGTGAGGGACATCTGGGGGCGGGGGGCGAGGGCCGCCACGCGCTCCACTATGCCGACCAGACCGGGGCGCAGCAGCGGTTCGCCGCCGGTGAAGCGGACCTCCGTGACGCCCAGGACACGGACGGCTATGTCGATGAGGCGGACGATCTCGTCGTCGTCAAGCAGGTCGGGCTTCGCCAGCCACTGCAGACCCTCCTCGGGCATGCAGTACGTACAGCGCAGGTTGCACCGGTCGGTCAGCGAGACTCTCAGGTCGGTGGCCACCCGGCCGTAGGTGTCGATGAGCACGTGGGCCCCCTCCCTCGTAGCGGATCACAAATTTTCCGACACCTGCGAGCCTACGTGACGCCACTGACAACATCACCGGCCGAATCACACGAGACGCGACGCGGGGCCGCCGTAGGGATCTACGACGGCCCCGGGCGAAGCGAGCCGGATCAGTGGGCGCCGGTGCCCGTGAGGGACCGGACCTCCAGCTCGGCGTACTTGGCGGCGTCGGGCTCCTCCTTGGACAGGACGGTGCCCAGCCAGCCCATCAGGAAGCCGAACGGGATGGAGATGATGCCCGGGTTCTTCAGCGGGAACCATGCGAAGTCGACGCTCGGGAACATCGCCTTCGGGTCACCGGAGACGACGGGCGAGAACAGCACCAGGCCGACGGCGACGATCAGACCACCGTAGATCGACCACAGTGCGCCCTGGGTGGTGAACTTCTTCCAGAAGAGGCTGTAGAGGATGGTCGGCAGGTTGGCGGAGGCCGCGACCGCGAAGGCGAGGGCGACCAGGCCGGCCACGTTCAGGTCGCGGGCGAGGCTGCCGAGGCCGATGGAGACGATGCCGATGAAGACGGTCGCCCAGCGGGCCGCGCGGACCTCTTCGGCGCCGGAGGCCTTCCCCTTGCGGATGACGTTGGCGTAGATGTCGTGCGCGAAGGAGGACGACGAGGCGAGGGTGAGGCCCGCGACCACGGCGAGGATCGTCGCGAAGGCCACCGCCGAGATGGTGGCCAGCAGGATCGCGCCCCAGGCGGAGTCGACGCCTCCCAGGTGCAGCGCGAGCAGCGGGGCCGCCGTGTTGCCCGACGGGTTGGAGGCGATGATCTCGTCCTGGGAGATCAGCGCGGCGGCGCCGAAGCCGAGGGCGATGGTCATGAGGTAGAAGCCGCCGATGATGCCGATCGCCCAGTTCACGGACTTCCGGGCGGCCTTGGCGTTGGGCACCGTGTAGAAGCGGATCAGGATGTGCGGCAGGCCGGCGGTGCCGAGGACCAGGGCGATGCCGAGGGAGATGAAGTCCAGCTTGGAGGTGCCGGTCAAGCCGTACTGGAGGCCGGGCTCCAGGAAGGCGGCGCCCTTGCCGCTGTTCTCGGCAGCGGTGCCGAGCAGATCGGAGATGTTGAAGTTGAACTTCAGCAGCACCAGGAACGTAATGAGGAGCGTGCCGCTGATGAGCAGGACGGCCTTCACCATCTGGACCCAGGTGGTGCCCTTCATCCCGCCGATGGAGACGTAGACGATCATCAGGATGCCGACCAGGGCGACGATGAGGATCTTGCCCGCGTCGGAGGTGATGCCGAGGAGCAGCGAGACGAGGACGCCCGCCCCCGCCATCTGGGCCAACAGGTAGAAGATCGACACGACGATCGTGGAGGTGCCGGCGGCGGTGCGGACGGGGCGCTGGCGCATGCGGTACGCGAGGACGTCGCCCATCGTGTAGCGGCCGGAGTTCCGCAGCGGCTCGGCGACCAGGAGCAGGGCGACCAGCCAGGCGACCAGGAAGCCGATGGAGTACAGGAAGCCGTCGTAGCCGAACAGGGCGATGGCGCCCGCGATGCCGAGGAACGACGCGGCCGACATGTAGTCGCCGGAGACGGCGAGGCCGTTCTGGAAGGCGCTGAACTGGCGTCCGCCCGCGTAGAAGTCGGCGGCGTCCTTGGTCTGGCGGCCGGCCCAGACGGTGATGGCGAGGGTCGCCAGGACGAACAGCCCGAACAGGGTGATGATCAGTGGCCGGTGCTCACTGGCCTCTCCGGCCGCGAGGACTGTCTGCTGTACGGGGCTCATGCGCCGCCCTCCATCCGGGACTTGATCGCCTCGGCCTTGGGGTCGAGCTTCGCGGCGGCGTGCCGCGAGTACCACCAGGCGATGAGGAACGTGGTGACGAACTGGGCGACGCCGAGGACGAAGGCGACGTTGATGTTGCCGAAGAGCTTGGTGCCCATGAAGTCGCCCGCGTAGTTGGAGAGCAGGACGTACAGCAGGTACCAGGCGATGAAGGCCACGGTCAGCGGGAAGGCGAACGAGCGGTAGGAGCGGCGCAGTTCGGCGAACTCGGCGCTCTCATGGACCGCGGCGAACTCCTCGGGTGAGGGGAGATGATGCTCTGCCTTCGCTGGGGGCGGTGCGTCGGTTGCCACGGAGTCTCCTCGCGTCTCCGCCGCCGTCACGACGGCGGACGGTGACTTGTTCGCCGTCGGATCGGGGGACGGCTGGGGTACGGACATGGGTCGGCTCTGTTCCTTCGGTGACGGGGCGCACGATCGTGCTCGGGCTCCCTGCACAACGTCACGGCGGCGCGCGAGGACCGGTTCAACCGTGCGTGTTTCTTTCGAGAACCGATGCGGAACCGGCCGGGACGTGCGGTGGTCCCGAGGGTTACCCCTCTACTTCGGCCTCCCGCCCATGAAGTCATTGCTGGCCGACGACGACCAGAGATAGCTTCGGGCTGCACCACCAACGTCATGTACCTGCCCAGGCACCCGTGTGTCCCGGGCCGGTTTCTTTGAAAATGATGTGGAGATCCCATGGCTCATCTGCGCTCCAGACGACGGCTCGCCCTCGCGGTGCCGGTCGTCCTGTCGCTGACCGCCTCGCTCGGTTTCCTGCCGGGCGTCGCCTCGGCGGCCCCGCTCGCGGCGTCCACCGCCGCGACGGCGGAGGGCCCGAACCTCTCGTACGTCGTGAACACGAAGACGAACAAGCGCACGATAGCCGCCGTGCAGGAGGCGATAGCCGAGGCCGGCGGCAAGATCGTGATCACGTACGCCGAGATCGGCGTGATCGTGGTCCACTCGACCGACCCGACATTCGGCGCGACGATCCGCGCCGTGCGTGGTGTGGAGTCGGCCGGTGCCACCCGGACCTCCCCGCTGACGCCCGCCGGTACGACGGACGTGGGTGCCGTCGACTACCTGACGGCCGCGGAGGCCGCGAAGGTGAAGGCCGCCTCGGCGGACATGCCCGACGCCGAGCCCCTTGAGGCCGACCAGTGGGACCTGCGGTCGATCGGCGCCGACAAGGCCGCGAAGATCAACCCGGGCAGTGCGAACGTCACCGTCGCCGTGATCGACACCGGCGTCGACGACACCCACCCGGACCTCGCGCCGAACTTCTCCGCCGCCCAGTCCGCCAACTGCAACGGCGGTGTCGCGGACACCAGCGAGGGCTCCTGGCGGCCGTACACCCCGCAGGACTACCACGGCACCCACGTGGCCGGTGAGATAGCCGCGGCCCGCAACGGCGTCGGTGTCGCCGGCGTCGCGCCGGGCGTGAAGGTCTCCAGCATCAACGTGACCGACCGCAGCAGCGGCCTCTTCTACGCGGAGAGCGTCGTCTGCGCGTTCGTGTTCGCCGCCGACCACGGCGTGGAGATCACGAACAACAGCTACTACGTCGACCCGTGGCTCTACAACTGCATGGACGACCCGGACCAGCGGGCGATCGTCGACGCGGTCAACCGGGCCCAGGAGTACGCCACGAAGGAGGGCACGCTGCACCTCGCGTCGGCGGGCAACTCCAACCACGACCTCGCCTCCGACGCGATCGTGGACGCCTCCAGCCCCAACGACACCACGCCGGTCCAGCGCACCATCGACCCGAGCGAGTGCTTCGACGTCCCGACCCAGCTTCCGGGTGTCGTCACGGTGAGCTCGACGGGCGTGAAGAACGAGAAGTCGTACTTCTCCACGTACGGCAACGGTGTCGTCGACATCGCGGCGCCGGGCGGCGACGGCCGCTACCAGATCCCGGACACCCCGTCGAAGAACGGCCGCATCCTGTCCACGATGCCGAACGGCGCGTACGGCTACCTGCAGGGCACGTCGATGGCGTCGCCGCACGCCGCCGGTGTCGCCGCGCTGCTGAAGTCCACGCACCCGGGGGCCAACCCGGGCCGGCTGCAGCGGCTGCTGAAGGCCGAGGCGGACAAGCACGCCTGCCCGACGTCGTACGACCAGAACGGCGACGGCACTCAGGACGCGGTGTGTGAGGGCGACGCGAGCCTGAACGGCTTCTACGGGTTCGGCATCGTCAACGCCCTGAAGGCCGTCAAGAAGTAACCCTCGTCGCCGGGGAGCACAAGAATCTCGCGGGACCGGTTCCCGCACAGCTCACGGCACGCACATCGACACGTTGGACGCGGTGCACAGGCAGGGGTTCTCCTGCCGAGGTCGGGCCGGGCGGTGGCACACCGTCCGGCCCTTCCGTTGCATAGTGCGGGTCATGACAGAGATGAACCATGCGTGGGCGGCCCTGGGCGGCGACCCCGTCCTGTTGCCGAGGGTCTCGACCGTCGTGCGGGACGGGGTGCTGGACGCCCGGCTTCCGGTACGGGAGCTGGCGCGGGCCTGCGTGGGGGTGTGCGCCCTGGCGGCGGCCGAGTTGGGGGCGCGCCGGGCCGGGCTCGCGGAGGTACCCCGGGTACGGGTGGACGACGGGGCGGTCGGTACCGCCTTCGTGAGTGAACGGCATCTGCTGGTCGACGGGCGGGCGCCGGTCTCCTTCGCGCCGCTGTCGCGGTTCTGGCGGACGGCGGACGGCTGGGTTCGGACGCACGCCAACTATCCGCACCACCGGGGGCGGTTGCTGTCCGCGCTGGGGGTGCCCAGGACCTCTCCCGACCCGGTCGCCGCCGTCGGCGAGGCGCTCGCCGAACGGTCGTCCCTGGAGGTCGAGGAGACCGTGTACGCGGCCGGGGGCCTCGCGGTCGCCCTGCGGACGGCCGAGGAGTGGGCGGCGCACGAGCAGGCGGCGGCTGTGCGGGGCGGGCCGCTGGTCGAGTGGCAGCGGTTGGACGGTGTCGGCACTCCACGCGCGCGCGTGCTCGGCCCTTTGACCGAGGCGCCTTTGTCGCCCGCCGCCGGTGTGCGGGTCCTGGACCTGACCCGGGTCATCGCGGGGCCGGTCGCCACCCGGACGCTCGCCCTGCTGGGCGCGGACGTGCTGCGCGTCGACCCACCGGGAATGCCCGAGATCCTCGACCAGCACGCCGACACGGGCTTCGGGAAGCGGTCGGCGACGCTCGATCTGACGGTGCGGGCGGACCGCCGGGTCTTCGACGACCTGTTGGCGCAGGCGGACGTCGTCGTCCTGGGATACCGGCCAGGGGCGCTCGGCCGGTTCGCGCTCACGCCCGACGCGCCGGCCCTGCGACGGCCCGGACTCGTGGTCGCCCAGTTGTCGGCCTGGGGCGGGACCGGGCCGTGGGCCGAGCGGCGGGGCTTCGACAGCCTGGTGCAGGTGGCCACCGGGATCGCCGCGGCCGAGGGGTCGAGCCGGAAGCCGGGTGCCCTGCCCGCGCAGGCCCTCGACCATGGCACGGGGTATCTGCTGGCCGCGGCGGTCCTGCGCGCACTCACCGACCGGACCGAGGAGGGCGGAGCCCGGCTCGTCCGGCTGTCGCTCGCGCGAACGGCGGCCTGGTTGACGGACGGGATCGAGCGCCGTCCGGACGGGCACGAAGTCCGCGGCGGACCGGCGGCACGGCTCGCCGAGCGCGACAGCCCGCTGGGACGGCTGCGGTACGCGCCGTCGCCGGTCTCCTTCGAGGGCGGGCCGGGTGACTGGGCACGGCCGCCGGGGCGTTGGGGAGCGGACGAGGCGCGTTGGCGTTGAGTCACCGGAGGCCCTGAACCGTACGTATGGGAGGATTGTCGAACTGCCAGTTGTTTTCCGGCACTTGCCCTGGTCTGGTGCGACTGGTCAACTTTTCGGGGTGAACCTGACGAGACGCACGGTGGAGGCGACGGAAGCGGGGGCGAAGGCGGGGGCGGACGGCCCCGAGCCGAGTTCCGGGCGGCCCGGCGGTGGGGCCGGCCGGGCCGTCGCCGTACTCGTTCTGGTGGCCGTGGGCGCACTGATCCCCCTCCTCGGCCCGCGTGCCGCGCTGGACGGTACCGGTGAGGCCGGGGCGCCCGGGGCGGGTGGCATCGCCCTGCTGCGGGCGGTGCTGCTGGCGGCGTTGTGTGTGCCGGTGGGTGAGCTGTTCGTGGCGTGGCTGGTGCGGCGGGTGCCGGGCGCGCGCCGGGAGGCACCACGCAGTTGGGCTCCGTGGGCGGCGGGGGCCGGTTTCATGGCCTCGTTGGGGCTGGCCTCGGTCGTGGCCACGGGCAATCTGGTGCCGGACTCCCCCGCCGACATGGACGTGGGCGGCCTCTACGAGACCCGGGACGGCAGACTCGCGCTCCTGGAGGTCAACGCCTTCGCGGCGGCCGGTCTGCTCGCGCTCTCCCGCAGACCCGCCGCCCAGGCTCTGCCCCTGGCCGCGGTTGTCGTCGCGGAGGCGCTGCGCGCCCACCCCACCACGGAGTACAGCCCGCTCATCGGCACCGGTCTGACCCTGGTGCACCTGGCGTGCGCGGCACTGTGGGCGGGCGGACTGCTCCACGTCCTGCGGATGGTGCGCCTGCGCGCGTGGCGCTCGACGCAGGCAGGCGCCGCCGTGCTGGGCCGCTACGCGCGCGTGGCCGCCGTCCTGTTCGCCGGCATCACCGCCACCGGTGTGTGGAGCACACTGCGCCGGATGCCGCCGGGCACGGTCCTCGACCAGCTGACGGAGACGGCGTACGGGCGCGCCCTGCTCGCCAAGGTGCTCCTCGTGGCCGCCGTCGCCGCCCTCGCCCTCCGGGCCCGGCTGCGGCTGCGCCGCGCGAGCGACGACCGGCTCGACATCTGCGCTCCCGCGCGCGCCGAGGTGGCGGTGCTGGGCGCGGTCGTCGCGGTGTCGGCGCTGCTGACGGCACTGCCGGTGCCGATCCGCTGGTGAGTACGCGCGGGGGGTGCGGATCCTTCGTGCGGTCGGGCTGTTCGGCCTGGTCAGACCGTGTTCGTGGGCGCCTCGCCGTACGCCGGGGTGGAACGGGGACGCGCGCCTGGGGTGCCGAGGACTCCCCGGACCAGCAGGTACTGGGCCGCCAGGTAGGTGAGCATGATCCACAGGTCGGGGCGGGGCGGCTGCGGCCACTCGGCGACGCCGGTCGCGATGAGCATGTCCGACACCACGAAGAGCGCGCCGCCGAGCCCCGCGACGAGCCCCAGCCGCGCGGCGGCCCACGCCATCGTGGTCAGCAGGGCGCTGTATGCGGCGACGGGGAGCCGTAGATCCGTCGGCAGGCCGGGCCACAGACTCGCGACGGCAACGACCAGGGCGAAGGCGTACGCGACGCCGTGCACGAGGGGATTCTGAGCGGCACGCGCGCGTGGAGCACCGGTCCCGGGCTGCCCGAGCCTGCGGAAGAGCATGAGGTAGCAGACGTGCCCCACCGCGAAGGAGCCCATTCCGGCGAGGAAGGCCGGCTCGGCGTCGGAGAGGAGCAGCACGTCTCCGCCCCATCCGAACAGCAGGGCGGCGACCAGGGGTCCCGGCGCACCGCGCGTGTACGCGTACGCCGCGAGCAACGGCATCAGCAGGGGCTTGGCGACGACGTGCCCGGGAGCGGAACCGAGGGCGAGGGCCACGAGGTCGACGACGGCGGCGGCCCCGAAGGCGACGAGGAGGACCGATGCCCTGTCCGGTCTCACGCGGCCGTCCCCGGGACCGTGGCCGCGCCCTCGTCGGTCACCGCGGCCCGCTCGGACGGCTGTGCGGGCTTCCAACCGGGACCGCGGAGCACCCGCCCCGCTCGCTCGCCCCAGCTCCCGGCGGCCTTCAGGTCCTTGGCGATGGAGACGTACTCGTGGGTGGCGACCCGCAGCGGGTTGTACGTGTCGATGTTCTTCGTCAGCCCGTACACCGGCCGCTCGGTCTCCTCGACGAACGACCCGAAGAGCCGGTCCCAGACGATGAGGATGCCGCCGAAGTTACGGTCCAGGTAGCCGCCCTGGGAGGCGTGGTGGACCCGGTGGTGCGACGGCGTGTTGAAGACGAACTCGAACGCGCGGGGCAGCTTCCCGATCCGCTCGGTGTGGATCCAGAACTGGTAGACGAGGTTGGCGGAGGAGCAGAAGGCGAGCGCGGCCGGGTGCACGCCGAGGGCGATGAGCGGGACGTAGAAGGGCCACACGGTCAGGGTCGTCCAGGGCTGCCGCAGCGCGGTGGTCAGGTTGAACTTCCGGCTGGAGTGGTGGACCACATGGCAGGCCCAGAGGATCCGGATCACGTGGTGGCCGCGGTGCGACCAGTAGTAGAAGAAGTCCTGCGCGAGCAGCATCAGGGGGACCATCCACCACAGGACGGGGACGCGCAGCGGGGTCAGCTCGTGGATCGCCGTGTAGATCGCGACGATCGGGATCTTCCACAGGAAGTCGAAGACGAGACTCCCCAGCCCCATGCCGACACTCGTCGCGGCGTCCTTCGCCTCGTACCCCGCGGCATCGTCGTCCGGATGCATCCGGACACTGATCACCTCGATCACGGTGAGCAGCACGAAGGCGGGTATCGACCACAGCACGACATCGGGCAGGTTCGGCATGTGGGCACGGTAGATCCGCTGGTCGGCTGGGGCTAGACGTTGTTACTGACAAGTATTTCCGGGGGTACGCGCTTGCTTCTTGGAGTCCTCCACCAATACGAGGGGCCGCGGGAAGGGCATGGGAGGGGCGCGGGAAAGGCACGGGAGAAGCACGGGAGGGGCACGGCCAGTGGTCGGCCCACGATGCGCGCCCACTGACCAGTTGTTCAATATGCGCCGCGGGCCGAGGAGTTGAAGCCGCCAGGTTCCACCGAGCGGGCCAACGCCTCGGTGAGGGTGGGCGAGTCGGTGTCGGGGCGCGAGCGGCCTCCCTCGCCGAACCGTCCGAACCGTCCGAACTGGCATACGCCGCGCCGCCCTCCACCCCCCACACCGCCGCAGCCTCGGGTAACAGGCTGTCAGTCTCGGCCCGTATCCTCATGGACCATGCTCGAAGACCACACGACCGCAGCGTCGCAAGCGCCTTGGCCGGCCGCGTATCCACAGGGGTACGCGGTCGTCGACGTGGAGACGACCGGGCTGGCCCGGGACGACCGGATAATTTCGGCGGCTGTGTACAGACTCGACGCGCGGGGCGAGGTCGAGGACCACTGGTACACGTTGGTGAATCCGGAGCGGGACCCGGGGCCGGTGTGGATCCACGGGCTGACGAGTGACGTGCTCGAAGGAGCGCCGCTCTTCCAGGAGATCGCGGAGGAGTTCTCGTCGCGGCTCGCGGACCGTGTGCTCGTCGCGCACAACGCGGTGTTCGACTGGTCGATGATCGCCCGGGAGTACGCGCGCGCGGAGGCCGAAGCGCCGGTGCGACAGCGGCTGTGCACGATCGCGTTGTCGAAGGAGCTGGGGCTGCCTCTGCCGAACCACAAGCTGGAGTCGCTGGCCGCGCACTTCGGGGTCGTACAGCAGCGGGCGCACCACGCGCTGGACGACGCTCGGGTGTTGGCGGAGGCGTTCCGGCCGAGTCTGCGGGTCGCTGCCGCGAGCGGTGTACGGCTGCCGCTGCACGAGTGCCGGCCGCTGACCGAGTGGCGGGACAGCCCCGCCGCGTCCCGGATCGGGCAGCAGGCGGGCCCCGGCGGCTACGGCAGCTATCGACCGACCAGTTGGCGGCCCTCGCGGAAGCGGCCCGCATGCCCCCATCCCAATCCCGGTCGTTACGAAGACGGCAAACCGCTCAAGCAGGGCATGCGGGTCGCCTTCTCCGGGGACACGTCGATCGAACGCGACCTGCTGGAGGACCGCGCGATCGAGGCCGGGCTGCACGTCGCGACGAGCCTGTCCCGGGTGACCAGCCTGCTCGTCACCAACGACCCGGACTCGAACACGTCGAAGGTCGTCAAGGCCCGGCAGTACGGAACGCCGGTCGTGGACGAGGCGGGGTTCGGGCAGTTGCTCCGGGATGTCGAGCCCGCGGACGAGTGAGTCGGGGGCTCGCCTGCGGAGACGGCCGTACGGATGGGTGATTGGCGCGCGACTCGCCCGCCGCCCTCTCGCCCGCACGGTGGCGACGGCTCACCCTGTGGCGCATGGCGAGATGCGAAGTCTGCGGCAATGACTATGGAATGACCTTCGAGATTCACGCTCAGGGAGCGGTGCACGTCTTCGACTGCTTCTCCTGCGCGATCCACCGCATGGCCCCCATCTGCGAGCACTGCCGGGTGCAGATCATCGGCCAGGGCGTCGAGGTCGAGGGGCACTGGTACTGCGGCGCCCACTGCGCGCGGGCCGAGGGGAAGGCGGGGATCGTCGACAAGGTCTGACCACGCTCCGGGAAGGGCCCACGAGGTCCGAGCGCACACCCGCCCGAACACGCCCCACGACCGAGTTGTACGGTCGTGGGGTGTACCGCTTCCTGTTGTCCCGGCAGTGGGTGATCCTCACGCTGCTCTCGCTCGTCCTGATCCCGACCATGGTCAGGCTGGGTATTTGGCAGATGCATCGCTACGAGGAGCGCAGCGCGCGGAATCAGCTCGTCGCCGACGCGCTGGCCGCGAAGCCGGTGCCCGTGGAGCGGCTGACCTCCTCCGGGCACACCGTCACCAGCGGCGAGCGCTACCGCGCGGTGACCGCGAAGGGCCACTTCGACACCGACGACGAGGTCGTCGTCCGACGTCGCGTCAACGCCGACGACGAGGTCGGTTTCCATGTCCTGACCCCGTTCGTGCTCGACGACGGCAAGGTGCTGCTCGTCAACCGGGGCTGGATCCCCGCGGACGGCCCGAGCCAGACCGCGTTCCCCAGGATTCCCGCGCCCGCCCGCGGCGAGGTCACCGTCACGGGGCGGCTGATGCCGGACGAGACGACCGAAGCGAGCGGTATCAAGGATCTCCAGGGCCTGCCGGACCGACAGATCATGCTGATCAACAGCGAGCGGGAGGCGGACCGCCTCGGTGTCCAGGTGCTCGGCGGCTACCTCGCGCAGACAGCGCCCGAGCCCAAGGGCGACACCCCGGAACAGCTCGGCAGCCCCGGCGACGAGAACGCCGCGCTGAACTACGCCTACGCCCTGCAGTGGTGGCTCTTCGCCCTCGGCGTTCCCATCGGCTACGTCGTCCTCGTGCGCCGGGAGCGCCGCGACCGTGCGGCGGCCGCGGCCGCCGCGGCGGCGGCGGAAGAGAAGGAGGCGGCGCCCGCTCCGGCGTAGTCGGAGTCGGAACCGGAGCAGGAACCGGAGCCGGAACCACCGTCGGCCTCATGTCCGGCCACGGCCGCCCGTCGACCTCTCCCGCCAGTACGCGAACGTGCGTTCCGGCTCGGGCAGCAGGTCCCAGGGATGGTGTGTCATGTGACGGCCGAGGCGCTGGAAGACGGGGGCTGCCTCCGCGGGGCGGTGGGCGCGGGTCAGGGCGAACGCGAGGATGTTGAGGTCGGTGACGGCCTCGGCGTGGGATGCGGTGCCGGCATCGAACCAGCTCTTGAGGGCCAGGTCGATCTCGTGGACGGATCGGGGCTCGTTCCAGTTGCCGCCGCCCGAGCCGAGGGTCTCGAAGGGGGTCGCCTCCTGGCGGTGGGCCATGAGTTCGACGCGGGCCGCCACGGGAAGCAGGGCGAGCGGTGATCCGTGCGGTGCGCGGGCGGCGGCCTGCCAGGCGAAGTCCATCATGTCGGGGACCGTCCCGTGTCCGCGCGGCGACAGGTAGCGCAGCAGCCGGTGGTAGGACGTGCGGAGCCAGGGGGCCCGGTTGACGGCCTCGGTCCACGCGGGGACGGCGTCCCTGACCGGTACGGCACAGGTGTGCATCAGGGACAGCAGCGCCAGCCAGGGGGTGGGGTCCTCGGGGCAGGCCTCGGCGGCGCGGAGGCAGGAGTGTTCGGCGCGGCGGACTGCGGTGCGGTCGGTGGCGGGGGCGCGGTGCGATGCGGCAAAGGCGTGCAGGGTGAGGGCGTCGCCGTCCCCTGGGCGGTCGGCGGTCCAGCGCTGGGGGATCGCGGCGGGGAGGTGGTGGGCAAGTACGGCGATGCGGTGTGCCCGGCGGTCCCAGTCCCGGCCCGTGGCTTTCAGCAGGTCGGCCACCGGTTCCCATGGGGGGCGGGTGCGGCCCGCGCCCAGGCCGTGGAGCTGTTGGGCGGGGCGGAGTTCGGCCAGGGTGGTGTGCAGGGGGTCGTCGTCGAGTTCGGGGCGGATCAGCAGGGAGGGGCGGCGTCTCAGCATCTCTGGATCCGGTCGGGTCGAGGGTGGCCGGGGGTGGGCGCCGTGGGGTTGCCAGGCGCCTGGCGGCTGTGGCTGGGCGGGGGCGGGTTTCGCTCACCGGCGCTCGCCGGCGCTCGCCGGGTGCCGCTGCGCCCACCCGTACCGCCCCAGCGGCACGACTGCCCGCAACTGTGCACAAGCAGGTGGGCGATCACGTCGGCGGTATGGCTGGCCATAGCCAGGACGGTGGGTGGGATGCACGGGCAGGTGGGCGACCACGTCGGCGGCGGTGACCGTAGCCGGTCCGGCTGGTGGGTGACCGCCCCAGCTGCGGGGCTCCCCGCAGCCGTGCACGAGCAGGTGGGCGATCACGTCGGCGGTATGGCTGGCCACAGCCAGGACGGTGGGTGGGAAACCGCGCCGACAGCGGTGACCGTAGCCGGGACAGCGGGCAGGCAAGCGCCCCAGCGGCACCACTGCCCGCAACTGTGCACCAGCAGGTGGGCGACCACGTCGGCGGCGGTGACCGTAGCCGGGACGACTGGTGGGTGACCGCCCCAGCTGCGGGGCTCCCCGCAGCCGTGCACGAGCAGGTGGGCGATCACGTCGGCGGTATGGCTGGCCACAGCCAGGACGGTGGGTGGGAAACCGCGCCGACAGCGGTGACCGTAGCCGGGACAGCGGGCAGGCAAGCGCCCCAGCGGCACCACTGCCCGCAACTGTGCACCAGCAGGTGGGCGACCACGTCGGCGGCGGTGACCGTAGCCGGGACGACTGGTGGGCGACCGCCCCAGCTGCGGGGCTTCCCGCAGCTGGGGGCCGCCGGTGGGTGGCGGCGGTGCTGTGTGTCCTCGCGTCGTGGCCGGTGCCTCAGCAGCAGCGGCCCTCCGGGTGTTCCTCTCTGCGCAGGGTTCGCCAGACGTCGTACTCCCGGCGGGTCGGGACCGGTGTCCGCGGATGGTGGCGGCGGTGTCGGTCGCAGTAGCGGTCGTACTCCACCTCTCCGGTCAGCTCCCGCAGGTACCAGCGGACGGTCCGTACCCAGTGCCGGGCGGTGCGGGCCGTCACCGGCGGGCCCCCACCAGTTCCTCCTCGCCCCGCTCCGCCGCGTCGATGCGCGACTCGACGTACGGTGCCTCGGTCGACGGCAGCGGGACCGGGGAGCGTACGGCGCGGACGCACACCACGGCGCAGTTGACCAGGACCGTGAGGACGAGGACCAGGAAGATCGCCATGATCACGCCGTCGACCGTGTTGTTGAGGACGATCGTGTGCATGTCGTCCATGGTGGTGGCCCCCGGCAGGAGTTCACCCCTGTCGATGGCCGCCGCGTACTTGTCGCGAAGGGCGAAGAAGCCGATCGCCGGGTTGTCCGAGAAGATCTTCTGCCAGCCGGCGGTGAAGGTGACGGCCACGTCCCAGGCCAGCGGGATACCGGTGACCCAGGCCCAGCGCAGCTTGCCGGACTTGATCAGGACGGTGGTGGTGACGGCCAGGGCGACCGCGGCGAGCAGTTGGTTGGCGATGCCGAAGAGCGGGAACAGCTGCTTGATGCCGCCCAGGGGGTCGGTGACGCCGGCGTAGAGGAAGTAGCCCCAGGCGCCGACGACGATGGCGCTGGTGATCCAGATGCCCGGCTTCCAGGTGACGCGGCCGATCGGCTTCCAGACGTTGCCGAGCATGTCCTGGAGCATGAAGCGGCCGACGCGGGTACCGGCGTCCACCGTGGTGAGGATGAACAGCGCCTCGAACATGATCGCGAAGTGGTACCAGAAGGCCTTCATCCCGGCGCCGCCGAAGACTCCGGCGAAGATCTCCGACATGCCCACGGCCAGGGTGGGCGCGCCACCGGAGCGGCCGACGAGCGTCTCCTCCTCGACCGCCTTGGCCGCCGCGGTGAGCTGTTCCGGGGTGATGGTGAAGCCGAGGTTCTTGACCGCCTCGGCGGCGGTGTCGACGGTCGGGCCGAGCAGCGCGGCCGGGGAGTTCATGGCGTAGAAGAGGCCGGGCTCCAGCACACACGCGGCGATGAGTGCCATCACGGCGACGAAGGACTCCGTGAGCATGGAGCCGTAGCCGATGAGCCGGACCTGGGACTCCTTCTGGATCAGCTTCGGCGTGGTGCCGGAGGACACCAGGGCGTGGAAGCCGGACAGGGCGCCGCAGGCGATGGTGATGAAGAGGAAGGGGAAGAGGGAGCCGGCGAAGACCGGACCGGCGCCGGTGTGGGCGAACTCGGTGACCGACTCGGCGCGGAGGTTCGGGGCGGCGACCACGACACCGACGGCCATCAGGGCGATGGTGCCGACCTTCATGAAGGTGGAGAGGTAGTCGCGCGGGGCCAGCAGCATCCACACGGGGAGCACGGAGGCGACGAAGCCGTAGCCGACCAGACAGAAGACCAGGGTCTCGGGGCTCCAGACGAAGTACTCGGCGAGCGAGGAGTCCTGGATCCAGCCGCCGCCGAGGATGGCGAGCAGCAGCAGGGCGACGCCGATGAAGCTGGTCTCCACGACCCGGCCGGGGCGCAGATAGCGCAGGTAGAAGCCCATGAATAGGGCTATCGGGATGGTCATGGTGACCGAGAAGGTGCCCCAGGCGGACTCGGCGAGGGCGTTGACGACGACCATCGCGAGCACCGCGAGCAGGATGATCATGATGGCGAAGACGCCGATCAGCGCGGCGGCACCGCCCACCTTGCCGATCTCGTCGCGGGCCATCTGGCCGAGGCTCTTGCCGTCCCGGCGCATGGAGAGGAAGAGGACGATCATGTCCTGGACCGCCCCCGCGAAGATCACGCCCGCGATGATCCAGATGGTGCCCGGCAGATAGCCCATCTGGGCCGACAGCACCGGTCCGACCAGCGGGCCCGCACCGGCGATGGCCGCGAAGTGGTGGCCGAACAGCACCCGCTTGTCGGTGGGGTGGTAGTCGACGCCGTCCTCGAGCCGTTCGGCCGGTGTGGCCCGGGTGTCGTCGGCCTGGAGCACCCGTCGGACGATGAACCGCGAGTAGAAGCGGTAGCCGATCGCGTACGAACCGAGGGCCGCCATGAGCAGCCAGACGGCCGAGATCTCCTCGCCCCGGGACAGGGCGAGCACGGCCCAGCCGATCGCGCCGACGAGGGCGACCGCGATCCACAGCGCGATCGACCTGGGCGACATCCGGGATCTCTCCGGCGTCTCGGGACCGGATTCGGGCATGACTGATCGGGACATGGCGGCTCCTGAATTCAACGAGTGTTCGGCGGAGAGAAGCGGGGAGAGCGCGGGGCGTCAGTACGGTTCAGCGATGTCGGTCGGAGCGCCGTCCGTCCGAGCACTGCCCGTCCGGGCGATGTCGGTCCGTCAGCGCGTATGCGGCGAGCAGGCAGAGGGCGCATCCCGGGACCCAGGCGAGCTGGTACCAGTAGAAGAACGGCGTGCCCGCGAGCCGGGGCTCCGCGCCGGCGTACCAGGGGACCCAGAGCAGTCCCGCGGCGGGGGCGAGGAGCAGTACGGCGATCGCGACGCGCCGTAGCCGCCGGTGATCGTTGTGTGCCATGGGCTGTGCTCCTCTCCCGATCGCTGTGGGTCTGTGCAAGAGTTGCCCACTCGCCGGATCCGGTTGACAGCGAATTTCCAGAAGATTTCCCGCCGCTTCGTGTCCTCCGAACCGGCCACCCGGGCAACCAACACGCGAGGGCCCAGGCACACCAAGGACGGTGACCCATGGCGGACGCTGCCATGACCGCGACGTTCCTCGCCGTGATCGGCGGAGCGTCGCTGCTCGCCGTCACCGCGCGCCGGCTGCGCCCCACCGACCGGCTGCCCTCGCTGGAGAGCTGGGCGCTGGCCGACCGCAGCCTCGGCCCGGTGTGGACCTGGCTGCTGCTCGGCGGCACGATCTTCACCGCGTACACCTTCACCGCCGTGCCCGGACTGGCGTACGGCAACGGGGCGCCCGCCTTCTTCGCGGTGCCGTACACGGTGATCGTCTGCCCGCTGGCCTTCGTACTGCTGACCCGGCTGTGGGAGGTGGCCAGGCGGCACGGGTACGTGACGGCCGGGGACTTCGTGCGCGGGCGGTACGGTTCGGCGCCGCTCGCCCTGGTGGTCGCGCTGACCGGGATCCTCGCGACGATGCCGTATCTCGCGTTGCAGTTGCTCGGCATAAGGGCGGTGCTGACGGCCGGTGGTGTGTACCCGAAGGGCGCGGCCGGTGATCTCGTGATGGTCGCGCTGTTCGCGGGCCTCGCGGTGGCGACGTACCGGCACGGGCTGCGGGCGCCCGCCGTGATCTCGGCGCTGAAGGCGGTGGCCGTGTTCGTGTCGCTGACCGCCGTGTGCTGGCTGGTCCTCGAACGGTTCGGCGGTCCTGGCGCGGTCTTCGAGGGGGCGGCGGCGCGGCTGAGCGGAACCGGCGTCGAGGGGTCCGCCCTGCTGCTGGCCCCCGAGCAGCAGCCCGCCTACGCCACCCTCGCGCTCGGTTCGGCGCTGGCACTGATGATGTACCCGCATGTGCTCACCGCCGGGTTCGCCGCCGACGGGCCTCGCACGGTCCGCAAGGTCGCCGTGGCGCTGCCCGCCTGGACGGGACTCCTGGCCCTCTTCGGTTTCCTCGGCATCGCGGCGCTCGCTGCCGGGGTGCGGGCGCCCGAGGGGGGTGCCGAGGCGGCCGTGCCGATGCTGGTGGACCAGCTGATGCCGGGGCCGCTGGCCGGACTGGTGTTCGGTGCGATCACCGTGGGCGCGCTGATCCCGGCGGCGGTGATGTCGATCGCTGCCGCCACCGGCTTCGTCCGCAATGTGTACGTCGAGTACTTCCAGCCCACGGCCACGCCGAAGCGGCAGGTGCGTATCGCCAAGGTGGTGTCGCTGACCGCGAAGGTGGGGGCGGTGGCGTTCGTGTTCGGGCTCCGCGACCAGGACGCCATCAACCTCCAGCTTCTCGGCGGGGTGTGGATCCTGCAGATCTTCCCGGCGGTGGCGGTCGGCCTGTTCACCGGGCGGCTGCATCCCCGGGCGCTGCTCGCCGGGTGGGGTGTCGGCATGGCGACCGGCACCTTCCTGGTGGTGCGCGAGGGGTTCTCCTCGATCGTGCTCCTGGGCGGCGGCTCGCTGGAGATCTACGCCGGTCTGCTCGCCCTCCTGCTCAACCTGACCGTCGCCGTCCTCGGCACCACGGTCCTCGAACGGCTCGGTGTCCCGCGCGGCGCCGACGCGACCGACCTACCGTCCCGCCTGACCGTCAGGCGGCGCCCCGAGACGGGAGCGAGCAACACGTGAGACGCAGACAGCACATGCGTGTGCCGGTGGCCCCGGCGGCTTCGGCACCCGTGACCGCCGCCGAGCCACTGGGCCGGATACCGGCTCCGGCCGCCGCCGAGCCACTGGGCCCGAACGCCGCGCTCGCCGCCGACCCCGCGCCGGCCTCGAACCCCGCGCTGCCGCAGGGCGCCCTGGGCGACCCCTCCGACGTGGAGCGCGAGGTGGGTGTCGCCCGGCTGTTCGAGCTGCACTACTCCTCGATGCTGCGGCTCGCGGTGCTGCTGGGCGCCGACGATCCCGAGAACGTGGTGGCCGAGGCGTACTACCAGATCTACCGCAAGTGGCGGCGCCTGCGGGACGCCGAGGCGGCGGAGGCGTACCTCCGCTCCACGGTCTGCAACCTCACCAGGATGCGGATACGGCATCTCCAGGTCGCCCGCAGGCATGTGGAGGCCCCGGCCGCTCAGGAGCCGGTCGCCTCCGCCGAGAGCACCGCGCTGCTCCACGACGACCAGCGGGTGCTGATCGTCGCGCTCCAGCAGCTGCCCGCCCGGCAGCGGGAGGCGCTCGTGCTGCGCCACTGGCTCGGGCTGAAGGAGAGCGAGATCGCGGCCGCGATGGGCATCTCCTGCGGCTCGGTCAAGACCCACACCGCACGCGGCCTCGCCGCCCTGACCCAGGCGATGGAGGCCCGGCGATGAACGACACCACCGGCAACGACACGGGTCGGGACCGCACCGAGCGGGAGCTGGCCGAGGCGCTCGCCGCGCTGGCGGGCGGGGTCCACGCCGCCCCCGACGCCTACCGCACGGCCCGCGGCGACTGGCTCCGGCGCGAACGCCGCCGCCGCCTCGTCCTCGCGATCCTCGTCCTCCTGGTCTTCACCCTCGCCACCCTGCTCGGCCTCTGGGTCCTCAACCAGGCCCCGTCCGGTTCCGGGGTGATCTTCTCGGGGGTGGGAGGGACGACGGCGGGAGCGGGACCCGGCTGACAAGGACGAGAAGGGAACCGGGCCGGCCGAGGGGGTCGCCACCACCGTGCACATCTGCGGGCCGCGGTGACTGATCGCGCAGGTCCTCTCGCGCCCCTGAAGGGGCTGCGCCCTTTCCTCCCGCCCCGGCTCCGGGCCGTCGTGGCGCTGGGGCGGCACAGGTGGGCGCAGCGGCACCCGGCGAGCGCCGGTGAGTGAAACCCGCCCCCGCCCGGCCGCCGACGCCCCCGGATCCGTCGGATTGATCACCCCCGGCTCCGGGAACCCGATCCCCCGTGCACCCCCACATCGAGGACTACGCGCTCATCGGCGATCACCAGACGGCCGCGCTGGTGAGCCGCCAGGGTTCCATCGACTGGCTCTGCCTGCCCCGGTTCGACTCGGCCGCCTGCTTCGCCGCGCTGCTCGGCGACGAGGACAACGGCCACTGGAGAATCGCGCCCGCAGAGGGCGGAACCTGCACACGACGGGCCTACCGGCGCGACTCGCTCGTCCTGGACACCGAGTGGGAGACGGACGAGGGCGCGGTGCGGGTGACCGACCTGATGCCGCAGCGCGACCGCGCCCCCGACGTCGTACGCATCGTGGAGGGCCTGTCCGGCCGGGTGACCCTGCGCAGCACCCTGCGCCTGCGCTTCGACTACGGCTCGGTCGTGCCGTGGATGCGCAGGTCGGACGGTCACCGCGTGGCGGTCGCCGGCCCGGACTCGGTGTGGCTGCGCAGCGAACCCGGGGTGCGGTCGTGGAGCGAGGACCGGGCCACGTACGCGGAGTTCACGGTGGAGCCGGGTGAGAAGGTCGCGTTCGTGCTGACCTGGCATCCCTCGCACGAACCCCGCCCCCGTCTCGTCGACCCGTACCGGTCGCTGCGGTCGAGCCTCCACGACTGGCAGGCCTGGGCGGCACGCTGCCGGTACCACGGCCCGCACCGGGACACCGTGGTCCGCTCCCTGATCACCCTCAAGGCCCTCACCTACGCCCCGACCGGCGGCATCGTCGCGGCCGCCACCACCTCCCTGCCCGAGGAGATCGGCGGCGTCCGCAACTGGGACTACCGCCACTGCTGGCTGCGCGACTCCACCCTCGCCCTCGGCGCGCTGCTGGCCTGCGGCTACCAGGAGGAGGCCGAGGCCTGGCGCGACTGGCTGCTCCGCGCGGCCGCGGGCGACCCGGCCGATCTGCAGATCATGTACGGCCTGGCCGGCGAGCGGCGGATCCCCGAGTACGACCTGCCCTGGCTGTCCGGTTACGAGGGCTCACGCCCGGTCCGGGTCGGCAACGACGCCGTGCACCAGCTCCAGCTGGACGTGTACGGCGAGGTCATCGACTCCCTGTTCCTGTCCCGGCGTTCGGGCCTGCCCGACAAGCCGGACATGTGGCGGATGGAGTGCGCGCTGATGGAGTATCTGCGGTCGGCCTGGCGGAAGCCGGACGAGGGGCTGTGGGAGGTGCGCGGGCCGCGCCGCCACTTCACGCACTCCAAGGTGATGTGCTGGGTGGCCGCCGACCGTGCCGTCCGCACCCTGGAGGACGACCCGACGCTGACCGGCGGCGACCTCGACGGCTGGCGGGCCCTGCGCGACGAGATCCACCGCGAGGTCTGCGAACGCGGCTACGACGCCGACCGCAACACCTTCACCCAGTCGTACGGCTCCCGCGAACTCGACGCCGCGCTGCTGCTCATCCCCCTCATGGGCTTCCTGCCGCCGGACGACCCCCGGGTCATCGGCACGGTCGACGCGATCCGCGAGGAGCTGAGCCATGAGGGGCTCGTCCGCCGCTACGGCGCGGAACACCTCACGGCCGCGACCGGCTCCGTCGACGGGCTGCCGGGCGGCGAGGGCACGTTCCTCGTCTGCTCGTTCTGGCTGGCGGACGCCCTGCACCTGACCGGCCGTACGGCCGAGGCGCGCGAGCTGTTCGAACGGCTGGTGGGGCTGGTCAACGACGTGGGACTGCTGGCGGAGGAGTACGACCCCGTCGCGGGCCGGCAGCTCGGGAACTTCCCGCAGGCGTTCAGCCATGTCGGTCTCGTGGGCACCGCCCTCGCCCTCTTCGACGGGGAGGAGGCAGGATAGGTGTCATGGATCTTGGGCTGAAGGACCGTGTCTACATCGTCACCGGGGCGACCCGCGGACTGGGCAACGCCGTCGCGCGGGAACTCGTCGCCGACGGCGCGAAGGTGGTCGTCACGGGCCGCGAGGAGGAGAGCGTGGGTGCGGCCGCGGCCGCGCTCGGAGTGAACGCGGTGGGGGTCGCCGTGGACAACGCCGACCCCGAGGCCGCCGGGCGGCTCATCGCCACCGCCCGTGAGTACTTCGGGGGCTTCGACGGCATTCTGGTCAGCGTGGGCGGGCCGGCGCCGGGGTTCGTCGCCGACAACACGGACGAGCAGTGGACCGCCGCGTTCGAGTCGGTGTTCCTGGGGGCGGTCCGCCTGGCGCGGGCCGCGGCCGAGGAGCTGAGCGAGGGTGGCGTCATCGGGTTCGTGCTGTCGGGGTCCGTGCACGAGCCGATTCCGGGGCTGACCATCTCGAACGGGCTGCGGCCGGGGCTGGCCGGGTTCGCCAAGTCGCTGTCCGACGAGCTGGGGCCGCGGGGGATCCGGGTCGTGGGTCTTCTTCCCGCCCGCATCGACACGGATCGGGTGCGTGAGCTGGACGGGATGTCGGCGGATCCGGAGGCGACCCGGACGGCGCACGAGTCGCGGATTCCGTTGCGGCGGTATGGGCGGCCGGAGGAGTTCGGGCGGGCCGGGGCGTTCCTGTTGTCCCCTGCCGCGTCCTATCTGACGGGGATCATGCTGCCGGTGGACGGCGGCATGCGGCACGGGTTCTGACGGTCGGGTCGCCGGGGGCGCGTCGTCAGGGGCTGTTCGTCGAGGGCGGGCCGCCAGAGGCAGGTCTTCAGGGCGGGCCGCCGCAGCCAGGTCCTCAAGACGGGCCGCGCCCATGCGGCGGAGCCGCAGGGCGGGACGGGACGGGCCCGTCGAGGAGCCGGGGCGAGACCGGCTGTCAGCTCACCCTCTCCGCACGGTGTCTGGCTCCTTGCAGCCGGACCTCCGCCGGAAGCGCGGCCAGTCCCGCTGAGTCCCTGGCGTGGGCCAATGCCTCCGTGGTCAGGGTGTGCAGGGCGTCGCCGGGGTTCACGTGGGGCTGGAGGAGGAGGCTGACCCTGGCCTCGGGAGCGTTGCGGCGGCCGGTCAGTCGGGTGCGGGCCCGATCGACGCCGTCCGCCTCGGCCGCCTCGGTGGTGAGTACGCCCTCCAGCGCCCGCCCCCGCAGCAGTGCGCCCTCTCCGTCGCCGGTGTCGACGAGTACCTCGTCGAGGCGGTGGCGGCGTAGGACCGCCGTCAGCCACCACAGCGCGAGCAGGACGAGGAGCGCGAGCACGGCGATGACGGTGGGCCACCACCAGCCGGAGTCGTGCCAGCGCGTCCGCTCCGCGTCGCTGAGCAGCACGTCCTTCCGGCCGTCGTGCGGCCACCACGAGGGCGGGTCCACGCCGAGTCCGACGGCGAGGACGGCACCGCCGACCACGAGCAGGACGAGCCCCACGGTTGCGAGCAGCACCCGGTTGACGATCCTCAGCACCGTGCCTCACCCCTTCCGGCCGGGCCGGCGGACATGCACCGACAGGGCGGGCGGCCGGGCTAGGCCCAGTCCCCGGATGCCGTCGGCGAGCGTGACGCCCAGGTCGGCCCGTACCTCGTCGAGTTCCCGGAAGTGGGACACGGCCCGGACGTCGACCCGCTTCCGTCCCGCCCGGACCCGCACGGAGCGCACGCCGTACACCTCCATGGCCCGGTCGCGCAGGGCCAGCGCGGCGGCGCCCCGGTGCAGTCCGGCCCGTACGTGGGGATGGACGCGCCGCATGGGCAGGACGTCGCGCAGCCCGGGGGTCACGGCGAGCACGAGCAGCCAGAGGCCGAGGAGTACGGCGACCGCGGCGCCGACAAGCACCCAGGTGTCGTCGAGGGGCCGCTCGGCGAGCTGCCTGGCCAGCGAACGGCGCCACTCCATGGCGGGCCGGTCGGCGCGGACGGCGGCGACGTCGTACAGGAAAAGGCCCGCGCCTGCGAGCAGCAGTACCGCGAGGATGCCGGCGGGAGTTCTGCGCGCGGACCAGAAGCGCTTCTCCCTGCCGTTCTCACCGTCGAGGACGGGCAACGGGTCGTAGGCGGCGGCGGACGCCGACTGGTCCGGCTCACGGTCGGCCGCCCTGCCGTCGGCCGACGCGCCGACCGTGTCGTCGGCCTTCTCGATGACAGGCAGTCGTCGAGTGCTGCCGTCGGAGCGCTGGGGTCCGCTCATCGCGCCCTCCCCTGTGCCACGTCGTGTGCGTGCGCCGGGTGCAGCCGTTCCACCTGGACGGCCACCTCCGACACATGCATTCCCGCCAATGTCCCTACCCGCTCGGTGACATGACGACGCACCGCAGCGCATTGGCCACCGATGTCCGAGGGGTAGGGGAGCCCGAGACTGACGCTGACGCGCGCGGTCTCGTGACGTACCACGACAGTGGCGTTCGGGGGCGCGGAGTCCGGCGTCGGCGCCACCAGTGCCTCGCGCGCCGCCTGCGCGGCGATCTTCGCGACCACCCGGTCGGCGATCCGGGTCGCCCCGCGCTCACCGGACGGAACGGCCTTCCTCTCCGCGGGACGGCCGCTGTCCACGGGGTTCATCGGCGTCGGTCGTCACGCCGGCGGAAGAAGTCGCCCAGCTCCAGGTCCCCCTCCAGCAACCGGCCGGCGACGAAGCCGACGGCACCCAGCGCGGCCACCAGCAGAAAGGCGCCGAATCCGCCGAAGTACCCGGCGAAGCCGAGCGCCATCCCGGCGATCATGCCGATCACGGCCAAGCTCATCCTGCGCTCCTAGGGACTCAAGGACTCCTGTCGCGTTCCATCGGGGCCGAGGCTCCGCTCACTGCAGCCGGGAGTCCGGCTCCTCGTCCTCCTCGTCCGGCAGCTTCACATCGCTGACGGCGATGTTGACCTCGACGACCTCCAGACCGGTCATCCGCTCGACGGCCGCGATGACGTTCTCGCGCACATCACGGGCCACGTCGCTGATGGACACCCCGTAGTCGACGACGATCTCCAGGTCCAGCGCGGTCTGCACCTCACCGACCTCGACCTTCACGCCACGGGTGGCCGCCTTCGACCCGCCGGGCACCCGGTCCCGCATGGCCCCGAAGGTCCGTGACAGCCCACTGCCCATGGCATGCACGCCCAGCACTTCCCGCGCGGCGAGCCCGGCGATCTTCTCCACGACGCCGTCGGCGATGCTCGTACGCCCCCGTTCCGCCGGATCTCCGCCGCCGCGCCGGGCGGTCTTCCGCCCGACCTGCGTCGGCTCCTTGGTGGTGTCGGGCCCTTCCGTCCGGTTCCGCTCCGTCACGTCAGTCATGCCGTACGTCCCTTCCGGTCATCCCCCTCAAACCCACAGTAAGCGCGGTTGCGGCGCCGCGCGCCGGGGATGCGGCAGGCTGGAGGAATGACGGCGGACGGATGGACGAAGGCGGTGCGCCGGCAGCTCGGGCTCGGACGCCTGCTCCCCCTGGGCGGCCCGAACGACGGCGCGTGGATCACGGAGAGGGCCGCCGAAACGGTGTTGCGCCGCGGGACCAACGCATTGCGAGGGCTCAGTCTCGGACCGCTCCGCATCTCCCCGGCCGACTCCGACGACTCCGACGACTCCGACGACTCCGACGACTCCGACGAGCACGATGCGGCCGTGCCACCGCCCCCGAGTGCGCTGCCACCCGGCCGGCTCCGCGTCACGGCCGACTTCGCGGCCGTCGCGGGACCGACCGCGGAGCCCTTCCCGGCGTTGGCGGCCCGCCTGCGTACCGTCCTGTTCGCCACCGCCGCGGAACGCCTCGGCCTGCGGGTGACAGAGGTGGATCTCCGGGTGACACACCTGTGGGAAGGCGACGAGGAGCCTGCCCGTCCGGCCCCCGAACCCCCGCCCGCCGCCGCGGCGCCGCCTCCTCCCGCCGCGCCCCCGCCCGTCGGCGACGACGAGAACCCGCGCGCGGCCGCCGCGGCTCTCTCGGTCCCCGGCGTCATCCACTCGACGCGCCGCACCACCACCCTCGGCGACCACATCGCGACAGGGCCCGCCCTCCCGCGCCGCCACATCCTCTTGGAACTGGCGGTGACAGCGGAAAGACGAGCCCTGGACGTGGCACGCGAGGTACGAGCGGCGGTGAGCGAGGCCCTGCCGGACCGTCCGTCGGTGGCGGTACTCATCACGGCGGTGACGGCCGCCGTGCCTCCCCCCGGCCGCTGATTCCTGTGGGCGGTTCCGCCCCGGCTACTCCCCCACGCCGGCGAGGTCCCGCAGACGCCGGGCCTGCGCCGCCCGCTCCGCCGCCCGCTGTTCGTCGTACGAACGCCCCTGCGCCCCGCGCAGCAACGTCTTCGTCTCGATCACCGCGTCCCGCGGCGCGGCCACCAGCGCGCCGGCGAGATCCCGCACCGTGTCGTCGAGCTGGTCGCCCGGCACCGCGAGGTTCGCGAGCCCGATCCGCTGTGCCTCGTCCGCCTGGACGAAGCGCCCGGTGAGGCAGATCTCCAGCGCGCGGGCGTACCCGACGAGGCCCACCAGCGGGTGCGTCCCCGTGAGGTCGGGCACGAGCCCGAGGCTGGTTTCGAGCATGGCGAACTGCACGTCGTCGGCGACGACGCGCAGATCACAGGCAAGGGCAAGCTGGAAGCCCGCACCGACGGCGTGTCCCTGCACGGCGGCGATGGACACGATGTCGTTGCGCCGCCACCAGGTGAACGCCTCCTGGTACTCGGCGATGGTCGAGTCGAGCCCGGCGTCATCACGGCGCGCGAGATCGATGAACGACGGCTCCCCCTCGATGCCTTCGGGCGTGAACATCTGCCGGTTGAGGCCGGCAGAGAACGATGTGCCCTCGGCACGCAGCACGACCACACGGACGGAGCCCGGCACCAACCGCCCGGCCTCGGTGAGCGCCCGCCACAGAGCGGGGCTCTGCGCGTTGCGCTTGGCCGGATTGGTCAGCGTCACCGTGGCGATCGCGTCGTCGACGGTGAGCCGTACGCCGTCCTGGTCGAGCAGCGGTTCGAGCGAAGCCATGGGGCGCCTCCGATGAGTGCAGTCAGCAGAGCAATGGAGCGATGCTAAGTGACTGCACAGTAACCACCCGGTCGATCAGCCGACCGACCGGGTGGCCACCATCGAAGCCGATGGGCCGCCCGGCGTCAGGCCGAGGCGGCCTTCTTGCCCCTTGTCGCGCCGCCACGCCCTCGGAGCGTGACGCCCGACTCGCTGAGCATCCGGTGTACGAAACCATACGAGCGGCCGGTTTCCTCGGCCAGCGCTCGAATGCTCGCACCGGAGTCGTACTTCTTCTTCAGGTCTGCCGCGAGCTTGTCGCGCGCGGCGCCGGTAACCCGGCTGCCCTTCTTCAGAGTCTCGGCCACCCGGTCCTCCTCATGGGAAGTGCGCTCTGGTCTCCTCATGATCACCCCTCCGGCGCGCGATGGCCACCCATTCGGCAAGGTCCGTAGGACAAGGTTTTGACGACAGGAGCGCGTACTCACGAGTGGAACCTGTGATTCCACCCAGAGGCGTCCGCACACCCGAACGGGTTGTTCAGTGAAGTGCCAGGTCAGAGACGCGCGACGGCCGAGCCCTTCGCGGAGAAGGGCTCGGCCGGGAAATCGATGTAGGACACACCTCGGTACGAGGAGATCTCACACAGATGATGGATCACGGATGGGCCGAATGATCCATACGCAGTTGATCAACCCATTCGGCCGGTCACTCGCTCAGGCGAGCGCGACCAGATCCGCGTAGTCCGCGCCCCACAGGTCCTCGACGCCGTCCGGCAGCAGGATGATCCGCTCCGGCTGGAGCGCCTCGACCGCGCCCTCGTCGTGGGTGACGAGGACGACCGCGCCCTTGTAGGTGCGCAGCGCGCCGAGGATCTCCTCGCGGCTGGCGGGGTCGAGGTTGTTCGTCGGCTCGTCGAGGAGGAGGACGTTCGCGGACGACACCACCAGGGTCGCGAGTGCGAGACGGGTCTTCTCTCCGCCGGAGAGGACCCCGGCCGGCTTGTCGACGTCGTCGCCGGAGAACAGGAACGAGCCGAGCGTCTTGCGGATCTCGACCAGGTCCAGGTCGGGGGAGGCGGAGCGCATGTTCTCCAGGACCGTGCGCTCGGGGTCGAGGGTCTCGTGCTCCTGCGCGTAGTAGCCGAGCTTGAGGCCGTGGCCCTCCAGCACCTCGCCGGTGTCGGGCTTCTCGACGCCGCCGAGGAGGCGCAGGAGCGTGGTCTTGCCGGCGCCGTTGAGGCCGAGGATGACTACCCGGGAGCCCTTGTCGATGGCCAGGTCGACATCGGTGAAGATCTCCAGCGAGCCGTACGACTTCGACAGGCCCTCGGCGGTGAGCGGGGTCTTGCCGCAGGGCGCGGGCTCCGGGAAGCGCAGCTTGGCGACCTTGTCGGAGACCCGTACCGCGTCGAGGCCGGCGAGCAGCCGGTCGGCGCGCTTGGCCATGTTCTGCGCGGCGACGGTCTTGGTGGCCTTGGCGCGCATCTTGTCGGCCTGCGAGTGCAGCGCGGCGGCCTTCTTCTCGGCGTTCTGCCGCTCGCGCTTGCGGCGCTTCTCGTCGGCCTCGCGCTGCTGCTGGTAGAGCTTCCAGCCCATGTTGTAGACGTCGATCTCGGCGCGGTTGGCGTCCAGGTAGAACACCTTGTTGACAACCGTCTCGACCAGGTCGACGTCGTGGGAGATCACGATGAAGCCGCCGCGGTAGGTCTTGAGGTAGTCGCGCAGCCAGACGATCGAGTCGGCGTCGAGGTGGTTCGTCGGCTCGTCGAGGAGCAGGGTGTCCGCGTCGGAGAAGAGGATCCGGGCCAGCTCGATACGGCGGCGCTGACCACCGGAGAGGGTGTGCAGCGGCTGGCCGAGCACCCGGTCGGGCAGGTTGAGCGCGGCGGCGATGGTGGCGGCCTCGGCCTCGGCGGAGTACCCGCCCTTGGTGAGGAACTCCGTCTCCTGGCGCTCGTACTGCTTCAGCGCCTTCTCGCGGGTGGAACCCTGGCCGTTGGCGATGCGCTGCTCGTTGTCGCGCATCTTGCGGATGAGTACGTCGAGGCCGCGGGCGGAGAGGATGCGGTCGCGGGCGAGGACGTCGAGGTCGCCGGTGCGGGGGTCCTGCGGGAGGTAGCCGACCTCGCCGGAGCGGGTGATGGTGCCAGCGGCCGGGATGCCCTCGCCGGCCAGGCACTTGGTGAGGGTGGTCTTGCCGGCGCCGTTGCGGCCGACCAGACCGATGCGGTCGCCCTTGGCGATGCGGAAGGTGGCGGACTCGATGAGGACGCGGGCACCGGCGCGCAACTCGACGGCGGAGGCGGAGATCACGGACAGACTCCAGGGCGGATTGGGTGGCGGGTGGGCGGCTGAGGACGTTCCCGCCGTCTAATGCGCGAGGAGAATGGCCATAGGCCGATTCTAACTGGGGGCAGCAAGCGGTTTTCCGCCCGTATGACAAGGGATCACGTGGTCTCGGTCACCGGCGCGCCGGGCATCGGTCCGGGCCGCTCGCCCGCCGGGGCGTTGTCGGTGGCGGGTGCAAAACTGAGCAGCGGGTCGTATTCCGGACGACGGAGAGGTCGTGATCGGTATGACGGGCAGGAGCGACGGACGTCCGAGCGTCTATCCGACACTGCTGTACGCGGACGCCAAGGCCGCCATCAGGCAGCTCACGGAGGCGCTGGGCTTCACCGAGCTCTCGGTGTACGAGGGCGAGGACGGGGTGGTGCAGCACGCCGAGCTGACGCAGGGCAACGGCGCGGTGATGGTCGGTTCCAAGGGCAGCGGCAGCGTCTTCGACGGCGCGATGAAGGGCGCGGGGCCCGCCGGGGTGTACATCGTCGTGGACGACGTGGACGCCCACCACCGGCGGGCCGTGGAGCACGGCGTGGAGATCCTGACGCCCCCGACGGACCAGGACTACGGTTCGCGGGACTACATGGCCCGGGACGCCGAGGGCAATGTGTGGAGCTTCGGCACGTACGCCCCCGAGACGGGCGGCTGACGCGCGCCCCGGTTCTCCGTGTCCCGGTCAGCTGCCTCCGGTGTGCACCTGGAAGGCGGCGCGGCGCACGGCCTTGGCGAGGGCCGGGTCGGGGTGGGCGGCGGCGAGGGCGACCAGGACCTGGACGGTGCGGGGGTGGCCGACCGCGCGGACCTCGGCGAGCAGCGCGGGGACCGTGGGCTGCACCGCGGACTCCAGATGCCGTACGAGGAGGGGGGCCTCGCCGTGGTCGGCGACGGCGGCCGCGGTGTCGACCCAGAGCCAGGTGGCCTCCTCGCGGGTGAGGACCTCGTGCGCGTCCTCGGGGTCGGCGCCGTCGTGCACGGCGAGCCAGAGCAGGGCGTAGGGGCGCAGCGGGGTCTCGTCGGCGACCGTGCGGACGTCGGGCTCGGCGGGGGCGCCGACGACGCGCAGGGCCTCGAAGGCGAGGCCCCGGATGAGGGCGTCCTCGCCGCGGGCGGCGTCGATGAGCTCGGTGACGGCGCCGCCGACGGGGCGGGCGGCGAGCCAGGCGCGGTACTCGGCGCGGGCCGCGTTCGGGCGGAGCTGGGCGCAGCCTCTGAGCATGTCCTCGGCGGAGACCTCGATGTTCCCGGCGGGGCTCTGCGCGGCGACGCAGATCTGCTCCAGCTTGACCCAGACCGCCCAGCTGCCGAGCGGGGTGAGGGTGGCCTGGGCGTCGTCGTAGGTGAGGGCGCCGACGGAGGCGAGGGCGCGCAGGGACCAGTCGAGCAGGGGCGCGAGCGGGGTGTCCCCGGCGCCGGGTTCCGGGCTCGGCTCGGGCTGCGGGCTCGGCTCCGGTCTCGGCTCGGGCTGCGGGCTGTAGGGGACCTCGCAGCGCTCCGTGCGCAGTTCGGTGACCCGCTGTTCCAGGAGGTCGAGGAGCTGCTCGACGGGGACGGGCCCGGCGGAGAGCTGGAGGAAGGAGAGCACCTGGGGCATGGCCGAGACGACCTCGGCGACCGCTGCGGGCTCCCGGTCCTCGGGCTCGGGGTAGGCGATGGACCAGGCGTCGAAGAACGCGACCCAGCCGCGCAGCACGGCGCTGTCGTCGCGGTTCCAGGCGCGCAGCCGCCAGCCTGGGCGCGCGCTGTCGCCGTGCACCTCGATGAGTCCGGCCAGCCGTGCCGTGTCCCAGTCGTGGCGGACCTGATCCGGGGTCAGCCCCAGGTGGACGGCGGCCCGTTCGGCGGTCGCGGCGGAGAGGGTGCCCTTGCCGTCGGGGCTCGCGCCCTCGCGGCCGGGGCGCAGGGCGGCATCGGCCCAGTGGGCGACGCGGGCCGCGTCCGCCAGGACGGCGCGGGCCATGCGGGCGAGTTCCACGGGCGGCGGCGTGCCCTCCGGGGGCCGGGGAGCCGGTCGGCGACGCTGGGTCACTGCTGCTCGGGGAGCGGCGGCCAGGGTTCGCGGGCCGACGAGTCGGAGCCTGGAGTCGCGCGGGTTACGGGACGTCACGGGGGCAGTCTTCCGGTTGACGGTCGGAAAACCCAAACGGAATGTCACAGCGGGCGACAGGGGTGGCCAACGCACGGGTTCCCCAGGGGGTGACATCGATGGGATCACCTTGGTGCGGCACTAAACGGAATGTGGCGTACCTCTCAGTCGCCGACGGCCCGCGGCGGCCTACGTCAGTGGGGTGAGGAAGCGGCGGAGGGCTTCCTCGTAGGCCTTGGGGTCGGCGTTCCACATGGCGCCGTGCGGGGCGAGGCGGACCGTGCGGAGGGTGACCCGGTCGGGTCGCAGGGCCGCGAGGCGGCGGGAGGGGCCCCAGGGGGCGACGGCGTCGTCGGGGCCGTGGAAGAGCAGGGTCGGCGTCCTGAGCCCCGGCGGGACGGTGTCCCGGTCGCTGGGGGCGGCGCGCAGTCCCGTACGGCCCTGGGCGGCGCGGACGGCGAGGGGCAGCAGCGCGCCGGGGGTGCGGCGGGCGGCGGCGAGGGCGCGCAGGGTGGCAGCCCAGTCGAGGACCGGTGAGTCCAGGACGAGTCCGGCGACACGGTCGCGCAGTGCGGAGTGCGTGGCGGCGCGCAGGGCCATGGTGGCGCCGGTGGACCAGCCGTGCAGGACGACCCGCTCGGCGCCGGACCGGACGGCGTACCTGATGGCGGCGTCCACGTCGCGCCACTCGGTCTCGCCGAGGTGGTTCAGGCCGTCCGGGGAGCGGGGTGCGCCCGGGTCGCCGCGGTAGGAGAGGGCGAGGACCGGGAAATGGTGGCGGTGCAGGCACTCCATGACGTTCATGGTGTGTTCGCGGGTGGCGCCGAGGCCGTGCAGGGCGATCACCCAGGTGTCCCGGGCGGCGGGCACGAACCAGGCGGGCAGGGTGCCGAGTTCGCCGGGGACCTCGACGTCGTCGTGGTCGAGGCCGAGCGCGGTCCGCGGGTCGCCGATGTGGAGGCCGGGGGTGAGCCACACCTTGTCGCCCGGCTCCAGCGTGCCGTGGGTGACGCGCTCCAGGCGGCGTACGACGGCGTCGGGGGCGCGCGTGGCGCCGTCCAGGACGTTGCCGACGACCGCGTGGGAGCCGTCGCCGGTGAGGCCGTAGGTGCCGGGGCGCCGGGAGGCGAAGGCACGGGTCAGCGCGATGCGGCCGGCGGCGGTGGAGTGCACGGTCAGCCGGGGTTCCGTGGGCAGCGGTTCGCCCGGCGGCGCCTTCAGCGCGACGTCGCTCGCCAGCCGGCCCGCGGCGACACTGGCCGCGCCGGCGGCGAACGCGACCCCGAGGACCGAGGCTGCCGCTCTGACTCCACGCACGGATCCAGTGTCCTGGCGGACCGCGTCCTGGGCCAGTGGGCGTGCGTGCGGGGGTGAGCCGGGCGGGGCCGGGCGGGGTGACGCGGACGAGTGGGCCGGCCGGAGGGTGGAGGGCCGGCGTAAGGCCGGAGGTGGGGTCGGAGGCGGGTTCGGCCGGACGCAGTGGGCTACTTCGGCTGGCCGTACCCCTTGAGCCGCTCCCCCGTCTCGTTCACCTGTTCGTGGGTGAGGAGGTGGGGGGTGAGGCCGGGGACGGAGGAGGCCCTCAGCCAGACCTGGCACATCCATTCGAGTTGGGTCGTGCGGTCGTAGGCCTCGGAGAGGGTGTGTCCGTAGGCGATCGTGCCGTGATTCTGGAGGAGACAAGCGGTGCGCCCTGCCAGAGCGCGGAGCATGTTCTCGGCCAACTCCGGGGTGCCGTAGGTCGCGTAGGGGGCGACTCGGACGGGTCCGCCGAGGGCCGCGGACATGTAGTGGATCAGCGGCAGCTCGCTCACGAGGGTGGAGACGGCCGTCGCGTGGACGGCGTGGGTGTGGACGACGGCACGGGCGTCGGTGGCGGTGTGGATCGCCAGGTGCATGGGCAGTTCGCTCGTCGGGCGAAGTGTGCCGAGGACCTGTCGGCCGGAGAGGTCGACGCCCGTGATGTCGTCCGGAGTCAGGCGGTCGTAGGGCACTCCCGTCGGTGTGACCAGGACGGTGTCCCCGACGCGTACGGACACGTTGCCGGAGGTGCCGACGACCAGACCGTCGGCCACCGTCCGGCGGGCCGTCGCGACGAGTTCGTCCCACGCGCGCGCCACGTCGTCCGGCACGCCTCTTCGCCGCCCGGCCCGCCCGTCCCGCGCACCCTGTGCGTCCTCACCTGCGCCCCGCTCGTCCCGGGTGTCGCTCCCCTGCTCAGCCATGCCGTGATCCTGCCAGGCGGATCGCGCCGACGGGCCCCGGGCCCGGGCACCGCGGGGTCGAACACGACCTCCGGAGGAGGCCATATGCGCATACGTCGCCCGGTGTTGGCGATCGGCCGGTGATCGACGGGATTCGGCGATCCTCCAGTAGCCTCCGCGGGTTCCGTCGCACACGTCGCCGCCGTTGCCGTGCGGAATCACGGCCCGTGCTCTCCAGCCGTCTCGCCGTCGCAGCCGCGGGAACACGACGTCACGACAACGGCAGCGGGAGCCTGCCGGGTGACCGGAACCCGTTCAACGGGTCGATGAGCCGGTTGAAGCAGTTCACCAAGGGCCGGCGGGGCAGCGGACCTCGGCATTCCGTCTCAGTTCGAACGTCGGGCCGCCGTTCCGTCACGCCGGACGGGTCCGCCCACGCACAAACGGAGCGGCGGCACCTCATTCACTACACCCACGCGCCCGCCCCAGTTCACCTTCCGTTCACCCAGGTTGCCTACGGTCCTCATGCCACTGACGTCCGAAAGAAGCTCGGGTAAATGGAAAACTTCTCGCTGATCCTCGCGATCGTGGTCGTCACCGCGCTTGCGTTCGATTTTACGAACGGTTTCCACGACACCGCCAACGCGATGGCCACCACCATCTCGACCGGCGCCATGAAGCCCAAGGTCGCGGTGGCCATGTCCGCCGTGCTCAACCTTGTCGGCGCGTTCCTTTCCATCGAGGTCGCCAACACCATCTCCAAGGGACTCGTCGACGAGTCCGGCATACAGCCAGAGGTCATCTTCGCGGCGCTCGTCGGCGCCATCCTCTGGAATCTGCTGACCTGGCTCGTCGGGCTCCCCTCCAGTTCCTCCCACGCCCTGATGGGCGGCCTCATCGGCGCCACCATCGCCTCGGTCGGTGTGGGCGCGGTGCACGGCGACGTGCTCGTCACCAAGGTGCTGATCCCCGCCGTCGCCGCCCCGCTGGTCGCCGGTATCGCGGCGATGCTCGCCACCCGGCTGACGTACAGGCTCGGTCGGCACACGAGCGAGAAGGCCTCCGGCAAGGGCTACCGCGCCGGTCAGATCGCCTCCGCGGGCCTGGTCTCGCTGGCCCACGGCACGAACGACGCCCAGAAGACGATGGGCATCATCACCCTCGCCCTGGTGGCCGGCGGCGCCCTCGCGCCCGACTCCGACCCGCCGGTGTGGGTCATCGTCTCCGCGGGTGCGGCCATCGCCCTCGGCACCTACCTGGGCGGCTGGCGCATCATCCGCACGATGGGCAAGGGCCTGACCGACCTCCAGCCGCAGCAGGGCTTCGCCGCCCAGACCAGCGCGGCCACGGTCATCCTGGCCTCCTCTCACCTCGGCTTCTCGCTCTCCACCACGCACTCGGTCTCCGGTGCGGTGATGGGCGCGGGCCTCGGCCGCAAGGGCGGGGTGGTCCGTTGGTCCACCGCGACCCGGATGTTCGTCGCCTGGGGTCTGACCCTGCCGGCCGCGGCGCTGGTCGCCGCGCTCGCCGAGTGGGTGACGTCCTTCGGCGCGTGGGGCACGGCCGTCGTCGCGGTCTTCCTCATCGCCTCCAGCGCCGCGATCTGGATGGTCTCCCGCCGCGAGGTGGTCGACCACACCAATGTGAACGACACCGAGGAGCCGCCCGGTGTGGTGACGACGGCCATTGCCGCCGTGACTCCGCCGCCGGTCGGCACCGTGACCGAGGACCTCACGGCGACCATCCCGGCCCCCGCGGCCACGGCCGCCGCCGAGACCACGGCCCCGGCGGGCTCGTCCACGCCGACGCCCGCCGTCTGAGCCCCACGACTCCCTGAGGAATCACCACCATGCACATCGACTGGGCAGCTCTCGGCTCCGTCTTCGGAGTCAGTCTCGTGGTCACCGTGGCCCTCGTCGGCCTCTTCACCCTGGGCATCGTCGGCCTCTCCAAGCGGGAGGAGGCGTCAACCCGGGGCGACTCGGTGGCGGCCGCGACCACAGGGGCGTACGTGTGCTTCGCGCTGTGCGCGGCGGCCGTGGCGTACGGAATTTCCCTGATCATGACCTGAGACCGGAAATCCCATGGCCCTCTCGGGCCGACACCGACAACTCCAGAGGCAACCCCCGTAGGCGCTTCATGACGCTTACGGGGGTTTTCTCTGTGTTCGCGGCGCGGGTGCGCCACCTCCGAAAAGACACATGTCATACTGACGGCGGCTAGCCGCCACTCGCGAACTCACCTAATCTGATAGGGAGTTACTACGCGAAGGTGGCGACCCGACAAGTCAATGACGACATGTGGCAGGGAGCACCATGGCCAGGGACATCGATCCGAGCCTGAATCGACGCAGGCTGCGAATCGAGCTGCGCAAAGCGCGCGAGAGCGCCGGGCTGACCCAGCGGGACGCCGCGCAGGGCCTGGAGTGGTCACTGTCCAAGCTGATCAGGATCGAGGCGGGGACGGTCGGCCTCGGAGTCACGGACCTGCGGGCACTGCTCCAGCAGTACCGGGTCACGGACACGAGCCTGGTCGCGGAGCTGGAGGAGGCCGCCCGAGGCTCCAAGGGCCAGTCCTGGTGGGCCCAGTACAGCGACCTCGTCTCACCGCAGTTCGCGCAGTACCTGGGGTACGAGGGCGCGGCCAACACGATCCGCATGTACAACCCCATCGTCCTGCCCGGGCTCCTGCAGACGGAGGACTACGCCACGGCTCTGCTCTCGGCCAGGACTCCCGAGGCGCGGGTGCGGCGACAGGTGGAACTGCGTACCACCCGGCAGGAGCGGTCCCTCGACGGCGACCACGGCCCCGAGGTGGGCATCGTCCTGGACGAGGCCTCCGTACGACGCGTGGTGGGCGGTCCCGCGGTCATGCGGCGGCAACTCGAGCGCATCAAGACCGTGGCGCGACACCCTCGTGTGAGCCTCCAGCTGCTTCCGTTCTCCGTCGGAGCGCACTACGGCACCACCACGCCGTTCATCCTGCTCGGTTTCAAGGACGACGACGACCTGCTCTACATCGAGGGCCCCACCGGGGGCCTGTCGAACCGTGACGACCTGGCCCTCACAGCGCGCTACCAGGAGTGCTTCGAGGACATCAGCTCCATCGCTCACCACGGCGAGAGGATGATCGAGGCGCTCGACGCGATCAGGGAGAGCCTGGACAACGACTGACCCGGGACGGGACGCCCGGGCGACGAACGGGGAGGGAGGCCTCATGGCGGTCTTCGGAATACGGGCGTGGTGGCGGGAATTGCGCACGGCACCCGCCTCCGCGGCGGGCGACACGCCGCAGGTTCCGCCCGAGCGGACCGACCCGGAGGAGCATGCCGAGCTCGGCGACGGCGACCTCAGGGCGTACGCCGTGCGGCACCCCGAACGGGCGGAGCCGCTCAGTCAGGTCGAGAGCGCCCGAGCGGCGGGAACCGTCCCGCCGCTGTCCGTGCGGCTGCTGCTCGGCACGGCATGCGGCAGTGTCCTGTTGTTCAGCGTCGCGGTCGCCACCCGGGTCGGTCCCGGCATACGGCTCGGTGACGCCTCCCCACTCGCCTCGGCCGTGATCGGCGCGGTGGGCGCGGCCCTCGTCACGGCTCTCGGCGCATGGCTGGGCGGCGCGTTGCGGCACCGCTCCACCGGCTCTCCTGGCGCCACCGGCTCTCGTGGCGCCACCGTCAGCGGTGATGCGGCCTTGGGGGCCGAGCCTGGCCGAGCGCCCGGTTCAGGACCCGGAGCCGTTCCGTGACCGGGGTCAGACCCCACCACAGGCCGGCCCCGGCGGCGCCCAGCACGGTCACCACCAGCCAGACGAGAGCACGCACCTCACCGCTCGGCACGAGCAGCGCGGCCAGAGCGCCCACTCCGACGGACAGCACCCCCATCACGGAGCAGAAGAGCGCCAATGGAGCGGCCGCGGTCACCCGTTCACGCCAGACGCCCGACTTCCCCGTGCGCGCCGAGGCTGTTTCCCTCGCTCGGTCTGCCATGTGTCACCTTCCGTCCCCCGGGCCGATCCTCACGATCCGCCCGCTCCCGGGTCCACAAGTCCCGCCAGAAAACCACACCACGCCGCGTAGCGAAAGACGAGCAGCGCGTCACCGTTCCCGTTCGAGTCACGAACCGTGACCCGCCTCTGCCCGGCGGCCACTTCCACGCAGTCGTCCGCTTCACCGGAGTAGCTGCTCCTGACCCACATCCGCTCCGGCGACTCCCTGCCGACCACACCGACCTCCACCTCACCGGCCGGCGCACCGACACGGCGTCCTCACCGCGACGACCCGAGCGCCGTGTCCCGACGCCGCTCGTCGGCGCTCGGCTTTCGTACTGCCGTTCCCTCAAGTGTTCCCAGTCCGGGCGTCGGGGAAGAGCGCGGAAAGAGCCGATTCGGGTGTCTGACGCGATTTCGGCGGTGTGGGGCTCAGCACACCCCTGCACCGCAGGTCAACAGCAAGTTGACGGGTCTTCCGGGAGCGTGGTGGACTGCCGGGGCCATGTACGACGGCAGGAGAGGAAGCCGGTGCGAGTCCGGCGCGGTCCCGCCACTGTCACCGGGAAGAACACCCCGGGAGCCAGGAACTCTCGCCGTCGGTCTCGTCGAACCAGGGCGTGGACACCCTGAGTGAGGACATATCGCCATGTGCGCCATGTGCGGCTGCCCGCCGGGGCTCAGCGCCCGGTCCCTGCCCGACCCCGTGACCGGCTGAACCGGTGCGTGCCGACCGCGTCTTCGCGTACGGCGCCGCCGCCGGGCTCCTCGGTGATCTGCTGCTCGGTGATCCGCGCCGGGGGCATCCGGTCGCCGCGTTCGGGCGGGCCGCCGGTGCCGTGGAACGGGTGCTGTGGCGCGACCACCGCGGGTGGGGCGCACTGCACACCGCGGTGTGCGCGGGCGGCGCCGTGGCGCTGGGGGCCGTCGCGGCGGCCGCCGTACGGCCGTCGCGGGTCGCCTCCGTCGGGTTGACCGCCGCCGCCACCTGGGCCGTCGTCGGGGGGACCTCGCTCGGGCGGGAGGCCCGGACGATCGGGCAGTTCCTCGACGCGGGGGATGTCGAGGGCGCGCGGGCCCGGTTGCCTCATCTGTGCGGGCGGGATCCTCAGGCGCTCGACCCCGACGGGATCGCGCGGGCCGTCGTGGAGTCCGTCGCCGAGAACACGTCCGACGCGGTGGTGGGGGCGCTCGTGTGGGGGGCCGTCGCCGGGGTGCCCGGGCTCGTGGGGTTTCGGGCCGTCAACACGATGGACGCCATGGTCGGACACCGGTCGCAGCGGTATCGCCGGTACGGGTGGGCCTCCGCGCGGCTGGACGACGTGGCGGGGTGGCCGGGAGCCCGGCTGACCGCGGTGCTGGCCGCGGCTGCCGGTGGGGATGCCCGGGGGGCTGTTCGGGCGTGGCGGGCGGACGCGGGGAAGCATCCGAGTCCCAACGCGGGGCCCGTGGAGGCCTCGTTCGCGGGGGCGCTCGGAGTGCGACTGGGGGGCACGTTGGCGTACGGGGGGCGGGTTGAGCATCGGCCTGTGCTGAATGGGGAAGGGCGGGCCGTCGTCGTGGGCGACATCGAGCGGGCTGTTCGGTTGTCCCGGCGGGTCGGGTGGCTGGCGCTCGGGGTGAGTGCGGGTGCGGCGGCGCTGCGGGGGCGGGTCGCCGGGCGCTCGGCACAGCGGTTGAGGAGGCAGGGATGAGTGGCGGACTGCTGGTCGCCGGGACCACGTCCGATGCCGGGAAGAGTGTGGTGACCGCCGGGATCTGTCGGTGGCTCGTGCGGCAGGGCGTCAAGGTCGCGCCCTTCAAGGCGCAGAACATGTCGCTCAACTCCTTCGTGACGAAGGAAGGCGCCGAGATCGGGCGGGCTCAGGCCATGCAGGCGCAGGCCTGCCGCGTGGAGCCCAGTGCGCTCATGAACCCCGTTCTGCTGAAGCCCGGGGGAGAGCGGAGCAGCCAGGTGGTGCTGCTGGGCAAGCCCGTGGGGGAGATGAGTGCGCGCGGGTACCACGGGGGGCGGCAACAGCGGCTGCTCGGGACGGTGTTGGAGTGTCTCGCCGAGTTGCGGGGCACGTACGACGCGGTGATCTGTGAGGGGGCCGGTTCCCCCGCCGAGATCAATCTGCGGCGGACCGACATCGTCAACATGGGGATCGCCCGCAACGCCGGGCTTCCCGTGCTCGTCGTCGGCGACATCGACCGTGGTGGGGTCTTCGCGTCGTTCTTCGGGACCGTCGCACTGCTCTCCCCCGAGGACCAGGCCCTCGTCGCCGGGTTCCTCGTCAACAAGTTCCGGGGGGACGTCTCCCTGCTGGAGCCGGGGCTCGACATGTTGCACGGGCTCACCGGGCGGCGGACGTACGGCGTGCTGCCGTTCCGGCACGGGCTCGGGATCGACGAGGAGGACGGACTGCGGGTCTCGCTGCGGGGGACCGTCCGGGAGTCGAACGTCGCGCCGCCCGTCGGGGAGGACGTGCTGCGGGTGGCCGTGTGCGCGGTGCCGCTGATGTCCAACTTCACCGACGTGGACGCGCTCGCCGCCGAACCCGGTGTCGTCGTGCGGTTCGTGGACCGGGCCGAGGAGCTGGCCGACGCCGACCTCGTCGTCGTTCCGGGGACCCGGGGGACGGTCCGGGCGTTGGAGTGGCTGCGGGAGCGGGGCCTCGCCGACGCCCTCGCACGACGTGCCGCGCAGGGGCGGCCGGTCCTCGGCATCTGCGGTGGGTTCCAGGTGCTCGGGGAGCACATCGAGGACGAGGTCGAGAGTCGGCGGGGGCATGTGGACGGGCTCGGGATACTGCCCGTGCGCGTGCGGTTCGCTCCCGAGAAGACGCTCACACGGCCCGTCGGGGAGGCCCTCGGGGAACACGTCGAGGGGTACGAGATCCATCACGGGGTCGCCGAGGTCATGGGCGGGGAACCCTTCCTGGACGGGTGCCGGGTCGGACAGACCTGGGGCACGCACTGGCACGGGTCGTTGGAGTCGGACGGGTTCCGGCGGGCCTTTCTGCGTGAGGTGGCGGCCGCCTCTGGGCGCCGTTTCGTGCCGGCCGCCGACACGTCGTTCGCGGCGCTGCGCGAGGAGCAGCTCGACCGGCTCGGCGATCTGATCGAGGAACACGCGGACACGGACGCGCTGTGGCGGCTCATCGAGTCGGGCGCGCCGCCGGGACTGCCGTTCGTGCCGCCCGGAGCACCGGGAACACCGGGAGCGTCCGGATGAGCACGGGCTCGCTGTTGAACGACCGGCCGCGGGTCAACCGCCCATGGCCGGAGGGTGACTTGGAGGGCGACGCATAGTGAGTGTTCCGTTTCCGTTCACGGCCGTCGTCGGCCAGGACGACCTGCGGCTGGCGCTGCTGCTGAACGCGGTGTCGCCGGCGGTCGGCGGTGTGCTGGTGCGCGGTGAGAAGGGGACCGCGAAGAGCACCGCCGTGCGGGCGCTCGCGGCGCTGCTGCCGCAGGTGGAGGTCGTCGTCGGCTGCCGGTTCTCGTGCGATCCCGCGAAGCCGGACCCCGCGTGCCCGGACGGGCCGCACGAGCCGGCGTTCGAGACACGGCCGTCCCGCATGGTCGAGCTGCCCGTCGGCGCCTCCGAGGACCGGCTCGTCGGCGCCCTCGACATCGAGCGGGCGCTGTCCGAGGGCGTGAAGGCGTTCGAGCCGGGTCTCCTCGCGGACGCGCACCGGGGGATCCTCTACGTCGACGAGGTGAACCTGCTCCACGACCACCTCGTCGACCTGCTGCTCGACGCGGCCGCGATGGGCGCCTCGTACGTGGAGCGCGAGGGTGTCTCCGTACGGCATGCCGCGCGGTTCCTGCTCGTGGGGACCATGAACCCCGAGGAGGGCGAGCTGCGGCCGCAGTTGCTCGACCGGTTCGGGCTGACCGTCGAGGTCGCGGCCTCGCGGGAGCCGGACCAGCGGGTGGAGGTCGTACGGCGGCGGCTCGCCTATGACGACGACCCGGCGGGTTTCGTGGCCCGTTGGGCGGACGAGGAGGCCGACGTACGGCAACGGGTCGCCGCCGCACGGGAGTTGTTGCCGTCCGTGGTGCTGGGCGACGGGGTGCTGCGGCAGATCGCTGCGACCTGTGCGGCCTTCGAGGTCGACGGGATGCGGGCCGACATCGTGATGGCCCGGACGGCCACCGCGCTGGCCGCGTGGGCCGGGCGGACCGAGGTGCTGGCGGAGGATGTGCGGCAGGCGGCGCTGCTCGCCCTGCCGCACCGGCGACGACGGAACCCGTTCGACGCGCCGGGGCTCGACGAGGACAAGCTCGACGAGACGCTGGAGGAGTTCGCGGAGCCACCGGAGAACTCGGCGGACCCGGAGACCACTCAGGACGACGAAGACCCCGACCCCGGTCCCGACGGACCCGGTGGCGGTGGGCAGCCGCCCTCCTCCGAGCCCGAGGGACCGCAGGGCGGTGACTCCGGGGCACAGCCCGAGAGCGGGGAGGGCGTGCCGGCGCAGGCTCCGGCCGCCGGGGAGCAGTCCGCCGTACGGGCCGCCGAACCCTTTCGTACGAAGGTGCTGAGCGTGCCGGGGCTCGGGGAGGGCGCTACCGGGCGGCGTTCGCGGGCACGGACCGAGCACGGGCGCACGACCGGAGCGCGTCGGCCCCGTGGCACGCTGACCAAGCTGCATCTCGCGGCGACCGTGCAGGCCGCCGCGCCGCATCAGCGGACGCGGGGACGGTCCGGGCCGGGGCTGGTCGTACGCCGTGACGATCTGCGGCAGGCGACGCGGGAGGGGCGTGAGGGGAACCTCGTGCTGTTCGTGGTCGACGCCTCCGGGTCGATGGCGGCGCGGCAGCGGATGAGTGCCGTGAAGGGCGCCGTCCTGTCGCTGCTCCTCGACGCCTATCAGCGGCGGGACAAGGTGGGTCTGGTGACCTTCCGGGGGTCGGCCGCCGAGGTGGCGCTGCCGCCGACCTCGTCCGTGGACGCGGCGGCGGCCCGGCTGGAGTCGCTGCCCACGGGCGGGCGGACGCCGCTGGCGGCCGGGCTGCTCAAGGCGCACGACGTGCTGCGGGTGGAGCGGCTGCGGGACCCCGCGCGACGGCCGCTGGTCGTCGTGGTGACCGACGGCCGGGCGACCGGCGGGCCGGAACCCGTCGCGCTCGCCGGGCGGGCGGCCCGGCTGTTCGCGGCCGAGGGCACCGCCTCCGTGGTCGTCGACTGCGAGTCGGGCCATGTCCGGCTGGGACTCGCCGGGCAGCTCGCTGGTGAACTGGGCGGTACGGCGGTGACGTTGGACGAGCTGCGGGCCGACTCCATCGCCGGGCTGGTACGGGATGTGCAGGCAACGCACGGAACGCAGGGACCGCAGGGAACTTCGAGGAGGGCCGCATAGATGCCGCAGGGACAGCCGAGTGTCGTACCCGACGACGGACTGACGACTCGTCAGCGCCGGAATCGTCCACTGGTCTTCGTCCACACGGGCGTGGGCAAGGGGAAGTCCACCGCCGCGTTCGGGCTCGCGCTGCGCGCCTGGAACCAGGGGTGGCCGATCGGGGTGTTCCAGTTCGTCAAGTCGGCGAAGTGGAAGGTCGGCGAGGAGAACGCGCTGCGAGTGCTCGGGGCGTCCGGTGAGGGTGGGTCCGTCGACTGGCACAAGATGGGCGAGGGCTGGTCGTGGGTGCAGCGCGACGTCGTGCAGGGTGACAACTCGGCCAACGAGGACAAGGCCCGGGAGGGCTGGGAGCAGGTCAAGCGGGACCTGGCGGCCGAGACGTACAAGCTGTATGTGCTGGACGAGTTCGCGTACCCCCTGCACTGGGGGTGGATCGACACCGACGAGGTGATCGACGTGCTGCGGAGCCGGCCGGGGACCCAGCATGTCGTGATCACCGGGCGGAACGCGCCGGAGAAGCTCGTCGACTTCGCGGACCTCGTGACCGACATGTCGAAGGTCAAGCACCCCATGGACGCGGGCCAGAAGGGCCAGCGGGGCATCGAGTGGTGACGCCGTGACCTTCTCTCCCTCCGCTCCCCTGCCCTCCGTCCCCCGGCTGGTCGTCGGCGCGCCCTCCTCGCGCAGCGGCAAGACCACCGTGGCCACGGGGCTGATGGCCGCGCTCACCGAGCGTGGGTTCGCCGTGTCCCCGCACAAGGTGGGGCCGGACTACATCGACCCCGGATACCACGCGCTCGCGAGCGGGCGGGTGGGGCGGAACCTCGACGCGTACCTGTGCGGACCCGAACTGGTCGCGCCGCTCTTCGCGCACGGGGCGCGCGGGTGCGACATCGCCGTCGTCGAGGGTGTGATGGGGATGTACGACGGGGCCTCGGGGCAAGGGGAACTGGCGTCCACCGCGCATGTGGCGAAGCTGCTGCGGGCGCCGGTCGTGCTGGTCGTGGACGCGTCGTCGCAGTCGCGGTCGGTGGCGGCGCTGGTGCACGGGTTCGCCTCCTGGGATCCCGAGGTGCGGATGGGGGGCGTGATCCTCAACAAGGTCGCCTCGGACCGGCACGAGGAGTTGTTGCGGGACGCCCTGGAGTCGACCGGTGTGCCCGTGCTGGGCGTGCTGCGGCGGGCTCCCCAGGTGGACACCCCGTCCCGGCATCTGGGGCTGGTCCCGGTCGCCGAGCGGCAGGCCGCGGCGGTGGAGGCCGTGGCGGCGATGGCCGCGCAGGTGCGGGCGGGGTGCGATCTGGAGGCGCTGGTCGCGCTCGCCCGGAGCGCGGGGCCGTTGTCGGGTGCGGCCTGGGAGCCGCCCGTCGCCGCCGTCACGGGGAGGCGGGAGGTGGTCGCCGTGGCCGGCGGGCCCGCGTTCACCTTCTCCTATGCCGAGCACGCCGAGCTGCTGACCGCCGCCGGCGCCGAGGTCGTCGTCTTCGACCCCCTGCGCGACGAGCAACTGCCCGACGGGACGGGCGGGTTGGTGATCGGCGGCGGGTTCCCCGAGATGTACGCCGCCGAGCTGTCCGCGAACGAGCCGCTGCGCAAGGCGGTCGCCGAGCTGGCGTTCGGCGGGGCTCCGGTGGCCGCCGAGTGCGCCGGTCTGCTCTACCTGTGCCGGGAGCTGGACGGGCGGCCCATGTGCGGGGTGCTCGACGCCACGGCGCGGATGGACGAGCGGCTGACCCTCGGATACCGGGACGCCGTGGCCGTCGGCGACAGCGTGCTCGCGCCGGCCGGGACCCGGATGCGGGCGCACGAATTCCACCGGACGGTCGTCGAGCCCGGGGCCGGACCGGCTCCCGCCTGGGGAGTACGGAGCCCTCGGCCTCGGGTCGAGGGGTTCGTGCAGCAAGGGGTGCACGCGAGTTACTTGCACACGCACTGGGCGGCCGAGCCCGGTGTCGCCCGGCGGTTCGTGGAGAGATGCCGGATCTCATGAGCGGCGGCCCGGCCGGAGCCGCGCCCGGCTTCGAGCCCTCCCGTTCACTCCGCCACGCCCACCACCAGCCAGATGAAGGCCGCCCCGGCGATCGTGCACAGCACGGTGGAACGGGCCGGGTGTTCGTGGTGGGCCTCGGGGAGGATCTCGGCGGCGGCGAGGTAGAGCAGCGCGCCGCCGAAGAAGCCGAGGTAGCAGCCGAGGGGGCCCTCCGGGATCGTGAACAGCAGGGTGGAGGCGGCTCCCACCACCGGGGCCGCCGCGTCCGCGAACAGCATCGCGAGCGCGCGGCGGCGGGCGTTGCCGTACAGGCTCGTCAGCGTGTACGTGTTGAAGCCGTCCGCGAAGTCGTGGGCGATCACCGCGAGCGCGACCGCGATGCCCATGCCGTCGCCGATCTGGAAGGCCGCGCCGATCGCGACGCCGTCCATCGCGCTGTGCCCGACCATGGCGGCGGCGGCCGTCAGGCCCACCTGGGGCGTACGGCCGTTGTGCTCCTTTCCCCCGTGCGCCGCCTGCCGTACGGCCAGCAGGCGTTCCACCAGGTGGGTCAGGAGAAAACCGGCGACGAACAGCAGCAGCGCGGCCGGTACGCCGAAGACCTCCTCGCCGGCCGCCTGAAGTGCCTCGGGGAGCAGATCGAGGCCGACCACGCCCAGCATCAGGCCGCCGGCCAGGCCCAGCACCAGGTGACGGCGGTCCGTCACCCGTTGTGCCGTCCAGCCGCCGACCAGCGTCATCAGGAACGCGCCGAGTGCCACGAAGACCGCCATGGGTACTTGCTACCGGAAGAGCGGGGGCTGTCGGCTGCGGCGCCCCGAGCGGGTGCGGAGTGGGGAGGCCCGGTTTTGACCGCGGGTTCGTCGTGGCTGGTCGCGCCCGCGCGGCGCAGCCGCCCCTGTCCTGGCCCCGCGCCCCTCAATGGGCGCGGCTGTGGCTGACCATGGGCTCGGCTCCCTCGTCGTCGGTGTGGGCGCCTCCAAGGGTGTGCCGGTGGCGGAGGTCCTCTGCCTGATCGAGGGCGCTCTGCGGGAAGCCGGGCTCTCGCCGGGGTCGGTCGCCGTGCTCGCGACCGCCGACGCCAAGGCCGACGAACCCGGCCTCGTCCAGGCCGCCGAACGCCTCGGCGTCCCCCTCGTGGCCTACGCCGCGGAGGAACTGGCCGCGGTGGAGGTGCCGAACCCCTCCGACGCGACCCTCGCCTCCGTCGGCACCCCGTCCGTCGCGGAGGCCGCCGCGCTGATGAGCGGAGGCCAACTCCTCGTACCCAAGCGGAAGTCGGTGCCGGCGGACGGGCGGTCGGCGAGGGTGACGTGTGCCGTCGCGTCGGCCGGTGCGGTGCGGGACGCCTCGCTGCCGGACGAGTCGAGCCGGCCTGCGAACCCTGGCTTCGCCGGCCTCGACGCCGGTCGGCATGATGATCGTCATGACCGAGACCGAGACCGTGACAGAGACCGTGGCGGAGACAGTGCCTGTGCCTGTGGCCGACGCCGTGGCTGTGGCTGTGGCTGTGGGAGCCACGGCGGCTCGGTGGACGACGGTGCGATCGGGACAACGGTGACCGCCACCGACCCACCCCTGAAAGCCCGCCCGCACCACCTGCCTTCCGCCCCGCACCCGCACCCGCACCCGCACCCGCACCCAGCTTCCGCGATAGCCATCGCTTCCGCTTCCGAGGAGACATCGTGACCACCCCGCCGCCCGCCCTGCTCGTCGCCGCTCATGGCACCCAGGACGAGGCAGGAGCCGAGGCGTTCCGTGACTTACTGCGCGAGCTGGGGCGCCGACACCCCGGGCTGCCCGTCGCAGGCGGCTACGTCGAGCCGTCCCGGCCGTCGCTGGGCAAGGCCGTGGAGGAGCTGGCGGAGCGGGGGGTACGGCGGTTCGCCGTGGTCCCGCTGACGTCGGAACCCACCGGGCGGGCCGAGCGGGACGTGACGGCGGCGCTGGCCCTCGCGCGGGAGCGGCACCCGGGGATCTCGTACACCTGCGGCCGTCCGCCGGGCCCGCGCCCTGCGCTGCTGAACCTCCTGGAGCGGCGGACGGAGGAGGCCCTGGGGGCGTCCTCGCCGCGTACGCCGGGCGACCGGGCCGATGTGACCGTGCTGCTCGTCGGCCACGGGTCCTTCGACCCCGGGGCCAACGCCGAGGTGCACAGGGCGGCCCGGCTGCTGTGGGAGGGACGCGGGTACGCGGGTGTGGAGACGGCGTTCGTGTCGCTGGCGGCGCCGGACGTGCCGAGCGGTCTCGACCGGTGCGTGAAGCTGGGCGCGCGGCGGATCGTCGTGCTGCCGTACTTCCCGCTCACCGGCGGGCCGGCGGACCGGGTGCGGCAGCAGACCGAGGGCTGGGCTGCCGCTCGTCCGGAGATCGGGGTACGGTCGGCCGATGTCATCGGACCGGAGCCGGAGCTGCTCGATCTGGTCGTGGAGCGGTACCGGGAGGCGCTGGAGGGCGATCCGCACATGAACCGCGTCTCGCACGACTCCTCCCCCCACGGCGGCACCCCGCCCGGCGTCGAGAACGCCACCGGGCTGCCGCGACAGCCGCGCGTCCATCCGGACGACGACGGGCACCAAGGCCACGATCACCATCACTGGGGACACGCGCACTCCCATGCACACTGAATCCGACTCCGGGAACAGGAACGACCTGCGGCACACCGGTCACGACCTGCGGCATCACGGCGACGCCGAGGTACGGGACGACGGGGCGAGGCTCATCGATCTCGCCGTGAACGTCCGGGCCGACACACCGCCCGCCTGGCTGCGGGAGCGGATAGTCGGGTCGCTGGCCGGGCTGGCCTCCTACCCCGACGGGCGGGCCGCCCGGGAGGCGGTGGCGGCCCGGCACGGGCTGCCGACGGACCGGGTGCTGCTCACGGCGGGAGCCGCCGAGGCCTTCGTGCTGCTGGCCCGTGCCCTGAAGGTCCGGCAACCCGTGGTCGTGCACCCGCAGTTCACGGAACCGGAGGCCGCGCTGCGGGACGCCGGGCACACCGTGGACCGGGTGCTGCTGCGGGAGTCGGACGGCTTCCGGCTGGACCCGGCGGCCGTCCCGGAGGACGCGGACCTGGTCGTCATCGGCAACCCGACCAACCCGACGTCGGTGCTGCACCCGGCGGCGTCCATCGCCCGACTGGCCCGCCCGGGGCGGACGTTGGTGGTCGACGAGGCGTTCATGGACGCGGTGCCCGGCGAGCGCGAGGCGCTGGCCGGGCGGACGGACGTGCCCGGCCTCGTCGTCCTGCGCAGCCTCACCAAGACCTGGGGGCTGGCCGGCCTGCGGATCGGCTACGTCCTCGCCGCCCCGGGGACGATCACCGAACTGGAGCGCGCCCAGCCCCTGTGGCCGGTGTCGACGCCCGCCCTCGCGGCGGCCGAGGCATGTGTGTCGGACCGGGCGCTGGCGGAGGCGGCCGAAGCGGCCGGCCGGATCGCCGCCGACCGGGCCCATCTGGTCGCCGGGCTGCAGGAGTTCGCCCCTGACGGCCTCGTCGTGACCGAGCCGGCCGAGGGCCCGTTCGTGCTGGTCCGGCTGCCCCGCGCGACCGCCGTACGTCGGCATCTGCGCAGCCTCGGCTTCGCCGTCCGCCGCGGCGACACCTTCCCGGGGCTGGACGAGGAATGGCTGCGCCTGGCGGTCCGCGACCGGGTCACGGTCAACGGTTTCCTCCAGGCGCTGGACCGGGCGATGACGCTGGCGGACCACTGAGCGCAGAGGCCGGTGCCGCGGCAGACAACGTTCGCCCCGTCGCGACGCCCGCCGCGGCACTGGACGGTCGGCCTGAGTATGTACGCCGCGACGGTCACTTCGGCCACTGCCCCTGAGGGAGCGGCAGCGACCCGGTTCCGTACGGCAGTTCGCTCCGGCGGACCCGTTCCCGGGTGCCGTCCGGGAAGCGGATGTCCACGTCTCCGTCGGCGTCGACCGTCGCGCTCGCCCCGGTGTGCGGGGCGCGCGGGTCACCACTGAGCAGGACGAGGGTGACCAGGACAGGACCGCTCCGGCCCGCCCCTCCCGGTTCTTCGAGTACGGGTGTCGCCGAGTGGTGCCCGTACGCGTTCGCGCCGACGGCCCGTACGACGGCTCCGGGCCCGTCGCCCCAGCCGTACAGACCCACGATCGCGCTGGTCAGACCGTCCGCACGGCGGGCCAGCGCCCAGCCCGGCCCCGACGCCCCCGTGGGCGGTGTGATGTCGTCGGCCACGGCCCAGCCCCCTTCCCGTACGGGCGTGCCGGCCGGGCTCTCGACACGGTGCACCCTCACCTCCCAGGGGCCGTGCACCACGCTGACCGTCTCGATTCCGTCGCCGTACCGGGACGCGGCGCGGCGGCCCTCGGCGCCCAAGGGGTGGATGCGGCCTCGGGGGGAGGGCGTGCCGTCGGGGGCGAGCAGGGCGAGGTGGTTGTCGGGGCCGGCCTGCGGGGTGCTCGGGGTCTCCGGTGCCGTGGCGCTGGAGTAGGCGAGCCGGGCGTAGTGCGGGCTGTCGTCGGCGGTGGCGGGCGGGGGCGGTAGCCGGTCGCTGCCGTGGTTGACGAGGCGTACGAGCCCGTCGGCGGCGGTGGAGTGCAGCAGCCAGCCGGGGCCGGGCAGGGCGAGCGTGGTGTCGGCCGTGTCGATGGGCGCGGGCTCCTCGGGCGCGGTCCACACGGGGTGGCCCTCGGGCAGGAGGAGGCCGAGGAAGGCCTTGCTCGCCCAGTACGGGGAGGCGGGGCCCGAGTAGCGCTGGGTGACGGGGAGGAAGGGCCGGTACCAACCGAGCGTGAGCAGGCCCCGCTCGTCGGGCACGCCCCGCTCCACGAAGTGCTTCAGGGCACCGGAGGCGAGCCTGCGGGTGCGGCCGGGCGGCAGGGGCGTGGCCTCGGCGAGGGCGCCCGCCCACAGCGGGGCGGCGGTCGCGAAACGGTAGGTGAGTGAGCGGCCCTGGTGTACCGGTGCCCCGTCGGCGCCGAAGAAGTGCTGGTGGGCGGCGAGGAACTCACGCAGCCGACCGCGATGCCGGGCCACCAGCCCCGCGTCCGCCCGGGGGCCCGCGATCCGCGCCCACAGCACCGGATACAGGTGCAGCGCCCAGCCGTTGTAGTAGTCGAACTTCCGTCCGTCGCCGTCCGTGTACCAGCCGTCGCCCCGGTACCAGTCCTCCAGCCGGGCGAGCCCCGCGTCGATCTCGGCGCGGCTGTGCGGGGCGCCGACCGAGGCGAGGAACTCCTCGGTGATCACCTGGAAGAGCCGCCAGTTGGAGTCGTTGACGTCGGCTCCGACGAACCCGCCCAGCCAGTCGGCGATCCGCCCGCGTACGGCGTCGTCGAGGTGGTCCCACAGCCACGGGCGGGTCTCGTGCAGGGCGATCGCGATCGACGCGGCCTCCACCATGGGCTGGGCCCGGTCCGTGATCGCCGGCCACCGTTCGGCGCCGCCGCGCGGATCGGTTCCGGCGGCGAGCCCGGCCGCGTACCGCTCGATCAGGGCCGGGGCGACCCGGCCGCCCGAGCCCGCGATCCGGAAGGCCGCGAGCAGGAAGGAGCGGGCGAACCCCTCCAGCCCGTCGGACAGGGGCCCGGAGTGACTGGCCCGCCCGGGCAGCCGGTACTGGGCCAGCCCCGGCGACGCGTACGGCACCAGCCCGTCGAGCAGCCGATCGGCGACGGTTTCCCAGTGGGCGCGGGTCCAGCCGGTGAGGGGGGAGAGGAGGAGATCGGTGGGCGGGAGCGTGGAGCTGTCGGCGGGCGACGCGTGCGGCGCGGTCATACAGGAGTGAATCCTCCGTGAGGTGTAGACGGGGAGCAGGGCAGCGCGCCCCGAAGGGGCGCGGGGAACTGCGCGACCAGCCGCGAATCACCCGCGGTCGCCCTACGGCCTTACCTGCGGAGCCGCCGGCGGAGCCACACTGCGGCGTACGACTATGTGCGTGCCCAGCACGTGGTGGCTCCCCGCCGCATGCCCCGGATCTCGCAGGGCGATCCGCACAGCCGCCCGCCCCAACTCCTCCGCGGGCGTACGCACCGTGGTGAGCGGCGGATTGAAGTCCTCGGCCAGCGGAATGTCGTTGTACCCGACCACCGAGATGTCATCGGGAACGCTCAGCCCCTGGTCGGCGATCGCGCGGAGCGCCCCCGCGGCGACCATGTCGTCCCCCGCGAACACGGCCGTGAACTCCTTTGTCTCCTTGAGCAGTTCGGTCATCGCACGCAGTCCGGCCGGGCGCCCGAGTCCGCAGTCCACGACCCACGCGGCCTCGGGCGGCAGCCCGTGCTCCGCCAGCGCGGCCCGGTACCCCGCGACGCGGGCGTCGAGCGCCGTGTTCCCGGGCAGCCCGCCGAGGAAGACGATCCGGCGATGCCCGGCCGACAGCAGATGCCCGGTGATCGCCCGCGCCCCCGCCTCGTTGTCGAACTCGACGACCAGCGCCGGGATCCCGGGATCGGGGGCCGGCCGCCCGCACAGCACGAGCCGGGCTCCGGAGGAGTCCAGTGCCTGCGCGTACTGGGCCACGCGCGAGCGGTACGCGTCGTCCTCGACGACCCCGCCCACCAGGATCACCAGCCGTGCCCCCTCCTCCCGCATGAGCCGCACGAACTCCATCTCGCGCTGCGGGTCTCCCCCGGTCGCGCCGACCACGCACAGCCAGCCCCGGTCGGCTGCCTCCGCCTCCACGCCCTCGGCGACCTGGGCGTAGAAGGGGCTGGTGACCTGGCGGACGACGACGGCGGCCATCTTGCGACCGCCGCCGACCAGGGCGCGGGCGTGCGCGTTGGCGACGTAGTCGAGCTCGCGGGCCGCGCGCAGGACGCGGGCCCGGGTGGCGGCGGGCACGGGATGGTTGCCGCTGAGCGCGCGGGAGGTGGTGGCCGTCGACACCCCGGCCCGCTCGGCCACCTCACGAATCGTGACCCGCCCCTTGGACACCGGGTCCTTGGCGGCTGGTTCCCTGGCGACTGGTTCCCTCGACACCGGTGTCTTGGGCACCGGCATCTCGGGCACCGACGACCCGGACACCAGCCCCTCGGACATCGACTCCGTGGACTGCGTCTGCTCGGGCTCCATGTCGTTCCCCATCCCCCGCGTCTCCGTTCCGCTGCCGCCGAACGCCGGCCCGCTGTTCAAGCGTTGGCCGCGTAGTCCTTCGCGAACTCCTCGGCCATTCTGTCGCCGCCCCGCTGCCGCCACGTCCTCACGGTCGCGTCCCATGCGGAGAGCGGGAGGCGCCCGGCGACGATGCCGGTGATCGTGTCCTCGACGAGGGCCTTGAGGGTGGTCCCCCGGGAGTTCTTCGTGGCGGACTGGAGGCCGAAGGAGGCGTTGCGGACGGCGTGCGGAACGACCTTCCGCTGCCAGGCGTGCAGGGCCCTCACGGCGTCCGGCATGCCCGGTACGAACAGCACCTGGGGGCCCTCGGCGAGGTACTTCAGCGGCAGGTTGGTGTTGTTCTCGACCTCGCCGAGCTTGGTGGGTTCGGGCGAGCCGTCCGCGGCGCGGGTGAAGTGGGTGCCCTCGACGCCGTAGTGGACGAGTTCCCACTCCTCGCTGCCGAAAGGGGCGGCGAGGAGGTCGAGGATGCGCAGCAGCAGCTCGATCCGTTCCTTCTTCGCCTTCTTCAGCACGGTGTAGCCGAAGGAGCGGCGGGCGGCGACGACACCGCCCGGCTCACCGCCGACGCTGTACGGAAGGGCCGCCGCCGGGGTCAACTTGCCCTTGCTCTCCCGGTACTTGGGCAGGTACGCGCCGAAGCCGTCCTGCATGGAGCCGACCGTGCCGTTGTAGTAGAGAGTGGTCAGGTCGATCTGGGAGACGGACGTGGCGTCGGGGTGGTAAGAGCCGTCCTTGCGCAGCCGTGCCTGGAAGGCGATGGCCGCCTTGAAGCGCTCGTCGGCCCAGGCGGTCTCGAAGGTGCCGCCCTTGGTGACGGCCCATTCCAGGGGCGAGTTGTGGGCGGCCGCGTGGACGGCGTTGCCGAAGAGGGACCCGGCGGCGGCGCCGAGGGCGTAGGTGCGGCCGACGGTGGCCCGCTTGGCGACGGCGGCGAAGTCGTCGGCGGTCCAGCCCTCCTTCATGCCCGCGTCGGTGAACATGCCCTCGTTGAGCCAGAGTGTGGAGCCGGGCAGGGGGCGCTCCAGCGGGATGCCGTAGAGGAGACCGCCGATGCGGCCCATGTCGCGCCAGGCGTGGGTGGGGATGTTCGCGAGGTTCGGGTAGTCGGCGATCGCGTCGCCGGAGAGGTACGGCGTGAGGTCCTCGGCGCGGCGCCGGACGAACTCGGCCTCGCGGGGCAGGACGAAGCCGGAGAAGACGTTGATGATGTCGGGCAGGGTGTCGGCGTCACCCGCCATCACCGTCGCCATCTTCTTCTGGTAGTCGGCCTGGGGGACGATCGTGTATTCGATCCTCACCCCGAGGGCCTTCTCGACCGCCGCCCAGAACCGGTTGGCGGAGGCGGCCTTCGGCGGCGTGCCGAACGACACGGACATGACCCTGACCGTGGAGCCGTCGCCCGGGGTGCGGGAGACGGACTTGACCAGGTCGGCGGGGTAGGCGGTGTAGCCCGCCTGGACCCCGGCCTCGGTGGGCGCGAGGTCCGGCTTCGGACCGCTCGCGGGGATGTACGCCGGCCAGGGCGCGAGCTTCTTGCCCGCGTTGGAGATGTCGCTGTCGCCGGAGCCGGTGGAGCAGGCGGTCAGCAGGGCGGGGGCGGCGGCTGCGGCGCCACCGGCGGCCACGGAGCGGAGCAACGTACGGCGGGACATGCTGGGCATGAGCGGATGACCTTTCCGTGCACGGCTCTTGATGGAGTGTCGGGTCCAGAGGTCCGGGGCTCTGGTGTCAGCTCTTGATGGCGCCGGTGAGCACGCCCTTCGTGAAGTACTTCTGCAGGAACGGGTAGACGAGCAGGATCGGTACGGTGGCGATCACCAGCACCGCCATCTGCACGGTCTGCGGCGCGGTGACGGTGGCCTCGCCGGTCGTCGCGTCGGTGAGGCCGGAACCGGCCACGACGTAGGTGCGCAGCACCTGTTGGAGGGGCCAGTGGTCGCTCTCCAGGTACAGCGAGGCGTAGAACCAGGAGTTCCAGTACGCCACCGCGTAGAACAGTCCGACCACGGCGAGCGCGGCCCTGGACAGCGGCAGGACGACCGAGAACAGCACCCGCCAGTCCCCCGCGCCGTCCAGCCGGGCGGCCTCGTACAGCTCCTCGGGGATGCCCTGGAAGAAGCCGCGCAGGACGACGAGGTTGAAGACGTTCACGAGGACGGGCAGGACGAGCGAGGCGTAGCTGTCCAGCAGACCCAGCTCCTTGACCAGCAGGAAGCTCGGGATCATGCCGGGCGGGAAGAGGAAGGTGAACAGGATCAGCAGCAGCACCGGCCGGCCGCCGAGGACACCGGGGCGGGAGAGCGCGTAGGCGAGGGTGACCGTGCAGGCGAGGCTGAGCAGGGTGCCGGCGAGCGTGACACCGGCGCTGACGGCGAGGGCGTGGGTGACGATGCCGCCGTCGAGGATGTCGCGGTACGCGTCGAGGCTGGGCTCGGTCGGCCACAGCACCCAGCCGCCGCCCGCCACCACCTCGTCGGTCGAGGCGAGGGACGTCGACACGATCACCAGGAACGGCACGCACACCAGGAGGACGACGACGGCGAGGGCGACGGCCTTGGCGGCCTGCGTCACCGGCTTCGGCTTCTCCATCCAGCCGGGCCGGACCGCGGTACGGGGGGTACCGCGGCCGGCGGTCCGGGTGCGGGTGCCGGTGCGGGCGCTCACTTGTAGACCCCCTGTTCGCCGAGGCGGTGGGCGACCTTGTTGGCGGCGTACACGAGCAGCGCGCCGATGACGCCCTTGAACAGGCCCGCGGCGGCGGCGAATCCGTAGTCGCCGCCGACGATGCCCTGGTAGTAGACGAAGGTGTCGATGATCTCGGCGGCCTCCGGGCCGACCGCGTCGCGCTGGAGGAGCATCTGCTCGAAGCCGACGGAGAGGATCTCCCCGAGCCGCATGATGAGCAGCAGCACGATCACCGGGCGGATGGCGGGCAGCGTGACGTGCCAGAAGCGGCGCCAGGGGCCCGCCCCGTCGATCGCGGCGGCCTCGTACTGCTGCTCGTCGACCTGGGCGAGGGCGGCCAGGAAGATGATCGTGCCCCAGCCGGCGTCCTTCCAGATGACCTGGGCGACGGTGAGCGGCCGGAACGCGTCCGGGTTGCCGATGATGTCGACGGTGCTCAACCCCATGCCGTCCAGCGAGGAGTTGAGCAGTCCGGTGTCGCCGAGCAGTTGCTGGAAGAGGGCGACGACGATCACCCAGGAGATGAAGTGGGGCAGGTACGCCACCGACTGCACGAAGCGGCGGACGCTGCTCCGGGTGAGGCTGTGCAGCAGCAGGGCGAGGGCGAGCGGTACCGGGAAGTAGAAGACGAGCTGGAGGACGGCGATCCAGACCGTGTTGAGGACGGCCGCCCAGAACGCCCCGTCCTCGAACATCCGTTGGAAGTTGCCCGTGCCGACCCAGGGGCTGCCCCAGATGCCGTCGAACGGCACGTACTCCTTGAACGCGATGAGGTTGCCGGCCAGGGCGCCGTAGTGGAACAGCAGGAAGTAGCCGAGGCCGGGGAGCATGAGCAGGACGAGTGTGCGGGAGCCCCGCATCCGACTCCGGCTGTGGCTCTGACTCTGGCTCTGGCTCTGAAAACCTTTTCGTCGCGGTGACGGCCCGTCCGTCCGACGGTTCGCCGACCCGACCCCCTCTGCACCTGTGCGTTCCCGTAGTACAGCGGCCACGGGTCCCCCTCACATCTCGAAGTCCGAGTGAAGGGAAGTTAAAACGTTTTCAGTGCGCGGTCAACAGTCCTGACACACAACGGGAGTTGGGACTCGACAGTCCGCCGGCGGCCTAGCCGACCACCCGCCCGTTCAGCACCACCCTCGACGGGGCCGCCAGCACGCGGACGTCCGTGCGGGGGTCCTGTCCGTAGACCACCAGGTCGGCCGGGGCGCCCTCGGTCAGGCCGGGGCGGGCCAGCCAGTCGCGGGCGGCCCAGGTGGTCGCCGCGAGGGCCTCGACCGGTGGGATGCCGGCGGTGACCAGTTCCGCGACCTCGGCGGCGACCAGGCCGTGGGCGAGGGAGCCGCCGGCGTCGGTGCCGACGTAGACCGGGATGCCGGCGTCGTAGGCGTTGCGGACGGTGTCGTAGCGGCGTTCGTGGAGGCGGCGCATGTGCGCGGACCAGCGCGGGAACTTGGCCTCGCCACCGGCCGCCATCGACGGGAACGTGGCGATGTTGACGAGTGTGGGGACGATGGCGACCCCACGGGCGGCGAAGAGCGGGATCAGGTCCTCGGTCAGTCCCGTCGCGTGCTCGACGCAGTCGATGCCCGCCTCGACCAGGTCCCGCAGGGAGTCCTCCGCGAAGCAGTGGGCGGTGACGCGCGCGCCCAGCACATGCGCCTCCGCGATGGCCGCCTCGACGGCCTCCCGGGGCCAGCACGCCGTCAGGTCACCGACGCCCCGGTCGATCCAGTCCCCCACCAGCTTCACCCAGCCGTCACCCCGCCGAGCCTCCTGGGCGACGTACGCGACGAGCTCCTCCGGCTCGATCTCATGGGCGAAGTTCCGGATGTAGCGGCGGGTGCGGGCGATGTGGCGGCCGGCCCGGATGATCTTCGGGAGGTCGTCGCGGTCGTCGATCCAGCGGGTGTCGGAGGGGGACCCCGCGTCGCGGATCAGCAGCGTGCCGGCCTCGCGGTCGGTCAGCGCCTGCTTCTCGGCGATGTCCTCCGGTACGGGCCCGTGCGGACCGAGGCCCACGTGGCAGTGCGCGTCGACCAGGCCGGGCAGCACCCAGCCCTCGACGGTACGGACGTCCTGGGCGCCGAGCGGACGGTCGTAGGAGACGCGTCCGTCCACGACCCAGAGTTCGTCGCGGACGTCCTCCGCGCCGACGAGGATCCGTCCCTTTACGTGCAGAACAGCGTGATCGCTCATGTACCGCACGATAAGGCTCCCCCGGGGCACCATGTCGACCCAGGGTCCGTTGTGGCCGGTCGCACCCACGCGGCGGAGCCGCACATGTCACCGCCCCGCGCCCCTCACGGGGCGCTGTCGTCCTCCTCGACGTTCGCCATCGCCGGGTCCAGCAGACGCGACAGGAAGTGGCGGGTTCGCTCGTGGCTCGGATTGGTGATGACCTGGTTCGGGGTGCCGTCCTCGACGACGACCCCGCCGTCCATGAAGACCACCCTGTCGGCGACCTCCCTCGCGAACGTCATCTCGTGCGTCACGACCATCATCGTCATGCCCTCCTCGGCGAGCATGCGCATCACCGCCAGGACATCCCCCACCAACTCCGGGTCCAGCGCCGACGTCGGCTCGTCGAACAGCATCACCTCCGGGCCCATCGACAGTGAGCGGGCGATCGCGACCCGCTGCTGCTGACCGCCGGAGAGGGAGGCGGGGTAGGCGTTCGCCTTCTCGGTCAGGCCCACGCGCTCCAGGTTCTCGGCGGCCACCTTCGCCGCCTCCGCCTTGCCGCGCCTGAGCACCCTGCGCTGCGGCAGCGTGAGGTTCTCGGTCACCGTGAGGTGCGGGAAGAGGTTGAACTGCTGGAAGACCATGCCGATACGACGGCGTACGGCGTCGATGTCGACATCGGGGTCGGTGAGTTCGGTGCCGCCGACGAAGACCTGGCCACTGGTGGGCTCCTCCAGGAGGTTCACGCACCTGAGCAAGGTCGACTTGCCCGATCCCGACGGGCCGATCACACACACGACCTCGCCCCGGCCGATCTCCAGGTCGATTCCCTTGAGGACCTCGTTGTCGCCGAACGACTTGTGCAGAGCGCGTACTCGAATCTCGGGCCGGGTCATTTCACGGCCTCCTGGGCCTTCGCCTCCATACGGCGCACGACGAAGCCGAGCGGGACGGTCACCAGCAGGTAGCACAGGCCGGCGACCAGGATCGGCGTGGAGTTGGCGGTGGTACTGGCCAGGTCGCGGCCGTACTTGGACAGTTCGCGCTCCTCCAGCGTGACGCCGAGGAACAGGACGAGCGAGGAGTCCTTGAAGAGGAGGACCAGTTCGTTGGTGAGCGGCGGCAGGATGATCCGGAACGCCTGCGGAATGATGATCGAGACCATCGCGCGCGCGGGTGAGAACCCCAGCGAACGGGCCGCCTCCAGCTGCCCCTTGGGGACCGCCTGGATGCCCGCGCGGATCGTCTCCGCCATGTACGCGGCGGCCACCAGACCGAGCGCGAGAGCCACCTTGCCGTACGTGCCTCCGGGGATCTCCGTGCCGGGGAAGGCCAGCGGCACGGCGACCCCGATGAAGATGAAGATCAGCAGGGCGGGCAGGCCCCGGAAGATCTCGATGTACACACCGGCGAACCAGCGGTACGGGCCCACCGACGACAGTCGCATCAGCGCGATGACCATGCCGAGGACGAGTCCGAAGACGAAGCCGGACAGCGTGTACAGCACGGTGTTCTTCAACGCCAGCGTGATGACGTCGGGGAACATCTGCTCGGCGATGTCCCACTGGGCGAACTGGTTCTTCAGCCGGGCCCAGTCGGCCGACACCGCGAAGGCGACGACGGCCGCGACGAACACGAGGTACTGCGCGCCCCGGGAGAGAGCGCGCCTGCGGCTTCGGCTCAGGCCCTTCCTCTTCGGCTGCAGCGGTGTGTCCGTGTCGGTCGGGCTCATGAGGCGGACGGGGAGGCGGAGGCGGCGTCCTCGTCGTACGGGCCGATCCACTGCTCGTACAGCTTCTTGTACGTGCCGTCGGACTTGGCGTCCGCCAGCGCCTTGTTGATGGCGGCGACGAGCTCGGTGTTGCCCTTCTTGACCGTGAAACCGTACTGCTCACCGGTGTTGAGCTGCTCGGCGACCTCGAAGGCGTCGGCGTTCGCCTTGTCCTTCAGCCAGCCCCGGACGACCGGGTAGTCGATGATCACGGCGTCGACCTGCTTGGTGCGCAGACCGTTGAGGACGGCGTCGGAGGACTCGAAGGAGACCGAGTCGATGCCCTTGCTCTTCGCGTAGTCCTCGCCGGTGGTCTGCGCCTGGGTGCCGACCTTCTTGCCCTTGAGATCCGCGAAGGAGGCGATGCCGGCGTTCTTGTCGGCGAGGACGGCCTGGGTGGCCTCGAAGTACGGGTCGGAGAAGTCGACGTTCTTCTTGCGCTCGTCGGTGATCGTCATACCGGCCGCGGCGAGGTCGCACTGGCCGGCGTTGAGGGACCCACCGGTCTTGAAGTTCTCGAAGGGCTGGTCGACGATGTCCTGCTTCACACCGAGGTCCTCGGCGACGAGGTCGATCAGCGACACGTCGAAGCCCTGCACCTTGCCGTCGATCTCCGACTGGAACGGCGGGTACGGGAGGTGGGTGCAGGTCGTGAGCTGACCGGCCTTCACCAGTTCGACCCCGCCGGCCGCGGTCTTGGTGCCGCCTGCGTCGCCGTCGCCGTCCGAGGAACAGCCGGCGACGAGCAGCAGTCCGGCCGTCGCGGTGAGGGCGGCAAGCACGCGGGGCCGGCGTCCGAGGACCGAGTTCACGGGGAGACCTCCTGTGGGGGAACGGGGGGATGCGGGGGATGCGGGGATGCGGGGAACTGATGAAGCACAGATGGGGCACAGACATCCGATTATAAGGAGATGTTTGACTCCCTCAAACCAATCCGATGGTCACCGAGCCGATCGACCTCGGAAGTCACCGGCCGGAGGGGCCCGAAGCACACTGCTCACGCTCGACCTACCCTCGACACCATCTACCCCGTGAACGAAGAGAGCACCCCGTGACACACCCGTTTCTGGATCTGGCCCCGCTGAGCGCGGCGCACTTCGCGTCGATCGAGGACCGGGTGGCCCGGCTGCTCTCCACCACGCAGGACGTCGTGATCACCCAGGGCGAGGCGCTGCTGCCGCTGGAGGGCGCGATCCGTGGCGCCGCCGGGCCCGACACGACCGCGCTGAACGTGATCACCGGCCCGTACGGGCGGACCTTCGGGGACTGGCTGCGGGACTGCGGGGCGACCGTGATCGACCTGGCCGTCCCCTTCCACACGGCGGTCACGGCCGCGCGGATCCGGGACGCCTTCGCCGAACACCCGGCGATCGACTTCGTGTCACTGGTCCACGCGGAGGCGGCGACCGGCAACACCAACCCCGTGGCGGAGATCGGCGAGGCCGTCCGCGCGCACGGCGCCCTCTTCTACCTGGACGCGGTCGCCTCCGTCGGCGCCGAGCCGGTGCTGCCGGACGCGTGGGGTGTCGACCTGTGCGTCATCGGGGCGCAGAAGGCCATGGGCGGCCCGGCCGGGGTGTCGGCGATCTCCGTGAGCGAGCGGGCGTGGGCGCGGATGGCCGCCAACCCGCGGGCCCCGCGCCGCTCGTACCTCTCCCTCCTGGACTGGAAGGAGCGCTGGATCGACGGCGGCCGCCGCGCGCTCCTCCACGCGCCCGCCCAGCTGGAGATGCTCGCCCTGGAGGCCTGTCTGGAGCGCATCGAGGCGGAGGGGCTCGACGCGGTGATGTCCCGGCACGCGTCCGCCGCCGCGGCGACCCGGGCGGGGGCGCTCGCGCTGGGCGGAGGCCTGGAGCCGTACGTCCACGAGGCGGCCGACGCCGCGCCGGTCGCCACCACCTTGCGGGCGCCGGCCGGGGTCGACGCGTCGGAGCTGGTCGCCAAGGCGCTCGCCGCGGACCCCGCCCTGCCGCTGGCCGCGGGCGGCGGCACCCTCGCCTCGGAGATGATCCGTGTGAACCACTACGGCCCCGACGCGACCCCGGGGGTCGTGCACTCCGGTCTCGCGGGGCTGGGCGCGGCCCTGGTGGAGTTCGGCGCGACGGTCGACCTGGAGGGGGCCCGACGGGCCACGGCAGAGGCCTGGTCGTAAAAGGCCACGCCAAGGGCGATCTCGGCACTTTTCCCCAGACGGGAATTCATTGAATTCAGCGGGTAGAACCCCGTATTCTTCTGCCCGCTCTTCCCTTCCTCAAACGCAAAGATTTCGCGAACACCGAGGGGCGCAATTCGAGCAGATCTCGTGAGGGTTGCGCACGTGTGACCGACTCCACAGCGCACCCTTTTCGTCCGGTAATTTCCGGACGAAAACCATCAGATCCACCTCGCTTCCCCGGAGCACTCACGCCCGCGTGATAACACGTGGGCGGCGCATACGTAACCCCGCGGGGCGATGCAATCCGAAATTCCGCTGGGTAAATTCAAGCCGTATGACTGCCGCACAAGCAGACCTGCACACCCAGCCCCTGGAAGCTCCTGAGGAAATCGTGGAAGGGATTCGGATCGACCGCCCCGGCGTGGCGGACGGCGCAGCGCTGTGGCGTATCGCCGGGGACTCCGGAACCCTGGACCTGAACTCCTCGTACAGCTATCTGCTGTGGTGCCGGGACTTCGCGGACACCTCGGTGGTGGCGCGGGACGAGTCCGGAGAACCCGTCGGGTTCGTGACCGGGTACGTGCGGCCCGAGCGGCCGGACACCCTGCTCGTGTGGCAGGTGGCCGTCGACGAGGCGCACCGGGGGCTCGGCCTCGCGGCCGCACTGCTGGACGGGCTCACGGCACGGGTCGCGCGACGGCACCCCCTGACCACCGTCGAGACCACCATCACTCCGGGCAACACCGCGTCCGAGCGCCTGTTCGCCTCGTACGCCGAACGTCATGGCGCGGACATCGAGCGCACGGTCCTGTTCGAGGCGGCGGACTTCCCGGACGGCCCGCACCAGCCCGAGATGCTCCACCGCATCGGCCCGCTGTTCCCCTGAGCCCACCCGCACTCCCCCTCCCCTCCCTTCTTCCTCTCTCCCCCCACGCATCGAGGAGCGATTCGACGTGCCCATCACCCAGCCCTCCCACCCGTCTCCCACCACCGCCCTCAACCGAGCGGCCTCCGGCCGCGCACCTTCTTCTCATAGCGTCTTCGAGACCCTGGAGTCCGAGGTGCGCAGCTACTGCCGCGGCTGGCCCACCGTCTTCGACCGCGCGCAGGGCAGCCGGATGCACGACGAGGACGGCCACACCTACCTGGACTTCTTCGCCGGCGCCGGGTCACTCAACTACGGCCACAACAACCCCGTGCTCAAACGCGCCCTCATCGACTATCTGGAGCGGGACGGCGTCACCCACGGGCTCGACATGTCGACGACCGCCAAGCGGGCCTTCCTGGAGTCCTTCCAGAACCTGGTGCTGCGGCCGCGCGACCTGCCCTACAAGGTCATGTTCCCGGGGCCGACCGGCACCAACGCGGTGGAGTCGGCGCTGAAGCTGGCCCGGAAGGTGAAGGGGCGCGAGGCCATCGTGTCGTTCACCAACGCCTTCCACGGCATGTCGCTCGGATCGCTCGCGGTCACCGGCAACGCCTTCAAGCGAGCCGGGGCGGGCATTCCGCTCGTCCACGGGACCCCGATGCCGTTCGACAACTACTTCGACGGCCAGGTCCCCGACTTCCTGTGGTTCGAGCGGCTCCTTGAGGACCAGGGGTCCGGGCTGAACAAGCCCGCCGCGGTGATCGTCGAGACCGTGCAGGGCGAGGGCGGCATCAACGTCGCCCGCCCGGAGTGGCTGCGCGCGCTCGCCGGGCTGTGCGAGCGGCAGGACATGCTGCTGATCGTCGACGACATCCAGATGGGCTGTGGTCGTACGGGCGCCTTCTTCTCCTTCGAGGAGGCGGGCATCACCCCCGACATCGTGACCGTCTCCAAGTCCATCAGCGGCTACGGGCTGCCGATGTCGCTCTGCCTGTTCAGGCCCGAGCTGGACATCTGGGAGCCGGGCGAGCACAACGGCACGTTCCGCGGCAACAACCCCGCCTTCGTCACGGCGACGGCCGCCCTGGAGGCGTACTGGGCGGACGGCTCCGCGATGGAGAAGCAGACCCGGGAGCGCGGTGAGCAGGTCGAGCAGACGCTGATCTCGATCACCGAGGAGAACCTCGCCGACGTGAAGGAGTACCGGGGGCGCGGCCTGGTGTGGGGCATCGAGTTCCACGAGAAGGCACGCGCGGGGCGGATCGCCCAGCGGGCCTTCGAACTCGGGCTGCTGATCGAGACGTCCGGCCCGGAGAGCGAGGTCGTCAAGCTGCTGCCCGCCCTCACCATCACCCCCGACGAGCTGGACGAGGGGCTGCGCGTCCTCGCCCGAGCCGTGCGGGAGACCGTCTGAGACCTCAGCGGATCACCGGAGAAACCTATCGAGGAGGCATCGCAACACCGTGATCGTCCGTTCGTTCAAGGACATCGAAGGAACCGACCGGCATGTGAAGTCGGCGTCCGGCACGTGGGAGAGCAAGCGGATCGTGCTCGCCCGGGAACGCGTCGGGTTCTCCCTGCACGAGACCGTCCTGTACGCGGGTACGGAGACGTCGATGTGGTACGCGAACCACGTCGAGGCCGTCGTGTGCGTCGAGGGCGAGGCCGAGCTCACCGACCAGGAGACCGGGCGGAGTTACACGATCACGCCCGGCACCATGTACCTCCTCGACGGGCACGAGCGGCACACGCTGCGGGTGAAGGAGGACTTCCGCTGCCTCTGCGTGTTCAACCCGCCCGTGACCGGGCGGGAGGACCACGACGAGAACGGCGTCTATCCCCTACTGACGGAGGAGGGCTGACCACCATGACCACGATCACCGACCTCTACCCCAGCCGCGGAGCCACCGAGGTGTCGGTCCCGCGTCAGGACCCGGTCGTCTGGGGCTCCCCCGGCACGCCCGGCCCCGTCTCCCTCGCCGAACTCCAGGCGTACGAGCGCGACGGCTTCCTCCCGGTCGAGCAGCTCATCGCGCCGGACGAGGTCGCCGTCTACCGGCAGGAGCTGGAGCGGCTCGTCGCCGATCCGGCGATCCGCGCCGACGAGCGCTCGATCGTCGAGCCGCAGTCGCAGGAGATCCGGTCGGTCTTCGAGGTGCACCGGATCAGCGAGCTGTTCGCGCAGCTCGTGCGCGACGAGCGGGTCGTCGGGCGGGCCCGGCAGATCCTCGGCTCGGACGTCTACGTCCACCAGTCGCGGATCAACGTGAAGCCGGGCTTCGGCGCGTCCGGGTTCTACTGGCACTCCGACTTCGAGACCTGGCACGCCGAGGACGGCCTGCCGAACATGCGGACGGTGTCCGTGTCGATCGCGCTGACGGAGAACCACGACACCAACGGCGGTCTGATGATCATGCCGGGGTCGCACCGGACGTTCCTCGGCTGCGCGGGGGCCACCCCGAAGGACAACTACAAGAAGTCGCTGCAGATGCAGGACGCCGGCACCCCCTCCGACGAGGCACTGACGGCCATGGCCTCCGAGTACGGCATCAAGCTGTTCACGGGCAAGGCCGGTTCGGCGACCTGGTTCGACTGCAACTGCATGCACGGCTCCGGCGACAACATCACGCCGTTCCCGCGCAGCAACGTCTTCATCGTGTTCAACAGCGTGGAGAACACGGCGGTCGAGCCGTTCTCGGCGCCGGTTCCGCGGCCGGAGTTCATCGGAGCACGGGACTTCACCCCGGTGCGGTGACCCCGCCGTCCCGTTGACGGGGCCGGACGGTCGCTGCCCCCGAGCGACCGCCCGGCCCTTTCACGTGTCCCGATCGGCTGCGGCCACCACGGTTGTGGGCGGCTGCCGGTCGGTGGGGCTGGTCGCGCCCGTGTGGCGGAGCCGCACATGTCGGAGCCCCGCGCCCCTCATGGGCGCGGATGCGCATCTGTGTGATGCGCACCTGCGTCAGGACGGCCCCACTCTCACAGCCACGCCAGCGACGCCGCCCTTTCCAGTACGGTCCTCGCGGCGCTCTCGTCTCCCGTGATGCCCCTCGGGACCTCGTCCGGGGCGTATCGGCCGCCCACCAGGAGGCAGAAGTCGACGGGGTCCAGGGTGAGTTCGGCGCGTACGGACTCGGTGTCGTCGCCGAGGATCCAGCTGGTGTCCGTGGGCCCGGTGACCTCGAACAGGACGGGGGGCGCGGCGTGGAGGGCCGGGCCGAGGATGCGGACGGCCAGGCGGACCAGGGACCAGAGGTGCTCGTCGGGGGGCGGGGGGACGGGGAGGCCGAGCGCGCGGCCGATGTCGTCCGTGTGGATCCACGCCTCGAAGGCGCGGACCACGAAGTGGTCGGCGACCGGCAGCCGCAGGCCCATCACCGTGACCGGCCGGGCGGCGAGCTCGGGGTCGCCGGCCTCGGGCGTGGCCAGCAGCGCGGCGGCCTGCGCCGCCCAGGTGGCGACCGTCTCCCCGGGGGTGCGCCCGTGCTCGTGGGCGATGACGTCGGCGGTACGCCTGTCCCAGGCGTCCCCGGCGGGCATCCCCTCCGGGATGTGCGAGGCGGGCAGGCGCGTGTCGAGGCCCAGGCGTACGGCCAGGTGCTCGTCGGCCGCGACAAGGTGCGCAACGGTGGCGTGCGCGTCCCAGCCGTGCACGACCGGCGTGCCCCAGCGGTCGTCCAACTCCGGGACCAGCGCCTGGAGTCCGGCCACGGCGGCTGCGTACGGGGCGGCGTGGTGGGCGATCTCGGCGGCGCGGGGCCGGCGGGAGCGGAGGGCGAGCGCGAGGACACCGTCGGCGCTTCCGTTCACGGAACCACCGGGCACGGCACTCGGTCCCGGCGTGCCGTCCAGCAGGCGTACGGTGTCGCGGAGCCGTTCGGCCTCCGCCGCGCACGACTCACAGCCGGCCAGGTGCAGGGGGACCGTGCGCCGGTCGCCGGGTGGGAGCGCGCCGACCGCCCAGGCGGCCAGCAGCTCCCGTACGCCGTCGTGGTCGTTGGTCATCGCGCGCCGCCCTTTCGCCCTGCCACGTCCACGATACGCACGCTCCGCGCGGCCCGGACGGCGGTGTACGCCCCCATCACGCGCCCCTCACCACTGCCGGGTCCGGTGGGTCCGCGAGGGACTCCGCCAGCTTGCGCAGGGCCGAGCGGAGCCGGGTCTTCGCGGTGCCCTCGGGTATGCCCAGTTCGGCGGCGGCCTGGCGGTAGGTGCGGCCCGCGAAGTAGGCGAGGTGGACCACCTCCCGCTGGGGGCGCGGGAGTTCGGCGAGGGCGGTGTGCAGCAGGAGGGAGAGCTCCCGGTCGACGACCGCCTCGTCCGGGCCGGGCCCGGCGTCGGGGATGGCGTGCAGCGCGGAGTCGTCGGCGCGGGCGTCCTTGCGGTGCCGGGCCTCGCCGCGCACCCAGTCCACGGCCCGCCGGTGGGCGACCATGGACAGCCAGGTGCGCAGCGAGCCCCGGCGCGCATCGAAGCCGTACGGCCTGCTCCACAGCTGGGCGAAGACCTCCTGCGCCACGTCCTCGGCGGCCGCCGGGCTGCGGGTGACCCGTACGGCCACCCGCCGGACGAGTCCCCCGTACGCCGCGTACGCCTCACGCAGCGCGGACTCGTCCCCGTACACCAGCCGCCGATGCAACTCCACATCGGTGAACGGCTGTTCGAGCGTCGGCTCCACCGGCACCACCACCTAGTGATGCCTTCCTAGCGTCCGAGGCACGGTCCGCGCCAGTGGGTCTCGGAAGTCAGTCGGACAGAACGTCCAGGAGCCGGTCGACGTGCCCTCGCGTGTTGTACAGGTGGAAGGCGGCCCGCAGATGGCCCGCGCGGTCGGAGATCTCGACCCCCGCGCGGCTCAATTCCGCCTGCCGGTGGCCGAGTCCGGGTACCGACACGATCGCCGATCCGGGCGCCGGAACCGGCTCGTGGCCGAGGCCGGCCAGGCCCGCGCGGAACCGGTCGGCCAGCGCCAGGTCGTGATCGCGCACGTTCGCCACGCCCAGCTCCTCGATCAGCGCCAGGGACCGGCGGGCGCCCGCGTACGAGAAGAGGCTGGGGCTCTCGTCGAACCGGCGGGCGGAGTCGGCGAGTTCCTCGATGGGGCCGTAGCAGCTGTCCCACGGCTCCTGCCCCGCGACCCAGCCGGCGAAGACGGGGGTGAGGCCGCCGAGGTCCTCCGGGACGACGAGGAAGGTCACTCCGCGGGGGCAGACGAGCCACTTGAAGGCGACGGAGACGACGTAGTCGTACACGTCCGCCTCGATCGGCAGCCAGCCGACGGACTGCGACGCGTCCACGTACGTACGCGCCCCGTGCGCCCGCGCGGCCTCGCGGATCGCGTCCAGGTCGGCGATCCGGCCGTCGGCGGACTGCGCGGCGCTGACCGCGACGAGCGCCGTGCCGGGCCGCACCGACTCGGCGACGCGCTCCAGCGGCACCTGGCGCACCTTGAGGTCGTCGCGCACATGGAAGGGGTTCACGAGGGACGTGAAGTCGGCCTCGGCGGTCAGCACCTCCGCGCCCTCGGGCAGCGAGGCCGCGATCAGCCCGCTGTAGACGGCGACCGAGGCCCCGGCCGCCACGCGGCGGTCCGGCACCCCGACGATCCGCCCGAACGCGGCCCGTGCGGCCTCCACATCGGCGAACATGTCCTGCGGCTGCCCGGCCGCCACGGACTCGATACCGGCCTTCATCGCGTCGACGGCACGGGCCGGCAGCAGCCCGGTACTCGCGGTGTTCAGATAGGTGTTCTTCGGGGCGAACTCGGTCCGGATGAGGCTCTCGAAGGTCTCCATGTCACCACTGTGGGGCCGGGCGCATCTCACGTCCATTGAGATGTTTTGCGCGCTATCCCCAAGTGATGCTTATGCATGGCAGCTGACCTGCGGTGCGGGTCTCGCGGCCTACTGCGGCACCGCACACCCGTCCGGCCCGCAAGCCTCCGCACCCTCGGCCGCCACGACCTGCAACGGCGCCGGCCGCTCCCCCCACGCCTGGGCGAGAGCCTTCTCGAACACCTCCGCGGACTGCGCTCCGGAGACCCCGTACTTCCGGTCCAGCACGAAGAACGGCACCCCGTTCGCGCCGAGCTCCGCCGCCTCCCGTTCGTCCGCGCGGACGGCGTCGGCGTACGCGCCAGGATCGGCCAGCACCTTGCGGACCGCGTCCTCCTCCAGCCCCGCCTCGACGGCCAGCTCGACCAGATAGGCGTCCGCGTCGGCGTACACGGACCGCTCCTCGGCGAAGTTCGCCCGGTAGAAGGCCTGCAGCAGCTCGCTCTGGCGCCCCTGCTCCTTGGCGAAGTGCAGCAGGCGGTGCATGTCGAAGGTACTGCCGTGATCACGGCCCTCGGCCCGGTAGGCGAGCCCCTCGGCGCCGGCCTGCTCACGGAGGTTGTGCTCGCCGGCCTGGGCCTGCGCCTCGCTCATCCCGTACTTCTTGCTCAGCATGGTGAGGACCGGCTGGATGTCGTCCTTGGCGCGGCCCGGGTCGAGCTCGAAGGAGCGGTGCACCACCTCGACGCCGTCGCGGTGCGGGAAGGCCGCGAGGGCCTTCTCGAAGCGGGCCTTGCCCACGTAGCACCAGGGGCAGGCGATGTCGCTCCAGATCTCGACGCGCATGGTGTCAGCTCTCTCCAGGTCGTACGGGTACGGAGACGGCCTCCGCTTCTACGGTTGGTGAACGTTCAAGCAGCCTGGCTCATTCCCGGCCACGCGCATGCCGGACCGCACATGTTCCCGGCCGCGCTCATGCCCCAGCCGCGCTCACACCCCGGTCACCGTGAAGGGGAGCAGGACGTGGTGGTCTTCCGGGCTGGGCGGGTGCTGCGGGTCGGGGGTCCAGCCCAGGCCGGTACCGAAGGCGCGGGCCCGGTGGTTGTCGAGGTGTACGGAGAGGCCTGCCGCGCGCTTGCCGTCCACCCGCCACGCCTCCACACAGGCCGCGCGCAGGGACCGGCCGGTGCCCGGCGCCACAGGTCGGGATCGACGTGGAACTGCGCGAGGTACACGGTGTCGGCGGGTGCGGCGTCGGCGCGGCGGAAGGAGGCGATGCCGGTGATGCGGCCGCGCTCCACCGCGCACAGCACCTGCCCGTCCGGCCGGTGCCCGGCGCCACAGGTCGGGATCGACGTGGAACTGCGCGAGGTACACGGTGTCGGCGGGTGCGGCGTCGGCGCGGCGGAAGGAGGCGATGCCGGTGATGCGGCCGCGCTCCACCGCGCACAGCACCTGCCCGTCCGGCCGTTCGACGGCGTGCCGCCAGGAGGCGAGCCAGTCCGTGCCGTCCTCGGGGGTGCCGTTCGGGTAGTACCTCGCTCGGGCGCGGGCGTGCAGGGCGGTGATGGCCGGGGCCTCGGCGGGGAGCGCGGCCCTGATCACGCGCGCTCCGGTCACTCGGTCCACACGGTCCTTGATCATGGCGGGGAGGACGTGAGCGGGGGCGGTGTGGTTCCGGGGATTCCTTTCGCCCCCGCCGCCCCTACCCGTCCCGTCTCCAGGGGCGCTGCCCCTTCGACCCCGAGGGGCGGCTTGAGGGGGCGGGCTGTTGGGGGTGGGAGTGGAGGCGGCCCGAGTGCGTGGGTTTGTGCGGGTTCGGTGGGGGTTCTCGCGCCGTTCCCCGCACCTCTGAGAGACGGGGCGCGACCCCCGGCTGCGTCAGCTGCCCTCAGCCGCCGTTTCTCAGGTCCTTCGGCCAGTCCGGGCGGAATTCGATCTCGTCGTAGGTGACCACACAGCCCTCGCCCATCGGGGACTGGGTCATGAAGCCGACCAGGGCGGCGCCGCTCTCCTGCTCGTCGGCGAGGGTGAAGAGACGGACGAAGGTCCACTGCTTGCCGTCACGGGAGGCATGGAAGGCGAAGGCCCGGCCGGTGCGGCTGACCCGCAGCCACACCGAGCTGCCCTCCACGGTGAAGGAGTTGGCGTCGTCCGAATGTCCCCGGGTGACCACCGTGCACACGGTCGGCACGTCCGGCGAGTACTCCAGGCAGAGCTTCGCCCAGGCCCGTTCCCCCACGTGCACGTACAGAACGCCCGCGTCGAACCCGGCGGCGAAACCGACGGTGACCCGGGCGATCAGCTGGAAGTCCCCCTCCGGCGAACCCAGCAGCCGGGGCGCGTCCGAAGCGGGATCCAGGCCCTCGCCGGTGGGCGGCACGAACCGGTCCTGCCGAGGACCGGCCCACCCGGTGAGCACCCCGTCCTCATGGGACCAGTGCCCATCGGGTCCGTATGTGCGCAGAGAGAACGGAAGTTCGGGAATTTCGACGTCCATTGGGGGATTCTCGCAGCTCCCGGACCCCAGCCGCGCCCCTTTGGGGGCACGGGGAACTGCGCGAACGTCCATGACGCACGCGCAGTCCGCACCGAGCCGAACCCCCTACGCCGCTACCGCTCCAGGTGGCCGTTGAACCGCCGCGGCAGCCCCAGCGGGTTCTCGTCCCGCAGCTCCGCCGGAAGCAGCGCCTCGGGCGCCCCCTGGTAGGCCACCGGCCGCAGCCAGCGCTCGATCGCCGTACCGCCCACCGACGTGGACGTGGACGTCGTCGCCGGGTAGGGCCCGCCGTGGTGCTGGGCCGCAGCCACGGCCACACCCGTCGGCCAGCCGTTCACCAGCACCCGCCCGGCCAGCGGCGTCAGCTCGGCCAGCAGCTCCGGCCCACGCCCCTCCCCGGAGGCCTCTGAACCGGACACGTGCACCGTGGCGGTGAGGTTGCCCGGCAGACGGGACAGGACCGACTTGGCCTCGTCCTCGTCCTCGTAGCGCGCCACGACCGTGAGCGGCCCGAAGCACTCCTCCAGGAGCAGGTCGTGCTCGCCCTCGGCCGCCAGCTTGCCGGCGGGGACGGTCAGGAAGCCGGGGCTGACGGTGTGCTCGCCGCCCGCGCCGGCGGTCACCGGCGACTCCACATCGGGCAGCTCGGCGCGCTCGGCGACACCGGCGAGGAAGTTGTCGCGCATCCGGTGGTCCAGCAGGACCCCGGAGCCGACGTCGCTGACCGCGTCGGTGAGCGACTTGAGCAGCCGGTCACCGGCGGCACCGGCGGGCGCCAGCACCAGGCCCGGCTTCACACAGAACTGGCCGACGCCGAGGGTCATGGAGCCGGCGAGGCCGGTGCCGATGGCCTCGGCACGCTCCTCGGCGGCGGCCGCAGTGATCAGGACGGGGTTCAGGGAGCCCAGCTCGCCGTGGAACGGGATCGGCACCGGCCGGGCGGCCGCCGCGTCGAAGAGGGCGCGGCCGCCGCGTACCGAACCGGTGAAGCCGGCGGCGGTGACGAGCGGGTGCTTGACCAGCTCGACGCCTGCCTCGAAGCCGTGGACGAGGCCGAGGACGCCCTCGGGGATGCCGTGCTCGGCGGCGGCCCGGCGCAGCACGATCGCGACCAGCTCGGACAGCGCCGGGTGGTCGGGGTGGGCCTTGACGACGACCGGGCAGCCGGCGGCCAGCGCGCTCGCCGTGTCGCCGCCGGGGACGGAGAAGGCGAAGGGGAAGTTCGAGGCCGAGTAGACGGCGACGACGCCCAGCGGGACCTTGTAGCGGCGCAGGTCGGGGATGGGCGGGGTGGCCGTGTCGTCGGGGTGGTTGATCACCACGTCGAGGAACGCGCCCTCGTCCACGATGTCGGCGAAGGCCCGCAGCTGGTAGCAGGTGCGGGCGAGTTCACCGGTGAGCCGGACCGGGCCGAGCGCGGTCTCCGCGTCGGCGGCCTCGACGAGCTGGTCCTTGGCCGCCTGGAGCTGCTCGGCGGCGGAGCGCAGGAAGGCCGCGCGGACCGTGCGGTCGGCCAGGGAGCCGCGGGCGGCGTGCGCCGCGCGGACGGCGGCGTCCACCTCCTGGGCTGTGGCTTCCACCGCAACCTGCTCGCGCTGCTTCCCGGTTCGGGGGTCGACACTCCAGACTGGTGCTGCTGCCACCGGGGGTTCCTCCACGTATTCCTGAGCGTATTTCTGGGTCCATTCACCAGGGTCGTTCGATATGCTGAACGCTGTCTCTGATGATGAATATGCTGTCTGAGACTATTTCCCGTCGAACGATAGGGGTCAAGGGCGATGTCGGCAGTCGAGACGGGCGGCGGAGCACAGGTCAAGTCGGCGGTGAGGACCGTTGAGCTGCTCGAATACTTCGCCGGGCGCCCCGGAATGCACTCCCTGGCAGCGGTCCAGGAAGCCGTCGGTTACCCCAAGTCGAGCCTGTACATGTTGCTCCGCACCCTCGTGGAGCTGGGCTGGGTCGAGACGGACGCGACGGGCACGCGGTACGGCATCGGCGTACGGGCGCTGCTCGTGGGCACGTCGTACATCGACGGCGACGAAGTGGTGGCGCTGGCCCGGCCTACGCTGGACCGGCTGTCGGACGACACGACGGAGACGATCCACCTGGCCCGTCTCGACGGCACGAACGTCGTCTATCTGGCCACGCGGCAGTCGCAGCACTATCTGCGCCCCTTCACCCGTGTCGGCCGCCGGCTGCCCGCCCACTCCACCTCGCTGGGCAAGGCACTGCTGGCCACCCACACCGACGAGCAGGTCCGCAAGATGCTCCCGGAGACCCTTCCGGCGCTGACGGAGCACACGATCACGGACCGGGAGCAGCTCATCGAGGAGCTGCGCCAGATCCGCGAGCAGGGGTTCTCCGTGGACCGCGAGGAGAACACGCTGGGGCTGCGCTGCTTCGGTGTGGCGATCCCGTACCGCACGCCGGCCCGTGACGCCATCAGCTGCTCGGTCCCGGTGGCCCGGCTGACCCCCGCCCATGAACAACTGGTCAAGGACGCCCTCTTCGACGCGCGCGACCGGCTGACGCTGGCGACGCGGCGGCTCTGAGCCCACGAGGAGCCGGCCCCGGGCCGGGCCGGAACGGGACCCCGAACCGGCTCGGGGGGCAACCCCGGTTTCATGAGGACCCCATGAGAAAACCGGGCGAAGGGAACGATTGATCGCATCCCGCTCGTCGTTCCGGGTGCGATGAACAAGACGATCAGGCGCTCCGCCGTCTTCACCCTGCTGCTCGTGCTCGCCCTGCTGGTGCGGGCGACCTGGGTGCAGTTCTACGAAGGCACGGCGCTCGCGGACGACCAGAACAACCGGCGCAACGTGATCAGGACGTACGCCGACCCGCTGGGGAACATCATCGTGGCGGGCGACTCGGTCACCGGCTCGGCCCGGACGAAGGACAGCGACCTCGCGTACAAGCGCACGTACACGGACGGCGAGCTGTACGCGGCGGTGACGGGCTACGCCTCGCAGGCCTACGCGCCCACGCAGCTGGAGGGCGTCTACCAGGACCTGCTGGACGGCACGGACCTCCGGCTGAAGACCGTGATGGACACGGTCACCGGCAAGCGGGCCGACCCGGGCAATGTGATCACCACGATCGAACCGGCCGTGCAGAAGGCCGCGTTCGATGCGCTCGGCGACAACAAGGGCGCGGCCGTGGCGATCGACCCGAAGACCGGCAGGATCCTCGCGGTGGTGTCGACCCCGTCGTACGACCCGTCCTCCCTCACCGACGCCAACACCGCCGCTGCGGCCTGGAAGAAGCTCAACGCGGACGAGGACAAGCCGCTGACCAACCGGGCGTTGCGCCAGCCGCTGCCGCCGGGGTCGACGTTCAAGCTGGTCGTGGCGGCGGCCGCGCTGGAGGACGGGTTGTACGCGTCGGTGGACACGAGGACGGACAGCCCGGATCCGTACACCCTGCCGGGCACGACGACGGAGCTGTCGAACGAGAACCCGAGCGCGCCCTGCGAGAACGCCACGATCCGTACGGCGCTGCAGTACTCGTGCAACAACGTCTTCGCGAGGATGGCCGTCGCCCTCGGCCAGGACAAGGTGAGGGCGATGGCCGAGAAGTTCGGCTTCGACGACAAGACGCAGGACGTGCCGGTGCGGGCGTACGAGAGCGTCTACCCGTCGGGCATGGACGAGTCCTCCACCGCGCTGACAGGCATCGGCCAGTACGACGTCACCGCGACGCCGCTCCAGATGGCGATGGTGTCTGCGGCGATCGCCAACGGCGGCAGGCTGGTCTCGCCGCACATGGTCTCGCAGATCACCAACGGTGGCGACGATGTCCTGGAGGACTACGACGCCGAGGCGGGCGCGTCGGAGATCATGAGCGCCGGCACCGCCGAACAGTTGCAGTCGGCGATGCGGACGGTCGTCGAGGACGGCACGGGCACGAACGCGCGGATCAGCGGGGTGACCGTGGGCGGCAAGACCGGTACGGCCCAGCACGGCGAGAACAACAGCAAGACGCCGTACGCCTGGTTCACGTCGTTCGGGAAGGCCGACGGCAAGGAGGTCGCTGTCGCGGTCGTCGTGGAGCAGTCGAACGCGGCGCGCTCGGAGGTCAGCGGCAACGGGTTGGCCGCGCCGGTTGCGAAGGCCGTGATGGAGGCGGCGTTGAAGGGGTGATCCGGCGCCGCGCAGAAGCCATCTGAAGAGAGGGGCCGCCCCACTCCCCCCGGGGGCGGCCCCTCGTTTTTCGTCTACCGGCGTTTTCGACTGCCGGCCGTATGCGGCTGATCGCGCGGTTCCCCGCGCCCCCTACGGGGCGCGGTGGTTACTTGACGCCGAACATCTGCTGGATCGGGTTGATCGCGAAGTACACCAGGAACAGGGCCGAGGTGGCCCACAGCAGCCAGTGGATCTCCTTCGCCTTGCCGAGGACCGTCTTGATCAGGACGAAGGCGAGGAAGCCGGCCCCGATGCCGTTGGTGATGGAGTAGGTGAACGGCATGACCGCGATGGTGAGGAACGCGGGGATGGCGATCTCGTACTTGTCCCAGTCGATGTTCTTGACCTGGGTCATCATCAGGAAGCCGACGGCCACGAGCGCGGGTGCGGCGGCCTGCATGGGGACGATGGTCAGCAGCGGGGTGAGGAAGAGAGCCACCGCGAAGAGGCCGCCGGTGATCAGGTTGGAGAAGCCGGTGCGCGCGCCCTCGCCGACGCCGGCCGCGGACTCGATGTAGGAGGTCGCGGAGGACGAGGAGGCGGCGCCGCCCGCGACGGCCGCCGCGCCGTCGATGAGGAGGACCCGCCCGAGGTTCGGGACCTTGCCCTCCTCGTCGAGCAGGCCCGCCTCGGCGGTGATGCCGACGACCGTGCCCATGGTGTCGAAGAAGTCCGACAGCAGCAGGGTGAAGATCAGCAGGACGACCGTGATGACGGTGGTCTCGCCGAACGAGCCGAACAGGCTGAAGTCGCCGATCAGTCCGAACTCGGGGGCGGCGACGATGTCGTCGGGGACCTTCGGGGTGGTCAGGCCCCAGCTCTTGACGTCGGCCACCGAGTTGATCACGATCGCAACGACGGTCATCGTGAGGATGCTGATCAGGATCGCACCCTTCACCTTGCGGGCGAGCAGGCCGATGGTCAGCAGGACACCGAGACAGAAGACCAGGATCGGCCAGCCGGACAGCGCGCCCGTGGCGCCGAGTTGCACCGGCACGGTGGTACCGGCGATGTCCGGGATACGGCTGACGAACCCGGCGTCGACGAAGCCGATGAAGGCGATGAACAGGCCGATGCCGACGCTGATCGCCTGCTTGAGCGGCTGCGGGATGGCGTGCATGACGGCCTCACGCAGGCCCGTGACCACCAGGACGCAGATGAGCAGGCCTTCGAGGACCACCAGGCCCATCGCGTCGGACCAGCTCATCAGCGGGGCTATCTGGAAGGCGACGACCGCGTTGAGGCCGAGGCCGGCGGCGAGCGCGAGCGGCAGGTTGCCGCCGACGCCCATGATGATGGTCATCACCGCGGCCACGAGGGCGGTGGCGGTGACGAGTTCGGCACCGTCCAGGGTGTGGCCGTACTTGTCCTTGGCGTTGCCGAGGATGATGGGATTCAGGACAAGGATGTACGCCATCGTGAAGAACGTGGCGAGGCCGCCTCGTATCTCACGGGCGAAGGTGGATCCCCGGGCGCTGATCTTGAAGAAGCGATCGACGCTGTTCGCCCCGGGTGGCTCGGCTGCGGGCCGGTCGGCCACCTTCTGTGCGTCGGACATGAACGGTGCTCCTAGTGACATGCGTGGACTACGCGCGGATGCTGGCTGGATTGTGTCCCCGTTGAACCTGATTCAGGTTTTCTCCGTGTTACGGAATCGGAATTCTCCCTGCAAGACGGCGGTCGAAGCCGCGTACGAGCACCTTTCACGATCACTGCTACTCTTCCGGATCTCGTCAGGGGTCGGCCCCGGACGATCACATGTCATCCACATGACACGCACAGGCAGCCGGCTCGGCTGCTGTGGCCGCCGCCAGGAGAGAGGTCCCCGTGGGCACTGTCGTCGACGACGCAGCCTCCGTGGAGTTCCACGCCTTCTTCGAACGTCACTATGCCGAACTCTCCCGTCTGGCCCACCTGTTGACCGGTGAGGCCGACGCCGCCGACGACCTGGCCGCGGACGCGTTGCTCGCGATGTGGCACCGCTGGGACCGGGTCCGCGCGGCGGATCATCCGGTGGCGTACGCCCGTGGCATCGTTGCCAATCTGGCCCGCACCCGGATCCGCAGCGCGGTCCGTGAGCGCCGCAGGATCACGCTGTTCTGGTCCCAGCGCGAGGAGAAGACCGAGAATCCCGACGTGCCCGGCGTGGTCGACGTCCAGTCGGCGCTGCGCAGACTGCCGTTCCGCAAGCGGGCCTGTGTGGTCCTGCGGCATGCTTTCGACCTCTCGGAGAAGGACACTGCGCTCGCTCTCGGGGTCTCGGTCGGTACCGTGAAGAGCCAGACGTCCAAGGGGATGGCCGAGTTGCAGAAGCTGCTCGGCACCGAGGGCACAACACGGCGTATGCATGCCGGCATCACGGGCGGGAGCGTGCCGGGCGCGAGAGTGACCGGTGCGGGTGCGCCGGGCAGTGGAGGAAGGGACCGATGAGGGACGTGCACGAGGAGCTGCGCGCCCGGCTGCGCGAGTCGGCCGAGGCGCACGAGCCCGACCGCGCCCGCATCCTGGCCCGGATCGAGCGCGGTATGGCCGCACCCGAGGAGCCCCGGAGCCGCAAGACGACCCGGCCGCCGCTGTGGGGCTGGGTGCGGGTGGTCACCGCCACCGCCGGAGTCGCGGGTGTGCTCGCGGTCGGCGGCTACGCGGTCGCCTCCGCGGTGAAGGGCGAGACACCGCCGGCCGACCAGACCGTGACGGTCTCCCCGACCCCGCTCGACTCCCCGGCCGCGACGAGCCGGGCCCCGATCCACCCCGACCGTCCGAGCCCGAGCACCGGCGGCAAGGTGGAGAGCAAGCCCAGTGTGACGCCGTCGAAGAGCCCGTCCAGCAAGGACACGACCGCGCCGGAGCTGCCCACCTCCGGGAACGAGGAGGACGGTCCGCTCTGGTCGGACGGCTCGGTCGACCCGCACAGCAACGACTTCTGGGCGCAGAGCAATCTCACCCTGAAGACGAGCGAGCAGCTCACCGAGCTGACCGTCCAGTTGCGGATCGCCCAGACCGGCGGGGTCACCTCGGCCGGCTCCTGGCGTTCGCTGCCGGAGCAGGACTTCGACCTCACGGTCGAGGCGGACGACGGCTTCCTGGTCTACACCTGGGTGCTCAAGGACGGCCGTACGGCCCCCAAGGGCGAGTTCGTCTTCGCCGGGCAGTACAACCACGAGCGCGGCGGCCGGGACGCGGGCGGCGACCGTTACGCCATCACCGCGAAGGCGGGTGGCGACGACCTCGCGGTGGCGGGCGGCTTCGAGGGCCAGGACGACAAGGACTCCTCGGACGAGGGCGACTCGTAGAAGAGATCTTTCGTGAAAAGGATCCGTGGACGCGGCAACCCTTTCTCCGCCGGTGGCGACCAGTAGGCGCAAGAGTCACCACCGGCAAGGATTCGGGTTCATGACCGCACCTGCAGCACAGCGCGTCCGGCACCGCCGTCGGGTCACCGGCCGGAGGGCCGTGATCGGCTCGGTCGCCGCCCTCGCCCCGACCGGCGGTGCCCTCGTGGCGACCTCACTGCTGTCCGGCGCCGGCGCCGCCCCGACCTGGCCGACGGCCAGGGGCAGCAGGGCCATGGCCATGGCCATGGCCCTGACCAGGACGATCGAGGCGTCGGGCACGTTCGACGGCAAGCTCAGGAAGTTCCTCGGCAGGGGCGCGCTCGGCGACGCCGGCCAGGACGAGGGCCCGGAGCCGACCCGGATCGGTACCGGCGTGGACGGAACCACCAGCAAGTTCTCGCCATCTGGCATCACGTACAAGTAAGCCAAGATCCGACAATCCCGGAGTACCACCCTTGAGCACCCACAAGAGACGCCTCACGCGCCGACGCGTGCTCGGAGCCGGCGCGCTCGGCGTCGCCGCCACCGGCGCCGCCGTCGCGGGCGGCACCGGCCTCCTCTCCACCGCGTCCGCCGCCGGGTTCGGCCACTCGGACGACGGAAAGAACGTCGTCGTCGACACCGGGGCGAACCTGGTCTTCAAGGTCTCCAGGACCACCGGCGACCTCACCTCGCTCCGCTACAGGGGCAAGGAGTACGAGGGCTACGGCGGCAGGCACTCGCACGTCGAGTCGGGTCTCGGCGCCTCGACCGTGACTGTGAAGCAGTCCGGGTCGACGATCCTGATCAAGGCCGTGCACGGCGCGATCACCCAGTGGTACGCGGCCCGCAGCGGCCAGAACAACGTCTACCTGTGGACGAACAAGGCGGACGCGTCCTTCACGGCGACCCGCTTCCTCGTCCGCCTCAAGCCGGGAATGTTCCCGAACGAGGGGCCGGACTCCTGGATCGAGGCCTCCGACAAGGTCATCGAGGCCGGTGACGTCTGGCGGCGCGCGGACGGCACGACCCACTCCAAGCACTACTCGGGCAAGCGGGTCGTCGACTACGACCACATCGGCTTCACCACCGGTTCGGTCGGCCTGTGGATCGTCCGCTCCAACCACGAGAAGGCCTCGGGCGGCCCCTTCTACCGCTCACTGCTCCGTCACTCCAACGACCTCGGCGCCGGTCTCTACGAGATCCTGCACTACAACCAGGCCCAGACCGAGGCGGAACGTTTCGGCCTGCAGGGTCCGTACGTCCTGGCGTTCACGGACGGCGGGGCGCCCTCGGCCTCGCTGGCCCACGACAAGCTGGACACGTCCTGGGTGGACGGCCTCGGCATCACCGGTTGGGTCGGCAGGGCCGGGCGCGGCAAGGTGGCCGGTGTGGGTCTCAAGGGCATGGACGCGAGGTACGCCTACACGGTCGGTTTCGCGAACAAGGGCGCCCAGTACTGGGCGAAGGCCGCCGCCGGAACCGGCGCCTTCTCCTGCAGGGGGATGCTGCCGGGGACGTACACACTGACCGTCCACAAGGGCGAGCTGGCCGTGCACACCCGGGAGGTGAAGGTGACGGCGGGCGGCTCGACCGCGCTGAACAGCATCACCATCACCGGTGATCCGTCGACCGCGAAGACGCTCTGGCGGCTCGGCGACTGGGACGGCACGCCCGGCGGGTTCAAGAACGCCGACCTGATGACGCACGCGCATCCGTCCGACGGCCGCGCGGCGAAGTGGACGGGCAACGTCACGCTGGGCGCCGGTGACCCGGCGGCGTCCTTTCCCGCGTACATCTGGCAGGACGTCAACGACGGCATCCGGGTCTTCTTCAGACTCACCGCCGCCCAGGCCGCCGCCGCGCACACCCTGCGGATCGGTGTCACGGACGCGTTCGCGGGCGGGCGGCCGCGGGTATCCATCAATGACTGGGTCTCGCCGATTCCGGCGGCCCCGAAGCAGCCCTCCACCCGGTCGCTCACCACGGGTTCGTACCGGGGAAACAACCACACGTTCACCTACAGCGTCCCTGCCAGTGCATGGAAGTCGAACACCAGTCAGTACAACGTACTGAAACTCAATATCGTCAGTGGTTCGAGCGGCACGGCGTTCCTCAGTCCGGGCACCTCGTTCGACTGCGTGGACCTGCTGGCCTGAGCCCCCCTCGGCCGGCAGCAGGTGCCGACCAGAGCCCCCCTCGGGGTCGGCACGGAAAACGCCCCCCGCCGGTGACGACCGGCGGGGGGCGCCTTTTCGCGCCGTGCCCGGCAGCTCAGCCGTGCCCGGCAGCTCAGTCCATGGTCGAGCCGATGGCCGTGGAGCCCGTGGTCAGGAACGTGGTGGCCGGCAGCGAACCGTCCGCCTGCCGCGGCGCGTACGCGGTTGCCGCGTCCGTGGACCTGAAGGGCGGCGTGGCCACGCCGCTGTCCCAGTTGTTCGCGGCCGACACCGTGGACGAGCCCAGTTTCGCCTTCCCCGTCCCGTTGCCCACCGCCAGGTTCCGCGCCGACCGGGCCTTGCCCGTGGCGAGATGGAACCCGTTCTCCTTGTTGGCGTAGGCCGTGTTGCGGTTGAGCAGGATCGCGCCGGTGTTGGAGTTCTCCGTGAACCCGTGCAACGTGTTGTCCCAGGCCGCGTTGCCGTTGACGGAGTGCGCGACGGACACCCCTCCCCCACCCAGCTTGAACCCGTTGCCGTTGCCCTCGAACGCGGAGTCGTTCCAGCGGTTCCTGCCGTTGCCGAAGGCCCAGGAGTGCTCGATGGTGACGGGCGAGGAGAACTGCCAGAGGTCGAGCCCGTCGTCCGCGTTGTTGTAGAGGCGCGCGCCGGTGATCCTGTTGCCCGTGCCCGAGCCGAACTTCACGGCGATGCCGTCGGCGTTCTGGCCGTGGTCGGCGGCGTCGTAGTTGCCGTGGCTGTCGAGGTTGCGCACGAGGTTGTTCGTCGTGCCGTCGCCGCGCAGCGTGAACCCGGAGTCGCCGTTGTTCGCGGTGACGAGGTTCTTGAAGATCCCGCCGACCGACGACGTGGCGACGAAGCCCTGGGCCGGGGAGTTCTGGAAGGTGAGGCCCAAGACGGTCCAGTAGTCGCCGTAGATGCCGGCGAGCCAGGAGCCGGCCGCCAGCCCCGACCCGTCGATCCTGACCTTCTCGCTGCCGTACGCGGTGAGCGTGATCCGGGCCGAGGCGGTGCCGTTCGCCGTCGACTTCAGGGTCTTCGTCGGCCGGTAGATGCCACCGCGCACCTGGATCGTCGTACCGGCGACGGCGTTCGCGACGGCCGACTCCAGCGACGCGGTGCTGGAGACGGTGACCGTGGTGGCCGCGGCCCGGGCGCCGTCCTGCGAGAGGCCGAGATGGACGCCGCCCGCCCCCGCGGCGACGGACACGGCGGCGGCGATCGACAGGGTGCGGGTCCTTCGATGGCGTCCGATGGTCTGACGCACGGGTGTTCCTTTCGCAGGGGACGCGCCTCAGGGAGACGAGGAACGAAGCGGGCCGGAGGGGCCGCCCCGGCCCGCTTCTGATCACTGGTCGCCGCCCGGCGGGAAAGGGTTGCCGCGCCCCCGCGAAATCGCCCGAAAGTTTCGCTCGGAGTCTTCACACGCCCACCGATTGACGAGCCGAACCCCACTGGCAACACTCCGAGAACAGCTCATCCAACAGAATCCACCAACCCCCCACAGGATGTGTCATGAGCCGCACCGCCCGCACGATCCTGCTCCCCCTCCTGGCTCTCCTCCTCGGCCTCCTGGCCGCACCGCCGAGCCCGGCGCAGTCCACCGAGCAGAAGGTGAAGAAACCCACGAAGTACGCGGGATACCTCTTCGCCTACTTCACCGGCGAGGGCACCGCCGACGGCGAGCAGATCCGATACGCGCTCAGCGAGGGCAACGACGCCCTGCGCTGGCGGGAGCTGAACGCGGGCGCGCCCGTCCTCACCTCCACCATCGGCGAGAAGGGCCTGCGCGACCCGTTCGTGATCCGCTCCCCCAGGGGCGACCGGTTCTACATGATCGCGACCGATCTGCGCATGTACCGCAACAGCAGCGGCAGCTGGGACGACGTCCAGCGCCACGGCAGCAGGTCCGTCATGATCTGGGAGTCCAGGGACCTGGTCCACTGGACCGACCAGCGCCTGGTGAAGGTGGCCCCCGACAACGCGGGCAACACCTGGGCACCGGAGGCGTACTGGGACAGCGGGCTCGGCAGGTTCGTCGTCTTCTGGGCGTCGAAGCTCTACGCCGACGACGACCCGGAGCACACCGGCTCGACGTACAACAAGATGATGTACGCGACGACGAAGGACTTCCGTACGTTCAGCGCTCCGAAGGTGTGGAACGACCCCGGCTACTCGGTCATCGACTCGACCGTCGTCGAGCACCGGGGCACGTACTACCGCTACACCAAGGACGAGCGCGACCCGAACTCCTCCAGTCCGTGCGCCAAGTTCATCACCGGCGAGAAGTCGCGCTCCCTGACCTCGACGACGTACGGCTTCGTCGCCGACTGCATCGGCAGCGGCGCGATGAGCCGGGGCGAGGGCCCGACCGTGTTCAAGTCGAACACCGAGGAGAAGTGGTACCTCTTCATCGACGAGTACGGCGGCCGGGGCTACATCCCGTTCGAGACGACCGACCTCGCCTCGGGCCGGTGGACGCCGTCCGAGAACTACGAACTGCCCGCGAGCCCGAGGCACGGCACGGTCATGCCGGTGACGAAGAAGGAGTACGACCGCCTGCTGGCCGCGTACTCCTAGTGCCGCGGCGGGCAGCGTTCGCCCGTGAAGGAGCGGCGTCCGGTGCGTGCTCTCGGCGTGCCGGCCGAAGGCCCTTGTACTGGATGTACTCGGGTCTTCGGCCGGTGCGGCGAGAGGGCGTGCCGGGCGTCGCGACGGGGCGGACGTCGCCTGCCGCGGCACTGGTCGCCGTTCAGTTCATCGTCGCGCCGATCGTCGTGCTGCCCGTGGTCAGGAAGGTGGTCGCGGGCAGCGTGCCGCTCGACGAACGGGCGTTGAACGTCGTCGAGGCGTTGGTGGAGCGGAACGCCGGGGTCGAGACGCCCGAGTCCCAGTTGTTGCCGGACGACACGACCGACGAGCCCTTGTTGACCGAGCCGCCGCTGTTGCTCACCGCCAGGTTCCTGCCGAGGCGGGCCGTGCCGGTGGCGAAGTAGTAGCCCCACTTGGCGTTGGCGTAGGCGGTGGTGCGGTTGATGACGATGGCGCCCTTGTTGCTGTTCTCGGTGAAGCCGTTGCCCGCGTTGTCCCAGGCTGCCGAGTTGTTGATGACATGGGCGACGGTCTCGCCGTCGCCACCCAGCTTGTAGCCGTTGCCGTCGCCCGCGAACGCGGAGTCCGACCAGCGGTTCCTGCCGTTGCCCATCGCCCAGGTGTGCTCGACGGTGACCGGCGACGAGAAGGACCAGAAGTCCAGACCGTCGTCCGAGTTGTTGTAGAGGCGGGCTCCGGTGATGAGGTTGCCGGAGCCGGAGCCGAACTTCACGGCGATGCCGTCGGCGTTCTCCCCGTGGTTGGCCGGGTCGTAGTGGCCGTAGGAGTCGATGTTCCGGACGGTGTTGTTGGTGGTGCTGTCGCCGGTGAGCGTGAAGCCGGAGTCGCCGCCGTTGATGGTCTTGATGTTGTCCCAGACCGTGGAGGCGCAGGACTGGCAGACGACCGCGCTGTCCGGGGAGTTCTGGAACGTGATCCCGGAGACGGTCCAGTAGTCGGCGGTCAGCTTGAAGATCCAGTCGCCGTCGGGGAGGTTCGACCCGTCGATCTTCACGGTCTCCGAGCCGTACGGCTGGAGGTGTATCCGGCTGGAGGAGGTGCCGTTCGCCGTCGACTGGATGGTCGCCGTCGGGTAGTACGTGCCGCCGCGCACCTGGATGACCGTGCCCGCGGTGGCGTTCTTGATGGCGTTGGACAGGTCGGTGGAGTTGCTGACGACGACGGTCGCGGCGTGCGCCTGGGTGGGGAGCACTGCCAGACCGGCGCCGAGGGCCAGGGCCGTGCCCAGGGCGAGAGTGGTACGACGAGACATGGAGAGCGGTTCCTTTCTCGTGCGGGTGGGGTGGTTCACAGGACGGTGTCGAGCCAGTCGAAGGCCTCGTCCTGCAGAGGTGCGGTGAACACATGGCCGAGGTCCGGCCAGGTCATCAGCCGCAACCGCTCCTCGGCGCGGCGGGAACGCCAGACGGCGCGCAGCTTGTCGTGGGCCACGCGAACGCCGTCGGCGGGGAACAGCGGATCGAGTCCGCCGTTCAGGAACAGCATCGGCTTGGGGGCGCCGATGCTCGCCACGTCGGGGAAGTCGAGGTGCCGGGCGAGCCCGGGGTGGAGCATGTAGTAGGAGGACTGGCCGCGCAGGATGTTGTTGCCGGGGACCATGACCTCCTTGAGCCCGGTCATCCAGCACACGCTCGCGGCGGCCGCGATGTGGTCGCTGAGCGCGGCCGTCTGCCAGGCCCGGAACGCGCCCATCGAGAAGCCGAGGGCCGCCACCCGGCGCCGGTCCACGCGGTCGAGGCCGGCCAGGAAGGCCGCCGCGCGCACGTCCTCCCTGGCCATGAGCCCGGCGAGCGACGAGCCCAGGTTGTAGAGGTTGCCGGCGAGGGCCTGCTGTTCCTCGTAGGTGACCGGGCCCCGGTCGCCCCAGCCGAGTGCGTCCACGGCGAGGACCACGTATCCGCGCCGGGCCAGTTCGTCGCCGACGAACCGCCCGCTGAAGTACCGGTCCGCCCAGGCCTGGGCGGAGGGCAGACGGGTGTCGTCGTACCAGGGCCGGACCAGCTTCTCCTTCCCTATGTCGAACCTGGCGCCGTGGTCGTGCAGGAGGAGGACGGCCGGGAACGGTCCGGTGCCGTGCGGGGTGAGCAGGGCGCCCCGCACCCGGCCGTACCGGGTGAGGGAGAAGGTGACCAGCTCGCGTGTGAAACCGTCACCTTCGGTGCGCTGTCGACCGAACTCGGGGGCGTACGGGGTGTCGTCCCGGGCGACGAACAGGTGCTCCTCGACCTTCGCCCGTGCCGCCCGCCGCCAGGTGCGGAAGTCCCGGATGGGCGAGGTGCCCCAGGCGAGCGGGAAGCGGAGCTCGTCCTTGAGGAGAGGGTGGAAGTCGGGGAGGGCACCGTGCAGGGCGGCCGACGCGGAGGCGGCACTCGCGGCGACTCGCGGGGGCTCCGCCCCGGCCGCCGCTGCCGTTCCCGCCCCCGCCCCCGCGAAGAAGGCCCCCACCCCCGCGCCCACGACGAAGGCACGGCGCCCCACGGGGTCACGGCTGTCCCGGCTGTCCCTCGGATCACCGGTGCCCATAGGGCCTCCAGTCCCCCAGATACGTCCGCCGCGTGTGCGCCCCGGCTTCGGCCGCTGTCAGCTGCGGCCGGTTCTCCGGCACCGGGATCACCGCGCCCGGACCGGAGTTGCCGTACTCGCGAAAGCGCATGGTCTGCCAGGGGTAGGCCTCGCGCATGTTGGTGTACGGGGCGACCGGGTCGATCCCGGGGCCGATCCAGGTGTCCCGCACGACCAGTGAGGGCCAGGCGGTCGTCTCGTACGAGGGCACCCAGGGTCGGGCGATCTTGTACGCGGCGTCCTCGGCACCGGAGGTGATCCGGCCGTGCAGGGCGAGGAAGCCGTAGGGGTTGGCGCGGGCGGTGGCGGGGGCGAAGACCATGCCCTTGGGGGTGAAGGACACGTCCCGCTGGAGGGTGCGGAAGTGGCAGGAGTCGAAGACGGCCCTGGCCCGCCCGAACACGAAGTCGACGTCACCCTCGATGTGGCAGTGCCGGTAGTACTGCCGGTCGAAGGCGTCCAGCGCGGTGGTGTCCGCGAAGAGGGTGTCCTGGTGGGCGAGGAACCGGACGTTGTCGAAGTGCGAGCGGTCCCCGGTGACGTACGCGGCGACCGCCTGGGTCCCCGTGTAGTCCGGATGGTCCGCGCGCAGCCAGTCGTTGGCGAGGGTCAGGTCGCGTACGGTCAGGCCGGGCGCCGCCGAGGTGAAGGTGGCGGAGCCCGCGGTGCCGTACGTGCCGCCCTCGGGCCTCGGGGTGCCGTTGGCGCGGTCGAAGACGATGACGGCGGCACGCGGGTCGCGGGAGGCGCCCCGTAGCGTCAGCTCCCCCTTGTTCGCGGGGATGTCGACGACCTCGCGGTACGTCCCCGGGTGCACGACGATCGTCCACCCGGAGCCGTCCGCCGCGTCCACGGCCGCCTGGACGGAGCCGCCGCGCCGGACGTGCAGGACGCGGCGGCGGGTGTCGGCGAGGGCGGGGGTGGTGCCGGCGGCCACCAGGCCGCCGGCGAGCCCGGTGAGCAGTGTGCGCCGGCGCACCTCAGCACCCCTTCCACGGGGCCCAGTCGCCGAGGTACGCCTCGCGGGTGGCCGACGCGGCGTCCGCGGCCGTGAGTTGGGGCCGGTTCTGCGGTACGGAGACGACGGCGCCCGGTCCGGTGTTCCGGTACTCGGCGAACCGCTGGTCCTGCCAGGGGAAGCCCGACGACATGTTGGTGTAGGGCGCGACCGCGTCGATCCCGGCACCGAGGCGGGTCTCGCGCACGGTGAGCATGGGCCGGGCGGTGGTGTCCGAGCTGGGCACCCAGGGGCGGGCCAGCTTGTAGTAGGCGTCCGGGGCCTCACTGGTGATCCGGCCGCCGGCGACCAGATAGCCACGCGGGTTGGCGCCCGCGGTGGAGGGCGCGAACACGAACCCGTACGGGGCGGAACCCAGGTCGGTCCTGGTCAGCGTGTGGAAGTGACAGCGCTCGAACACGGCCGTGGCCCGCCCGAAGACGAAGTCCACGTCCCCCTCGGCGTAGCAGTCGCGGAAGTACTGCCGGGCGAAGGTGCCAAGGGCCATCGAGTCGGCGTACAGCGTGTCCTGATGCCCTAGGAACCGGCACCGCAGGAACGCCGACCGGTCGCCCTGCACCTTGATGGCGACGGCCTGGGTACCGGTGATCTCGGGGTGGTCGGCGCGCAGCCAGTCGTTGGCGAAGGTGATGTCCCGTGCGGTGAACCCGCCCGCCTGTACGAGAGTGGTCGCCGATCCGGTCGTGCCATAGGTGCCGCCGCCGGGCTTCGGGGTGCCGGCCGCGTTGTCGTACACGACCACCACGTCCCGGGCGTTCCCGGAGGCCCCGATCCAGGTCATCTCCGTACGGGCGGCACTGACGGCGACCGTCTCCCGGTACACGCCCGGTGCGACGACCAGGGTGTACCCGCTGCCGCTCGCGGCGGTCACCGCGGCCTGGACGGTGGTGAAGTCACCGGTTCCGGCGGCGTCCACGTAGAGGGTCTGCTCGGTGAGCCGGGCCGAGGGGGACCCGTACCGGCCGAAGACCGGGCGTCCGCGGGCGGCTCGGGCGTGGGGCGCGACGCCGAGAGTGAGGGCGGTACCGAGGCTCGCGGCGAGGAGGGATCGCCTGGCGAACGTGTGGTCGGGGAGAGACGTCCTGCCAACCGTTCGGCCGGAGAGCGGCCGTCTGCCGGACGCCTGGTCGGAACCGGCCATCAGCAGACCTTCCCGGCACCCGCGCGGTTCGCGACGATGCCCGGCACGGCGCGCGGTGAGTCGACCTTGGTCCGCAGGGTGGGTGTCCACCCGGCGCCGGACTGCAGGATCTCCGAGGGGACCTCGGCGTTGTGGACGGCGATGAGGTCCGTCAGCTTGCCGTTGACGTAGTTGTTCCGGGCCGTGAGCGGCGACTCGTTCCATTTCTTCAGGGCCTTGCCGACGCTCGCGCCCGCCGGCAGCGTGATCGCGTTGTCGCTCGCGTGGAGCTGCGAGCGGATACCGACGCCGAAGATGTAGTAGTCGTCCTTCTGCTCCTCGGCCACCACGTAGTGGTTGTTGTAGACGTCGACCTGTCCGAACCGCACGCGCGGGGAACGCTGGAGGATCCCGTCGAAGCGGTTGTGGTGCATGGTGACCTTGAGCTTGTCGGCGTCGGTGGTGGCGAGGCCGTCGCCGTTACCGATCAGCATGTTCTTGTCGTGGTTCTGGAAGCGGTTCCAGGAGACGGTCACGTAGTTGGAGCCGCGCACGATGTCCGTCAGCCCGTCGTGCTGCTGGAAGACCTTGCCGAAGTAGCTCGGCCGCTCGCTGTCGGGGTAGCGGCCGTCGGTGAGTGTGTTGTGGTCGATCCACACGTGATCCGTGCCGTAGACGACCACGGCGTCGTACTCGGAGTTCCAGTTGCCGGTGTTGTTGTCGTCGGTCGGGTCCCACTTCGGGAAGCAGTCGAGCGGGGCCTCGATGGTGAGGTTGCGCATGATGACGTTCGAGACGCCCTTGATCTGGAGGCTGCCGCCGAGGATGCCTGAGTTCTTGCCGACGCCGACGATGGTGGTGTTGCTGGGGACGGCGGCCTTGATGACGCTGTCCTGGTTGGCGGCGGAGGCGACCCGCGCGTCCTCCTGGGGGCCCATGGCGACCTTGTCGTTGCCGTAGACGGCCGGGTCGTAGTCCTTGAGGTACTGCTGGAGGTCGTAGCCGCCGGCGACGAAGGCCTCGCACCCCTCGGAGACGGCGTCGATCATGCCCTTGACCTTGATGATCTTCGGCGCGTCACCGCCGGCTCTCAGCGCGGCCTTGAACTCCGCCCAGGTGGTGACCGTGTACACATGCTCGGCGTCGGCCGCCGAGCCGCCGGTCGTACCACCCTCCGCAGACCCCCAGCCGTCACCCGCGCCGAGAACCTGCCGACCGAGGTCTCGCCCCTGGGACTGGGCGACGCCGGTCCCGGTGACGCCGAGCACGAGCGCGGTGGAGCCGACCACGGCAGTGATGGCATGGGCATGCCAGATACGAGAACGCATGAGTGCGGGTTCCTTTCGAAGCAACAAAGAGGGAGGTGGCGCCCCGGCAGGGGCGCGGGGAAGTGCGCGGTCGGCCAGAAGGGGCCCGCGGTGGGAGAACCGGCCTGCGAGCGGAGCGCTACGCCTCGGGCCAGGTGATCCAGGAGTCGGGGATCTCCTCGCCCAGACGGCGGACCTCCCGCGGTGCGAGAACGCGCCGCCGCAGCAGCTCACCCACGACGAGCCGCGCCACGGCGATCGCCCCCGGCGGGTTGAAGTGCGTGTTGTCCTGCTCGGTCGCGGTCCAGTTGAAGTACTTCTTGGTCTCCTCGACGCCGAGCTTCTGCCACAGCGCGATGGACAGCGCCTGGATGTCGAGGAGCGCGACCCCCTCCGCCGCGGCGAGAGCGATCGCCGCTGCCGGATAGTCGCCATGGGTCGGTACGGCGTTGCCCGCCGCGTCGAACTTCCTGCGCTCGACGGAGGTCGCGAGAACCGGCCGGGCCCCTCGGGCCCGCGCGCCGTCGATGTACTGGCGCAGATGGTCCTGGTACGTCGTCCACGGCTCGGTGTACCGCGTGGGATCGGCGACCTTGGAGTCGTTGTGCCCGAACTGGATGACCAGGAGGTCGCCGGGCCGAATGGCGTCGAGGATGGCGTCGAGGCGCCCCTCGTCGATGAAGCTCTTCGAACTGCGGCCGTTCACCGCGTGGTTGGAGACCTTCAGCCCCGACCGGAGGAAGAACGGGAGCGCCATGCCCCACCCCGTCTCGGGGGCGGCGTCGGCGTACTTCTGCGCGGCGGTGGAGTCACCGGCGATGAAGACCGTGCGCTCACGACGCCCCGCGCCGCGCGAGACCGCCGCGGACGCGGGCCCCGTGGCGGCGACGGTGAGCGGAACAGCGGCGAGCGCCGCGGTGGTGACCTGTCTACGGGTGAGTGACACGTGCGGGTGCCTTTCTCAACAGGCTTGCGAGATAGGGAGGTTGTGAGGTGCCTTCCAAGCGGGGCGTGCCACCCGCGCCCCCGTTCCTCGGGGGCGCGGGGAACCGCGTGACCAGCCACGACGAAGCCGCGGCCGGTCACGGACGAACCGGACCGAGTTCCTAGCCCTTCTGCTCGTTCCACTCCGCCTGCGCCTTGTTCAGCTGGTCGGCCAGCGAGTCCAGGAAGTCCTTCGCGCCGGTCTGCCCGTCCATCACCTTCTGGAAGGCCGGCTCGTTGTCGGTCTTCGAGATCGTGTTCCAGTCCGGCAGGTAGTACGGCAGCTGCACGATGGTCGTGGACCCGTCGGTCAGCGCGGCGGCGGCCAGCTTCGTCGGTTCGGCCTCGGAGATCCAGCTGTCCTTCGCGGCGTCGTTGTTCGCCGGCACCTGCCCCGCCGACTTGTTGAACTTGGAGTTCTCCTCGTGCGAGAGGGCGAACTCGATGAACTTCCAGGCCGCGTCCTTGTTCTTCGAGCTCTTGAACAGCCCCAGCCCGTCGACCGGGTTGGAGACCTGGACCCGCTTGCCGTCGGGCCCGGTCGGCTGCGGGATGCCCCGGAACTTGTCGACGCCGAACGCCTTGACGTGGTCCTGGTAGGAGCCCAGGTTGTGGTTGAGCATGCCGATGGTGCCGGAGTCCCACTGGGCGACCATCTTGGTGAAGTCGTTGTTGAGGTCGGCGGCGGGCGTGACCTTCTTGTAGAGGCCGACGTACTTCTCCAGGGCCTTGACGTTCTTCGGGTCGTTGACCGTGGTCTTCTCACCGCTGGAGTCCCAGAACGAGGTGATCCCGGACTGTCCGTACATCGCGTCCAGCGCCTGGGCGATGGAGCCGGCGCCACCGCGGATGGTGTAGCCGAACTTGTTCTTGTCCTTGTCGGTGAGCTTCTCGGCGGCCGCGTAGAACTTGTCCCAGTCGGTCGGCTCCGCCAGGCCCGCCGCCTTGAACAGGTCGGTGCGGTAGTAGAGGACACCGTTGTTGGCGGAGGTCGGGATCGAGTAGAGGGCGTCACCGCCGCCGGCGGACTTCAGCGACTCGACCATCGCCTCGTTGAGCTTGCCGCTGAGGGAGGACTTGGAGAGCCGGTCGTCCAGGGGCTCCAGCGCGCCCTGCGCGGCGAACCCGGCGGCCATGGCCGCGCCGACACCGCCGACGTCCGGGAGACCACCGCCCTGGAGGGCGGTGTCGACCTTGGACTGGTACTCGGTGGAGGCGATCCCGACGTATTCGACGTCGATGTCCGCGTTGGCCTTCTCGAAGTCGGCGATGACCTCCTTCCAGATGTCGGTGCGGACACCGCCGTTGTTGTCCCAGAAGACGATCTTGCCCTTGCCGCTGCCGTCGGAGCCCTTGTCGCCGCCCGCGCCACTGCCGTCGTCACCGCAGGCGGTGGCGGTCAGCGCGAGTACGGATCCCAGGGCGACGGCCGCGGCGGCGCGCCTGCTTCTGCGATTGCTGATCTTCATTGAACGGCTCTCTTCTTCTGGATACGAGGGTTATGAAGTTGTGGGGGGTCTGATCGGTCCGGTCTGTCGCCGGGACGGGACTCAGTGGCCGGCGCGCCTGCGATGCGGCGCCCAGCCGTCCGTCCCCGCGAGGTACTTGGTGACCGTGTAGGTGGAGGCGTCCGAGCCGTCGAGCTGCGGCCGGTCGGCGGTCACACCGGCCCCCGGCCCGTACGTCCGGTACTCCGTGAACCGCGCGTCCTTCCACGAGAACCCGCTCATGTCCGTCCACGGGGACGACTTGACGGCGGCGGGCAGCTCGGTCTCCCGGAACAGCACCTGGGCGATGGCGTTCGGCTCGCCGCCCGGGTGCCAGGGCCGGCCGAGGTGGTAGGTCCCGGCGGGCGCGTCGCTGACGACCTTCGATCTGGTGATCAGGAAGCCGTACGGGTTGTCCTTCCAGGTCGAGGCGGCCGTGATGTAGCCGTTGTTGCTGTTCGAGCCCCGGCTGAGCGCCTTGATCAGGGAGCGCTCGATCACCGTCGTGGCGCGGCCGTAGACGAAGTCGACATCGCCCTCGATGTACGAGTCGCGGATGTAGACCCGGCTGATGACGTCGAGCCTGGGGCTGTCGGTCATCAGGGTGTCCTGGTTGCCCAGGAAGGCCGTGTTCTCGAAGACGATCCGGTCGCCGGTCGTCTTCACCGCCAGCGCCTGCTCGCCCTTCAGCTCGTGCGCGGCCTCGTCGAAGTCGTTGCTGAAGGTGAGGTTGCGGGCGGTCACGTCACTGGCGAGGATCCGCACGGTGGCGCTGCCGTTGGAGCCGCCGTACTCGGCGGGCGTGTCGTGGACGATGACGGTGTCCGAGCGATCTTGTCCAGTCCCCTGCAGCACCAGGTTCGGCTTGTTCGCGGGGACGAGGACCTTCGCGCGGTAGGTGCCGGGCGCGATGCGGAGGGTGACGGTGCCGTCGTTGCCGGCGGGCACGGCGTCGACGGCGGCCTGCACGGTCGCGTAGTCACCCGGGACGTTCAGCACGGTGTTCGCGCCGATGCCCTTCTGCGGGCCCGAGAAGCGCGTGACCAGCGCGGGGACGGCGGCGGCCCGGTCGAGCCGGTAGGCGTAGAAGTCCTTCGGGTCGAAGGCCGCGCCCCACGCCTCCTGCCGCCCGCCGACGTTCTTCAGGATCGACCCGCGCTGCACCAACTCGGCGGTGGCGTCGGCCTGGTAGGGGTGCTGGACCCCGTCGTAGTAGCTGTTCTCGATGACCATCTTCGTCCTGCCGCGCGACCAGTTCCCGTACGTCCACACGGGGTCGCCGTCGGACACCTGCGCCGACAGGTAGTTGTTGTAGAGGTGCGCGTAGGCGCAGTTGTCGGCGGAGGGGTTGCGCTGCTTCGTGCCGGTGAACCAGTTGTGGTCGATGGTGATCTCGGTCTGCACGTTGGTCGTCCAGCCGATGCCGAGGGCCTTGTTGTGGTTCTTGAACTGGTTGTAGGAGACGGTGACGTACCGGCTGTCCTTGCGGATGTCGAGGAGTCCGTCGCCCATGCGCTCGAAGCGGTTGTGGTCGATCCAGACATGGTCGACGGTGTCCATCTGGATCGCGTCGAAGTCGGTCGTCTTGCCGTCCCAGTCGCCCTCGACGTAGCTGTCGCGGATCGTCAGGTTGCGGATGATGACGTTGCTGGTACCGGGGTTGAGGTGCAGCTCACCGTGGACGATCTCGCCGGTGTCGCCGACGCCGATGATCGTCTTGTCCGAGGTCACGACGATGTCCGAGCCGAAGGGCTCGACATCGATCGCCCCGGCCACCCGGATGACGTACGGCTCCTCGGCGGAGGCGTACCTCGCCAGCGAGGCCTGGTCGGTGACGGTCACGACCTTGCCGCCCGCGCCACCGGTGGTACCGCCGTCGAGGGAGGCGAAGCCGTGCGGCCGGTCACTCCAGCGAGGTGCCCCCGCGGACCGGGCGGTCCCGGCGGACTCGGTGGCAGACCCGGCCGCGGCCTCCGCCGGGGTGAGCGCGCCGACGACGAACGAGGCGATCAGGGCGGTGACGGCGGCTAAGGCTCTCCCTCGGTGCGGCAAGCGCTTGCTACGGAGGTGCGTCATTGCGGCTCCCAACAGGCGTACGAGGACGGGGGGTCAGGCGGTCGTGGCTCGCGTGGCGGTGATCCGGAACTGCGTGAACGTGGCCGCCCCGGCGTGTCCCTGGCCGGTGGGCGCGACCGCGAAGAGGCCGAGCAGAGCGCCGACCCAGCGCCAGGGGGTGGCGGCGAAGACCTGTCCCGAGGGCTCCCACCCCTCCCCCACGTCGTAGGAGAAGCGGCAGCGCGCCCCGGCCGAGGTCTCGATCCGTAGCCGGGCCCGCCCCTCGGGTGCCGGGCGCGGATGATCGGCGTCCCGTTCCCTCTCGGCAACGGTCTCGGCGAACCGGTGGACGAGGTGCACGGTCCCGTCGGCACCCCGCTGGAGTCCGATCCAGCGGAACGCGTCCCCGAGCACGGCGAGCCCCGCCCGCACGCCCGCCTCCTCGCTGTCGAGCCTCAGCTCCACCTCGATGACCGCAGGGATCCCCGGCAGCCGCTGCGTGAGCACATTCGCCAGTTTCCGCAGGTCATGCGCGTGCACGGAGCGCACGCACGTGAGCCGCAGCCCGTCCCCGGAGTGCTGGGTGGCCCAGCCGTCCTGGGGGTTCGCGGTCCACTGCCACTGGCGTCCGAAGCGGCCGCCGGGGAAGTCGTCGTCGGTGACGGGCGCGGCCGGCGGCTGCGGCGGCAGCTCCGGCTTGCGGTGCACGGCGACGGGGGCGCCCTCGTCGCCGAGCACGGGCCAGCCGTCCGGGGCCCAGCGCATCGGCTGGAGGTGGACGACCCGGCCGTACGCGCCTCGCTGCTGGAAGTGCAGGAACCAGTCCTCGTCGGCCGCCGTGCGCACCCAGCCGCCCTGGTGCGGCCCGTTGACCTCGGTGTCCTTCTGCTCCAGGGCGATCCGCTCCTCGTACGGCCCGAAGAACCCGCGGGAGCGGAAGACGCCCTGCCAGCCGGTCTCCACTCCCCCGGCGGGGGCGAAGATCCAGTACCAGCCGTCGTGGTGGTAGATCTTGGGCCCTTCCAGCGTGAACCAGCCCGGGAGCCGGTCCGCGTCGACGATCACCTTGCCCTCGTCGAGCAGCCCGGTGCCGTCGGGCCGCATACGGTGCCCGGTGAGCCGGTTCTTCGTCCCGGAGCGGGACTTGGCCCAGGCATGCACGAGGTACGCCTCGCCGGTCTCCTCGTCCCACAGCGGGCAGGGGTCGATCAGCCCCTTGCCCTCCTTGACCAGGTGCGGGCGGGTCCAAGGTCCCCGGATTCCGGGGGCGTTGACCTGGAAGATTCCGTGGTCGGGGTCGCCCCAGAAGATCCAGAACCGGTCGTCGAAGTGCCGCAGCGAGGGCGCCCACACCCCGCAGTCGTGGCGCGGGACCCTGAACTCGGCCGCCGGTTCCAGGAGTTGCAGCGCGTGGCCGACGAGCGTCCAGTTGACCAGGTCCCGGGAGTGGAGCAGGGGAAGACCCGGGGCCCGGCCGAAGCTGGAGGCGGTCATATAGAAGTCGTCGGCCACGCGCAGGACGTCGGGGTCGGACCAGTCGGCGTCGAGGACCGGGTTGCGGTAGGTGCCGTCGCCCTGGTCGGCGGAGAACGCGGGCGCGGCGGCCGTGGCGGCGGTGGCGGACGCACCGGCCGTGGTGGCGAAGGCACCGGATATCGCGCTCACGGGCTCACCGCCTTGCGGACGAGGGCCGCGGCCCCGCCCCGGTCGAGGGTGCCGTCGGCGACGACGGTGACGATCCGGCGTACGGCGGTCCCGCCCGGTTCGATCGGGAGGCGCTCGGTGTGGGCGAGGGAGGAGCCGACGCCCGGGTACTCGTCGGCGCGGACGAACCACGGATCGCGGCGGGTGGTGTCGGTGGCCCCCGCGAAGACGAGCGTCCAGTTGCCGCCGGCCAGGGCGAGCCAGTCGGCGCGGGCCCCGTGGACCTCGGACTCGCCCTCCGCGTCGGCGGTGAAGACGCGGGGTGGGGCGGCCTCCTTGCGGGCCCGCCAGAAGAAACCGCCGTACGCGGCGCCGGGGCGGCCGTTGGTGGCGGGGCTGCCGATCGACACCGGGGCGTCGGTGATGTTGGTGAGGGAGAAGGTGAAGTCCAGCGCCCAGGCGGCGTCGGTGAGTTCCGTGGCCGCGACCGTACGGCGCTCGCGCAGCAGCTCCCTGCCGGACGCCACCCAGCGCAGTTCCTCGACGAAACCGTCGGGGTCGCGCAGCTGGAAGGCGGTGTGGCGCTGGGAGCCGTGGTTGTCGAGCTCGGTCGGGCCCAGGTCGCGGACGTAGGTCCGCCCGCCCCAGAAGTTGTGCCCCTCGACGTCGGGAACGGCGACACCGACGCCGAGGTGGTGGAGGTGGTCGGCGGGGCTCAGTTCGGTGACCGCCGTACCGGACAGGGTGGTGACGGGATGCAGATAGGGGCGGGGGGAGTGCCGCTCCGGCAGTTCGGGCCGGGTGAGGTAGCGGCCCACCGGACGGCCCGCCACCCGCAGGACCAGGGACTCGTCGGTCGTCATCAAGTGCTCACCTCTTTCGCCGGTGCTGCGGGAAGCGCCCAGGAGGCGCCCAGTTCGGAGTAGAGGGCGAGGTTGTCGGCGGCGGCCACGACCAGGCCGTCGATGCCGTCGACGACCCGGCGGTCCTCGTCGGGCAGCCGGTGCCAGGCCTCGGCCGGGAGCGCGATCGGGTCCGGGGCGACCCGGATCGCCTCGACGACCTTCATGAACGCGCCGGCCACCTCCGGCGGGACCAGCAGATCGGCGCCGTCGACGAGGTGGTCGACGAGGTTCTCCAGCAGGTCCGTGCGGTGGTACTCGATCTCCTCCGGGCCGTGTCCGGCCCGCTGGACGAGTACGCGGTCCTGCTTGTACCAGAAGGTGATCCGGCCGCTGGTGCCGTGCACGACGTTGTACGGCTCGCCCGGGTCCTCGGCGCACAGCGTGGCGGCGACGGTGATCCGGCCGCCGTCGGCGGTGGTGACCCGTACGCACGAGGTGTCGTCGGACTCGATGTCGTTGGCGCGCAGCAGCTCGGTCTCGATGGCGGTGACGTCCTCGGCACGGCCCGCGCCGGCGAGCGCGAGGCCGGTGGCGACGGCGTGCGCGAGGGGGTTGGTCAGCGCCCCGTCGATCACGTCCACGCCGTTCAGGCGTCGTTTGCCGGCCCAGGGCGCCCGCCGGTAGTACGCCTCGGCGCGGGCCCAGGCCCCGGCACCGCCGATGCCGACGACCTCACCGATCAGGCCCTGGGCGACCATCTTCCGGATCGCGGGCACGGCGTGCGAGCCCAGCGACTGGAAGCCGATCTGGCAGACCACGCCGGCTTCCGCGACCCCGTCCGCCATCCGGCGGAACTCGGCGTAGGACGGGGCCGGCGGCTTCTCCAGCAGCACGTGCACGCCCCGCCGGGCCGCGGCCAGCGCCAGGTCGGTGTGGGTCGGGATCGGGGTGCAGATCACGGCGATCGCCGCGCCCGTCGAGTCGAGGAGAGCCCCGAAGTCGGCGGACTGTTCGGGCGTGCCGAGGCCGTCCGGGATCTCGTCCGCGCCCAGCGGGGTCAGCTCGCAGATGCCGGCGAGCCGGACGATGCCCTTGTCCTGCAGCCGCCGGATGTTCTCCAGGTGCCAGCGGCCGTGGCCCCGGGCACCCGCGAGGACGAGCGGAAGCGGGGTGTCGTACGTGGCGGTGTCCGGGTTCTTCTGGTTCATCGGGTTCATCGGATCCTCCCTGCGCCCGCGCCGCGTGCCACCTCTCGGGCGGCCTTCCCGGCGCTGTCGATCTTTTGGTGCAGGGTAGGCGTCCAGCCCACGTCGGCCGTGAGGTCACGCTCGCTGCCGGAGTTGTAGGCGTTGTGGATGGCCAGGAGATCCACCGGATAGCCGTTGAAGAGGGTGCCCGTCTGGTGCAGAGCGGTGCCGTTCCAGCTCTTCACCAGGTCGGCGGCCTCGACATGGCCGGGCGTGGTGAAGGCGTTGTTCTCGGCGTACACGGCGGACTCGGTGGAGACGCCCAGGGAGTAGCGGTAGTCGTGGGCGTCGGCCGGGACGACGTACCGGTTGTTGTAGAGGTGCACCTGTCCGAAGCGGACGCGCGGCGCGCGCTGTACGACGTTCTCGAACTGGTTGTGGTGCAGCGTCACCCGGAGCTTGCCCCGGTCGCCCGTCGCCGTGTCGCCGTTGCCGATCAGGATCCCCTTGTCGTGGTCGACGAAGCGGCTCCACGAGACGGTGACCAGGTCGGAGGCGTTGGTGATGTCGAGCAGGCCGTCGTGACGGAGGTAGTTGCGGCCGTAGTACGTCGGCTCGTCCGCATCCGGGTGGCCCTTGTCGGAGATCGTGACGTGGTCGATCCACACATGGCTGGAGCCGCGCACCCAGATGTTGTCGTAGGCCGTCTTCCAGTCGCCGAGGCCGCCGGTGTTGGGCTGCCAGACGGGGAAGCAGTCGTAGGCGTCGCGGAGTTCGAGGTTGCGGACGATGACGTTGTCCACGCCCGTGAGCTGGAGACTGGCGCCCTTCAGGACCGCCGACGAACCCAGGCCGATGATCGTGGTGTTGGGGCCGACGGCCAGTTGGATCCGCTCGGCCTGCTTCGCCGCCGACGCCTGGCGGGCCTCCTCCTGGGGGCCGCTGGGCCTGGCGGAGCCCCAGGTACGCGGGTCGTACGCGGCCAGGTACTCCTTCACGTCGTAGCCGTCGGTCGCGTAGTCGGCGCAGTCGAGCCGGTCCCCGTCGTCGGCGGTGTTGGCGTCGACGGTCCCCGCGATCCGGATGATCTTCGGAGTGGCGCTGCCGCCGTCCAGCGCGCGGACCAACTCGCTCCGGTTGCGTACGGTGAAGACATGGGCGTCGTCTGCGGTGGAACCCCCCGTGGTACCACCGTCGGCGGCCGCCCAGCCGTCGTCCGCCGCGAGCGTGTCCCGGCCGATGTCCTGGGCCTCGGCCCCGGCCGGGGTGGTGAGCGTGGCGCCCAACACCCCCGCGAGAGCGACGAGTTGAACGGCTCTCCTGCGTACGGTCATCCCTTCACCGCCCCGGCGCTGAAGCCCGTGATCAGCCACTTCTGGATGAAGGCGAAGACGATGACCACCGGTACGGCGGCGATGATGCCGCCGGCCGCCAGTGCGCCAAGATCGACGCTGTCCGCGCTGAGCAGGGTGTTGAGGCCGACCGGGATGGTCTGCTTGTCCTGGTTGCTGAGGAACATCAGGGCGAACAGGAAGTGGTTCCAGGAGTGCACGAAGGCGAAGGAGCCGACGGCGATCAGACCGGGCCGCAGCAGCGGCAGCACGATCACCCGGAACGCGGTGAACCGGTTGCAGCCGTCCACCCAGGCCGCTTCCTCCAGCGTGTACGGCACGTTCTTGATGAAGTTGCTGATCAGGATGATCGACAGCGGCAGCTGGAAGACCGTCTCGGCGAGGATGACACTGCCGAGCGAGTTGATCATCTGCAGTTCGGCGAAGATCTGGAACAGCGGGACGAGGAGCAGCGCGCCCGGCACGAACTGGGAGCACAGCAGCGCCAGCATGAACCCGCGCTTGATCTTGAAGTCGAAGCGGGCGAGGGCGTAACCGCCGGCCAGGGCGACGAGCGTGGTCATCAGCAGGGTGACGACACCGACGAGCACGCTGTTCTGGAAGTAGACCCCGAAGCTGCGCTCGTTCCACACCTTCTCGAAGTGCTCGAACGTGATCGGCCACGGCACCAGCGAGGTCGAGCCGGGCTTGCGCAGCGCGAAGAGCAGGATCCAGTAGAAGGGGACGAGGGTGAAGACCAGGTAGATCCCCAGCGGCAGGTAGATCTGCCAGCGCGGGACCTCGTCCCAGGCGCGGCGCACCTTGCCCGGCCGCTGCGGGGGCTCCTCGGCAACGGGCGCGGGCCGCGGCGGAGCGACCTTCTCGGCGTCCTTGGTGATCACTTGGACTCGCCTCCGAACTTGCTGAGCCGCAGATAGACCATCGAGCAGAAGAGGAGGATCACGAACGCGACCGTGGTCAGGGCGGACGCGTAGCCGAAGTTGTGGGCGTCGACCGAGGTGTTGGCGATGTAGAGCGGGAGCGTCGTGGTCTCACCCGCCGGCCCACCGCCGGTCAGCGTGTAGAGGAGGTCGACGTTGTTGAACTCCCACACCGCGCGCAGCAGCGTGGAGAGGATGATCGCGTCCTTCAGGTGCGGCAGCGTGATGTGCAGGAACTGCCGGACACGGCTGGCGCCGTCGACCTCGGCGGCCTCGTACAGGTCCTTCGAGACGGACTGGAGGTCGGCGAGGATGAGGATCGCGAAGAAGGGGACACCGCGCCACAGGTCGGCGACGATCGCCGCCGAGAAGACGGTGGAGGTGTCGGAGAGCCAGCTGGTGCCGTACTCACCGATGCCCATGTCCGCGAGGTAACGGGTGATGCCCGTCTGGGAGTTGTAGAGGAGCACCCAGATCGCCGAGGTCAGTACGCCGGAGACGGCCCAGGGCGAGAAGACCAGCGCGCGGCCGACCGCCCGCCCGACGAACGTCTGGTTCACGATCAGCGCGAGCGCCAGACCGAACAGCAGCTGCAGCGAGACCTCGACGAGCACCCACTTGGCGCTGAAGACGAGAGTGTCCCAGAACAGGGGGTCCTCGGTGAAGGCGTGGACGAAGTTGTCGAAGCCGGCAAAGCCGTTCCGCCAGGGCTTGGTGGGGTTGTAGTGCTGCAGGCTGTAGTAGAAGACGCTGATGACCGGGTAGGCGATGAAGCCCAGCATGAGCAGGCCGGCCGGGGCGATCAGCAGGTAGGGCAGCCTGCGCGGTGTCGCGGAGGCACGGCGCCGCCGGGGTGGCGCGGGCGGTTTCGCCACGGCTGCGGCTTGGGCCATGACTGGGGCTCCGTTTCTGGTACGTCGTCGTACGTCGTCGTGCAGGAAGCGCTTTCTCGCTGTGCGTGGGTGTGCTGGTTCGCGCGATACGGGGTGCCTCTTGCGGTCGTGTGGCGCGTGCGGGTGCGTTCTGGCTGGTCGCGCGGTTCCCCGCGCCCGTCGAGGGCCCGGGATCGGGGTGTTCAGCCCGCGTACGGGTCCGGGACCTTGCCCGGTCTGGCCAGGAACTCGAAGTCGCAGCCGGTGTCCGCCTGGGTGATCTGGTCGTTGTAGAGCACGCCGTAGCCGCGTTCGTAGCGGGTGGGCGGTGGGGTCCAGTCCGCCCGCCGGCGATCCAACTCCTCTTCGTCCACGTTGAGTTGGAGGCTACGGGCCTCGACGTCGAGGGTGATCGAGTCGCCGGTGCGCACGAGGGCGAGGGGTCCGCCGACGTACGACTCCGGTGCGATGTGCAGGGCGCAGGCGCCGTAACTCGTCCCGCTCATCCGGGCGTCGGAGATCCGCACCATGTCCCGTACGCCCTGCTTCAGCAGATGGTCGGGGATGGGCAGCATCCCGTACTCGGGCATGCCCGGTCCGCCCTTGGGTCCGGAGTTGCGCAGCACCAGCACGCTGTCGGCGGTGATGCCCAACTCCGGGTCGTTGATGGTCCGTTGCATGGTCCGGTAGTCGTCGAAGACGACCGCAGGACCGGTGTGCTTGAGCAGGTGCGGCTCGGCGGAGATGTGCTTGATGACCGCGCCGTCCGGGCAGAGGTTGCCGCGCAGGACGGCGACCCCGCCCTCGGTGGCGACCGGGTTGTCCCGGGTACGGATCACGTCGTCGTTGTGCACGAGCGCGCCGTCGAGCTGCTCACGCATCGTGTCGAACGCGACGGTCGGCCGGTCCAGGTGGAGCAGGTCGGTGATCCGGGACAGGAAGCCGGGGAGGCCGCCGGCGAAGTGGAAGTCCTCCATCAGATACCTCTGGCCGCCGGGGCGGACGTTGGCGAGCACCGGGACGGTACGGGCGATGCGGTCGAAGTCGTCGAGGGTGAGCTTGACACCCGCGCGGCCGGCCATGGCGATGAGATGGATGACCGCGTTGGTCGAGCCGCCGAGTCCGAGGACGGTGGTGACGGCGTCCTCGAAGGCGTCGGCGGTGAGGATGTCGTTCAGCTTCCGGTCCTTGTGGACCAGTTCGACGATCCTGAGCCCGGCGGCGGCGGCCATGCGGTCGTGGCCCGAGTCGACGGCCGGGATGCTGGACGCGCCCGGGACCGTGACGCCGAGCGCCTCGGCGGCGGCGGTGAGCGTGGACGCCGTACCCATCGTCATGCAGTGGCCCGGCGAGCGCGCGAGACCGGACTCCAGCTCGGTCATCTCGCAGTCGCCGATGAGCCCGGCGCGCTTGTCGTCCCAGTACTTCCACATGTCGGTGCCGGAGCCGAGGACCTCGTTGCGCCAGTGCCCCGGCAGCATCGGCCCGGCGGGCACGAACACGGCCGGCAGGTCGACGGACGCGGCACCCATGAGCAGCGCGGGTGTCGACTTGTCGCAGCCGCCCATCAGCACGGCCCCGTCGACCGGGTACGAGCGGAGCAGCTCCTCGGTCTCCATCGCGAGCATGTTGCGGTAGAGCATCGGGGTCGGCTTCTGGAAGGTCTCGGAGAGGGTCGAGACCGGGAACTCCAGCGGGAAGCCACCCGCCTGCCACACACCCCGCTTGACCGCCTGTGCGCGATCCCGGAGGTGCACATGACAGGGGTTGATGTCGGACCAGGTGTTGAGGATCGCGATGACCGGCTTGCCGAGGTGCTCCTCGGGAAGGTAGCCGAGCTGGCGGGTGCGGGCGCGGTGGCTGAAGGAGCGCAACCCCGACGAGACGCCGCTGCCGTACCACTGGTGGCTTCTGAGTTCTTCCGGCTTCTTCACATCGACCACCCGGCGGCTATGGCGGCGACCTCGGCGCGTTCGCCCTCGGGCAGGTGCCTGCTGGGGGCCCGGACGTCGCGGCGGCAGAGGCCGAGGGAGGCGAGGGCCTCCTTGACGACGGTGACGTTGTTGGCGGAGCCGTTGGCGGCGCGCAGCTCCTCGAAGCGGCGGATCTGCTCCCAGACCTTCATGGCGGCCGGGAAGTCACCCGATCGAAGCGCTTCGATCATGTTCAGCGAGACGGCCGGGGCGACGTTCACCAGCCCCGAGGTGAAGCCGGTGGCACCGGCCGAGAAGTAGGAGGGCGCGTACGGCTCGGCGAGACCGGCCACCCAGACGAAGCGCTCCAGGCCCGCGTCACGGGCGAAGGCGGCGAACCGCGCGGCGTCCGGCACGGCGTACTTGACCCCGATCACGTTCGGGCAGGTGTCGGCGAGTTCGGCGAGCCGGACACCGGTGAGCTGCGCGTTGCGGATGTAGGGCACGACGCCCAGCTCGGGCACGGCCTCCGCGATGGCCCGGTGGTAGTCGACCCAGCCGTCCTGCGACACGTAGGGGTGCACCGGCTGATGGACCATCACCATCTGCGCCCCGATCTCGCGGGCGTGCTCGGCGGAGGCGATCGCGGTCGGCACGTCGTGCCCGACGCCGACCAGGATCACGGCCCGGTCGCCGACCTCGTCCATGGTCAGCTCGGTGACGAGACGCCGCTCTTCGGGGGTGAGGGCGTAGAACTCGCCGGTGTTGCCGTTCGGGGTGAGGGTGGTGATCCCTCCGTCGAGCAGCCGACGCAGCAGGGCCCGGTGGGCGCTCTGGTCGACGGTGCCGTCCTCGGCGAACGGAGTCACCGGGATGGCCACCACGTCGGCCAGAGCCGCCCGTTGGGTCTCGAACGTCACGCTGCTCATTGATGACCTTCCTCTGCAAGGACTTCTTGGAGGACTGCGGAGGGCTGGCGGGTCCGCCGCGTCGGGCGGGCTCGCCGTGCCTCGTGGACTCGGGGGCTTACTGGGCCTGCTGAACTTGGTGGGCCTGCTGTTCCTCGCGGGCCCCGGGGAAGGCCCGTTCGACGAACGAGGCGATGTGTGCGTGCAGGGCGGCGGCCGCGCCGTCGGCGTCGCCGTCGAGGGCGAGCCGCAGGATCTCCCGGTGCTCGGCGGCCTCCCGCTCCCAGGACGGGTCGGCGGCCCAGGCGACGGCCGACACCAGGGCGGCCTGGTCGCGCACCTCGTCGAGCATCCGGCCGAGCAGCGGGTTCCCGCACGGCACGTACAGCGCGCGGTGGAACTCCCGGTTGGCCAGCGACCGTTCGGCGGTGTCCGAAGCCTCGTCGGCCCTGGCCAGCGCGTCACTCGCCGCGTTCCACGGGGCACCGCGCCGCACCGAGCGCCGCAGGGCCTCCGGCTCCAGGAGCAGTCGTACGTCGTAGACCTCGCGCGCCATGTCCGCGTCCACCATGCGCACCGTGACGCCCTTGTACTGGTTCATCACGACGAGCCCGGTCCCGGCCAGCGTCTTGAGCGCCTCGCGCACAGGCGTCTTGGACACGCCGAACTGCGCGGCCAGCTCGGTCTCGACCAGGGCCTGACCGGGCGTCAACTGCCCGGTGAGGATGCGGTGCTTGATCCCCTCCAGCACGAACTGCGTGCGGGACGGGATCGGCATGGGCACAGAGGTCATGCGCGCCTCTCGGTTCTCACGTATGGGATTCCATATGGGATCTCACGTATCGCGTCTCATATATGACGTACGAAGTACGACGCGTTGAAGGTAGGGAGGGGCTCCGTGTTTCGTCAATGCTTCCGACAAAAGAAGATGTGGCCGCCGCCACGCGATCTTGATGCCCTAGGCCTTCCTGACGGCCCTGCCGAAGGCTCTGCCGACGGTTCTGCCGACGGTTCTGCCGACGGTTCTGCTGTCACACGATCTTGGTGTCGCCCTCACGCGCGCTCTCGGTCGGCCCGCCGAAGACGACGGCCGCCCGCCCGGTCGCCCCCTCCGGGGTGAGCGTGGGCCCCACATGCGTGATCAGCAGCCGGCTCGCGCTCTTCGCGTACGTCCCGGCCTCCTCCGGGGTGAGATGCACCCGGGGTTCGCCTTCGCGATGCGTGTCGACGTCCGCCTCGCACAGGAACAGGTCTGCACCGGCGGCCAGTTGACCGAGCGCGTCGCACGGACCGCTGTCACCCGAGTACGCGAAGACCCGCCCCTGGCACTCGGCGCGCAGCCCGTAGGACTCCACGTCGTGCACCACGGCGCGGGCGGTGAGGGTCAGATTCCAGTGCCGGACCGAATGACCGTCGTACAGGGGGCGGAAGTCGAACACCCCGCTCAGGAAAGCCGTGTCCGGCCGCCCGAAGAAGCCCGCGAGCCGCCCCGCGCAGTCGCCGGGCGCGTAGACGGGCAGCGGCGCGGGCAGGGTGAGGCCGCCGTACGCGAACCCGTACGTCGCGGCCACCAGATCCGCGCTGTGGTCCGCGTGCAGATGGGAGATCCAGATCGCCGTGAGCCGGGTGGGATCCGTGTGCCGCTGCAACTCGGCGAACGTCCCGAACCCCGCGTCCACCCATATCTCGGCGCCCCCGCCGCGCAGCAGGTATCCGGAGGCCGGCCGGCCCGGGCGGGGGTGCGGAGAGGCGGTACCGAGGACGGTGAGGCTCAGGGGCATGTCCGGGAGCGTACGGAGGCGGGCGGGCGCGCGCGCCGCGTTTGCGGGTTCTGTCCTGGATGCGCCTACGGCGTCCCGACGGTCGGCGGCGCGGGCTGTTCGGTCGTCCCGTCGTTCGGTCGTCCCGTCCCCCCGTCGTCCCGTCCCCCCGTCGTCCCGTCCCCCCGTCGTCCCGTCGTCCCGTAGCGGGAATCTACGGCTTCCAGATCGGATCGCGTCCACTCAGCCCGATCACGCGGTCCAGCAGCGGCGCGTCGTCCGGCACGGGCACCACGGGGCCGAAGATGTCGCCGCGCGAGGGATCGTCGACCGAGGCGGCGAGGAAGGGGTGCGTCGCGGCGAGGGCAGCCGGATCGGGGTCGTACGCCTGACCGGTCGCCCGCGCGAGGTCCCAGCCGTGTACGACCAGCTCGTCCGCCGCCACGGCCCCGGCGATCGCCCCCGGCAGCGGCACCCCGCCCGCCCGGGTCTCCCCCGTCCATGCGGCCGCGTCCCGCCAGGCCGCGCCGAGCTCGTCGAGAACCTGCGGCAGAGCCTCGCGCCAGCCCGGTCCGACGTCGGGCAGTGCCGCCTGCGGGTTGGTGTCCGTCGTCGGCCCCAGATCCTTCCGGCCCGCGTCACGGAAGGCTACGGCCAGGCCGAGCAGATGGCCGAGGAGGTTGTGCACGGCGTACTCCGGGCACGGAGTGGGGTCGGAGAGCTGGTCGTCGCGGACGCCTTGGGCGAGGCGGGCGACGATGCGGGCCTGTGGGGCGAGGTCGAGGGGGATCGGGGCGTGGTCTGTCATGCGGTGCTCCTCGGATGGTTCTCGGGTGGTTCTCGGGTGGCTCTCGGGTGCTTCTTGGGTGGCTCTCGAAACTGGGCCGGAGGCCTGTGTCTCCCTTGTCAGGTAGACCCTCGACGCCCCGAAAACTCATCGCTCGCCCGCGCCCACCCCTCCCGGCGACGATTCCCAGGGCATCCGCCCGATCCGGACGGCGGGTCCTTAGCACCACGATCACCAGCCATGACATCCACACCCACGACCCGCACGACCTGGCGGACCGGACGCGTCCTCGGGGACCGCGACGCGGGGCCGTACCTGGCCGCAGTGGTGGTCTCGGGCCTCGGCTCGTCGGCGATGTGGCTGGTCGCGGGCGTCCGGGTCAAGGACCTCACCGGCTCGGACGCGCTGGCGGCGCTGTGCGCGTTCGCCCTGTGGGCCCCGCTCCTCGCCGGCCCCCTCCTGGGCACCCGCGCGGACCGCCCACACCGCCGCGCCCTCCTCATCACCACCAATCTGGGCCTGGCAGCCCTCCTCCTCGCCCTCTTCGCCGTGGACACCCCGGGCGACCTGTGGCTCAGGGGTTGCCTGTCCGGCGCCGGTGATCGATGGTGAAGAACCGCCGACCGCCGTACTTGGAGCGCGAGTTGGCGGCACAGGGAGGGGATTTCTCATGGCACTACGCAAGTTGGCCGCGGCACTGTTCGCGGCAGCGGCGATCGCGGCCTCGACGGTCGGGCTGAACGGTACGGCCGCCGCCCACACCGACAGCGCCGACGCCGGCGGCGGCGTCCTCACCTCTGAGGAGGCCCGGCAGCCGTCGCTGACGGCGGCCCAGATGAAGAACGCCGTCGTACCCGAAGCGGCCGGGTCCGGCGCGGTCGCCGCCTCGCTGAACTGCGCGTACTACTACGTGTGCGGGAAGGGCGGGAACGGCAACAGATTCGACTACACCACGTGCGGCAGGACGTACACCCTGCCCAACCTCTTGGGCTGGGGCTCCCTGCACAACAACCAGACGCCGGGCACCAGGGCGCACTTCTACGACGTGAACGGTGCCTGGATGTTCTCCATCGACGCTCCCGACAAGAACGACGTGTTCTGGACCCCGGTCTGGTACGTCATCGCCTGCTGAGCCGACGGCCCGGCCCGGTCGGTGCGCGGTGGGGTGAACCCGACGGTTCACCCCACCGCCGTCAACGCCTCCCGCACCGCCGCCAGGTCCTGGTCCGACGCCAACCCCGCGTGATACAGCCGCAGTTCGGTCGCGCCCAACGCCACGGCCCGCCCCGCGTCCTCGGCCAGGGTGACCGGGCTGCCGCCCATGCCCGACACGATGCCGAAGTTGGCGGCCAGCACGGCGCCCTTCGCCCCGGCCCCGGCGAAGGCGGGCAGCAGGCCCGGTCCGCCCGCGCACGGCACGACGACCCCGTCCGCGACGCCCAGGATGTGCGCGGGGTCGACGCCGGGGTTCGCCCCGCAGTGGTACGTGACCGGGTCCGCGTGCAGCAGGATCTGGAAGCCCGCGGGCGCGGCGGCGCGGACCGCTCCCACCGTCTCCTCCTGGAGCGAGCGGGCGATCGCGTCGCGCCACACCCGCGTGGCCGCCGCCCGGTCCGCGCCGAGGAGCTTCTCGACGGCCGGCCAGCCCTCGTCGACGCCCTCGCCCCTCCACAGCGGCTCCAACGCCTCCCGCACGGCCGCCGCCAGCGCGTCCGGGGCCTGCCCGGCCTCGGCGTACCCGTCGCGGCAGGTGCCGCAGAAGCAGAGCGACATCAGGTACTGCCCGGCGTCCCCGAGCCCGACCCCGCCCGTCTTGTCATGGGCGTGGAGGTGGGAGATGCCGTACCAGCCGAGCGACTCCAGTTCCGTGCCGCGCGCGCCCGGCCGGACCGCCGCCTCCACCGCCAGATCGACGAGGTACTCACGGGTCGCTCCCTGCGCGACGCACGGGGCCCACGGATACCGGTCCCCGTACGCGTTGACCACGGAGGTCGAGGGGTGCTCGGCGCCCAGGCGGGAGTTGTGCGCCAGGACCACCCAGGTGTGCACTTCGAGACCGGCGTGCGCGAGCGCCGTCGCCGCCTCCCCGAACGCGTCGCCGGGGGCCCACTCCCCCGCCGCGTACGGCCGCAGCGTACGGCCTCGCCAACGCGCACCCGGCGGATACAGCACGGCCGCGTGCTCGGCGGTGACGATGCGCTGCCGGGGGTGGCGGGGGGTGAGCGCGCGGGTGGAGTGGTAGGCGGAGGCGAGCGTCGCCTGCCGCACGCCCAGCCCCGCGATGCGCTCCGCGGCGGCCGGATCCCCGTTGACGTCCCACGGGTAGACGAACGTCGACGCCTTCACTTGCCCTCCTGGCACTCTTCCAGCAGCGCGTGACCGCGCTCGATCAACTGGCCCAGCTGCTTGACGTGTTCCTCGGCAGGCTCGTGCAGCGGCGGCCGTACCTCTCCCACGTCCAGCCCCCGTAGCCGTACCCCGGCCTTGACCAACGACACGGCGTAGCCGCGTCCCCGGGCCCGGAGTTCGACGAAGGGGCGGTAGAAGCCGTCGAGCAGCCGTTCCACGATCGCATCGTCTCCCGCGCCGAGCGCCCTGTGAAACGCGAGGGCGATCTCCGGTGCGAAGCAGAAGACGGCCGACGAGTACAGGGGGACCCCGACGGCCCGGTAGGCGGGCTGGGTCAGCTCGGCGGTCGGCAGGCCGTTGAAGTAGAGGAAGTCGTCCGGGCCGGGGGCTTCGCCACGCACCGCGCTGACGATCCGCGTCATCAGGTCCAGGTCGCCGACGCCGTCCTTGAGGCCGACGATCCCTTCCGTGCGGGCCAGTTCGACCACCGTCTCCGGCGTGAACACGGCGTTGTCGCGCTGATAGACGACGACGGGGAGGGAGGTCGCCGCGGCGAGTTCCCGGTAGTGGCGCAGCAGCCCTTCCTGAGCGGCCACGACGAGGTACGGCGGCATGGCGAGGAGGCCGTCGGCACCGGCCTCCTCGGCCAGACGCGCATAGCACACGGCGAGGGCGGTGCCGTAGCCCGCGCCGGCCACCACCGGCACCCGGCCGGCCGTCTCCGCGACGGCGGCCCGTACGCACTCCTGGAACTCCTCCGGCGTGAGCGCGTGGAACTCGCCGGTGCCGCAGCAGGCGAAGACCGCGGCCGCCCCGGCCTCGACGCCCTGGCGTACGTGCGCGCGGTAGGCGTCGAGATCGACCGCGCCGTCCGGGCCGTACGCCGTGACGGGGAAGAACAGTGGTCCGCTGGGGACCATGAGCCGGGCGGCGAGAGGTGCCGACGTCACGGGCTCTGCCAAGTCCACAGGCTCTCCCAAGTCCATGTCACTGATCAGTGTTTACATTTCTGAACAACAGCACGCTAAGGCGCCCCCTTGCGGCCGGTCAAGCCGGGCAACGCGCGCCGCACCAGCGATTTCACGTCTCGGCGCCACACTTGACGCACGGGACCCACACTCCCTAGCGTGTCCATGAATGTGAATGTCGGACGCCCATGTGCACAGATGGCGATGCAAGGAGATCCACGGATGCCCGCTCCCCGCACCGTTCTGCTCACCGGCGCCGCCGGTGGTCTCGGCACCCTGATGCGGGACCTGCTCCCGGCCCACGGCTACGAGCTGCGCCTGATGGACCTGCTGCCCGTCGAGGGCGCGCCGGACGCGATCACGGCCGACCTCGCCGACAAGGACGCCCTGCGCGAGGCCGTACGGGGCGTCGACGCGATCATCCACCTCGCGGGCATCTCCCTGGAAGCCTCCTTCGAGAAGATCCTCAGGGCGAACATCGAGGGGACGTACAACCTGTACGAGGCCGCCCGCGCGGAGGGCGTCCCCCGTATCGTCTTCGCGTCCTCCAACCACGCGGTGGGCTTCACGCCGCGCCCGATCGGCAGGGATCCGCTGATCCCGGTCGACACCCCGCACCGCCCCGACACCTTCTACGGCCTGTCCAAGTCCTTCGGCGAGGACCTGGCCCAGCTCTACTGGGACAAGCACGGCCTGGAGACGGTCTCCGTGCGCATCGGCTCGTGCTTCCCCGAGCCCACCAGCGTCCGCATGCTCTCCCTGTGGATGAGCCCGGCCGACGGCGCCCGCCTCTTCGACGCGGCCCTGACCGCCGAGAACGTCGGCCACACCGTCGTCTACGGCTCCTCCGCCAACACCCGCCTGTGGTGGGACCTCTCCACCGCCCGCGCCCTCGGCTACGAGCCCCAGGACGACTCCGAGCCGTACGCCGAGAAGCTGATCGCCGAGCAGGGCGAACTGGACCCCGAGAACGTGGCCCACGCCAACCTGGGCGGCCACTTCGTGAGCGACCCGCCGATCTGGCCGTACTGAGCGACCGGGCTCACCCGGGTTCGTACGTCGTACGGGATACGAGGGCCGTACCGACGTACGGAAGGAGCGGGCGGGCACCGATCGTGCCCGCCCGCTCCTACTGCCGTACCGGCCACCACGACCTCTGCGGGCGACGGGCCGCGATCGGGGCACGCGGGACGGCCGGGGACCACCGGGGACGGCCGGGTGACCGAAATTCGCTGGGCTGCCGCCACCCCGGCCCCTACCATCCGGGACATGCCACGTCCCCAAGGATTCACCCACACCCAGCACTCCGACGGCACGGTGACGATCGACCACCACGGCCGCGCGGCCACGACGCTGCGCGGTCCGCGAGCCGCCCGGTTCCTCGCCGAGGTGGTGGCGGGCGACCCGCAGCTGGTCATGGCCCGCTGGACCGGAAACTACCGGCGGGGCAACGAGCGCACGGCCCGGGACCACCCCCGCAACCGCCGCTGACCCGAACGGCCGCCAGGCAGCGTGGGTAAGGGAACGGTAAAGCGGCCTGAATCGTTCACCACGCATGACCGCTATGACCCCCGGCTCGAACATCCCGCTGCCCGCCACCCGCGTCGCGGTGGACGTCGCCGCGCCCGTGCGGCTCGACGTATCGGGCCTGCTGCTCACCGCCGACGGCAAGGTGCGCTCGGACGACGACTTCATCTTCTTCAACCAGCCGACCGGTCCGGGCGTGACGTACCGCTCCGGCGGCGGTACGACCCCCGACTCGATCACGGTGGACACGACGGCCGTCCCCCCGGGCATCGAGAAGATCGTCATCACGGCCAGCCCGGACGCGGCGGGCCAGACGTTCCAGGGCATCGAACCGACGGCCACGATCCGCAACGCGGCGGACGGCTCCGTGATCTCCACGTTCACCCCGCCGCAACTGGGCACGGAGACGGCCCTGGTGATCGTGGAGATCTATCTGCGCAACGGCGCGTGGAAGGCCCGCGCGGTCGGCCAGGGGTACGCGAACGGGCTCGCGGGCATCGCGACGGATTTCGGCGTCACCGTCGAGGAGCCCGCCCCGGCCCCGGCTCGCCCCGCCCCCACCATGCAGCCCCCGGCGGCACCGCCCGCCCCGTCCATGGACCCGCGTGTCACCGCGCCCCCGGCACCCCCCGCCCCTCCGGCCGCACCCCCGGCCCCGGCCCCCGGCGCGGGCAAGATCAACCTGGACAAGGGCCGCGTCAGCCTCCAGAAGAACCAGACGGTCTCCCTGGTCAAGGGCGGCCGCCCGCTGCTCTCGCAGGTCAAGATGGGCCTCGGCTGGGAGCCTGCGTACCGGGGCAAGGACATCGACCTCGACGCGTCGGTCATCGCGTACGGCCCGCAGCGCAACCACATCGACAGCTGCTACTTCGGCAAGCTCTCGATCGTGAACGGCGCGATCAAGCACTCCGGTGACAACCTCACCGGCGAGGGCGGCGGGGACGACGAGGTGATCGTGGTCGACCTCGGACGGCTGCCCCAGGAGGTCACCGGGCTGGTCTTCACGGTCAACTCCTTCTCCGGCCAGAAGTTCACCGAGGTCGCCAAGGCCTACTGCCGCCTGCTCGACGCCGCGACGGGCGAGGAGCTGGTCCGCTTCGACCTCACCAACGCCGAGGCCCAGACCGGCGTGATGATGGCCAAGCTGATCAAGCAGTTCTCCGGCGAGTGGGACATGACCGCGATGGGCGACTTCGTGAAGTCCCGCACGGTCAGGGGGATGGTGAAGCCGGCCGCACAGGCACTCTGAGGGCACATCCGCACAACGCCGGGCGTCCCCGAGGAGGGTGCGCCCGGCTGCCCGACCGGCGGGAAGCCCTCCGGCGAGAGCCGAGAACCGTCCCCGGCTGCCGGCGGCCCAGGGAAACGGGCACCCTCGGGCCGGCGCCCGCTCGCCGCGCCGGCGCCCTCTGCCGATCGTCCGCCCGCACGCCGTGCGCGGCATCCGGCCAGACGCCGGGTCAGGCTCCGGCGCCCGGGTCCGGCAGAGGCTCCGATGTCCGGATCAGCTCCGGAGCAGCGCCTCCGGCGTCACTGGATCACTCCGCTGTACGCGTTCAGCGCGGGCTGGCCGCCGAGGTGGGCGTACAGGACGGTGGACTCCGGGCCGATCTCGCCGCGCTCGATCAGGTCGACCATCCCGGCCATCGACTTGCCCTCGTACACGGGGTCGGTGACCATGCCCTCGGTGCGCGCGGCGAGTTGCATGGCGACGAGTGTGGCGTCGTCCGGGACACCGTAGATCCCAGCGTGGTAGCGCTCGTCCAACTCGATGTCCGCCAGGGTCAACTTCCGCTTGACGCCGATGAGTTGCCCGGTGTTCTGGGCGATACGGGCGATCTGCTCGCGGGTGGGGGTCGGCTTGGCCGAGGCGTCGATGCCGAGCACCCGGCGCGGCCGTCCGCCCGCCTCCTCCAGCGCGGCGAAACCGGCGACCATGCCCGCCTGGGTCGAGCCGGTCACCGAGCACACGATCACCGTGTCGAAGAAGACGCCCAACTCCCGCTCCTGCTCGGCGACTTCGTACGCCCAGCCCGCGAAGCCGAGGCCACCGAGGGGGTGGTCGGAGGCGCCGGCGGGGATGGCGTACGGCTTGCCACCGTCCTCCTCGACATCTCTGAGCGCCAGTTCCCAGCTCTCCTTGAAGCCGATACCGAAGCCGGCCCGGACGAGCCGCACGTCGGCCCCGGCCAGCCGGCTGATCAGGATGTTGCCCACCTTGTCGTACACGGGGTCCGGCCAGTCCACCCAACTCTCCTGCACGAGCACGCACTTGAGCCCGGCGCGGGCGGCGACGGCGGCGACCTGGCGGGTGTGGTTGGACTGCACGCCACCGATGGAGACGAGGGTGTCGCAGCCCTGGGCGAGCGCGTCGGCGACGAGGTACTCCAGCTTGCGGGTCTTGTTGCCGCCGTACGCGATGCCGGAGTTGCAGTCCTCTCGCTTGGCCCAGACGGAGGCGCCGCCGAGGTGGGCGGTCAGCCGCTCCAGCGGGTGGACCGGCGAGGGCCCGAAGAGGAGCGGGTAGCGCTCGAAGGAAGAAAGGGACACGGGTTCTCCCGGGTGGAGTGGGGTGGGGGGGCGAGGTCGGTCGGGTCAGTGGCCCGCTTCGCGCACCGGCACGTCGACGGATTCGTGGGCTGGCTCGTGGGCGGGCCGACGCGCGGATGCATCGACCGGCTCCTCGGCGGACTCAGCGACCGGCCCGCCGCTCGATCCGGTCCGCTCATCGCACGAAGCCTCGACCGGCTCGCCGGTCGTGCCGTCGACCGGCTCGTCGATCGGGCCGTCGGTCGGGCCGTCGACCGGCTCGCCGGTCGTGCCGTCGGCGAGTGCGGCCAGGCCGCGCCAGATCTCCGCCGTGACGCGGACCGCCTCGTCCGTGTCACCGGCCGCGCAGGCCTCGATCAACTGCTCGTGCAGTCCGGCCGAGCGGCAGTTGCCGCCCTCGCCGAATCGCCGTCGCTCCAGTCTGCGGATGAGCGGGGTGTAGCGGGCGATGGTGGAAGCGGCCGCGCGGTTGCCGCTCACTCGGACAAGGACGTCGTGCAGGGCGTCGTCGGCGACCAGGGCCGCGTCGACGTCTCCCGTGCGGACGGCCGCCGCGAACCGGGCGTTGGCCGAGCGCATCGTCTCGACGTCCGCCGCGAACAGCCGGGGAACAGCGGTCCGGGTGGCCAGCTCGTGCATGGCGCCGACCACGGCGGCCGCGTCCCGCACATCGGCGGCGACGACGGGCGTGACCCGCGTATAGCTCTGCGGCTTGCTCTCCAGGAGGCCCTCGTCCACCAGTCGGGAGAACGCCTCCCGCACCGGCGCCCGCGACAGCCCCAGCAACTCCGCGAACTCGGCGTCCCGGACCACCGCGCCCGGCTCGATCTCCCCGGCCACGATGGCGTCCCGGATGGCTTGGTAGGCGCGGTCCCTCAGCAGGGTGCGCCCGACCGGTCGTATGGCCTCCATGAACTGAAATGTTAGATGTCAGTACGACCCACGAACAAGAGTGTGGCCCGTATCCCCCATGGGACACGGGCCACACTCACCCCCCGTTTGCCACCGGCCCACGGACCGGAGTCACTCTGCGACCGCCAGGACCGCCGTCACTTGGCCGCCCACGGCCAGTCGGCGTCTCGGGCGGCCTCGAGCAGCGGCACCATCCGGAAAGCCGCGTCCGAGAGCCCGCCGAAGGTGTGGCGGTTCGCCTTGCCGGAGGGGCCGTGGCCCGCCCGGTAGCCGGCGAGGTTCCAGGTGTAGACCGGCACGTGGGCCGGGATCTGCCGGGTCGGGTCGCCGTAGTGGCTGTAGGTCGCCTGCTCGTCGGTGACGATCAGCACCCGGTCGTGCTTGCGGTAGTGGCGGCGGACGGCCTCGGTCGTGTCGGTGCCGCCCAGGTCGCCGAACCGCCCGATGATCTTCAGCACGGACTCGCCCGCACCGAACTTCACCATCCGGCTCGTGCTCCCGAACTCGACGAGATCCGCGTCCGCCGCCCGCAGCGCGAGCGCCGTGCCGAAGATCGCCGCCGCGTCGGCGTACGTGAGCGACGAGCGGTCGGTCAGCCGCGAGCCGAACATCGAGCCCGAGCGGTCGACCAGGACCAGGGTCCGGCCGGGCAGCGCGGGCACGTTGGCCAGCGAGTGGCCGAGCGCCTGCTCCAGCGGGTACGCCCAGCGCAGCGAGGGCGCGTGGCGGTACGCCGAGAGGTAGCGGAACGGGAACTGCCGCGAGCGTGCGACCTCCGCCGGGTCACTGATCCGCGCCGCGACCCGCGCCGCGACCTCGTCCGATACACCCGCCTGATCGAAGTTCCGCAGGTTCCTCGTCAAGGCCATGGCACCCATGGACGGGATGACGGCCTCCCAGGCCGCCTTGTCCATCGGCCCCTGCAGCCAGCCCGCCAGCGCCTCCCAGGTGATGCCCGCGTCCGCGAGGCGCCGGGCGCCGTGCGCTCCGGTCACGACCTTGCGCCGCTTGGCGGGCCGCAGCTCCATCAGGTCACGGTGGGCCGCGAGCATCGGCAGAGACCTGGGCACGACGGCCGTGTCCGGGTTGTGGCGCCGGTCGAGGGCGTACTGGAACAGGTCCCCCTGCCACGGCTTGTCCGGGTCCGGCGCCGCGTGCACCAGGTTGAGGATGTCGCCGAAGCGGTAGCCCTTGGACGCCGTGTCGTACTTCAGCAGCGACTTGGGGCTGTAGAGCCGCCGTACGGCGTCGGCGACGCCCCGCTTCACCGGCTTGGGGATGTTCCGGCCGTACCGGGAGGTCCAGTAGGCGAGCAGCTCGCCGGGCTCGTCCGGGCGCCGCAGCACCGAGTCGACGACCTGGCGGTTGGTGGGCCCGTCGGTGACGCCCGCGTCGAGCCGTGCCTTCACGTACTCGGCGGCGCCCACGATGGAGGCCGTACGGAGGTTGCCCTCGCCGCGCAGCCAGCCGAGGAGACCGGCCGTCCACCCCGGGTCGGTGACGGCGAGCCGGCCTACGAGCGCGGCGAACCGGTCGTCGCGGTCCTCGCCGCTCTCGTAGAAGGTCTTCTGCGCGACGAAGTTGGCGATCGACAGCAGGAACAGCTCCGAGCGCTCGTCCCGCTCACGGCCTCGGCCGCCCTCGTACGTACGGAGCACACGCCCCGTGGAGGTGACCCGCGAGGTGGGCTGTGCCTTGCCGGCCTTCGTGTTGAATCGCGCCATGATGAACTCCCCCGAATTCTTCAGCACTTCGTGCGTGGAATCCCTGTTTCAGGTTTCTTTTCTCAGGGGGAGGCGCGGCAAAGGGAAGGTGCCCGAGGTCGAAGTCGGCGGCGGTGCTCATAACTGGCGCGTCTGCCGTTCCGCCACACCGACCCTGAGTCGATGACGGGATTTGAACCCGCACGAGGAGTTACCCCCACCAGCTCCCGAAGTATCCGCTGCCTGCGCACCGGGCACCCACCGTCTGCCGCGCCTCCCGAGATCGGATCGCACCGGGAGGTGCATGAAGTTTGGGTGTCCAGAGATCGAAGCCGGCGGAACCGACGTAGGTGCTCTAACCTCTGAGCTACACCGGCGTGTTGGTACCGGTGGCGGGAATCGAACCCGCGGCCGCCCCATAATAAGTGGAAGTAGGTCCTGCCTTCGCACCTGGACACGCATCACTCTAGGAGGCGCACCGCGGGCCGGGCCAATGAATTAACTACCGCTTCTGCCGCTTCCACGGACCGGTGATCGCGAGCAGAATTCCCGGCGTCTGGATGTTGGCGTACAGGGTCTTTCCGTCGGGTGAGAAGGTGACGCCGGCGAACTCGCTGTACTCCGGCTCGTCCTCGGTGCCGCCCGCTGCGGCAGCAGCTGATGCGATGGCCAGGTCGTTGCGGGCGATCGGGTACGTACGGCCGCTGTCGGTGGCGCCGAACAGGTGCGAGACGCCCTCGCCGTCCTCGGCCAGGATGATGCCGCCGTAGGGGGAGACGGTGATGTTGTCGGGGCCGTCGAGCGCGCCGTCCACGGACGGGTCGGGATTGACGCCGAGCAGGACCTTCAGGGTCAGGGTGCGGCGCTTGGGGTCGTAGAACCAGACCTGGCCGTCGTGCGCGGCGCCGGGGCTCTCCGCACGGGCGTAGGAGGAGACGATGTACGCGCCGCCGTCGCCCCACCACATGCCCTCCAGCTTGCGGGCGCGGGTGATCTCGGTGGCCGCGAACTGCTTGCGCACGGCGACGGTCTTCGCGTCACGGTCGGGGACGTCGATCCAGTCGACCCCGTACACCGTGCCGGCCTTCGTGGCGCGGGACAGGTCGTCGACGAACCGGCCGCCGGAGTCGTAGCACCTGGGGGCCTGGAGGACGCCCGCGTCGTCGGCGAGGGTACGGAACTTCCCGGGGCCGTAGATGAATCCGCGGGGCGGGGTCCAGCGGAAGAAGAGGCCGTTGGGGGCCGCCGCGTCCTCGGTGAGGTAGGCGTGGCCGCGCCCGGGGTCGATGACGACGGCCTCGTGGTCGTAGCGGCCGAAGAACTTCAGGGGCTTCGGGGCGCGGTTGGCACGGCGGTCGCAGGGGTCGACCTCGAAGACGTACCCGTGGTCCTTGGTCATGCCGTTGACGCCGGCCCGGTCGGAGTTCTCCTCGCAGGTGAGCCAGGTGCCCCACGGGGTGCTGCCGCCCGCGCAGTTGGTGGACGTGCCCGCGATCCCGACCCACTCGGCGACGCGCCCGTCGGGCCGGACCTCCACCACGGTGCAGCCGCCGGCGGCCGCCGGGTCGTACACCAGTCCCTCGGTGAGCGGCACCGGGAACTCCCAGTTGGCCCGGGGCCCCTTCAGCTCGTGGTTGTTGACGAGGAGGGTGGTGCCGCGGGGGCCGGGGAAGGCCGCGGTGCCGTCGTGCTTGCCCGGCGTGAACTCGCCCGACTCCAGCTTCGTCTTCCCGCTGTACGTGATGATCCGGTACTTGAAGCCGGCGGGCAGCGCCAGGATGCCCTCGGGGTCGGGCACGAGCGGCCCGTATCCGACTCCACCGTGGCGGTCCGCCCCGCGCTCGGTGGCGTCGCCGGTCGCGTCGCCGTGGTCGGCCACCGCGTCCAGGTCCAGGTCCGTGTCCGTCGACGCGAGGGCGTTCGGCGCGGTGGCGAGCGCGCCTACGCTGCCCGCCAGCGCGATACCGGCCCCGGTGACCGCGGATCGTCTGGCGAAGTCCCTGCGGGTGAGCGGCATGCTGTCTCCTGCGTGGCGGTGGATGACCGTGGGGGCGGACCCGAGCTGTCGCGCCACACGGTCGCGCTCGCGCTTGAACGCCGGTTGAACGGCGGGCGACGCGAGACCCCCGGCTTCGGTGAACCACCGAAGGGACGCGCCCCTGAGAAGCGAAACAGGGCGCGGCCCCTACTTCGCTCCTCAGGGGCGCGGGGAACTGCGCGACGAGCCCCCGCTCACCCGCACCCGCCAACCCACAGGCACCCGCGAGCTACTGGGCGCCTCCGCCCGGCCCTTTCTGCGACCGCGCCTTGAACGCCGCCTTGCGGGCCTCCTTCGCCACCCTCTTGTCGGGGTGGATCCGCCCCATCGCCTCAAGGACATCGGGGGTCGCCGGATGGTCCACCCGCCAGGCCGCCGCGAAGAACGAACCGTGCTGCGCCGCCAACCCCTCCACCAGCGCCCGCAGTTCCGCGGAGTTCCCCTCCGCGGCGAGCTGCGCGGCGACCGTGTCGATGGTCAGCCAGAAGACCATGGCCTCGGACGGCGCGGGCACGTCGGCGGCGCCGTGCTCGGTCAGCCACACCCGGGCGAGCCCGCCCAGCTCGGGGTCGTCCAGAACCTCCCGGAGGGCCGGTTCGGCCACGGCCCCCACGAGGGACAGCGCCTGCTGACAGCGCAGCCGCCGCAGCGGGGCGCCCGCGTCGGAGCCTCGGGCTGCCGCGAGGAGTTCGCGGGCGGCGGCCGGCGACTCCCGGCGCGCGAGCCACTGCTCGGTCTCGGCCTGGGCCGCCGCCGGCGGGAACCCGGCGGTGCCGTCCAGCAGCGCGTCCGCGCCCTTGTCGACGAGTTCCCCGACCGCGGGCGCGGGCACGCCCGCCTCCTGGAGCCGCAGCCGCATCCCGTACAGCCCGAGCGGGGTGAGCCGGACCATGCCGTACCGCGTGACGTCGGTGTCGTCGGGGGAGGGCGCGCCCGGCCCCTCGGCGGGGGCCTCCTCCGCGTCCGTCATCAGCGCCTCGTCCACCGGCTGGTACTCGACCAGCCCGACCGGCTCCAGCACCCGGAACTGGTCGTCGAGCCGCATCATCGCGTCCGAGACCTGCTCCAGTACGTCGTTGGTGGGCTCTCCCATGTCGTCGGGGACGATCATCGAGGCGGCGAGGGCGGGCAGCGGCACCGGTCCCTCGGGGCCGTCCTCGCTGACGGTGAGGAGGTAGAGGTTGCCGAGCACTCCGTCGAGGAAGTCCGCCTCGGCCTCGGGGTCCCAGTCCAGTTCGGACAAGTCGATCTCGCCGCCGGAGTCCATGGCGTCGACGAGACCGTCGAGGTCGGGCACGCTCGCGTCGGCGAGGGCGGTCTCCAGGGCCGTGAGCCAGATGCCGAGCACGTCCTGTGGGCCGCCGGAGATGAGGAGTGCGAGGTCCTCGCCCACGGTGACCGTCCCCGCCTCCCCTTCATCCGGGTTCACGATCTCGACGAGACCGGTGTCCACGGCCACTCGCCAGGCCTCACTGGCCGAGGCCGCCGCGTCGGCCACGTCGACGCCCGCGCCGGTGAGCCCGATCGCCTCGGCGGCGGCGGACAGTTGCTCGTCGACGAGTTCGCCCCCGGCACCCACACGCGTGTCCGGCCCGGCCCAGCGGGCGAGCCGCGCGGCGCGCGAGAGCAGCGGTGTGGCGAGCGCCTCCCGCGCAAGCTCCGCTTCGGAGAGAAGCCGCACCGGCGGCAGTGGCGAGCTGTCTGACATCGGTGGGGATCTCCTCGGGACGGGTGGTGACGAACGACTGCCGATCGATTCGGGCGGCCCCTGCGGAGGGGCTCCCATGAGCGGTACGCGAACGAGTACGGGTACGCGTACGCAGCCGCTCAGCCTAGACGGATTTGGCCCCATGCCGCCCGGTTCATGTACCTGCCAGGATTCGGGTATGGCTGAAACCTTGACAACTGGCGTGACCAGGCAGGAGATTGACGCGCGTAGAAACTCACGGGTAGCTCTGGGGTGAATCCGGGGCCGTCCACAGGCATGACCGACGGAGTTCATCGGGCCTGTCGGGTTCTACGCGCGTCGCGCCGCCCCACCGGTCGCAGGCCACCCCCGTCCACTCTCGTCCCGGCGCCCACGTACGTCCCCGGAGGGATCCCCTTGCCGAGCAAGAGAACCGCGCGCATCGGCGCGCTGACCGTCGCCACCATCTGCTCCACGGTGTCCGCCGTGGTCCTGACCTCGCCCGCCGAGGCGGAGTCCATACGCATCCACGACATCCAGGGCACCACCCGGACCTCCCCGCTCACCGGCCAGCAGGTCGCCGGGGTGCAGGGCATCGTCACGGGCGTCCGCACCTACGGCTCGCGCGGCTTCTGGATCCAGGACCCCAAGGCGGACACCAACCCGGCCACGAGCGAGGGTGTCTTCGTCTTCACCAGCTCCCGGCCGACGGTCTCGGTGGGCGACGCGGTGACTGTCTCGGGCACGGTCGGTGAGTTCGTGCCGGGCGGCACTTCGTCCGGAAACCAGTCCGTGACGCAGATCACCCGCCCGACGATCACGGTGGTCTCCACGGGCAACACCGTCCCGGCCGCGACCGTCATCGACACCAAGTCCGTGCCGAAGAAGTACGCCCCGGTCGGCGACACCGCCGCCGCGGGCTCGATCAACGGCCTCAAGCTCGCCCCGGCCACGTACGCGCTGGACCGCTACGAGTCCCTGGAGGGCATGAACGTCCAGGTCGCCGACACCCGCGTGGTCGGCGCCACCGACCCGTTCACCGAGCTGTGGGTCACGGTGAAGCCCCGGGAGAACGACAACCGCCGCGGCGGCGCGCTGTACGACTCCTACACCTCGCAGAACACCGGCCGGCTGCAGATCCAGTCGCTGGGCGCGGTCGCCGACTTCCCGAAGGCGAACGTCGGTGACGTCCTGAAGGGCACGACGGCCGGTCCGCTGGACTACAACCAGTTCGGCGGCTACACACTCGTCGCCAACCGGATCGGCACCCTGAAGCAGGGCGGCCTGGAGCGCGAGACGACCCAGAAGCAGTCACGCGACGAGCTCGCGGTGGCGACGTACAACGTCGAGAACCTGGACCCCTCGGACGCCTCCTTCGCCGACCACGCGGCCGCGATCGTGCACAACCTGCAGTCGCCCGACATCGTGGCCCTGGAGGAGATCCAGGACAACAACGGTGCCACCAACGACGGTACGGTCGCCGCCGACAAGACGGTGAAGAAGCTGGTCGACGCGATCGCGGCGGCCGGCGGCCCGACGTACGACTGGCGGTCCATCGACCCGGTGAACCTCGCGGACGGCGGTGAGCCCGGCGGCAACATCCGCCAGGTCTTCCTGTTCAACCCCGCGCGGGTCTCCTTCACCGACCGCGCGGGCGGCAACGCCACGACCGCCACCGGGGTGACGAAGGCGAACGGCAAGGCACAGCTGACGGTGTCCCCGGGCCGGATCGACCCGGCGAACGCCGCCTGGACGAACAGCCGCAAGCCGCTCGTCGGCGAGTTCTCCTTCCGCGGCAAGTCCGTCTTCGTGATCGCGAACCACTTCGCGTCCAAGGGCGGCGACCAGGCGCTGCACTCGGAGTTCCAGCCGCCGAAGCGGAGCTCGGAGACCCAGCGTCATCTGCAGGCGACCGCCGTGAACGCCTTCGTCAAGCAGATCCTGGCGAAGGAGAAGAAGGCGGACGTCATCGCGCTCGGTGACATCAACGACTTCGAGTTCTCCGACACCGCGGAACTGCTGGAGGACGGCGGCGTCCTGTGGTCGGCGATCAAGTCGCTGCCGAAGAGGGAGCGTTACTCGTACGTCTTCCAGGGCAACGCCCAGGTCCTCGACCAGATCCTGGTCAGCCGCTCGGTCCGGCGTTCCACCGGGTTCACGTACGACAGCGTGCACGTCAACTCGGAGTTCAACGACCAGATCAGCGACCACGACCCGCAGGTGGTGCGGTTCGAGCCGTAGGCAGTGAGCAGGCAGTGATTCTCAGGGCTGGCTGAACACTCCGTTCAGCCAGCCCTGCCATGCGGTCTCGTCCGCCTTGGCGTCGGCACCCGGCGCGAAGTCGTGGACGCTCATGCCGACGCGGTAACCCCAGTGGTTGCGGCCGAAGAAGCGGATGAGGGCGTCGTCGGTGCGCAGGCCGATGAAGTACGGGTCGCGGTAGTCGACCACGGCGTCGAGGAGCTGCCCGTCGGGGCCCTCGGCCTGGACGCGGGCTCCTTCGGGGGTGTCGTCCGTGAGGCCGAGCGCCCGGCCGACGGTGGTGAGCGCGTCGGGGGTCCCGGCCGTCTCGGGCCCGTCGAAGGTGGCGAACGCGGTGACCGTCCGGCCCGCGAAGCGCGTCAGGTACTGGCGCAGGGTGTGCAGATAGAACCCGGTGTGCTTGGCAGCACCGTCGTACTGGTTGTCCCAGTCGTCCACGAAGATGCCGCTGTGCACGTAGCGCACCCAGGCCCGCCGGCCGTCGTCGCGCGGTTCGATCGTGTAGTCCAGCTGGTTGCGGGTCTGCTCGGAGATGCCCTCGACGTCCTCGACGCGGTTGGTGTACCGGTGCGGCGGATCCCATGCGACGACCTCGGAGCCGAAGGGCCCCTTGCCGCCGACCCTCGGCTCGGGCGCCTCCATCGGCCACAGCCACCCGCCGGTCCCGGCGGTGACGGCCTCCCACACCTCCTCGGGGGTGGCGTCGACCTCGAACTCCCGGGCGATCTCGAATTCCTTGGACATGGCGTGCGCTCCTCAACGGGTCTTACTGGTCGGGCTGGTTGGTCGGGGCGGGCAGTTCGGACCGATCGGAAGGTTCGGGCCGGTGGGATGGTTCGGGCACGTTGGAAGGTTCAGGCCCGTGGGGCTTGTCAGGCGGGCCGGAGGGTTCGGCCCGGTCGTACCGGTCAGGCAGGCCGGAAGGGTCGGACCGGTCAGGCGGGTCAGGTACTCCGGCGGTTGCCTGCGGCTTGACCGTCGGGTGGACGGCGACGACGATCCGGTGGCCGCGGCCGGCCTCGGCGCCGGGCGCGTCGTACTTGCGGATGAGCGCGCCCACCCCCGCCGTCAGTTCCTGGACGAACGCGGCACGGTCGGCGGCCGAGGCGAAGGTGACCTCGCCGTCGAGCGCATAGGTCGCGAGCCGCTTGCGAGCCTTGGCCGCGCCCGTGATGAGCAACCCGACGTCCCGGACCAGCCGGGCGCCGAGCGCCAGCAGCCAGCGGGCGGAGAACTGGTCCCGGAAACGGTCCGGGTCGGGCTGCACCGCTGCCAGCGCGAGCGGCGAGATCACGTACGACGCGGCGGTGGCCCGCATCAGCCGCTCGGTGACGTTGCCCTTGCGGCGCTCCCCCGCCAGCTCGACCAGGCCGTGCCGCTCCAGCGCCTTGATGTGGTAGTTCACCTTCTGGCGCGGCAGCCCGACCTTCCCGGCCAGCATGGCGGCCGACGCGGGCCCGGCCGCCAGCTCGGCGAGCAGCCGGGCCCTGATGGGGTCCAGCGAGACCGCCGCTGCCTCGGGGTCCTCGATCACGGTGACGTCCAACATGACTCCACCGTCTCACCGAAAACTTTTTTTGTCCAGACGGTTGTAATTTTCGGCACCACCAGGTCCCTGGGAACGGTCGGTCAGGGAGGCGCGGGAACGCCCAGTCAGGGAGGAGGCCGAGTGCGTACTCGTAGCGCCGTGCTGCCCTTCAGTCCGGGCCAGGTTGGGACAGTCACCTGCGCGGCGGAGGGGCGAAGTTCTGCCCGGCGTACGGCTCAGCGTCCGACAGCCGACCACCACTCACGACCACCGACCACCGGGACGCGCACCTGCGTCATACCCCCGCACCCGGCACCCCCAGCCCATGAGGACGGCCACCGCGCCCGCACCCACACCCACACCCACACCCACACCCACACCCACCATCGTCCGCGCATGCGGACCACACCCGGCTGCTTCGTCGCATGCGAACAGGCGGAAGTACCGCCCTCGCCGAGCCTTCCGGGCGCCGAACTCTGGAACCAGGCTCTGGAACCAGGCTCTGGAACCAGGCTCTGGAACCGGGCTTGGAACCGGGCTCTGCGCCAGGCGTTTCGAGCTGGGCCTGTAATCGAGGCGAGTCGAGTGGGCGGGTGGGTGGGCAGGAGGGGCCCGAACCTAGTGGTAGTGGCGCCAGAGCAGCACTCCCACCGCGACCACGCCGACACCCGCGCCGCCCACGACCACCGCCTCGCGGGGCACCCGCTCCCATGCCGAGTGCACCCTCGCCTTCACATCCGCCTTGGCGGCCAGTTCCTCGACCGTGTCGCCGAGCTGCGCCCGGGTCACCTCGATCTGCCGCCGGAGTTCGTCGGGTCCCTTGGCACCCACCGAACCATCGGCCCTACTGGATGCCTGCGTCATCGCCGAGCCCTCCCTTTGATCTCGTCCATGTCCGCCTTGACGCTGTCGAGTGCCTGCTCCGGCCTGGGCGGGGTGGCCTGACGAAGCTGCGCGCGCCCGACCGCGGCCAGCACGGCGGCGATCACGAACAGCACGGCCATGACGATGAGCGCGGCGGCCCACACGTCCAGCACCAGGGAGAGCGCCCCGACCGCGGCGGCGGCGAGGGTCATGAACCCCACGTAGGCGACCGCGCCGGCCGCGCCCAGCAGCCCGCCGCCGCGCCCGGCACGGCGCCCTTTCTCGGTCAGCTCCTCCTTGGCGAGGGCGATCTCCTGTCGTACGAGCAGGGAGAGCTGTTCGGTGGCCTGCCCGACCAGCTCGCCCACGGAGTGGTGGTCGTGTTCGCCCGGCCCCGGACGTTCGGATCGCGCAGAGCGCACGAATCGCGTGGGCCTGGCCTCGGTGGTCCCGGTCACGGTGTCGCCTCCTCACACATCGGGACGCCCCGGGTACCCGGGGCGTCCCGCGTTACCCCTGCGACGGCGCCCGGGCCGTCGCCCCGCACACACAGGGCCCGGGGGTGGCGGTCCGCACCCGCTGCCGGACGCACCAGAGCCGCACCCGAAACGGGGGGGGAGACACCGGCGACGCGGAAAACCCGTAAGGCAGCGCGCCGCCCAGCTCATCACTCACCTTCGTAGCAAAGCTCCCATATATCTCGTAGAAGAATTAAGTGGAGCTTCACAATGACCACGCCGAGACTACCCGTATGACCCTCACCCACCGCCCCACCCCCTTCGGCCGCGCCCTCTGCGCGATGATCACGCCCTTCACCCCCTCCGGCGCACTCGACCTGGACGGAGCCCAGCGGCTGGCCGACCGGCTGGTGGCCGAGGGGTGCGACGGGCTGGTGCTCTCCGGCACGACGGGCGAGTCGCCGACGACGACGGACGCGGAGAAGGAGGAGCTGATCCGGGCCGTGCGCGGGGCGGTCGGCGACCGGGCCGTGATCGTGGCCGGGGTGGGCACCGCCGACACCCGGCACACCGTGGAACTGGCGCTGGCGGCCGAGAAGGCGGGCGCGGACGGTCTGCTGGCGGTCACGCCGTACTACAGCACGCCCCCACAGGACGCGGTCGAGGCCCATTTCCTGGAACTCGCCGACGCCTCGGGGCTGCCCGTCGTCCTGTACGACATCCCCGGCCGCACCGGCACCCGCATCGCCCCGGAGACCATGATCCGCCTGGCGGACCATCCGATGATCGTGGCGGTGAAGGACTGCGCGTACGACCTCCTGGGCACCCAGAAGGTGCTGGCGGAGACGGAGCTGGCGTACTACACGGGCTGCGACGAGTACGTTCTCGCGCTGTACGCGATCGGCGGGTCGGGTTACGTGAGCACGGTCGCGAACGCGGTCCCCCGTCAGGTCCGGGCGGTCGTCGACGCGTTCGACGCGGGCGACACCGCCGGGGCGGCCCGGCTCCAGCGGCGCGCCGTCCCCCTCATCGAGCTGATGATGTCCTCGGGCCTGCCCGGCACGGTCACGGCGAAGGCGCTCCTGGGACGGCTCGGCCTGCCCGCCGGCCCGGTCCGCGCACCGCTGCGGCCCGCCGGTCATGAAGTGACCGACGGGCTGCTGGCGGCGTACGAACGGCTGGTGGCCGTCTGAGGACGGGTGGTCAGCGGGTGGCGAAGACCGGGTTCCAGCGACCGGGAGCCCCGTCGTTGCCCTTGAGGGCGCCACTGAGCGCGATCGTCCTGTCGCTGCCGATGGTGACGAGCACGAGAGCGCTGTGGAACTCGTTGTCGCCGGCCTTGATGTCCCAGGCGATGAGCCGCTTGTTGTCGACCCAGGTGAGCAGTTGCTGTCCGCGGATCTTGTGGAGCCGCTTGCCGGTGTAGGGATCGATGATCTCGGAGGCGGTCGTCCTGACACCGCCGGCGAAACCACCGGCCGCGAGCTTGCCGTCCGGGGAGAGCCGCGCCTTGACCGACCAGGTCAGGTACTTCTCGTTGGCCGGCTTGGCCACCTTGTTGCCCTGGAGGTCGTAGTACTGGTCGTGCGGCTCCACCGCCAGCCCGGAGCGGACCAGCTTGCCGTCGCGGCTGAAGGAGAAGTCCTGACGGGGATTGACGATCGGCACGTCGTCGTCCTTCTCCGGGGGGACCTCGCTCCACTTGGTCCGGCCGGAGTCGACGTCGACGAGATAGAAGCCGGTCCGGTACGACTCGGACCAGTTCGGGATGAAGTCGTTCTTCTTGCCGTCACCGTCGACGTCGTTCCCGGCGACGGTCAGGGCGTCGGGGTTCTTGCTGTAGGTGGTGGCGACCAGCCTGCCGCCGTCGGACGAGAAATCGACGCTCGCGACACCCCGGTCGACGGGGATCCAGCGCTCGACCTCGCCGGTGAGCAGGTCGAGGAGGCCGATCCGCCGGGCGGGCAGGTCCTTCTCCAGCACCGCGGCGGTCCGCATGCCGGGGGCGACCGCGACCTGGGACCAGCGGGTGTCCTTGACGTACTTGCCGGTCTCCTGGTCGAGGATCCAGTAGGCGCGTGCGCTGACCGCGGTGTCCTTCGAGGTCTTGACGGTTTCGAGGGTGTACCAGGCCGCCATCGCCACGTCCCCCGCCGCGATCAGATCGCGCGGCGGCGACTGGTCGGGGTGGGCGATGATGTCGCTCCGGTTCATCTCGGTGGCGAGCCGCACCTCGTCCCTGCCGGAGTCCAGCAGCGGCACGGCCACCGCGACGGCGACCACGGCGGCGGTCGCCGCGGCGACGGTCGCGATCGACCGGTTCCGGCGGCGGCGCCGGGCGGTCAGGACCCGGTCGGCGAAGCCGGGGCCCAGGGGCTGTTGTTCGGCGGCCTGCTCCCGCAGGGAGTCGCGCACCAGTTCGTCGACGTTCACGGACGCACCTCCACGGGCGAGAAGTCACGGGACGGGATTCGCTCGGCGGCGGGCCCGAGCATGCCCAGCTCGGGCGCGAGTTCGCGCAGCCGGGCGAGCGAGCGGTGGGTCGTGGACCGGACGGTGCCGACGGAGCACCCGAGGATCCGGGCCACCTCCGCCTCGGGCAGGTCCTCGAAGTAGCGGAGCACGAGGACGGTGCGCTGCCGGGCGGTGAGCCGGGCAAGCGCCCCGCGCATCACGAGCCGCAACTCCACCCCGGCCGCCCCGTCGGCGGCGCCGCTCTCGGGCGGCTCGGCGACGGTCAGCTCCCGGCGCCGCCACTTCAGCCGCCATCGGCTGACCTGCTGGCGGTAGAGGATCCGCCGTACGTACGCCTCCGGCTCGTCGATGCGCTGCCAGCGCCCGGCGGCCTTGATCAGCGCATTCTGCAGCAGGTCCTCGCCCGCGTGCCGGTCCCCGCCGCTCAGCAGCACGGCCGTCTTCAGCAGAGCCGACGACCGCCCCGCCACGAACTCCCGGAAACTCTCCTGCCCTGCGGCATCCATCGTCACCTTCTCTTCCCCGGCGGGCCCCGTGTCCCGCCCCTGTGCCCCTAGTGACGCGCGGACCCGCGCCCGGCTATGCCACCCCGGAGAAGAAAGTCGTGCGGGCGCCGGAGAACGGCGCCGGGCCCGTACGCGCCTCTGCGCGTACGGGCCCGGATTCCGACGACGGCCGGGTCAGCCCCAGCGGTACCCGTCACCGAACAGCAGGGTGTGCTCCAGCACGTCCTCCATCGGGTCGTCGACCTGACCGACGTTGACGAGCCCGATGCGGGGGCCGTTGTGCGAGGAGGTGTTGGTCTCGTCCGCGTGCGCGGCCCCGGCGGGAAGCCAGCACAGCGTCGCCCCGGCCAGCACCCCCGTGACCACGCGCGCCACGGTCCTCACCCTGTCGGTCCTCGCCCGGTCGTTCCTCATCCCTCGGCCCCTCATCTCGTCGGCCCCTCATCTCGTCGGCTCGGCTGCTGATCGGACTCCATGTCCGCCCGTTCATCTGCCTGGACCGCCCGAAGGTCACGCCGAGTAACCCGTACGTGGGGCCGCGGGACTCAGTTGTGGCTGTGCAGGATCTCGTTCAGGCCGCCCCAGACCGCGTTGTTCGGGCGGGCCTCGACCGTGCCGGTCACCGAGTTGCGGCGGAAGAGGATGTTGGAGGCGCCGGAGAGGTCGCGGGCCTTGACGACCTGTCCGTCGGGCATGGTGACGCGGGTGCCGGCGGTGACGTAGAGGCCGGCCTCGACGACGCACTCGTCGCCCAGCGCGATGCCGACGCCCGCCTCGGCGCCGATCAGGCAGCGCTCGCCGATGGAGATGATGACGTTGCCGCCGCCGGACAGGGTGCCCATGGTGGAGGCGCCGCCGCCGATGTCCGAGCCGTCGCCGACGACGACGCCGGCGGAGATCCGGCCCTCGACCATCGACGTGCCGAGGGTGCCCGCGTTGAAGTTGACGAAGCCCTCGTGCATGACCGTGGTGCCCTCGGCGAGGTGCGCGCCGAGGCGGACGCGGTCGGCGTCGGCGATCCGGACGCCCTTGGGTGCCACGTAGTCCGTCATGCGCGGGAACTTGTCGACGGACGTGACCTGGAGGTGCAGGCCCTCGGCGCGGGCGTTGAGCCGCACCTTCTCGATGTCGTCGACGGCGACCGGGCCGAGCGAGGTCCAGGCGACGTTGGCGAGGAGGCCGAAGACGCCGTCCAGGCTCTGGCCGTGCGGCTTGACCAGGCGGTGGGAGAGCAGGTGGAGGCGGAGGTAGGCGTCGTGCGTGTCGATCGGCTTCTCGTCGAGCGAGGAGATGACCGTGCGGACCGCGACGACCTCGACGCCCCGGCGCGAGTCCTGACCGAGCGCGGCGGTCGCGCCACCGCCCAGCAGCTCCGCGGCCCGCTCTGCGGTCAGCCGCTCGGTGCCGGAGGGGCCCGGCTCGGCGGACAGCTCGGGCGCGGGGAACCAGGTGTCGAGAACGGTGCCGTCGGCGGCGATCGTGGCGAGGCCGGCGGCCACGGCGCCGGTGGTACGAGGAGCAGTCGTGTCGGTCATGAGGGCAACCTAACTGTCGGGAGGCTGTGCGGGCCAACCCGCGCCGGGGGCGTCTCAGGAGCCGGGCACGTTGCGGACATACGGTGCCGGGCGGCCCGCCCACCCCCGTGGGACGGGCCGCCCGGCGTCAGGGGCCGAGGTCAGTCGCGCTCGCCCGCCTTGTCCACGACGGCTCTGCTGATGAGCGAGTTGCCGCCGATCACCTTGCCGCCCCGGATGTGCTGCGTACCGAGAACGTCGTACGTCTCCGGGTCGATCAGCCAGTACCGGTCGGCAGTCGTGCCCTCGCCCAACGCGATGACCTGCCGTCCCGTGGCGTCCTTGACCAGGTGGTCGACCAGGGAGAGGTCGGGCAGGGTGGCCAGGGCCCGGTAGAGGCCGGCCAGGCCTTTGGACGGCTTGATGTCGGCGTCGAGGAGGGCGGAGATCTCGACGGCGTCCTGCTCGGCCTGGGTGCTCCCCTCCTCCGCGGGGATGGCGTCCTCCTCCCGGATGGCCTCCAGCGCTCTCCCGCCGTCGGACGGCAGGGTGGTCAGGAAGCGGTACAGCTCCTGCGGGGAACGGTCGTCACCCTCGGCCGGGCTCCCCGGCTTCGTCTCCGTGATGCGGAGCTTGATGTCGCCGTCCTTCGTGGAACGCCACCCGTGGGCCGTCGCCCCACCGTCGTAGCGCGTCCAGATCTCCTGCGCGAACGGCGCCGTACCGACGACTTGCACCTCCTCCTCGTCCGGAGCCTCAAGCGTCGACTTGGTGTAGATCCACTGCTTGGCCCTCGGCTCCGGAACCGTCGGCTGCCCCTCCACCGCCTTCGCCGCCCGCTCCAGCAGCTCGGCCGCGCTCATCCCCGACAGGTCGGCGTCGGTCGGCGCCGCAGGTGACCCCTGCTCGCGGGTCCGGTCCCCTCCCACCAGCAGCGACGCGGTCACCGCCACCGCGGTCACCGTCGCCACGACCCCGACGATCGCCAGCTGGGGCCGCGCCCACACCCGACGCCGCCGCTCCCCGGCCCGCACCGCGTCCAGCAGCAGGGTGCGTCCTGGCGCCAGCCGTGCCCGGTCGGGGGTCTGTACCCCGGTCCGCAACTGCCGTACCTCGGTCAACTCGTCCACGTCAGACCACCTCCGCAGTGTTACCGACGAACGCCGGGTCGGCTCCCAGCGCCGTACGCACCTTCCGCCGCGCGCGGTTGAGCCGCGAGCGGACCGTCCCCACCGGTATGTCCAGTGCCTGGGCGACCTCCTGATAGCCGAGGTCCGCCCAGGCGACGAGCAACAGCACGTGCCGGTCCCCCGCCGACAGAGCCGCCAGCGCTCCGGCGAGCGGTACCTGTGCGGCCACCCGGCTGTCGGTCTGCTCGACCCAGGTCTCGCTCCAGGACGCCGCGACCGGGTCGTGGCCGGTACGCGCCAGCGCCTTGAGGGCCCGCACCTCGGTACGGCGGTGCTTGCCGATGAGGTTCCCCGCGATGCCGTACAGCCAGGGACGGGCGTTGGCGTGGGTCCGGTCGTAGCGGCCGCGGATGCGGAACGCCGTGAGGAAGGTGTCGGCGGTGATGTCGTCGGCCATGCCGTCGCCGAGTCGCCGGGCCACGTAGCGGTGGATGTCCGGGGCGTAGCGGTCGTAGAGCCGTGCGAACAGCTCCGGCTGTTCCAGCGACTGGGTGACGACCTCGGCGTCGTCCTCCAACTGCGCCTGCGCCTGCGGTGGTGGTGGTCCGCTCACCTGGTTCTCCCCCTGCTGGTCACAAGTTCCCCCTCTGCTCCGCCGTGTTCCTGTCACCCCCTGTTCCCCGATGGGCCAGAGAAGGTTCACGACTCGCGCCGGGGGGTTCTTCAGGGAATCACCCGCGCCAGTACCTCCCGCGCGTACTCCTCGTCGTAGGGCGCCCCCGTCAGCAGCACCTGCAGACAGATGCCGTCGATCAGGGCGACCAGCGCCCGCGCGGTCACCGGGTCGGTGCGGCGGGCGAGCGAGTCGGCGAAGGCCCGGCCCCACTCGTCGGCCACGGGCCGCAGGGCGGGCCTGCGCAGAGCGGCGAGGTAGAGCTCGTACTCCACCTCCAGGCCCGTGCGGTCACCGGCGAACCATTCACCGCCCAGTGCGGCCAGTTCGGCGGCGAGGTCGGTGCCGGGGTCCCGCAGGGCGTCGCGCGCGGCGACGGTTTTCGCGAAACCCTCGTTGGCCTGTCGCAGGGCGGCGACCATCAGATCGTCGAGGGTCTTGAAGTGGTACGTCGTCGAGCCGAGCGGGACGTCCGCCTCGGCGGCCACGGTCCGGTGGCTCAGCCCGGCGATGCCCTTCTCCCCCACGACCCGGATCGCGGCATCGATGATCCGCTGGCGCCGCTCGGGATCGTAACGCCGGGCCATCAGTGGGCGCCTCCCAGATTGAGCACGACCACTCCCGCGATGATCAGCACGATCCCGGCGACCTTGGCGAAGCTGAGCCCCTCCCCGAAGAGGACCAGTCCGAGCGCGGCGACGGCCGCGGTGCCGGCGCCGGACCAGATCGCGTACGCCGTGCCGATCGACATCGACTTCAACGCCTGGGCGAGCAGGACGAAAGAGACGAGGTACCCCACACCGGTGACCAGCGACGGCCACAACTTGCTGAAGCCCTCGCTGTACTTCATGGCCGTGGTGGCGGCCACTTCGGCGGCTATGGCGCCGGCGAGCAACAGATATCCCATGTGTACGATCGTACACATCATATGTACGGGTGTACACATCGGGTGTACAGGCGCACTTATGGGCGGAATTGGCCGTCGCCGACCCTCAAGGGGCCCTTCTTTCGGGGCCGTTCCGTTATGGAAGCGCTCACTGAAAGGGCTCCCCGCGCACCACTTGGTGAACTACTGTTTCAACGGTCAATCTCCCGGATGTGTGACGACCGCCAGGGTTTTCACACATCGGTGACACGTAACACCCTCCCTGATCCGCATGACGAATTTGCGTCCGCCTGTGGCGACGCCGAGGGAACTGCGCATGCCGCCGACAAAGCCCGGACCCGATCCGGACCAGACCCCGCCCAGCCTTCCGGTGCTCAGATCCGCGAAGGTGTGGGAGACGGGCGTCGCCCCGAACGACACCCGCATACCGGGCACGCGCCGCCTTTGGCTGGCCGGTGCCCTCGCTCTCGCCGTGGTCTCCTCCTGCGTGACCGCGATCACCCTGCAGGGCTCAAAGCCTGACGACTCGTCAGAGAGGAACGGGCGTACCACCGCCGCCGACGACCGTGTCCTCCCGGCCGTCTCCCTCCCGCCCGAGTCGCCCCTCGCGACCTCGGCACCGGACGACAAGAGCGGCCTGTCGGAACCGCAGGGCTCCGAGGGCGACGCGAAGGGCGACGCGGACAAGGACAAGGACAAGGACTCCGGTTCCAAGGACTCCGACTCGTCCGACGACAAGCAGCAGGGCGGCTCGAAGCCGACCGCCGAGCCGTCGAAGTCGACGTCGCCCGCGAAGAACCCGCCGTCCTCGTCGACGTACCGGAAGTCCGTACAGGCGGTCAACTACACGGACCGGTACTGGCATCTGCAGAGCGGTGTGATCCGGCTGGACCAGGTGAGCTCCCGCAGCGGAAGCGAGACCCGGGAGGACTCGTCCTTCAAGGTCGTCTCCGGCCTCGCCAAGTCTTCCTGCTACTCCTTCAAGATGGCGGACGGCCGCTACGTCCGGCACCAGAACTTCCGGCTCCGCGTCAGCGGCAACGACGGCTCGCAGCTCTTCCGGCAGGACGCCACCTTCTGCCCCGTGCAGTCGCCGTACTCGGACGCCGTGATGCTGCAGGCGGTGAACTATCCCGACCGCTACCTGCGCCACAAGAACTTCGAGCTGGTCCTGGACCCGTACGGCTACAACACGACCGGCCGGCAGGACTTCTTCTTCCGCCTGGTGAAGGGTCTCGGCTGAGCGGCGTGACACCCGCACACGAGTGTGGCCCCCGGCGAATCGCCGGGGGCCACACCCATGTCACAGATCTCAGACGTTGAACCCGAGCGCCCGCAGCTGCTCGCGGCCGTCGTCGGTGATCTTGTCGGGGCCCCACGGGGGCATCCAGACCCAGTTGATGCGGAGCTCGTTGACGATGCCGTCCGTGGCGGACTTGGCCTGGTCCTCGATGACGTCCGTCAGCGGGCAGGCCGCGGAGGTCAGGGTCATGTCGATCGTCGCGATGTTCGCGTCGTCGATGTGGATGCCGTAGATGAGTCCGAGGTTGACGACGTCGATGCCCAGTTCCGGGTCCACGACGTCGTACAGGGCCTCGCGGACCTCCTCCTCGGAGGCCGGCTTCATCTCCAGGGTCTCGCTCATGCCGTCTTCCTTTCGACGTCGGCGTCGGCGCCCAGCGCCTGGGCCGTCGCGTCCTTCCACGCCATCCAGCTGAGGAGGGCGCACTTCACCCGCGCGGGGTACTTGGAGACACCGGCGAACGCGACCGCGTCCTCCAGCACCTCCTCCATCGCGTCGTCCGGCTCGATCTTCCCCTTGGACTGCATCAGCTCCAGGAAGGTCTCCTGGATCCTTTGCGCGTCCGCGAGGTCCTTGCCGACGAGGAGGTCGTTCAGCACGGAGGCCGACGCCTGGCTGATCGAACAACCCTGGCCCTCGTACGAGACGTCCCGCACGGTCGTGCCGTCGTACTTCACTCTCAGGGTGATCTCGTCGCCGCACGTGGGGTTCACGTGGTGCACCTCGGCGTCACCGTCCCGCAAGCCCCGCCCGTGCGGGTGCTTGTAGTGGTCCAGGATGACTTCCTGGTACATCGAATCCAGCTTCATGCGATCGCTCGTCCCCTCAGCCGAAGAAGTTCCGTACGTGCTCCAGGCCTTCGACCAGGGCGTCGACCTCGGCCGGGGTGGAGTACAGATAGAACGACGCTCGGGTGGTCGCGGGAATTCCGTAGCGCAGGCAGACGGGGCGGGCGCAGTGGTGGCCGACCCGGACCGCGATGCCCTGCTCGTCGAGGACCTGGCCCACGTCGTGCGGGTGGATGTCGCCGAGCGTGAAGGAGATCGCCGCGCCCCGGTCCTCGGCCGTCGGGGGGCCGATGATCCTGAGGTCCGGGACCTCCGTCAGCCGCTTCACCGCGTACTCGGTGATCGCGTGCTCGTGGGCGAGGATCTTGTCCATGCCGATCGAGTTCAGGTAGTCGATCGCCGCTCCCAGACCGACCGCCTGCGCGATCGGCGGGGTGCCCGCCTCGAACTTGTGCGGGGCGGGGGCGTACGTCGACGAGTGCATCGACACCGTCTCGATCATCTCGCCGCCGCCGAGGAACGGAGGCAGGTCCTCCAGGAGCTCCTGGCGGCCCCAGAGCACGCCGATGCCCGTCGGACCGCACATCTTGTGGCCGGTGAAGGCCACGAAGTCGGCCTGGAGGGCCTGTACGTCCAACGGCATGTGCGGCGCGGCCTGCGAGGCGTCGATGCAGACCAGGGCACCGACCTCCTGCGCCCGGCGCACTATCGCCTCGACGGGGTTGACCGTACCGAGGATGTTGGAGACCAGGACGAAGGAGACGATCTTCGTCTTCTCCGTGATGACCTCTTCGATGTTGGAGAGGTCGAGGCGGCCGTCGTCGGTCAGCCCGAACCACTTCAGCTTCGCGCCCGTGCGCTGCGAGAGCAGCTGCCACGGCACGATGTTGGAGTGGTGCTCCATCTCCGTGATGACGATCTCGGTCTCGGCGTCCACCCGGTAGGGCTCGTCGGCCCAGCCGAGCATGTTCGCCACGAGGTTCAGCGACTCGGAGGCGTTCTTGGTGAAGATCACCTCGTCGCGGCTGGGCGCGTTGATGAACGCGGCAGCCTTGTCGCGCGCTCCCTCGTACAGCGCCGTGGCCTCCTCGGCGAGCACATGCACACCGCGGTGGACGTTGGCGTTGTAGCGCTCGTAGTACTCGTTCAGGGCGTCCAGCACCTGGCGCGGCTTCTGCGAGGTCGCCGCGTTGTCCAGGTACACGAGCTTCTTACCGTCGTGGACCTGGCGGTCCAGGATGGGGAAGTCCTTGCGGATCGCCTCGGTGTCGAGGAGGCCCGGCAGCTGTGTCACGCGGATGCGCCACCCTTCACGTACTTGTCGTAGCCCTCGGCCTCGAGCTGGTCGGCGAGCTCCGGGCCACCGGACTCGGCGATACGGCCGTTCGCGAACACGTGCACGTGGTCGGGCTTGATGTAGCGCAGGATGCGCGTGTAGTGGGTGATCAGCAGGGTGCCGACCTCACCGGTCTCGCGGACGCGGTTCACGCCCTCCGACACGATGCGCAGCGCGTCGACGTCCAGCCCGGAGTCCGTCTCGTCGAGGATCGCGACCTTCGGACGGAGCAGTTCGAGCTGGAGGATCTCGTGGCGCTTCTTCTCACCGCCGGAGAAGCCCTCGTTCACGTTGCGCTCGGCGAAGGCGGGGTCCATGTTGAGGCGCTGCATGGCCTCCTTGACCTCCTTGACCCACAGGCGGAGCTTGGGGGCCTCGCCGCGGATCGCGGTGGCGGAGGTGCGCAGGAAGTTGGAGACGGAGACACCGGGGACCTCGACCGGGTACTGCATGGCGAGGAACAGGCCCGCGCGGGCGCGCTCGTCGACGGACATCTCGAGGACGTCCTCGCCGTCGAGGGTGACGGTGCCGCCGGTGATCGTGTACTTCGGGTGACCCGCGAGGGAGTAGGCGAGGGTCGACTTGCCGGAGCCGTTGGGGCCCATGATGGCGTGCGTCTCGCCCTGCTTCACGGTGAGGTCGACGCCCTTGAGGATCTCCTTCGTGGCGTTGTCGGCCTCGACGGTGACGTGCAGGTCGTGGATTTCAAGCGTTGCCATGGGTTCCTCAGGACTCCTGGGTGAGGGAGACGAGCACGTCGTCCCCTTCGATCTTTACGGGGTAAACGGGGACGGGGCGCGTCGCGGGAAGGCCGGACGGCTTGCCGGTTCTGAGGTCGAACGCGGAGCCGTGCAGCCAGCACTCGATCTGACAGTCCTCCACCTCGCCCTCGGAGAGCGAGACGTTCGCGTGGGAGCAGATGTCGTGGATGGCGAACACCTCGCCCTCGGTCTGCACGACCGAGACCGGCGTGCCGTCGAGTTCCACCCGCTTCGGGGTGTCCTCCTCCAGCTCGCTCAGCCCGCAGGCGCGTAGGTACGTCGAAGAGGCAGTCATCAGACCGACGCCTCCAGCTCCTCGTCGATCCGCACGAGAAGGCGTTCCTGGATGTCGGCCACGCCGATCTGCTGGACCAGCTCGGCGAAGAAACCGCGGACCACCAGGCGACGGGCTTCGTCGGCCGGGATGCCACGGGCCATCAGGTAGAAGAGCTGCTCGTCGTCGAAGCGGCCGGTCGCGGAGGCGTGGCCGGCACCGACGATCTCGCCGGTCTCGATCTCCAGGTTCGGCACCGAGTCGACCCGGGCGCCGTCCGTGAGGACCAGGTTCCGGTTCATCTCGTAGGTGTCGGTGCCCTCGGCCGTGGCCTCGATGAGCACGTCGCCGATCCACACCGCGTGGGCACCCTCGCCCTGGAGCGCGCCCTTGTAGACGGCGTTCGACTTGCAGTGCGGGACGTTGTGGTCGACCAGGAGGCGGTGCTCCTGGTGCTGGCCGGCGTCCGTGAAGTACAGACCGAAGAGCTCGGCCTCGCCGCCGGTGCCGGCGTAGGCCACGCGCGGGTGCAGTCGTACGACGTCGCCGCCGAAGGTGACCACGACGGACTTGAAGGAGGCGTCGCGGCCGATGAGGGCGTTGTGCTGGGCCACGTGCACGGCCTTGTCGTCCCAGTCCTGGACGGAGACGACGGTCAGCTTGGCACCGTCACCCAGGATGTAGTCGACGCCCGCTGCGAGCACGGCGTCACCGGTGTGGTCGATGACGACGACGGCCTCGGCGAAGGCGCCCAGCTCGACGACCTGGTGGGCGAAGGCGGTGCCGCCCTCGCCGTGCACGGCGATACGGATCGGCTCGGTGGGGACCGTCTCCTTGGGGACGGTGATCACACCGGCCTTCTCGAACGCCGAGTACGCCTGGGCGGCGACACGGTCCACCGGCATGCCGGCCCGGCCGAGGCGCGGGTCGTCACGGCCGACCAGCTCGACGGTGACGCCCTCGGGCGCCTGGACGTCGACCTTCACGGCGTCGCCGGTGGCGACGGCGGTGCCGTCGTGCAGCCCGCGCAGCCGCTCCAGCGGGGTGAACCGCCACTCCTCCTCGCGGCCGTGCGGCACGGGGAAGTCCGCCACGTCGAAGGACGGGGGCGCGCTCATGCGCGTGGCGACGGTCGACTCGGCGGCCACCGCGATCTGGCCGGCGGTGGTCGAACCCACCGGGATGTTCTGAGCCTCAGCCATGGCTGTCGGTCTGCTCTCTTCCTTCGTCAGATTTCGCTAGCTGTATCCGAAAGGGGGCGGGGGTTAACCGACCGCGCCTTCCATCTGCAGCTCGATCAGCCGGTTGAGCTCCAGCGCGTACTCCATCGGCAGCTCCTTCGCGATCGGCTCGACGAAGCCGCGCACGATCATCGCCATCGCCTCGAACTCGGTCATGCCACGGCTCATCAGGTAGAAGAGCTGGTCGTCGCTGACCTTGGAGACCGTCGCCTCGTGCCCCATGGACACGTCGTCCTCACGGACGTCGACGTACGGGTAGGTGTCCGAGCGCGAGATGGTGTCGACGAGCAGCGCGTCGCACAGCACGTTCGACTTGGAGCCGTGAGCGCCCTCGCCGATCTCGACGAGACCACGGTAGGACGTACGGCCGCCACCGCGCGCCACCGACTTGGAGACGATGTTGGAGGAGGTGTTCGGCGCCATGTGGACCATCTTGGAGCCGGCGTCCTGGTGCTGCCCCTCGCCCGCGAAGGCGATGGAGAGGGTCTCGCCCTTGGCGTGCTCGCCCATCAGGTAGACGGCCGGGTACTTCATGGTGACCTTGGAGCCGATGTTGCCGTCGATCCACTCCATGGTCGCGCCCTCGTACGCCACGGCGCGCTTGGTGACCAGGTTGTAGACGTTGTTCGACCAGTTCTGGATGGTCGTGTAGCGGCAGCGGGCGCCCTTCTTGACGATGATCTCGACGACCGCGGAGTGCAGGGAGTCCGACTTGTAGATCGGGGCCGTACAACCCTCGACGTAGTGGACGTAGGCGTCCTCGTCGACGATGATCAGCGTCCGCTCGAACTGGCCCATGTTCTCCGTGTTGATGCGGAAGTAGGCCTGGAGCGGGATCTCCACGTGCACGCCCTTCGGCACGTAGATGAAGGAGCCGCCGGACCACACGGCCGTGTTCAGCGACGCGAACTTGTTGTCGCCGACCGGGATGACGGTCCCGAAGTACTCCTTGAAGAGATCCGGGTGCTCCTTGAGGGCGGTGTCGGTGTCCAGGAAGATGACACCCTGCTCCTCCAGGTCCTCGCGGATCTGGTGGTAGACGACCTCGGACTCGTACTGGGCCGCGACACCGGCGACGAGGCGCTGCTTCTCCGCCTCGGGGATGCCGAGCCTGTCGTACGTGTTCTTGATGTCCTCGGGCAGGTCCTCCCAGGACTCCGCCTGCTTCTCCGTGGAGCGCACGAAGTACTTGATGTTGTCGAAGTCGATGCCGGAGAGGTCCGAGCCCCAGTTCGGCATGGGCTTCTTCTCGAAGAGGCGCAGGCCCTTGAGACGGAGCTTGGTCATCCACTCCGGCTCGTTCTTCTTCGCGGAGATGTCGCGGACGACGTCCTCGTTGATACCGCGCTTGGCAGAGGCACCGGCCACGTCGGAGTCGGCCCAGCCGTATTCGTAGTTGCCCAGACCCTCGAGCTCGGGGTGGGCAGTCTCCTCGATGGGGAGCGTCATGCGGGGTTCCTCCCGGCGGTACTTGCAGATGCGGTGTCGGTGGCTGTCTTGGAAATTCTGGGGATGAACGTCGTGCAGACGCCGTCGCCGTGGGCGATGGTGGCCAGCCGCTGGACGTGCGTGCCGAGCAGTTCGGCGAAGAGTTCGGTCTCGGCCTCGCAGAGCTGCGGGAACTGCTCGGCCACATGGGCCACCGGGCAGTGGTGCTGGCAGAGCTGCTCACCCTGGTGGGGATGGGGCGCGCTGCGCGCCGTTGCAGCGTACCCGTCAGCGCTCAGGGCCTTGGCCAGGGCTTCGGTCTTCCGATCGGGGTCCGCGGCCTCGACGGCCGTGCGGTAGGCACCGGCCTCGGCGGCGACCCGGGCGCGGGCGAAGGCGGCGACCGCCTGCTCCCCGCCCTCCTGGTCCGCGATCCAGCGGAGCGCGTCCGTGGCGAGCTTGTCGTACGACTGGTCGAAGGCGTCCCGCCCGCAGTCCGTCAGGGCGAACACCTTGGCCGGGCGTCCGCGCGTACGCGCGCCGTAGACGCGCTGCTCACGGGGTTGCACGACATCGTCGCCGACCAGTGCGTCGAGGTGACGGCGGACGGCCGCCTGGGTGAGCCCGAGGCGCCCGGCGAGGTCGGCCACGGTGGACGGGCCGTGGGACAGGATGGACCGCGCGACCCGGTTGCGTGTGGACCGCTCCCCGGTCGCGAGTTCCTCCTGCGGAGCCTCGCCAACGTTTTTCACAACGCCATTGTTGCGTAATTCCTCAGAGAGGGGCAAGCCGCGGCCGGACGGGCGGGCGGTGCCGTGCATCACTTAGGTATACCTAAGATGACCTGCGGAAACGATCATTGATCGATCAAACGGGTGGCGCCGCGCGGGTCGCTCCGGAAGACTGCCACACCATGTCGACAACCCCTCCCACCGGCCCACTTGTCACTCGTGCCGGCTTGGCGGCGGACCTGCGCGCCGCCGGTGTCGAGCCCGGTGAGACCCTCCTCGTGCACTCCTCGCTCCGTGCGCTCGGCTGGGTCTGCGGAGGTGCCGGCGCGGTCGTCGAGGCGCTGCTCGACGTACTGGGTCCGGACGGCACCCTGGTCGTCCCCAGCCAGTCCGGGCAGCTCTCCGACCCGGCGTTTTGGGCGTACCCGCCGGTGCCCGAGGAGTGGTGGGAGCTGATCCGGGCGACCATGCCGGCGTACGACCCCCGGACCACGCCCACGCGCGGGATCGGCGTGATCCCCGAGACTGTGCGGACCTGGCCGGGCGCCCTGCGCAGCGCGCACCCGCAGACGTCGTTCGCGGCGATCGGCGCGGGCGCGGCGGCGATCCTCGCGGACCACGCCCCCGACTGCCGCCTCGGCGAGCGCAGCCCCCTGGCCCGGCTGGAGAAGGCGGGCGCCCGCGTGCTCCTGCTCGGCGCGGGCTACGACACCTGCACCAGCTTCCACCTCGCCGAATACCGGATCCCCTCGCCCCGGGTCGAGGTCGGCAGGCCGGGCCCGGACGGCTGGGAGGTGGTGACCGAGGTGGCGATCGACTCGGACCGGTTCGACGAGCTGGGGTACGACTTCGAGCGCGACCGCGGGGTCGTCCGCGGAAAGGCCGGCGCGGCGGACGTACGTCTGTTCCCGGTGGCCGACGCGGTGGCGTACGCCGAGCGCTGGCTCCCGTTGCACCGTCCCCGTGAGGAGGAGATCTCCGGACCCGGCCGCCTCGGCACCCGGCCGCCTACCTAGACTCGGGCCCATGCGAAGCGACCCCGTGGTCCAGGTCCGGTCCCTGGTGAAACGGTACGGCGACAAGACCGCGGTGGACGGCCTGGACCTGGCGGCCGGGGCGGGCGTCACCGCCGTGCTCGGCCCCAACGGCGCGGGGAAGACGACCACGATCGAGACCTGCGAGGGCTACCGGAAGCCGGACTCCGGTTCGGTGTCCGTCCTCGGCCTCGACCCGGTCCGCGAGGCCGCCGCGCTGCGCCCCCGGATAGGCGTGATGCTCCAGTCCGGTGGCGTCTACTCCGGCGCCCGCGCCGACGAGATGCTCCGGCACGTGGCCGGGCTGCACGCCCACCCCCTCGACGTGGACGCCCTCGTCGAGCGCCTCGGGCTCGGAAGCTGCGGCCGTACGACCTACCGGCGGCTCTCCGGCGGCCAGCAGCAGCGCCTCGCCCTCGCGATGGCCGTGGTCGGCCGCCCCGAGCTGGTCTTCCTCGACGAGCCGACCGCCGGCCTCGACCCGCAGGCCCGCCGGGCCACCTGGGAGCTGGTCCGGGACCTGCGCGCGGACGGCGTCTCGGTCATCCTCACCACGCACTACATGGACGAGGCCGAGCAGCTCGCCGACGACGTCGCGATCATCGACGGCGGCAGGGTCATCGCCCAGGGCCCCCCGGAGGAGCTGTGCCGGGGCGGCGCCGAGAACACTCTGCGCTTCACCGGCCGCCCGGCCCTCGATGTGGGCTCCCTGCTCAAGGCCCTCCCGGCGGACTCCACCGCCGTCGAACTGACGCCCGGCGTCTACCGGGTGACCGGCAAGATCGACCCGCAGCTCCTCGCGACCGTCGCCTCCTGGTGCGCCCAGCACGGGGTGATGCCGGACCGGATCTCGGTGGAACGGCACACCCTAGAAGACGTCTTCCTGGAGCTGACCGGCAAGGAGCTGCGTTCATGATTCCGGCGAGCACACGGATCGGCCGGGGGTCCGGGGGTCGTCCCCCGGAAAGGCACAGCCTGGAGCTGACCGGCAAGGAGTTGCGTTCATGATTCCGGCGAGCACACGGATCGGCCGGGGGTCCGGGGGTCGTCCCCCGGAAAGGCACAGCCTGGAGCTGACCGGCAAGGAGCTGCGTTCATGAGCGCGCGTACGAACACGGGCATGTACACGCCGAAGCCGGGTGCCGCCCCCCTTCCCCGCATGATCGCGGCGCAGGCGGCCCTGGAGACGAGGATGCTGCTGCGCAACGGCGAGCAGCTGCTTCTGACGGTCGTCATCCCGACCCTGCTGCTGGTGCTGTTCGGCTCGGTGGACATCGTCGACACGGGCGCGGGCAGGCCGGTCGACTTCCTTGCCCCCGGCGTCCTCGCGCTCGCCGTGATGTCGACGGCGTTCACCGGCCAGGCCATCGCCACCGGCTTCGAACGCCGCTACGGCGTGCTGAAGCGGCTGGCGGTCTCGCCGCTCCCCCGCTGGGGCCTGATGACCGCGAAGACACTGTCCGTACTGGTCACGGAGATCCTCCAGGTCGTCCTGCTCACCGTGGTCGCCTTCGCGATGGGCTGGAACCCGCACGGCAACCCCTTCGCCGTGCTGCTCCTGCTGATCCTCGGCACGGCCGCCTTCTCGGGTCTCGGTCTGCTGATGGCGGGCACGCTGAAGGCGGAGGCGACGCTCGCGGCGGCGAACCTGGTCTTCCTGCTGCTGCTCGTGGGCGGTGGCGTCGTCGTCCCGCTGGACAAGTTCCCGGACGCGGCACAGAGCGTGCTCGGGCTGCTGCCGATCGCCGCCCTGTCGGACGGGCTGCGGGACGTCCTCCAGCACGGCGCCGGGATGCCGTGGGGCGACCTCGGAATCCTCGCCGTGTGGGCGATGCTCGGGCTGGGCGCTGCCGCCCGGTTCTTCCGCTGGGAATAGCCGCAGCTCACAGCCATGGCCACACCCTCGTGAACGCGTGCACAAGCGGCGGGCCTACCATGGTGCGCGTGCCGAAACCGACCCGCGACGACCTCGTCTCCGCTGCGCGCAACCCGCTCGCCTTCATCGCCGACCGCTGGACCCCGGACCCCAGAACGGTCCGGCGCGCGGCCCTCGCCGCCCTCGTCATGGCGGTGGCCATCGTGGTGACCGGTGGTGCCGTGCGGCTCACCGGGTCGGGCCTCGGCTGCCCGACCTGGCCCAAGTGCACCGACGACTCGCTCACCGCGACCCGGGCGATGGGTGTGCACGGCGCCATCGAGTTCGGCAACCGCATGCTGACGTACGTACTGTGCGCGGCGGTCGGCTGGGCGATCGTCGCCGCGCGCTCGCAGAAGCCGTACCGGCGCAGCCTGACCAGGCTTGGCTGGACGCAGTTCTGGGTGGTCATGAGCAACGCGGTGCTCGGCGGGATCGTCGTGCTGGTCGGCCTCAACCCGTACACGGTGGCCGCGCACTTCATGCTCTCCACCGCGCTCATCGCCGTCGCGGCCGTGATGTGGCACCGCACCGGCGAGGCCGACACCGCCCCGCGTCCGCTGGTCGGCAAGGCGGTGCAGCAGCTGGTGTGGGTCCTGGTGGGCGTCACGCTGCTGCTGATCGCGGTGGGCACCGTCGTCACGGGCGCCGGCCCGCACGCCGGTGACTCCAGCAAGGTCGAGCGCATCCCGCTGAACTGGGAGAACGTCACCAAGCTGCACGCGGTCCTGGCCTGGATCGTGGTGACGCTCGCCTTCGCCCTGTGGTTCGTCCTGAAGGCGGTCGACGCCCCGCGCGGACCGCTGGACCGCACCCGCGACCTGTTCCTGGTCCTCCTCGCCCAGGGCGCCATCGGCTACGTCCAGTACTTCACCGACCTCCCGGAAGTCCTGGTCGGCGCCCACATGTTCGGCTCCTGCCTGGTGTGGATCGCCACCCTCCGGGTGCTGCTGGCCCTGCGTGAACGACCGGCGGACGCGGTGGACGTGCCGGGTCCGGCCGTCGCGGAGTCGCCGGTCGCCGCGCGCGGCTGAGGCCGGGACGGGCCTGCGCCCGCCGGGTCAGCCGTACGTGCGTACGAGGTCGTCGATCGCCGGGCCGAGGAACCGCCGGGTCAGCTCGCCCCGATACGGCACCTCCTCGGCCCGCTGCCCGTAGCGGCGCCGCCTGATGTCCTCGACCACCTCGGCGGGCGCTTCCAGGGTGGGCAGCAGGTCAAGGGCCTCGCGCTTGGAGATCAGGCGGTCCTCGCGCAGGGTGGCGGTGGCGCGGGCGAAGGTGAGCAGTCCGAGGTCGACCCAGATGTCCTGCTCCCAGAGATGGGCCCTGTCGACCGCCGGGCGCCAGAACTCCCGCTGGTCGCGGACGACGAAGGCGCCCAGCTCGATGACGGAGACCGGTGGCAGCAGTGCCTCGGGCGGTTCACCGTGCAGGACCAGGCCGAAGGTGTGCAGCTCGCGTCGGGTGACCGGGGTGACCGTCCGCCGGAACAGCTTTCGGTGGGCCCAGGTGAGGTGCTTGCGCTCGGCGTCGTCCGCCGTGCCGGGGGCCAGGTAGGTGCAGTGCAGGTGGGCGGCGAGCGGCTCGTCACGCAGACGGGCGTGGAGCCGCCCCGCCCGCCAGGCCGTCCGGGCGGTGACCGGACCGTCCAGGACGGCGATCAGGTCCAGGTCGCTGCGGCCCTCCTGGTAGTCGCCTCCGCCGAGGGAGCCGTGGGCCCAGACGGCGAGCGGGCCGAGTTCCCGGAGCTCGTCGAGGAAGCGTCGGACCAAAACCGCGGTGTCGCCGACGAGGTCGGGTAAGCCGGCGATCGCCTTGTCACGTGTCATGCCGCCAGTCTCTCCGGCTCACCCCAGCCCGTACACCCGCACATCAGTTCTCTCCGACTCACCCCAGCCCGTACACCCGTCGCGCGTTCCCCGCCGCGATCAGTCCCGCCACGCGCTGCGCGTCCGCCAGTGACCAGGCGCCCTCCGCCACCCAGGTCCCCAGCACCCGGGCCAGCGCCTCACGGAACAGCCGGGCCCCGACCACGTGCAGCTCGGGCAGGCCCTGGGCGCCGCTGGAGAAGAGGAGCTTGCCGAAGGGGGCGAGTTCGAGGACCTCGGCGAGTACGGCGGTGGCGCGTGCGCCGGTGCGGACGAGTTCGGCGCCCAGGTCGGCGTAGACGTGCGGGAAGACACCGGCGAGGTGGGCCGCGTGGCGGTGGTACGGGTAGCCGTGCAGCAGGACCAGGTCGGTGCCGAGGCCCGCCGTGGCGCGGGCGAAGTCGGTGAGCAGGACGGGGTCGGTGGCGTCGATGCGCAGGCCCGGTTCGCCGAGGCCCGCGTGGAGTTGGAGGGGGCGGCCCGAGGCGACGGCGATCCACAGCAGGTGGCGCAGCAGGACCGGGTCGGTGAGCACTCCGCCGACCGGCCGGTGCGCGAGCCAGCGCCCCACCGCGCCGCGCACCTCCCCCGGGCCGGGCGGCTCGGGCGCGAACGCCAGGCCGTGCCGTACGCCCGCCACCGACGCGAAGGCGACGGCGTTCGCGGCGGCCGCGTGCACCGACTCGGCGAGATTGGCCAGGAACGACTCGACGGTGCCGGAGGTGTCCGCGACCTGCTCGGCGAGGAGTTCGAGGCGGACGATCTCGTGGGCGTCCGCGTCCGCGGTGGAGGCCATCTCGCCCGGCCCGGTGAGGTCCCCAGGCAGCCCCGTGTCGACGAGGTAGGTCGTGATGCCACTGCCCCGGAGCAGCCTGCGCCCCGCCTCCAGTACGCCCAGCTCGCGGCGCCGGGCCAGGTAACGGGCCGGTGGGCAGTGCGGTTCCAGGCCCAGCAGGGGCGGGCACCAGCGGCGCACGGCGAAGCCCGTCTGGGTGTCGAAGAAGGTGGTGCCGGGCGCCGGCGGGCCCTCACTGCGGGCGAGGTGGGCCTCGAAGGTGCCGAGGCCCAGCTCCGTTCGCAGTACGCCGTGGCAGTACTGGTCCACGAGGGACGGCGTTTCGATCATCGGGCTCCCCGAGGCTGGACCTGTGAACTCCCACAGGTCCTAACGGGTGAGCCGGGCTCAGGTGTTGCTGTTGGCGGGGCCGCCGACCTGGATTCCGGCCATCCGCGACCACTCGTACGGGCCGGTCCGCACCTTGGCGGCGAACTCTCCGTCGAAGTCCTCGTGGACGGTGACGCCGGCCTTCTGCACGGCCTGCTCGGCGATGGGGTGGCTGGGGGCCACCAGGTCGCCCCAGCCGCCGTCCTCACCGACGAGCACGATGCGGGCTCCGAGCCGGCCGATGTAGGCGACCTGGGCCTCGGCTCCGCCGTGGGCCTTGGAGAAGGCGGTGATCTGCTTGGCGAGCTTGGCCGCCTTGCGCTCGGCCTTGGCGGCCTGCTTGGCGTCGGTGCCCTCGTCAACCTGCTTGGTGTCTGCCATGGCCAGGATGCTACCGATGGGTAGAGCAGGGGACGACGCCAGGCCCACGTGGCCTTGAACACGAAACCCGCGCCCTTTGTTCTTCAGAGGCGCGGGGATCCGCGTTCTTCGGGAGCGCGGAGATCCGCGCGACAGGCCACGAACCACCCGCGGCCGAAGGATTCAGCGCAGGAACGGGTCCACCGCCACTGCCACGAACAGCAGCGACACGTACGTGATCGACCAGTGGAACAGACGCATTTCCTTGAGCTTGCCGCCGGTCGCGCCGCTCTTCGCGCGGTTCTGGAGGGCGTGGGCCTCCCAGAGCCACCAGCCGCCGGTCACCACGGCGACCGCCGTGTAGAACCAGCCCGTGTAGCCGAGCGGGGTCAGCATCAGGGAGACCGCCACCATCACCCAGCTGTAGAGGACGATCTGCCGCGCGACCACCCTGTTGGAGGCGACCACCGGAAGCATCGGGACGCCGACGCGGGCGTAGTCGTCCTTGACCTTCATGGAGAGCGGCCAGTAGTGCGGCGGCGTCCAGAAGAAGATGACCAGGAAGAGGATCACCGCGGCCCACGACATCGAGTTCGTGACGGCGGACCAGCCGATGAGGACCGGCATGCAGCCGGCGATGCCGCCCCAGACGATGTTCTGGGACGTACGTCGTTTGAGGATCATGGTGTAGACGACGACGTAGAAGAGGAGCGCCCCGAGCGACAGCCAGGCGGACAGCCAGTTGACGAGGAGCCCGAACCAGGCGGTGGCGACGACCGCGAGGGTGATGCCGAAGACGAGGCCCTCACGGGGGGTGACCATGCCGGTGACCAGCGGGCGCTGCGAGGTGCGCTCCATGAGCGCGTCGATGTCCCGGTCGATGTACATGTTGAGCGCGTTGGCACCGCCCGCCGAGAGGTAGCCGCCGATGCATGTGGCGAGCACCAGCCAGAGATCCGGGACGCCCTGCTCCGCGAGGAACATCACCGGAACGGTGGTGATCAGCAGAAGCTCGATGATCCGTGGCTTCGTGAGCGCCACGAACGCCTTGGCTCGGGCCCCGATCGGCCGCTGACCCCGGCTGCTGCTCGTGCTGCTCGCCCCGAGCACTCCCGGTGGACGGGATTCGACGGCCGTCACGCACACCCCTGACAGAGACTCCCAGCAAGCCTTTCGGTTGTGAACTCCCCGTAACGGCTCGCGCGTACCACGCCACTGTAGACGTTGCCCAGAGCCAGCCTTTCAAGGGGGTGGGGTCGTGTTTGGGAGGCACCCCGTGGCGAGCCGAACACACTTCGGTTGAGCAGTCGGATGAGCGGTTCCGTATTCAGATGTCGAACAGCGGAACCCCCTGGTCTCAGCATGCGAGCCACTGGTCGGGAGGCGGACCTGACACAGTCCCGGCAGTCTGGAAATGACTCGAAAAAATGCGCGTTCCTACGGGGGTAGGCTCGACAACGGCCGGTGCCGTGAAGAACACCGGCACGAGACATGTGGAGAGGAGCCCTGACCCAGGGTGAGCAGCAAGCCGACCACTACAGACCTCGCGTGGACCGAGTTGGACCAGCGTGCCGTCGACACGGCCCGAGTCCTGGCAGCCGACGCCGTACAGAAGGTCGGCAACGGCCATCCGGGTACGGCGATGAGCCTCGCGCCCGCCGCGTACACCCTCTTCCAGAAGGTGATGCGCCACGACCCCGCCGACCCCGACTGGGTGGGCCGTGACCGGTTCGTCCTGTCCGCCGGCCACTCCTCCCTGACCCTCTACATCCAGCTGTACCTGGGTGGCTTCGGCCTGGAGCTGGAGGACCTGGAGTCCTTCCGCACCTGGGGTTCGAAGACCCCGGGCCACCCGGAGTACGGGCACACCAAGGCCGTCGAGACGACGACCGGGCCGCTGGGCCAGGGTGTCGCCAACGCGGTGGGCATGGCGATGGCCGCCCGTTACGAGCGCGGTCTGTTCGACCCCGAGACCGCCGTCGGCGAGTCGCCGTTCGATCACCACATCTTCGTGATCGCCGGTGACGGCTGTCTCCAGGAGGGCATCTCCGCCGAGGCGTCCTCGCTGGCCGGTCACCAGAAGCTCGGCAACCTGGTCCTGTTGTGGGACGACAACCACATCTCGATCGAGGGCGACACCGAGACGGCCGTCTCCGAGGACACCGCCAAGCGGTACGAGGCGTACGGCTGGCACGTGCAGCGCGTCGAGCCGAAGGCGAACGGCGACCTCGACCCGGCCGCGCTGTTCGAGGCGATCGAGGCCGCGAAGGCCGTCACCGACAGGCCGTCGTTCATCGCGATGCGCTCGATCATCGCCTGGCCCGCCCCCAACGCGCAGAACACCGAGGCCGCGCACGGCTCGGCACTCGGCGCGGACGAGGTCGCGGCCACCAAGCGGGTTCTCGGCTTCGACCCGGAGAAGAACTTCGAGGTCGCGGGCGAGGTCATCGCGCACACGCGCGCCCTGGGCGAGCGTGGCCGTGAGGCCCGTGCCGTCTGGGAGAAGCAGCTCCAGGAGTGGCGCGACGGCAACGCCGAGCGGGCCGCGGAGTTCGACCGGATCAGCGCGGGCGAGCTGCCCGAGGGCTGGGAGTCGCACCTGCCGGAGTTCGAGACGGGCAAGAGCGTCGCGACGCGTGCCGCGTCCGGCAAGGTCCTGCAGGCGCTCGGCGCGGTCGTCCCCGAACTGTGGGGCGGCTCGGCCGACCTCGCCGGTTCGAACAACACGACGATCGACAAGACGTCGTCCTTCCTCCCGGCGGACAACCCGCTGGCGGAGGCGAACCCCTACGGCCGCACGATCCACTTCGGCATCCGCGAGCACTCCATGGCCGCGGAGATGAACGGCATCGCGCTGCACGGCAACACCCGTATCTTCGGCGGCACGTTCCTGGTGTTCTCCGACTACATGCGCAACGCCGTACGCCTGTCCGCGCTGATGCACCTGCCGGTGACGTACGTCTGGACGCACGACTCCATCGGTCTCGGCGAGGACGGCCCGACCCACCAGCCGGTCGAACACCTGGCCTCCCTGCGGGCGATCCCGGGCCTGAACATCGTCCGCCCGGCCGACGCCAACGAGACGACGATCGCCTGGCGCGAGATCCTCAAGCGCTGGACCAAGGAGTTCGGCAAGGGCGCCCCGCACGGTCTGGCGCTCACCCGCCAGGGCGTGCCGACGTACGAGGCCAACGAGAATGCCGCCAAGGGTGGTTACGTCCTGTTCGACGCCGAGGGCGGCGACGCCCAGGTCGTCCTGATCGCCACCGGGTCCGAGGTGCACGTGGCCGTGGAGGCCCGTGAGCGGCTCCAGGCGCAGGGCGTGCCCACCCGGGTGGTGTCCATGCCGTCCGTGGAGTGGTTCGAGGAGCAGGACCAGGGGTACCGGGACAGCGTTCTGCCGCCGGCCGTCAAGGCGCGGGTCGCGGTCGAGGCCGGTATCGGTCTGACCTGGCACCGGTACGTCGGTGACGCCGGCCGCATCGTTTCGCTGGAGCACTTCGGCGCTTCGGCCGACGGCAAGGTCCTCTTCCAGGAGTTCGGCTTCACTGCCGAGAACGTGGCCGCGGTCGCGCAGGAATCGCTCGCAGCCGCTCAGCGCTGACGCTCTACACACGACACGTAGGAGATGGAATTTCCATGACAGACGCACTCAAGCGCCTCTCCGAGGAGGGCGTCGCGATCTGGCTGGACGACCTGTCGCGCAAGCGCATCACGTCCGGCAACCTCGCCGAGCTGCTCGACCAGCAGCACGTCGTGGGCGTCACCACCAACCCGTCGATCTTCCAGAAGGCGATCAGCAGCGGTGACGGCTACGAGCAGCAGGTCTCCGACCTCGCCGCCCGCAAGGTCACCGTCGAAGAGGCCATCCGCATGATCACGACGGCGGACGTCCGCGACGCCGCCGACATCCTGCGCCCGGTCTTCGACGCGACCGGCGGCCAGGACGGCCGGGTCTCCATCGAGGTCGACCCGCGCCTGGCGCACAACACCAAGGCCACCGTGGCCGAGGCCAAGCAGCTTGCCTGGCTGGTGGACCGCCCCAACACGCTGATCAAGATCCCGGCCACGCTGGGCGGCCTGCCGGCCATCACCGAGGTCATCGGTCTCGGCATCAGCGTCAACGTCACGCTGATCTTCTCGCTCGAGCGTTACCGCCTGGTCATGGACGCCTACCTCGCCGGTCTGGAGAAGGCCAAGGAGCGCGGCCTGGACCTGTCGAAGATCCACTCCGTGGCGTCCTTCTTCGTGTCCCGCGTGGACACCGAGATCGACAAGCGGATCGACGCGCTCGGCACCGACGAGGCCAAGGCCGCCCGTGGCAAGGCCGGTGTCGCCAACGCCCGCCTCGCCTACCAGGCGTACGAAGAGGTCTTCGACGGCAAGCGCTGGAGCGACCTGGAGGGCGCGGGCGCCAACAAGCAGCGTCCGCTGTGGGCCTCGACCGGCGTCAAGGACCCGGCGTACAAGAGCACGCTGTACGTCGACGAGCTGGTCGCGCCGAACACGGTGAACACCATGCCGGAGGCCACGCTGGAGGCCACCGCGGCGAGCGGCGAGATCCGCGGCAACGCGATCGCCGGGACGTACGAGCAGTCGCGTGCCGAGCTGGACGCGGTCGAGAAGCTCGGGATCTCGTACGACGAGGTCGTCCAGCTGCTGGAGGCCGAGGGCGTCGAGAAGTTCGAGGCGTCCTGGAACGACCTGCTCAAGTCGACCGAGGCGGAGCTTCAGCGCCTCGCACCCTCGGAGGGCTGAACACCTTGTCGAGCAGCAATCCGCTGCGTGACGCCGCGGACCGACGGCTCCCGCGTATCGCGGGGCCGTCGGGCCTGGTCATCTTCGGCGTCACAGGCGATTTGTCACGTAAAAAGCTGATGCCTGCCGTGTACGACCTCGCCAACCGCGGACTGCTGCCGCCGGGCTTCTCGCTCGTCGGCTTCGCACGCCGGGAGTGGGCGAACGAGGACTTCGCGCAGGAGGTGCACGACGCGGTCAAGGAGCACGCCCGTACACCCTTCCGCGAGGAGGTCTGGCAGCAGCTCATCCAGGGCATGCGGTTCGTCCAGGGCACCTTCGACGACGACGAGTCCTTCGAGCGGCTGCGCGACACCATCGAGGAACTGGACAAGGCACAGGGCACGGGCGGCAACTTCGCCTTCTACCTCTCCGTGCCGCCGTCCGCGTTCCCGGTCGTCATCCAGCAGCTGAAGAAGCACGGCCTGGCCGACCAGAGCAGCGGCTCCTGGCGGCGCGCGGTCATCGAGAAGCCGTTCGGCCACAACCTGGAGTCGGCGGAGGACCTCAACAAGGTCGTCCACGAGGTCTTCGCCCCGGACCAGGTCTTCCGCATCGACCACTACCTGGGCAAGGAGACCGTCCAGAACATTCTGGCGCTCCGTTTCGCCAACACGATGTTCGAGCCGATCTGGAACCGGTCGTTCGTCGACCACGTGCAGATCACGATGGCCGAGGACATCGGCATCGGCGGCCGCGCCGGCTACTACGACGGCATCGGCGCCGCCCGTGACGTCATCCAGAACCACCTGCTCCAGCTGATGGCGCTGACCGCGATGGAGGAGCCCGCCTCCTTCGACGCGGACGCGCTCGCCGCCGAGAAGACCAAGGTCCTCGGCGCGGTGAAGCTGCCGAAGGACCTGGGCCGGGACACCGTGTTCGCGCAGTACGCGGCCGGCTGGCAGGGCGGCGAGAAGGTCATCGGCTACCTCGAAGAGGACGGCATCGACCGCAAGTCGAAGACCGACACCTACGCGGCGATCAAGGTCCAGGTCGACAACCGCCGCTGGGCGGGCGTCCCCTTCTATCTGCGGACGGGCAAGCGCCTCGGCCGCCGGGTGACGGAGATCGCGGTGGTCTTCCAGCGCGCCCCGCACTCCCCGTTCGACTCCACCGCCACCGAGGAACTGGGCCAGAACGCGATCGTCATCCGCGTCCAGCCCGACGAGGGCGTGACGGTCCGCTTCGGCTCCAAGGTGCCCGGCACGTCGATGGAGATCCGGGACGTGTCGATGGACTTCGCGTACGGCGAGTCCTTCACCGAGTCGTCGCCCGAGGCGTACGAGCGCCTCATCCTGGACGTCCTCCTCGGCGACTCGAACCTCTTCCCGCGCACCGAGGAGGTCGAGCTGTCCTGGAAGATCCTCGACCCGATCGAGGAGTACTGGGACAGGAGCGGCAGGCCCGCGCAGTACCAGGCGGGCACGTGGGGTCCCGTCGAGGCGGACGAGATGCTCGAGCGAGACGGACGGAGCTGGCGTCGGCCATGAAGACAGACCTCACGGACACCACGGCCAGCAAGATCAACAAGGCGCTGGTGAAAGCCCGCCGGGAGATAGGCACCCCGGCCGTCGGCATGGTGCTCACGCTGGTCATCGTGACGGACGAGGAGAACGCGTACGACGCGCTCAAGTCCGCCAACGACGCCTCCCGCGAGCACCCGTCGCGCACGATCGTGGTCATCAAGCGCGTCTCCCGCTCCGCCCGCGACCGCACGAAGTCCCGCCTCGACGCCGAGGTACGGGTGGGCGCGGACGCGGGCACCGGCGACACGGTCGTGCTGCGGCTGTACGGCGAGGTCGCGGACCACGCCCAGTCGGTCGTGCTTCCGCTGCTGCTGCCGGACGCGCCGGTGGTCGTCTGGTGGCCGGTCAACGCGCCGCTCGACCCGGCCCGAGACCCGCTGGGCGCGCTCGGCCAGCGCCGGGTCACCGACAGCTACGCCGCCGAGAAGCCCATCGACGAGCTGCGGACCCGCGCCGACAACTACGAGCCCGGCGACACGGATCTGGCCTGGACCCGGATCACCCCGTGGCGTTCCATGCTGGCCGCCGCGCTCGACCAGGTGGACTGCGAGGTCATCTCCGCGGAGGTGCAGGGCGAGCAGTACAACCCGAGCGTGGAGCTGCTGGCGATGTGGCTGGCGGACCGGCTCCACGTCCATGTACGGCGTGGGGTGTCGGCCGGGCCCGGCCTCAACGAGGTGCGGTTGCTGACCAGCACCGGTCCCATCCGGCTGTACCGCCCCAATGGGGGCCTCGCCCTCCTCACGCTGGAGGACCAGCCGGACCGGGCGGTCGCGCTGAAGCGCCGCGAGACGTCCGAGCTGCTGGCGGAGGAGCTGCGCAGGCTCGACCCCGACGACACGTACGCGTCGGCACTGCGGTTCGGGGTGGACCGGCTGGGAGGCACCGGTGCGCTCGGGGGTTCGGCGAGTGCGCTGACGGCTGCCACGGCCGGGGCGACCTCCACGGCCGCGACGACCGCTGCGGCCGATGCTCCGAGGACTGCTTCGGCTCCCGTTTCCGGCTACGAGCCGGGTTCGGCCGTCGCGCCGTCGTCCTCTCCGGCCCGTCCGTCCGGGTTGGCGTTGCCGCCTGCGGCTCCGTCGGCTTCGGAGGCATCAGCGGGATCGGCGGGATCGGCCGGTGACGACGACTCCGAGCGGCCCACTCCGGCGCAGATGCCGCCCGTGAAGAAGGCGGCCGCGCCGTGAGTACTCCGCAGTTGGTCGTGCACCGCGACAAGGAGCTGATGGCTCAGGCGGCGGCGGCCCGGCTGATCACCAAGGTCGTGGACGCGCAGGCCTCGCGCGGCTACGCCTCGGTGGTCCTCACGGGTGGCCGCAACGGCAACGGGCTGCTCGCCGCGCTGGCGGCGGCGCCCGCCCGGGACGCGATCGACTGGGGCCGGCTGGACCTGTGGTGGGGTGACGAGCGGTTCCTGCCCGAGGGCGACTCCGAGCGCAATGTCACCCAGGCTCGGGAGGCGCTGCTGGACTCGGTGCCGCTGGACCCGAAGCGGGTGCATGCCATGCCCGCGTCGGACGGGCCGTGGGGTGCCGATGTGGACGCGGCGGCCGCGGCGTACGCGGAGGAGCTGGCGCGGGCGGCGGGGCCGGAGAACCGTGGCTCGGTGCCCACGTTCGACGTGCTGATGCTGGGGGTCGGCCCGGACACCCATGTGGCCTCGCTCTTCCCCGAGTTGCCGGCCGTGCGGGAGACCGAACGGACGGTCGTGGGGGTCCGTGGTGCGCCGAAGCCGCCGCCGACGCGGGTCACGCTGACGCTGCCCGCGATCCGTGCGGCGCGTGAGGTGTGGCTCCTCGCCGCCGGTGAGGACAAGGCGCGGGCCTCGGCCATCGCGTTGTCCGGTGCGGGGGAGATCCAGGCTCCGGCCGCGGGTGCGTACGGAAGGTCGCGCACCCTGTGGCTGCTGGACTCGGCGGCGGCCTCGCAACTGCCGCGGTCGCTGTATCCGCCGGCGTCGCCCTGACGGCTTGTTTCGCCCCCACCGCCCCTACCCGTTCCCATCCCCAGGGGCGCTGCACCTTCGACCCCGAGAGGGTGCGTTGTCGGGTGCGGGCGGGTGGGGGCTGGTCGCGCAGTTCCCCGCGCCCCTCAAAAAACCAGGGGCCGCGTCCCATCGTTTTTCGGCGGCCCGCAGGGCCGTCGCCTTCAGGGGCGCGGGGAACTGCGCGAGCACCCCCCACCGGACCCGCGGACAGAGGTCGAAGGGGCGCTGCCCCTGGGGATGGCGGGGGCGAAAAACTCAGGCCACGAAGTCTCCCTCACGGGTCTCCGGCAGTGCCACCAGACACAGCAGGCTCACCAGGCACAACCCACCCGTGTAGAACCCGAGCACCAGCGGAGACGACCACTGGCTGTTCAGCCACGTCGCGACCAGCGGAGCGAAGCCGCCGCCCAGCGTGTTCGCCAGGATGAACGCCGCCGACGCCCCCGTGTAGCGCAACCTCGCCGGGAACAGCTCCGCGAGGAACGCCGCCACCGGGGAGAACATCAGTGCGAGCAGCATGAGCCCGATGGTGTACGCACCGGTGATGACGAGCCCGTTGCCCGTGCTGAGGGACGCGTACATGGGGACGGCCCACACGACGCAGCCGGCCGCACCCGTCAGCATGATCGGCCGGCGTCCGATCCGGTCGGCGAGCCGGGCGACGGGCAGGGTGATCGCGATCCCGGCCGCCGCCCCGACACTCGCGGCGGTGAGCATCGTGTTCTGGGGGATGCCGAGCGACTTCGGCCCGTAGGACAGGCTGTAGACGATCGTCAGGTAGTACACGGCGGAGCCGCCGATCGCCGCGCCCGTGCCGAGCAGCAGCCGGCCGGGGTACCGCGCGATGAGCGCACCGAGCGGGAAGCGCGCCGCCGGGGACGCCGGGGAGTCCGCCTGCGATACCGAGCCCTTGAACACCGGAGACTCCGACACCGTCGTCCGTACCCACAACCCGACCAGGACGAGCACCGCGCTGAGCAGGAACGGAATGCGCCAGGCCCACTCGGTGAAGCCGTCGCGGCCCACGATGTTGAGGGTGGGGAGGATGACGGCGCTGGAGAGCAGGAAGCCGAGGGAGGGGCCGATGTTCGGGACGGCTGCGTACAGCGCGCGACGGCCGGGCGGGGCGTGCTCGGCGGCCAGCAGCACCGCGCCGCCCCACTCGCCGCCCATGCTGACGCCCTGCAGCAGACGGAGGGTCACCAGGAGGACGGGGGCGAGGAGTCCGGCGCTCTCGTAGGTCGGGAGCAGGCCGACGCCGACCGTCGCGATGCCCATGAGCAGGAGGGACGCGACCAGGGCCCGCCGACGGCCCAGCCGGTCGCCGATCGTGCCGAAGAGGACGACCCCGAGGGGACGGGACAGGAAGGCCGCGGCGAAGGTGAGGAACGCGGCGAGGGAGGAGACGGTCGGGTTGCCGGAGGGGAAGAACGCGGGTCCGAGGACGAGCGCGGAGGCCGTTCCGTAGACGGCGAAGTCGTAGTACTCGATCGTCGTGCCGATGAGGCTCGCGGCGGCGACCTTGGGCGCCTTGCTCGACTCGGCCGGCGCGGAGGCCGGTAACGCGACCGGTCTGGGGTCCACTGCCTCGGCGACGGTCTCGGACGGGGATTCGGGCATGGGGGACTCACTTCCGGTACGCCCGGACACGAATGGTCCGGGCCCAGATGGTGGGGACGGCCACGCATGAAACACGAACCGGAGTGCGACTGTCACCCTAGGCCGGGAAATTCGATTCCCACAAGGAAGTCCCGGGGGGAAACTCACCGGAGGCTTCGTCGAATTATTTCGACGGAAAGGCAGAGTAAGCGTCGATTACACGCGACAACGACATTTAAAGCAGGTGATCCCATGAATCCCATGGATCCCATGTGATCCCGCTATGTGCGGGGACAGGTCGCCAGAATGTGCCACGAACACCACGCCTGGACGCCGTCAACCCCGTGGATCCTGTCAAGCAGCTATCAAATAGTCATGTGTCGGCGTGCATAAAAATTTGCCGATGGTCACGCCTTGCCAACCCCCGATCACCCACGGAATGCTGACGTGCGGCAGAACTTGAAAGTTCTACGACCATCGTTTTTCGGACATGGAGACCGCATCGGGTTGCCGCGGTTCGACTTTCTGAAATGCGGCCTCAGAGCCGGGAAGGCGCATTACCCATGCTGAAAACTGGCAAGCCATTACGTTGGAGAAGACTTTCGCTGGCCGGTGACGACCGGCATTTGCTCATACCGCTCGATCACAGCGTTTCGGACGGTCCGGTCGCCCCTCCGGGCCAATGGGACGAGCTGCTGAGGGAACTGGTGGCCGGCGGGGCTGACGGGATCATCGTCCACAAGGGGCGGGCCCGCACGCTCGCCCCGGACCTCCTCAAGAGCTGCGCGCTGGTGGTGCATCTGAGCGCCAGTACGGCCTGTTCCGCCGATGTCGACGCCAAGGTACTGGTCGGTGATGTCGAGGAGGCGGTGGCACTCGGCGCGGACGCGGTCAGCGTCCATGTGAACATCGGCTCGGACACCGAGGGGCGGCAGCTCTCCGACCTTGGCGCGGTGGCACGTTCGTGCGACACCTGGGGCATGCCGCTGATCGCGATGGTGTATCCGCGCGGCCCCCGGATCGAGAACCCGCACGATCCCGTCCTCCTCGCGCACATCGTGAACGTCGCCGCCGATCTGGGCGCCGACATGGTGAAGACCACCGTCGCCCTGCCCCTGGACCGGATGGCCGAGGTGGTGGCCCACAGCCCCATCCCCGTCCTCGCGGCCGGCGGTCCACCGGACGGCTCCGACCTGATCGAGTACGGCACCGCCGTGATGGCGGCCGGCTGCCGGGGGCTCGCCGTCGGCCGCCGGATCTTCTCCTCCCCCTCCCCCGCCGCCCTGGTGGCCCGGCTCGCCGCGGTGGTGCACGGGCACACCGGCGACGGCCTCCCGGATGGCATGAGCATGACCACCCACACCCATTACTCGACGATCGTGGCAGGTGTCGCATGAGGTTCGCATGGATCGATCTCCGTGAAGTACCCCGTCCGCAGCTCCAGGCGGTGGTGGACGCGGCCGTCCACGCCCGGATGGCCGGAGTGGTCTGTGCCGACGCCGAGTTGCTGGGGACTCTGCCGCCGACGGTGACCCGGGTGCTGGTGTCCGGGGAGCCGGCCGCGGCGGTCGCGCGGAAGGCCGGCGAGAAGGCCGCCGACAAGGGGGGCAAGGAGGCCAAGGGCACGGGCGAGGCCAAGCCCGCCGGCACCGGCGAGGCCCTCGCCGGCGCCGGGATCGACGTCCTGCTGCGGAAGTTCACCACCCAGGACGAGCTGGACGCCCTCGCCGCGGAGAACCGGGCCGCCACCCGTGCGTCCGCCACGGGTACGCCGGTCACCGGTACGCCCGTGGCCGGCTTCGTCGACGTACGGGACGACCGCACCCTCCAGCTGTCGTGCGTGGGCGCGATGGCACTGCCGTACACGGTGATCCACTTCGCCGACCCGACGAAGATCCCGCTGGAGATCGTGCTCGCGGCGGCCGAGTCGGCTGAGGGCAAGCTGGTGACGGTCGTCGGCGATCTGGAGGAGGCGGCCATCGTCTTCGACGTGCTCGAACGCGGTTCGGACGGCATCCTGTTCACGCCCCGCAGCGCCGACGACGTGTTCGCGCTGGCCCGGCTGCTGGAGGCGACGACACCGCAGCTGGAGCTGTCCACGCTGACGGTGGAGAGCATCCGGCACGTCGGGCTCGGCGACCGGGTCTGTGTGGACACCTGCTCGCACTTCGAGGAGGACGAGGGCATCCTCGTCGGCTCGTACTCGTCCGGTTTCGTGCTCTGCTGCAGCGAGACACACCCGCTGCCGTACATGCCGACCCGGCCGTTCCGGGTCAACGCCGGTGCCCTGCACTCGTACACGCTGGGCCCCGACAACCGCACCAACTACCTCAGCGAGGTCGGCTCCGGCAGCGCCCTGCTGGCCGTCGGCGCCGACGGCCGCACCCGGCGGGTGGTGGTCGGACGGGCCAAGCTGGAGTCCCGGCCGCTGCTGGAGATCCGTACCCACGCGGAGGACGGGCGGCTGGTGAGCCTGACCGTGCAGGACGACTGGCATGTACGGGTGCTCGGTCCGGGCGGCAAGGTCCTCAACGTCACCGAGTTGCAGACCGGTGACGAGCTGCTCGGCTATCTGGCGCAGGACAAGCGCCACGTGGGCCTGCCCATCGGCGAGTTCTGCAAGGAGGTCTGAGGCCACATGGGCGAACTCGTGGCGGCCGCGGCCCGCGAGGACGGGATGGGCGTCCTGGTCCAACGGCTGTTCGACGCGCGGGACGACGGCCTGCCGTATCTGACACACCGGCAGGAGTCCGTCGGGCGGGGCGAGTTACGGGAACGGGTGGCCAAGCAGGCCGCCGTGTTCGCCGGCTATGACATCGGGCCCGGCAGCACGGTGGGGCTGCGGACGCCGCCCAGTTTCACCCAGGTCGAGGTGCTGCTCGCGCTGTGGCGGCTGGGCGCTCAGGTGATGCTGTTCGACTTCCGGCTGAAGCCCGCCGAGGTGGACGCGCTCTGCGCCACCTGCCGGCCTCAGTTCATGGTCCGGGCCGGGTCCAACGTCCGGGCTGCGTTCGGCTTCCGGCCCGAGTACGAGGTCGCCACCGAGTGCCGCAGGGCCGGGCAACCGGCTGCGGGCCCGCACCGGCTGGTCCAGTTCAGCTCGGGCTCCACCGGGCGGCCGAAGGTGATCGGCAGGACCGCCGCGTCGATCGCCGCCGAGATCGAGTCGTTCGGGGCGGTCCCCGGTATGCCGGGCGAGGGCGACCGGCTGTTGCTGCTCAGCTCGACAGCGCACAGCTTCGGACTGCTCGGCGGGCTGCTGCACTCGCTGGCCGCCGGCGTCTCCGTCGTCTTCGCGCCCCGGGTCTCGGCCCGCGACATCCTGCGAACCTCGGTCGAGCACCGCATCACGCACCTGTTCGGGGTGCCGATGCACTTCGAACTGCTCGCCGCCGCCCTCGATCCACCCGCCCTGCCCGAGCTGCGGACCGCCGTCTCCGGCGGCGAGCTGATGCCCCCGGAGGTCGCCGCGCGATTCGCCGAACGGTTCGGCACCACGGTCGGCGAGGCCTACGGCACCACCGAGACCGGCATCGTCGCCATCGACGTGGCCGGCACGCTCCGGCCCACGGTCGGGCGGCCCGCGCCGGGAGTGCTGGTCCGGGAACACAAGGGCGAACTGGACGTCGCGCTCGACGGGTCTCCGTATCTCTTCGACTCCGGCGGCACCCAGTACGAGGACGGCTGGCTCCACACCCGCGACCGGGCCACGGTGGACGCCGACGGAACGGTCACCGTGGGCGGCCGCGCCGACTCCCTCGTCGTCATCGGCGGCCTCAAGGTCGACCTCACCGAGGTCGAGCACGTGCTCCGCGCGCACCCGGCCGTCGAACAGGCGGTCCTGGTCCACGAGGACGTGACCGAGGCGTACGTGGCGGTGACCGCCGGGGCCGGGAGCCCGTCGGCGGAGGAGTTGCTGCGCTGGTGCCGGGAGCGGCTGGCCGACTACAAGCTGCCCCGTGTGATCCGGCTGCTGGAGGCCCTGCCCCGCACGTCGAACGGGAAGCTGGTCCGCCAGGCGGCGACGCTCCAGGCGGCGGCGAGCAGCGCGTAACGGCTCGACGGGCTTCCCCCGTACGACTTTTCGCATGACCTTCTGACCTTCCCCATGGAGATGGCGATCATGAGCACGTCCACCCTGGACAACGAGATCCGCGAGTTCGTCCTGACCACGGTCATCGACGAGATGAACATCCTGCTGAGCCGTGACGGCATCACGGACGAGAGTCCGGTGACCGTCGGCGGGCTGGAACTGGACTCCCTGAGCCTGATCGAGCTCACGCTGCGGCTGGAGTCGCGGTTCGGCGTGGAGATCCCGGACACCGACATCGAGCCGCTTGCCTCCCTGACCCTCGGCGGGCTCGTCACCGAGGTCGTCGGGCGCGGGGCGAAGGCATGAGCGCGGAAGCCCCTGCGTCACCGGTCACGGAAGCGTCCGCATCGTCCGTCGCGGAAGCATCCGCGCGGTCCCTCACTGAAACGTCGGCGCCGTCCCTCACGGAAACGTCCGCGCCATCCCTCACGGAAACGTCGGCGCCGTCCCTCACTGAAGCGTCCGCCCCGTTCGCCATCACCACCGGCACCGTCCGGGAACTGCTCTCCGACCGCAAGGTCTTCCCCGGCGTCCCGGACGACCTCGGCGACGACGCCGAACTGGTCCTGGACTCGCTGGGGTTGGTGTGGCTGCTGCATGTGGTGGAGGAGCGGTACGGCCTGGTGGTGGAGCCCGGCGACGAGGACATCGCGGGCCTGACCTCGCTCCGCAGGCTCACCGAGTTCCTGAACGCGGCCGGGGCGGGTGCGGTGGAGGGGGGTGACCGCGTTGACCGGTGACGTGACGGTGACCGGGTTCGGCGTGCGCACCGCCTTCGGAACGGGCGCGGACGCCCTCCGCCGCGGGGTCTTCGCCGGCGTCCCCTCCTTCACCCCCACCACCCGCTTCGACACCGGCCCGTACCGTACGCCGATGGCCGGCGCCGCCCCCGACGGCCCCGACGCGGTCGAGGACTGGGCCCTGCGCCACGCCCTCGCACGCTGCGGAAGGGAGGCCCTCGACATGGCGGACCTGCCCCGGGGCACCGAGGCGGCGGTCCTGCTGGGCATCGCGGGCGACTGCACGAGCATCACCCGGTACTGGCGGGACGCGGCGGCGATGCCGGGGGCCGACGAGAGCGGCGGGACCGGCGTGGACCGGGGCGCGGCCCCAGCCCGTGGACTCACCGAAGCCGACCCGGGGCACCCCCTGCCCACCACCCCGGCCGTCTCGTCGGCCGCCCGGCTCACCGACGCCGTGCCCGCCCTGCTCACCGAGTCGCTGGCCGGAGGCCTCGGCCTGGCCGGCCCCCGGCTCACGTTCACCAACGCCTGTGTCGCCTCCGCCGCCGCGATCATCCATGCCTGCCGGCTGATCTCGTCCGGCCGGATCGACGTGGCGGTGTGCGCCGGCGGCTACCTCGTGGAGGAGGAGACGTTCGGGAAGTTCGACTCGGGGCGGGCGTTGTCCCGTGACGGCATGGTGCGGCCGTTCAGCGCCGACCGCACCGGGCTGCTGCTCGGCGACGGGGTCGCGGCGGTCGTGCTGGAGTCCGCCGAGCACGCGCGGCGGCGCGGGGCCCGGCCGCTGGCGGGCGTGGTCGGGTGGGGCGCGGCGACGGACGCCCACCACATCGCGCAGCCGCACCCGGAGGGTGTCGGCCTGGCCCGCGCGGCCCGGCAGGCGCTGCGGCTGGCCGGTGACCCCGACGGGTCGAGCCTCGGCTATGTCAACGCCCATGGCACCGGCACCAAGTACAACGACGGCGCCGAGACCCGGGGGCTGCGCGCCGCCCTCCCGGAGCGGGCCGAGTCGATCCCGGTCAGCTCCACCAAGAGCACCACGGGCCATCTCCTGGAGGCGGCCGGTGTCGTGGAGTTCGTGATCACGATGCTGGCCCTCATGGACGGCGTACTGCCGCCGACCGCCAACTTCACGCAGGCGGACCCGGAGTGCGACCTCGACTATGTGCCGAACCGGCCCCGTCGGGCCGACCTCCGCCGGGCCCTGACCATCAACGCCGCCTTCGGGGGCGCCAACACCGCACTCGTCCTGGAGCGGCCGTGACGACGACGGACAGCGGCGGGAGAACCGCACCGGCAAGCAGCGGGGAGGCCGCGCCGACCGAGAAGGCACCCCTGCGTTCGCCCCTCGGCGTCCTCACCACCGCCACCGCGACCCATGGCACCGGGTGGGACGGCGACATCCTGCTGCCGCGCCTGCCGGGGTTCGTGGAGTCGGCGTTCAGCCCGCTGGCGTACGAGGTCGCCGCGCGGTGTCTGACCGAGCGGCCGGGTGGGGGCACCTCCCGCTCGAGCGAAGCCGAGAGTGGGGGAGGCTCCCGTACGGCGGTGGCGCTGGCGAGCCTCATGGGTGACACCACCACGGCCGATCTGGCGAGCCGGCGGGTGGTGTCCGGGCGGGTCCACAACCCGCTGCTGTTCATGCAGGCCACCGCCAACTCCGTGCTGGGGCACATCAGCCGGGAATTCCGGATCACGGGGCAGATGTTCAGCCTGTCCGTCCTCGACGACCCGGTGACCGAACTGCTGGCCATGGCGGACCTCCTCCTGGAGGACCCGGAGCTGGACCGGGTCCTGGTGGTGGGCGTGGAACTGGGCGGCGGCGAGCGGCTGGCCGCCGTGCACCGGGAGCTCTCCGCCGACACCGGCCGCCCGGTCCCGGACCTCCCCGGCTCCGCCGCCCTGGCGGTGGCCGTCCTGCTGGGGCGCCCCGGTGCCGGCGCCCCCGTGACCATCCGTGCGACGCAGACGTACGACGGCGAGCGGCCGGCGGCGTCCTCGCACCCCGGCAGCGTCCGGGGCCTGTTCGACCTGGCCGCCGCCCACCGGCGGCTGCTGCGGGACGGCGGCACCCACGTCCTGGTCACCGAACCCCGGGCGCCCGCGTTCCTCCTCGACGCCGAACGGCTCCCGGACCGACCTGAAGGAAACGAGACGGAGACCCATGCTCATCAGTAGGCAGGAGCGGGCGCGGATCTGCTCCGACACCGAACTCGGCGCCGGCAACGTCCTGCGGCGGCTGCGGGCGTACGAACGCCCGCTCGACGAGGCGGTGTTGCGGACCGACGGCACCTGGCGCGCACCGGACGGCAGCCGCCCCGAGGTGCTGGCGCTCGGGCAGTTGTCCGAGGTGGTCGAGACGTACGCGGGCTGGTACGCGGCCCGGGGCGTGCGGCCCCGCGACCCGGTGGCCGTCCACTCCTTCTCGGCCGCCGAGTTCGCGGTGAACTTCCTGGCGCTGACCTCACTGGGCGCCGTCCCGTCGTTCGTCAACGGCAACCTGTCCCCGGAGATCGCCCGGGAGTACGTCCGCAGGCAGGGCGCGGTGGGTGCCTTCACGGACGAGGCGCACCGTGAGGTGCTGGCCGAGGAGGCGGAAGGCCGCGACGGCGGGACCGGCCTCGGCTTCTGTGTGACCGCCGCCGACATCCGGCCGGAGCACCGCGCGTCGCTCCCGCCGTCGTACCCGTACCGGCACGACCCGACCGACCCCGTGCTCATCTCCCACTCGTCCGGCACCACCGGCATGCCGAAGGGCGTGCCGCACACCCACCGGACGCTGATGTACGCCCAGGTGCACCGGCTGCGTTTCTCCACCGGCGCCGACATGGAGCGCACGCTGGTGGGGCTGCCGGGCGCGCACAACGCGATGGTGGCGACGCTGCTGTACTGCCTGCTGCTGCGCACGGACATCAAGCTGCTCTCCAGCCAGCGCGGCACGGACGTGCTGGACGCCGTCGAGGAGTTCCGGCCGACGACCGTGCTGGCCTTCGCCGGGACCTTCGGCGAGATGGCGGCGGAGGACCTGACGGCACGTGATCTGTCCAGCGTGCAGGTGTGGTTCAACACCGGTGACGCGGCGCACGAGGCGCACATCCGGGCGCTCGTCCAGCACGGCAGCCATGTCGAGGTCCGGCGGGACCTGAGCCGCGTCCGGGTCGACGGCTCGGTCTTCGTGGACGGGCTCGGTTCGTCGGAGGCCGGCTACTCCGTCTTCCACAACCGGCACACCAAGGACACCTCGGCCTACTCCCGCTGCGTCGGCAAGCCGATCAGCTTCGCCGAGGCCGCCGTGCTGGCCGAGGACGGCACCCCGCTGCCACCCGGCCGGATCGGCCGGCTGGGCCTCAGGTCGCCCACGCTCACGCCCGGTTACTGGAACGACTCGCTCACCTGGAACCGGATGCGGCTCGGCGGCTACTGGCTCACCGGCGACCTCGCCCACCAGGACGAGCAGGGCAACTTCTACCACCTCGACCGGGTCCCGGACGCCGTCCGCACCCGCGCCGGGATCGTCTTCAGCACCCGCACCGAGGAACTGCTCCTGGCCGAGCTGCCCCGGCTCGCCGACTGCACGGTGGTCGGGGTCGCCCCCGACGGCGTCCGCGCGGACTGGGACGGCGACGGCGAGGCCGAGGCGTTCGCGCTGCTCCAGCTCGCCGACGAGGGCGGAGCCGGGAACGGAGCCGAGGGCGGCGGCGAGGAGGGCGACGAGGTGTGGACCACGCGCGTCAACGCCGTGCTGACGGCCGCCGGGTTCCCGCCGGTGTCCCGGGCGCTGCGGATGAAGCCCGACGACGTGGCCAAGGGCGCCACCGGCAAGGTTCTCAAACGAGTGATGCGCGACCGGTTCGCCGCCGACATGGCCGACGCGGTCGCCGCCGAGGAGCAGCACGCATGAGCACGCACACCGACGCCGACGGCGTCAACCACCGCGCCCGCGCGAGTGAGGCGTACCGGCTGTGGTGGCAGCACGACGCCAACTGGTACCAGGGGGTGGCCGCGCGGTTCGGGCAGGAGGTCGCGAACGAGATCAACGCGGAGGCGCTGGGGAAGGTCGCCCTGCACGTCGGTCAGCGGGTCGCCCGGCTGTACGGGCCGCTCCCGGACACCGGCGACCGCCGCAAGGACCTGGAGGAGCTGCGCCGCCGCTACGACGACTGCGGCGACCGGATGTTCCCGCCGGAGCTGCGCAACGCCTCCACCGAGGTCGAGGACGACGACACGATCGTGCTCACCCTGAAGCGGAACTTCGCGATCACCATGGTCCGGATGGCCGGTTCGCTGGAGGGTTACCGCTGTCCCTGCACCGCCATCCACGCCGGCTGGTCCGAGGGTCTCGGTGCGGCCCTCACGGAGAACCGGGCCGAGAGCTGCCTGCGGGACGGCGACAGGGCATGCCGTCTGATCATGCGGGTCTGTGCCCCCGTCGCACCCGGTTCGGAGGGCTGAGGCATGCGCGTACTCGTCGCCGGGGCCACCGGAGTGGTCGGGCATCCGCTGGTGGGCGCCCTGCGGGCGCGGGGCCACCATGTGAGCGCGCTCGTACGGCAGGGCTCCCGGAGCCGGGCCCCCGAGGCGGACGAGGTGGTCGTCGCCGACGCCCTCGACCGTGACGCCGTGCTGTCGGCGGTGTCGGCCGCCCGGCCCGAGGTGGTCGTCCACCAGTTGTCGGCCCTGCGGCTGCTGCGCGACGACCCGCGGGGAGCCTTCGCCCTCACCGCGCTGCTGCGCACCGAGGGCACCGCCCACCTGATCGAGTCGGCCCGCGCGGTCGGCGCGCGCCGACTGGTCGCCCAGTCCATCGCCTTCGCCGCCGCCCCGGCCGGCGACCCGGTCCTCGACGAGGACGCGCCCCTGTACGTGGACGCCCCCGACCCCGGCTGGGCCTCGACGGTACGGGCCGTCGCCGAGCTGGAGCGGCAGGTGACGGGCAGCGACATGGAGGGGGTGGTGCTGCGCTACGGCACGCTGTACGGCCCCCGCACCGCGTACGCCCGTACCGGCACAACCTCCGGGTCCGTCCTGGCCGGACGGCTCCCGCTGCCCGGCGGCGGGGCCGGGATCATGTCGTTCCTGCACGTCGAGGACGCCGTGGGGGCGGCCGTGGCGGGCGTCGAAGCCGACGCCACCGGGGTGTTCCATGTGACGGACGACGACCCGGCCCCCGCCGCACAGTGGCTGCCGCACCTCGCCCGGGTCCTCGCCGCCCCCTCCCCGCGCACGGTCCCCGCGGCCCTCGCACCCCGGCTCCTCGGCTGGTTCATGGCCCACCAGCTCACGTCCGCGCACGGCGCGGCCAACGACCGGGCCCGTACGGCACTGGGCTGGAAGCCGGCCAGACCGAGCTGGCGTGACGGGCTGGGCCGGGAATGACCCGTACCGATGACGCCCTCACCGTCTGTGTGATCGGCGCCGGTCCGCGTGGCCTCTCCGTGCTGGAGCGGATCTGCGCCAACGCCGGTGGGATCGTGCGGCCGGTCGAGGTCCACCTCGTCGATCCGTACCCGCCGGGCGCGGGCGCGGTCTGGCGCACGGACCAGCCGGGCGAACTGCTGATGAACACGGTCGCCTCCCAGGTGACCCTGTTCACCGACGACAGCGTGGACTGCGCGGGACCGTCGGTGCCGGGACCCAGCCTGTATGAGTGGGCGTGCGCGATCCGCGACCGGGCGATCGACCAGGACCTTCCCGCGCGGGCTGTGGACGAGGCGCGGCGGCTCGGCCCCGACACCTATCCGACCCGCGCGTTCCACGGCCACTACCTGGAATGGGTCCTGCGGCACCTGTTACGCACGGCCCCCGCCCATGTGACGGTCCACACCCACCGGACGACGGCGGTCGCGCTGGACGACGACGCGAGCAGGCAGGACGACGGTACGGGGCGGCAGGACGATCACCCCTCGGGCCGGCCGCAGACGGTGACCCTGGAGAACGGCGGCCGGCTGGCCGGTCTGGACGCGGTGGTGCTGGCTCTCGGCCACGGCGGCGTGACCGAGTCCCCGGAGGAACGCGCGCTGCGCTCCTTCGCCGACCGGCACGGCCTCACCTACGTGGCCCCCGCCAACCCGGCCGACACCGATCTGAGCGGCATCGCGCCGGGCACGCCGGTCGCTCTGCGCGGGCTGGGCCTGAACTTCTTCGACTGCCTGGCCCTTCTCACCGAGGGCCGTGGCGGCACGTTCAAGGAGAGCGAGTCCGGTCTCGTCTACCTTCCGAGCGGCAACGAGCCCGTCCTGTACGCCGGTTCGCGGCGCGGCGTCCCGTACCACGCCCGGGGCGAGAACGAGAAGGGCGCGCTCGGCCGCCACGAGCCGCGCTTCCTGACCCCGGACGTCATCGCGGGACTACGGCGCCGCGTGGCCGACGGGCACCCCCTCGGCTTCCGCCACGACCTCTGGCCGATCGTCGACCGCGAGATACGGACCGTCCACCACGAGGCGTGGATCCGCGCCGCCCGAGGACCGGAGGCGGCCGAGGAGTTCGTACGGTCGTGCCTCGCGGATGCGGGTGGGCGGGGCGAGGCGGCCCTGCTCGACCGATACGCCGTCCCGCCCGGCGAGCGATGGGACTGGACGCGGATCGAACACCCTTACGGGGAGCGGACGTTCACGGGCCGCGCCGACTTCCGGCGCTGGCTGCTTGCGTATCTGCGCCGGGATGTCGGCGAGGCCCGCCGCGGCAATGTGAACGGACCGCTGAAGGCAGCTCTGGACGCCCTGCGGGACCTGCGCAACGAGATCCGGCTCGTCGTCGACCACGGCGGAGTCTCCGGCGACTCGTACCGTGCCGAACTCGACGGCTGGTACACCCCGTTGAACGCCTTCACCTCGATCGGCCCGCCCGCCTTCCGTATCGAGCAGTTGGTCGCGCTGATCGAGGCGGATGTGCTGCAGGTGCTCGGCCCGGGGATGCGGGTTCGGGCCCGGGCTCCCGGCGGTGGCGTCGAGGAGGGGCGCGGCGAGGGTGCCGGCGAGGGCGGCTTCCTCGTGGACGCGGAGCTGGTGGACGACCCCCCGGTCCGGGTCGAGGCCCTGATCGAGGCGCGGCTGCCCTCGGTGGATCTGCGGCGGAGCACCGACCCACTGCTCCGGGGGCTGCTCGCGTCCGGCGGGTGCGGCCCGTACCGGCTGGGGGGCGATCCGGGGCACGAGCCGGGCGGACTGGCGGTCACCGACAGCCCGCCCCGGCTGGTGGACGCGGCGGGCCGGCCGCACCCGCGCCGGTTCGCCTTCGGGGTGCCGGTGGAGGGCGTGCGCTGGGTGACGGCGGTCGGCATCAGGCCCGGCGTCGGCTCGGTGACGCTGGAGGACTCGGACGCGATCGCGCGCGCGGCGCTGGGGCTCGGGCCCGTGGGGCCGCAGGGGCAGCGAGCGGAGGGGCCGGGGGCCGCAGCGCCGAGGGCGGCAGCGCCGGAGGCCGCCGTCGCTTCGGTGGCACGTCGGACATCAGGCACAGGGAGTCGATGAGCGTGAACACGATGTCCGTGGGAACCGACGCGGGCCTGCTCGCCCCCACCTGGGCGGGCACGCCGGTCGCGGCCGAGGTGACCGACGAGGCGTGGCTGCAGGCCATGCTGGACACCGAAGTGGCGCTGGCCCGCGCCCAGCACGCGGTCGGGCTGACCCCGGCCGCCGCGGTGGAGGCGATCGCCTCGGCGGCCCGTGTGGAACGGCTCGACCTGGTCGCCCTGGCCCATGCGGCACGGGCCGCCGCCAACCCGGTGGTCGCGCTGGTGACCGCCTTCACCGAGGTCGTCGCCGCGGAGGATCCGGCCGCCGCGGAGTATGTACACAGGGGGTCCACCAGCCAGGACATTCTGGACTCGGCGGCGATGTTGATCAGCCGTCGGGTGCTCGATCTGATCGCGGCGGATCTGGTCCACGTGACGGCCGCCCTCGCCTCGCTGGCCGACACACACCGTCGCACGGTTCTCGCCGGCCGCACTCTGGCCCAGCACGCGGTGCCGACGACCTTCGGGCTGAAGGCGGCGGGATGGCTGGAGTTGGCCGTCGACGCGTCGGTGCGGGTGCGGGCGCTGGCTTCGAGACTTCCGGCCCAGTTGGGGGGCGCGGGTGGGACGTTGGCCGCGTATCGGGAGTACGCGGTGGTGGACCGCGGGAGTGGGGAAGGAAAGAGCGATGGCACCCCCGGCGAGGGCGGGCTGGAGCTGCTCAAGCCCTTCTCCGAGGCGCTGGGCCTCGCCGAGCCCACCCTCCCCTGGCACACGGTCCGTACCCCCGTCGCCGAACTCGGGGCCGTGCTCCAGCTCGTCACCGGGGCGCTCGGGAAGTTCGCGCTCGATGTGCAGACGTTGTCCCGCACGGAGATCGGTGAACTGTCCGAGCCGGCGGGGGCCGGGCGCGGTGCCTCCTCCGCCATGCCGCAGAAGCGGAACCCCGCGCTGGCCACGCTGATCGTGTCGGCCGCCCGGCAGGTCCCCGCGCACGCCCTCGTGCTGGCGCAGTGTCTGCTCGCCGAGGACGAACGGCCCGCCGGGGCGTGGCACGCAGAGTGGCAGCCGCTGCGGGAGGCGTTGCGGCTGACGGGCGGGGCCGCGCACACCGCCGTCGAGCTCGCGGATGGGCTGATCGTCCACCGGGACCGTATGCGGGCCAACCTCGACCTGACCGGCGGCGCCATCGTCACCGAACGCCTGGCCGTGGCCCTTGCCCCGGTGTTCGGCAAGGTCCGCGCGAAGAAGTTCCTGACCGGCGCCTCGGCCGAGGCCGCTGACACCGGCCGCCCCCTGCGGGAGGTGCTGGCCGCCGACCCGGAACTGTGCGCCCGGTTCGCCCCCGACCAACTGTCGGAACTGCTCGACCCGGCGCGCTACACGGGCGTGCCCGAGGCCCTGATCGACCGGGCACTGAACAGATACGAAGCCGTGCGCGGACACGAAGGCGTGCGCGGACACGAAGGCGTCCGCGCACAAGGCGTCCGCGCATACGAAGGCAGAGGTCCGGACGAGGCCGCCTGGCCCGGTCGTGAGAACAACGGAGGCACGCTGTGAGCACCGTGAGCCGGACGACCGGGAAACCGGCCGCCGCACCCGCCCGCTCCTGGCCCGTCCTCCTGGTCGTGGTCTGCGCGCAGATGCTGATCTGGCTGGACACCTCGATCCTCAATGTCGCCGTCACCACCCTCGCCGACCCGGTGAAGGGCCTGGGCGCGACCCCCGGCGAGCTGGAGTGGGTGGCGAGCGCCTACACCCTGGTCGTCGCCGGCACCCTCTTCGCGGGCGGCGCCCTGGCCGACCGTTTCGGTCCCCGGAACACGCTCGTCGCCGGGCTCGCGCTGATCGGGGTGGCCTCCGGCGCGGGCGCGTTCGTGGACAGCCCCGCGTGGCTGATCGTGGCCCGGGCCTTCATGGGTGCGGGCAGCGGCCTGCTCATGCCGGCGACGCTGACGGTGATCGTGCAGAGCACCCCGGAGGACGAACGCACCCGGGCGATCGCGATCTGGAGCTCGTCGAGCGGTCTCGGCGTCGCCGTCGGGCCCGTCGTGGGCGGGGCACTGCTCAGCCACTTCTGGTGGGGCTCGGTCTTCCTCGTCAACGTACCGATCGTCGCCCTGTGTCTGGTGGCGGTCATGGCCGTCGTCCCCGACCTGGGCGGCTCCCGCCGCCGGGTGCTCGACCTGCCGGGGCTGGGGCTTTCGGTGCTCGGCCTGGGCGGCGTGGTCTACGGCATCATCGAACTCGGCGGCGGCAGCACCTGGTACGGCCCGCACGTCCTCCTGCCGCTACTGCTGGGCGGTGTCGTGCTGGCCGTCTTCGTCTCCTCTCAGCGCAGGTCAGCGACGCCCAGCCTGGACCTGCGGCTCTTCGGGCAACCCGGATTCACGGCCGGCAGCGTGGTCCTGCTGATCGCTTTCATGGCGCTGGCCGGTCACCTGTTCTACGCGGCCTTCTATCTCCAGGGCCCCCGGGGCCTCTCCCCCGCCGACGCCGGAACCGTGATGATCGCCGCCGCCGTCGGCATCGTCCTGGGCAGCCAGGCCTCCCCCGCACTGAGCCGTCTGCTGTCGGCCCGCTGGACGGTCGCGTCCGGCGTCGCGGCCACCGCCGCCACGTACGTCGCCTACGCCTGGCTCGACGGGCGCACCCCCCTCTGGGTCGTCGCCGTACTGCTGTGGATCCAGGGCTTCGGCATGGGCCTGGTCGGCACCCCGGTCACGGCCGTGATGATGCGCGGGGTGCCGCCACAGCTCGCGGGCGCCGGCTCCGCCGTCAACAGCGTCACCCGGCAGGTCGGCGGCACCCTCGGGGTGGCGATGGCCGGCTCGATCCTCTCCGGCGTCTACCGGGACCGGATGGCCGACGCCGAACTGCCCGGCACCACGCAGGGCCTGTCACCGGCCGCCGAGGAACAGGCCCGCACCTCCGCCGAGGCCGCCCGCTCGCTCGCCGACTCACTGCACCTGCCGGAGCTGGCGGCCACGGCCGACCGTGCCTTCCTCGACGCCATGTACGCCGCCACGCTCTCCGTCGCCGCCCTCGCCCTCATCGGGTGCGCGGTGGCCGTCGTGGGCCTGCGCACCCGTGCGGCACCCGAGGGCCGCGAGCACACCACAGCGTCGGACACGGCACGGGAAGGACAGACACGATGACACGGACACCGACAGCCCGTTCGGTCCTCGTCACCGGCGGGAACAGGGGCATAGGGCTCGCCGTCGCCCGCCGTTTCGCGACGGTCGGCGACCGGGTCACGGTGACCTACCGAGGCGACGAGCCCCCCGCCTCCGAGGGATTCCTCGCCGTGCGGTGCGATGTGACGGACAGCGGGCAGGTCGACCGGGCCTTCAAGGAGGCCGAGGCGGCCCACGGGCCGGTCACCGTCCTGATCGCCAACGCGGGCGTCACCCAGGACCGGCTCCTGGTGCGGATGACCGAGGCCGACTTCACCTCCGTCCTCGACACCAACCTCACCGGAGCCTTCCGCGTCGCCCAGCGCGCGATACGGGGCATGCTCCGCACGGGCCACGGCCGTATCGTCCTGGTCTCCTCCACGGCCGCCCTGCGCGGCGCCCCCGGCCAGACCAACTACGCGGCGGCGAAGGCCGGCCTCGTCGGCTTCGCCCGCTCCCTCACCCAGGAACTCGGCCCCCGCGACATCACCTGCAACGTCGTCGCCCCCGGCCTCACCGAGACCGACATGAGCCGCGCCCTCACCCCGGACCAGCGCCGCGAACTGCTGCGAACCACCCCCGCCGGACGCCCGGCCACCCCCGAGGAGGTCGCCGAGGCGGTGGCCTTCCTGGCCGACGCCGGATACGTACGCGGCGCCGTGATCCCGGTCGACGGGGGCGCCGGGCTGGGGCACTGAGGCCGGGTGGGGAAGTGGACGTCGCGCGGCCGCCCGCTTCCCCACCCCCGCTCACCGCGTACGGCTACCGCCGTCCGCGCAGCGCCCGGTACTTGGCGACCAGCGCCTTCGTGGACTCGTCGAGGCCCGGCACCTCGGCGCCCTCCGTCAACGCCGGTTCCACCCGCTTCGCGAGGACCTTGCCCAGCTCGACGCCCCACTGGTCGAAGGAGTCGATGTTCCAGACGGCACCCTGCACGAACACCTTGTGCTCGTACAGCGCGATCAGCTGGCCGAGGACCGACGGGGTCAGTTCCTTCGCCAGGATCGTGGTCGTCGGGTGGTTCCCCTTGAACGTCTTGTGCGGAACCAGCTCGTCCGGCACCCCTTCCGCCCGCACCTCGTCCGGCGTCTTGCCGAAGGCCAGCGCCTGGGTCTGGGCGAAGAAGTTGGCCATGAGGAGGTCGTGCTGGGCCTTGAGCGCGTCGCCGAGCTCGGCGACCGGCTCGGCGAAACCGATGAAGTCCGCCGGGATCAGCTTGGTGCCCTGGTGGATCAACTGGTAGTACGCGTGCTGCCCGTTCGTCCCCGGCGTGCCCCACACCACCGGCCCGGTCTGCCACTCCACCGGCACCCCGTCCCGGCCCACGTACTTGCCGTTGGACTCCATGTCCAACTGCTGCAGGTAGGCCGTGAACTTGGACAGGTAGTGGCTGTACGGCAGCACCGCGTGCGACTGGGCGTCGTGGAAGTTGCCGTACCAGATGCCCAACAGGCCCAGCAGCAGCGGCACATTGGACTCGGCGGGCGCCGTCCGGAAGTGCTCGTCGACCAGGTGGAACCCGTCGAGCATCTCCCGGAAGCGGTCCGGACCGATCGCGATCATCAGGGACAGCCCGATCGCCGAGTCGTACGAGTACCGCCCGCCGACCCAGTCCCAGAACTCGAACATGTTGGCCGTGTCGATGCCGAAGTCCGACACCTTCCCGGCGTTCGTCGACAGCGCCACGAAGTGCTTGGCGACGGCCTCGGGGCCGGCCTTCAGTTCGGTGAGCAGCCAATCGCGCGCGGAGGTCGCGTTGGTGATCGTCTCGATCGTGGTGAACGTCTTCGAGGCGATGATGAAGAGCGTCTCCGCCGCGTCCAGGTCCCGTACCGCCTCGTGCAGGTCGGCACCGTCCACGTTCGACACGAAGCGGACGGTCAGATCGCGGTCGGTGAAGGAGCGCAGCACCTCGTACGCCATCGCCGGGCCCAGGTCGGAGCCACCGATGCCGATGTTGACGACGTTCTTGATGCGCCGGCCGGTGTGACCGGTCCACGCGCCGGAGCGGATGCGCTCGGCGAAGCCGCCCATCCGGTCGAGAACGGCGTGCACACCCGGCACCACGTTCTCGCCGTCGACCTCGATCACCGCGTCGCGCGGGGCGCGCAGCGCGGTGTGCAGGACGGCCCGGTCCTCGGTGGTGTTGATCTTCTCGCCGCGGAACATGGCGTCCCGCAGTCCGAACACGTCGGTCGCGGCGGCCAGCTCGCGCAACAGCCGCAGCGTCTCGTCGGTGACCAGATGCTTGGAGTAGTCGACGTGCAGATCGCCGACCTCCAGCGTGTACCCGGCGCCACGCCCCGGGTCGGCCGCGAACAGTTCGCGCAGCTGCACCTCACCCTGCTGCTCCCGGTGCTCGGCCAGCGCGGTCCACTCGGGCGTCTGGTCGAGCCTGGTACGGCTTTCTGCGTTCATCTCGGACTTCAGCCTTCTTTCCTACCTGGTCCTGCGTACCTTGCCCCGCTGCCGGTCCCAACCTAATTGATCACGAAGGAACACGAGCTGTCGTCCCCCGGTCGTCCGGCTCGACAACAGATACGTCCGCCCTGAGCGCCGGTATCAGCGCGGCGACGGACAGGACGAAGAAGGCAGCGGCGAGCAGCACCGGCGTGTTCGCTCCCCCGACCGTGGCGACCGCCCCGCCCAACAGCGCGCCTAGGGGCGCCCCGGCCACCCCGACCGTCCGAAAGGCGGAGCCGACACGACCGAGCAGGTCGACGGGCACTCGCTGCTGCATGAGGGTCGTGGTGTTGACGTTCCACACCATTCCCATGGCCCCGAACACGGCGAGGCTCACCGCGAGCGCCGTCAGGCTGCGCACGGAGCCCATCACGACGAGTGCCCCGATCTGCACCCCACCGGCCAGCAGCACGGCACGCACCTGCCCGACCCGGGCCACCAGCCGACCGTTCACCGCTCCCCCGGCGAGGCCGCCCACCGTGTACGCGGTCGTCACCGCCGCGAACCCGGCGTTGCCCGCGTCCAGCCAGCCGGTCACCAGCAGCACCAGCGTGGCGATGAGGGCGCCCATGCCGACGTTGCACAGCGCGGTCGCGGCGCACAGCCCGCGCAGGGCCCGGTCCCGCCACAGCGTGCGCAACCCGGCGGCGATCTCCGCGCGCAGGGTGCTGCCCGCGGGACGGGGGTCCCGCTCGGGCGGGGCGGCGCCGAGCGAGGCCACGAGGGCGGCGGCGACCAGGTAGGTCAGGGCGTCCGCCGCGAAGGGGACGGCGGCTCCTGCGGCCAGCAGCAGCGGGACGAGCGGCGCGGCCACCAGCCCGCCCGCGATCCGTTGGCCGGTCATCAGCCGGGCGTTGGCGCTGCCCAGGGCGTCCCGGCTCACCAGGGCGGGCAGCAGGGCCGTGGCCGCGTTGTCGAAGAGTGTCTGGAGTGTGGTCAGGGCGAAGGCGAGGGCGATCAGCAGGGCGATCGAGGCGTGGTCGAGGGCCACGGCCACCGCGAAGCCCGCCATGAGCAGACCGCGCGCCACGTCCACCGTCCACATGGCCCGCCGCTGGTCCACCCGGTCGGCGACGGCACCGCCGAGCAACCCGAAGAGGAGCCACGGCACATAACCACAGGCCGCGACCGAGGCGACGAGAAGCGGCTCGTCCGTCAACGTCACCGCGAGCAGCGGCAGCGCGGCCGTACGCAGTGCGTCCCCGAAGCTGGAGAGCACGGCCGCGCTCCACAGCCGTAAGAACGCTCCTCGGTACGCGGCCGCTGTCCCCCGCTCGGCCACCGTCACGTGTCCCCCTCACGATTCGTCGATGCACGAACCGTAGAGGGACCCACTGACAATCAGCCCGACCAGCGGAAACGCGAACATCGCAACCACCGTGGGCATCGCGCGTCACACGCCACGAACACGTCCGGCCGGGCACCCTCGGTGCCCGGCCGGTGTCGACTTCTAGATTTCACCCCGCAGTTTGGCGAGCGCCTCGGCGAGGATCGCCTCGCCGTCCGCGTCGCTGCGACGCTCCCGCACATACGCGAGGTGCGTCTTGTAGGGCTCGGTGCGCGGTGGGTCCGGCGGGTTGTCCCGGTCCTGTCCGGCCGGGAAGCCGCAGCGCGGGCAGTCCCAGGTGTCGGGGACCTGTGCGTCGCTGGCGAAACTCGGCTGGGTCTCGTGTCGGTTGGAGCACCAGAAGGAGATGCGCAGCCGGGGTGCGGACTCGCCGCGCTCGGCTTCGCCCATCGGCCCCGCCCCGACCCGGCTTCCTCGGATCGCGTTGCCACTTGCCACGGTCGTAACTCCCTGCGTAATGGTGCGGCGAAGCGAGTCGGCGTTGCGCTTCGCTGCGAGCGCCTCAGTCTACGTAAGGCCCAACGCGCGTCCAGTGATTGGAGTTACATCCCGCCCACAGACGCAAGCCCCATGATAGGCCGCGTTCGAAGTCGCGTACCCGGCATGGGGCTTTACGTGCGGATTGGTGCGTCCGTGACGCGTTGTCCCGCCGGTGTCGGCCTGACGTCAGTTGGTGACCTTCATCAGGATGCCCAGCACGACAATGCACGCGAACCACAGCAGACCGACCACGACGGTGATCCGGTCGAGGTTGCGCTCGGCGACCGAGGAGCCGCCGACGGAGGACTGCATACCGCCACCGAACATGTCGGAGAGGCCGCCGCCCTTGCCCTTGTGCATCAGCACCAGCAGCATCATCAGCAGGCTGAACACGATCAGGGCGATCGAGAACCCCATAACCACGGCTGGACCAACTTCCTCGGATCTGGATAGACGACGGGAGGGCCGGGACCGTTCGGCAAGCTCGACACTCGCCTACTGGGCCTCGGCCCCCCGCAAGAGTACGACGTTACGCCGCTAAGGCCTACTCACTGGTCGCGGAAGCGCACGATCTTGACGAACTCGTCCGCGTCCAGGGAGGCACCGCCGACGAGAGCGCCGTCGATGTCGGCCTGGGCCATGATCTCGGCGACGTTGCCGGCCTTGACCGAGCCGCCGTACTGGATGCGGATCCGGTCGGCGGTCTCCTGGGAGTACAGCTCGGCGAGCTTGCCCCGGATGGCCGCGCAGACCTCCTGGGCGTCGTCGGCGCCGCAGACCTTGCCGGTGCCGATGGCCCAGACGGGCTCGTAGGCGACCACGACGGTCTCGGCGTGCTCGGCGGGCACGTCCTTGAGGCCGCCCTCGACCTGGGCGAGCGTGTGGGAGACGTGGTTGCCCGCCTCGCGGACCTCCAGCTCCTCGCCGACGCACAGGATCGGGGTGAGGCCGTGCTTGTAGGCGGCCTTGACCTTCGCGTTGACGATCTCGTCGGTCTCGTCGTGGTACTGGCGGCGCTCGGAGTGGCCGATCGCCACGAACGTGCACTTGAGCTTCGCGAGCATCGGACCGGAGATCTCACCGGTGTAGGCGCCCGAGTCGTGCGCCGAGACGTCCTGGGCGCCGTACTTGATCTTGAGCTTGTCGCCGTCGACCAGGGTCTGGACCGAGCGCAGGTCGGTGAAGGGCGGCAGGACCGCGACCTCACAGGCCTCGTAGTCCTTGTCGGCGAGGGCGAAGGCGAGCTTCTGGACGTGCGCGATGGCCTCGAGGTGGTTGAGGTTCATCTTCCAGTTGCCCGCCATCAGGGGCAGGCGGCCCTTGTCGGAAACAGTCATCGAGGGTCAGTCCTCCAGTGCGGCGAGCCCGGGGAGCGTCTTGCCCTCGAGGTATTCGAGGGAAGCGCCACCACCGGTCGAGATGTGGCCGAATGCGTTCTCGTCGAAGCCCAGGATGCGCACGGCCGCGGCGGAGTCGCCGCCGCCGACGACCGTGAAGGCCTTTGAATCGAGGAGTGCCTGGGCGACCGCCTTGGTGCCCTCGGCGAAATCGGGGTGCTCGAAGACGCCCATGGGGCCGTTCCAGAAGACGGTGGCGGCGTCGGCGATCTTCGAGGCGTACAGCGTGCCGGAGTCCGGACCGATGTCCAGGCCCATCCGGTCGGCCGGCATGGCGTCCGCGGCGACCGCGGTGGCGTCGGCCGGAGCCTTGCTCTTCAGGTCCGGGAACGCGGGCGCGACGACGGCGTCGACGGGCAGGACCAGCTCGACACCGGTCCGCTCCGCGCGCTCCACGTACTCGGTGACCGCGGCGAGCTGGTCCTCCTGCAGGAGGGAGCCGCCGATCTCGTAGCCCTTGGCCTTGAGGAAGGTGTACGCCATGCCGCCGCCGATGAGGATGCGGTCGGCCTTGCCGAGGAGCTGGTCGATGACCGCGAGCTTGTCGGACACCTTGGCGCCGCCGAGCGCGACCACATAGGGGCGCTGGACGTCGTCGGTGAGCTTCTTCAGGACGCCGACCTCGGTGGCGATGAGGTACCCGGCGTAGTGCGGCAGTCGGGCCGGCAGGTCGAAGACCGAGGCGTGCTTGCGGTGTACCGCGCCGAAGCCGTCGCCCACGTAGACGTCGGCGAGGGCGGCCAACCGGTCCGCGAACGCGCCGCGCTCGGCGTCGTCCTTGGACGTCTCACCGGCGTTGAAGCGGAGGTTCTCGACGACGGCGACCTGACCGTCGGCGAGGCCCGCGACCGTGGTGGCGGCGGACTCACCCACCGTGTCCGTCGCGAACGCCACGTCGGCGCCGAGGAGTTCACCGAGGCGCGCGGCGGCCGGGGCGAGGGAGAAGGCCGGGTCCGGGGCGCCCTTGGGGCGGCCCAGGTGGGAGGCGACGACGACACGCGCGCCCGCCTCGGCCAGCGCCTTGACGGTGGGCAGCACGGCGCGGATGCGGCCGTCGTCGGTGATGGTCGTGCCGTCGAGCGGCACATTGAGGTCGGCGCGGACGAAGACCCGCTTGCCGGCTACTGGCTCGGCGAGGAGTTCGTCGATCGTCTTCATGGAGAGGGCTCCCGAGGAGGACTTGTGGTGCTCGTGATCGTAAGAGGCCGCATGTGTACGTGAGTCAGGGCCCGGGCGGCGCGTCCCTGCGCCGCACGGGCCCTGACTTCACATGGAGGTGCCTGCTCTGTCGGTCAGAGCTGCTCGCCGACGAAGACCGTGAGGTCGACGAGGCGGTTGGAGTAGCCCCACTCGTTGTCGTACCAGCCGAGGATCTTCACCGTGTTGCCCTCCTGGACCATGGTCAGGGAGGAGTCGAAGGTGCAGGAGGCCGGGTCGCTGACGATGTCCGAGGAGACGATCTCGTCCTCGGTGTAGGCCAGGTAGCCCTGGAGGTCGCCGTCCTCGGAGGCCTTCTTGAACGCGGCGTTGACCTCGTCCTTGGTGACCTCACGCTGCAGCGTCACGACCAGGTCGGTGGCCGAGCCGGTCGGGACCGGAACGCGCATCGCGATGCCGTCGAGCTTGCCCTTGAGCTGCGGGAGGACCAGCGCGGTGGCCTTCGCGGCACCCGTGGTGGTCGGGATGATGTTCTCGGCGGCGGCGCGGGCGCGACGCAGGTCCGAGTGCGGGAAGTCCAGGATGCGCTGGTCGTTGGTGTACGCGTGGACCGTCGTCATCAGGCCCTTGACGATGCCGAAGTTCTCGTCGAGGACCTTGGCCATCGGCGCCACACAGTTGGTGGTGCAGGAGGCGTTGGAGATGACGTGGTGGTTGGCCGCGTCGTACTTGTCCTGGTTGACGCCCATCACGATGGTGATGTCCTCGTCCTTGGCCGGAGCCGAGATGAGGACCTTCTTGGCGCCGCCGGCGAGGTGCTTCGCGGCGTCGGCCTTCTTCGTGAAGATGCCGGTGGACTCGATGACGATGTCGACGCCCAGCTCGCCCCACGGGATGTCCGCGGGGTTGCGCTCGGAGAGGACCTTGATGGTGTGGCCGTCCACGGTGATCGTGTCGGCGGTGTGCGACACCTCGGCCTTGAGGCGGCCCAGGATGGTGTCGTACTTCAGGAGGTGTGCGGTGGTCGCGGTGTCACCCAGGTCATTGACAGCCACGATCTCGATGTCAGCACCCTGCTCCAGCAGCGCGCGGAAGTAGTTACGACCGATGCGGCCAAAGCCGTTGATGCCTACGCGGATCGTCACGAACCGATCTCCTCGTTGGTACGCCGGCTCAGTGCCGGCGAGCTGTATGGGATGTCCCCGACCGCCTACGACCCTACCTCCCCCGGGCCTGTCGAGTGACATCGAGATGCCCTATACATGCCGGTGCGGTCCGTACTCGCCAGTAGGGGTACGGACCGCCCTGGTTTTGCAAGGTGATTACCTTTTGAGCGGCCCCCCGATCATCTGATTCCAGATGATCGGAGAGCCGCTCACGAGGCCTTTTCTCAGCCGTTCGGCGCAGTAGGCGCTCAGTTCTTCAGGGCCGCCAGCGCCTTGCCGAGCAGTGCCTTGCGGTCGGCCGCCGCGGGGACCTGCTCCAGGCCGAAGCCCAGCAGCACCGTGTCGTCCGTGGTGACCGCGCCGTAGGTCTTGAACAGTTCACCCGACAGGCCCCAGTCCTTCACGACCGCCGGACTGCCCGCGGGCGGTCCGGGGACGCTCCAGGCACCGAGCGACGTCTCGAAGCCCTCGACCGCGCCGGGCGTGCCGCCGATGACGACGGTGGCGTTGTCGGCCAGGACACCGCGCCCGCCGGAGCCGGGGTCGGTCACGTAGCTGAGCGAGACCTCGACCTTCTTCCCGGCGTACGCGGACAGGTCGAACTCGACCTTCTGCCAGCCGTCCGAGGCCCCGGTGAAGCTGTTCCAGGAGCCGCTGGTGCCGGTGGGCGTGCAGCCGCCCGCGCCCAGGGTCAGGTACCGCTTCAGGGCCGGGTGGCCCTGGATGAAGTACCCGGCCTCGCACTCGGTGGGCACGGTGGTGGAGGTGGCGCCGCCGGTCTCCGGCAGCGTCGTCCAGTCGTCCGCCCCTGCCGTGTGCGCCTCGAGAAGGGCGTGGTCGTAGCCCTCCTCGGTGCTCCACAGGAGCTGGGTGCGCAGGGCGGGCTTGTCGGCCGCGCTCACCGAGGTGAGGTCGATGGTGCGGGTGAGGCGGTTCCAGGCGTAGTCGGTGTGCGTGGCGGCCGCCATGGACGCGCCCTCGTACGGGCCGTACGGGTTGACGGTCCCGGGGTACTGGCCCGCGCCGGCGCTCTTGAACTGCGGGAACGTCTCCACGGGCAGGGCGTCCGAGGTGACGCCGAACGATCCGGCGGTGTTCAGCGGGTTCCCGGGCGCGTCGCCGAGCGTTCCGCTGAAGCCGGCGAGCTTGCTCAGGCCCGCGAAGGCCTTGGCGTCGGGCAGGGAGGTACGGCTGTAGGCGCCCAGGTAGTACTGGCTGAAGTCGTTCGACAGGGTGCCGCCGCCGAGGTCGACGGAGCCGCCGGCGCTCTCGCCCGCCTCGATCAGCTTGCCGCCCTCGTTGAGGTAGGAGCGCAGTTCGAGTTGGGTGGCGACGCCCGGACGGACGGCGCCCGTGTAGTGCACGACCTGCTTGAAGTGCTCCAGTACGCCGAGCGCGTCGGGAGCGCCCTGGGTCGCGACGTCCCAGACGAGCGCCTTCTTCTTGTTGGCCTTCAGCGCGTCGACGTAGGTCTGCGTCTGGGTCGCGGTCGCGCCCTCCTCGGCGACGACGAGCGTGTCGGCCTTGGGGCGTTCGGCGACCGTGTAGGTGAAGCGCTCACTCTTCGTGGGCTTGCCGCTCTTCGTCTCGCCGGTGAACCAGACCTCGACCTTGTCGCCGGGCTCACCCTCGCGCACCTTGGCCCGGTACTCGTCGAACCACAGGTTGTCCTCACCGCCGAACGTCTCGCCGCCCTTCCAGGACTTGAGCCTCTCCCCGTAGGTAGGGCCGCGGCCGTTGATCCGGTACTTCAGCTCCTTGTCGTCCACGGACTTGCGGGCGACGACGGAGATCTCCTGCTTCTTGCCGCGCGAGTACGACGTGGTGAAGGAGGCCGGGGTGAAGTCGGGGGCGTCGATGCCGACCGAGGACTTCGGCCGGTCGGGCGTGACGGCGGACTCGGCGACGGAGAGCGCGAACGGGATGTTCTTCGCGAACTCCTGCTGGATCAGCTTCTCGTCGTCCGGGAACGTGAAGACGGAGGCGCAGTCCTCGGGCTTCCAGGCGTCGTCCGGGTCGATGCTCGACGCGGTCTGGCAGGTCGACATCTCGGGGGTGAACATCGCCGTGCCGTTGACGTTGGCCGCGTGGCCGTCCGCCTCACCGTTGGTGGTGTACAGCTCGGAGGAGAGCTGGGGGTGGTAGCCGGGGACCGCGGGGTTCTCCGGGGTACCGGCCAGCGCCTCGTAGAGCACGTCGTCCGGGGTGGGGCTGGCCACCTGCCAGCCGACCCCGTAGAGGATGAGTTCGGCGGCCGAGTGGTAGTTGATGCCGTACTCGAAGCCGATGCGCTTCTCGAAGGCGTCCAGGGCCTTCGTCTCGGGCTCCGAGTTCGGGCCGCCGCCGCGGTAGGTCTCGCTGGTGGGGAACGGGGACGAGCCCTCGTTGTCGTAGCCCCACTTGTAGGCGAAGTTGCGGTTGAGGTCGACGCCGTCGCCGACGGTGATGGCGTTGTCGCCGTTGACGTCCCGCACGTTCTTGCGCCACTGGCGGTTGGCGGCGTCGCGGTGGGTGAAGTCGTAGCCGTCCGGGTTGGCGGAGATCACGAACCACAGCTCGGTGGTGTCGACGATCTTCTTGATCCGCTTGTCCGTCTTGTAGTTGTCCAGGTAGTGGTGCATCAGGCGCCGGGTCATCTCCGGCGTGATCCACTCACGCGCGTGCTGGTTGGACATGTACAGCACGGAGGGCTTGGCGCCGTCCTTGGTCTTCTTCGCGTCCTTGGTCAGCTTGACGGCGAGGATGTCCTGGCCCTGGAGGGACTTGCCGAGGGAGACCACCTTGGTCAGGGAGGGGTTCTCCTGGCCTGTCCGGAGGATCTCCTCCTTGATGTTGCCCGCGCCGCTGTACGGGCGGTAGACCCCGTCACCGGCGGCGGCCACCCGCGCCTCCGCCTTGCTGGTGAGCCGGTGCTCCTTGAGCTTGACGCCCTGCCCTTCGAGGGCATCCGCCTGCTTGTCGGTGAGGTAGACCTCGACCGACGCGGTGCCCTTCTCCGGCGCCTGCTCGCTGAGTTCGTGACCGTCCTGCCCGGCCGCGAGCAGCAGCGGGATCTGCTTCTTCGTCACCTCGGCGCGGAAGACCTTCACTTCCTCCGCCTCGGAGCCGTCGTTCTCGGCAGCCTGGGCCAGCGGTGCGAGTCCCGCACCACCACCCAGCAGGAGCGCGCCGGCGGCGAGGATCGATCTGGCTCTTCGTCTCATGAGCCCCCCTTGCGATGGTTCACCCCAGTAGCGAACAGACGCCAGGCTCATGTCAGATCTGCGCCAAGTCAAGGAGGCCTCACAGGCCAATCACGGAATTCACGCAGAAAGCAGAAAGCCGGTGCCGACGCCCTCAAGTGGGCCTCGACACCGGCGGGTTGAGCTTTTCTGACGTCCTGTCATCCCACCAGGTTTTCGGCCATCTCCTCGGTGATACTGGCCTCGGTCCCCGGGATACCGAGGTCCGACGCCCGCTTGTCGGCCATGGCCAGCAGACGGCGGATCCGGCCCGCGACGGCGTCCTTGGTGAGCGGCGGGTCGGCGAGCGCGCCCAGCTCCTCCAGGGAGGCCTGCTTGTGCTCCATGCGCAGCCGCCCGGCGGCCGCGAGGTGCTCGGGTACGTCGTCGGCGAGGATCTCCAGGGCACGGCCCACACGGGCACCGGCGGCGACGGCGGCACGGGCCGAGCGGCGCAGGTTGGCGTCGTCGAAGTTGGCGAGCCGGTTCGCCGTGGCCCGGACCTCGCGGCGCATCCGCCGCTCCTCCCACGCCAGGACCGACTCATGGGCGCCGAGGCGGGTCAGGAGTGCGCCGATCGCGTCCCCGTCCCGTACGACCACACGGTCCACGCCCCGCACCTCGCGGGCCTTCGCCGCGATCGACAGCCGCCGGGCGGCGCCGACCAGGGCGAGAGCCGCCTCCGGGCCCGGGCAGGTCACCTCCAGGGAGGACGAGCGGCCGGGCTCGGTGAGCGAGCCGTGGGCCAGGAACGCGCCGCGCCAGGCCGCCTCGGCGTCGCAGGTGGCCCCGGAGACGACCTGTGGGGGCAGGCCCCGGATCGGTCGGCCCCTGCCGTCCACCAGGCCCGTCTGGCGGGCCAGCTGGTCACCTCCGGCGACCACCCGGACCACGTAACGGGAACCGCGGCGCAGTCCGCCGGGCGCCATCACGATCAGTTCGGAGCTGTGGCCGAAGATCTCCAGGATGTCCCGCTTGAGTCTGCGGGCCGCCATCGCGGTGTCCAGCTCCGCCTCGATCACGATGCGTCCGCTCACCAGGTGCAGCCCGCCCGCGAACCGCAGGATCGCCGAGACCTCCGCCTTTCTGCAGCAGGTCCGGGTGACGGGTAGCCGGGAGATCTCGTCCTTCACCGCTGCCGTCATCGCCATGGGCCGATCCTTCCATGCATCCGAAAAATACGGTCGTACGCGGCGGCCAACAGCTCCGGGTCGTGCCGCGGAGATCCATCGGTCCGGGCCACCGGCGCCAGCTCGACCGCGGCGCCGAACCGTTTGGCGGCTTCGGTCAGGGAATCGCGGTCGGGCACGGCGGCCTCGTCGGCCAGCACCACGTCCAGGGCGAGTTTAGGGGCGTGTCGTCCCAAAACCTCCAAATGACGCTGCGGGGAGAAGCCATCGGTTTCTCCCGGCTGCGGGGCGAGGTTCAGCGACAGCACGAGTCGGGCCTTGGTCTCGGTGAGCGCGTCGAGCAGTTCGGGCACGAGCAGGTGCGGGATCACCGAGGAGAACCAGGAGCCGGGACCGAGGACCACCCAGTCGGCGTCACGCACCGCCGCCACGGCCTCGGGCACGGCGGGCGGGTCGTGCGGCACGACGTGCACGGACTGGACCTCGCCGGGGGTGAGCGCGACGGTCGCCTGCCCCCGGACGGTGTCGACGTCGTCCGGGCGCGCCGGATCGTGTCCCTTGACCAGGGCCTGGAGCTCCAGCGGTACGGCCGACATGGGCAGCACCCGGCCCTGGGCGCCCAGGAGCCTGCCGACCAGGTCGAGGGCCTGGACGTGGTCGCCGAGCTGCTCCCACAGGGCGACGATCAGCAGATTGCCGACCGCGTGTTCGTGCAGGTCGCCCTGGGACTGGAAGCGGTGCTGGATGACGCGGGCCCAGGTCTGGCCCCAGTCGTCGTCGCCGCACAGCGCGGCCAGCGCCTTGCGCAGGTCACCGGGCGGCAGGACGCCCAGCTCGTCCCGGAGGCGTCCGCTGGAGCCGCCGTCGTCGGCCACGGTGACGACGGCGGTGAGGTCGCCGGTGATCCGGCGCAGCGCGGCGAGCGAGGCGGACAGGCCCATGCCGCCACCGAGCGCGACGACCTTGGGCTGGGCGCCCCTGCGGCGCGGCCGGGCCCCGCGGGCCTCGGTGGGCCGGTCCGCACGGCCCTCCGGAACGACCCGGCGCAGCCTGCTCAGCCGGGACGAGGTGGGTCCGGTCACTCGCGCCCCATGTCCCGGTGCACGACCACGGTCTCGACGCCCTGGGAGGCGAGGCGGGCGGCGAGCTTCTCGGAGGTGGCGACCGAGCGGTGCTTGCCGCCCGTGCAGCCGACCGCGATGGTCACGTACCGCTTGCCCTCGCGGCGGTAGCCGGCGGCGATCATCTGGAGCAGCTCGGTGTAGCGGTCGAGGAACTCCTTGGCTCCGGGCTGGTTGAAGACGTACGCGGAGACCTCCTCGTTGAGGCCTGTGTACGGGCGCAGCTCCGGGACCCAGTGCGGGTTGGGCAGGAAGCGCATGTCCACGACCAGGTCGGCGTCGACCGGGAGGCCGTACTTGAAGCCGAAGGACATGACGGTGGCCCGCAGCTCGGGCTCCTCGTCGCCGGCGAACTGGGCGTCCATCTTGGCCCGCAGCTCGTGCACGTTCAGGCTGGAGGTGTCGATGACCAGGTCGGCGTCGCCGCGCAGCTCGCGCAGCAGTTCCCGCTCGGCGGCGATGCCGTCGGTGATGCGGCCGTCGCCCTGGAGGGGGTGCGGGCGGCGGACCGACTCGAAGCGGCGCACCAGGGCGTCGTCGGAGGACTCCAGGAAGACGATGCGCCGGGTGACGTGCTTGGTGGCCAGGTCGGCGAGGGAGTCGCGAAGGTTGTCGAAGAAGCGGCGGCCACGGACGTCGACGACGACCGCGATCCGGGCCACGTTCCCCTGGGAGCGGGCGCCGAGCTCCACCATGGTGGGGATCAGCGCGGGTGGCAGGTTGTCGACGACGAACCAGCCGAGGTCCTCCAGACACTTGGCGGCCGTCGACCGTCCGGCGCCGGACATGCCGGAGATGATGACCAGCTCGGGGATGGCCGCCTCGGGGACCCCGGCTGTTTCGATGCCCGTACTCACGTGTGCTCCGTCTTCCTGTGGCGCTGGGTGCTGCGGGGTAGCGTCGCCCACCGCGCTGTGGGCTTCCCCGCGCTCCGCTGTGTGCTCGTGGTGCTGTTCATCTGGACGCTCTGAGAGCTCCGGGGGTTCTGCCTGCTCCGGGAGGTCTCGGCGCTCGTCGTGCTCGGTCATGTCTCCTGCCCTCGCCGCCGGTCCGGGGCGCCCGCGGCCACGGGATCCCCAGAGGGGTCCGCCGTCGTACCGGGCTCCTCTTCCTCCATGATCTCTCCAGTGGCCGTGTTCACGGCGGGGGCGGCCGGAGCCGCCCGGTCGAGGGCCGCGGCGATCGTCTCGGCCGTCTTGCGGCCTATGCCGGGAACCTCGCAGATCTGGTCGATCGTCGCGGAACGCAGCTTCTTCAGCGAGCCGAAGTGCTTCAGCAGGGCCTGCTTGCGAGCCTCCCCGAGGCCGGGCACGTCGTCCAGGGCGCTCGCCCGGAAGCGCTTGGCGCGTTTGGCGCGCTGGTAGGTGATGGCGAAGCGGTGGGCCTCGTCGCGGACGCGCTGGAGAAGGTAGAGGCCCTCGCTGGTGCGGGGCAGGACCACCGGGTCGTCGTCGCCCGGCACCCAGACCTCCTCCAGGCGCTTGGCGAGGCCGCACACGGCGATGTCGTCGATGCCCATCTCGTCGAGCGCTCGCCGCGCGGCGGCCACCTGCGGCTGCCCGCCGTCGACGACGACGAGCTGAGGCGGGTAGGCGAACCGCTTGGGACGGCCGTCGTCGTCCTTGAGACCGTCGGCGGGGCCCCCGAGGCCGTCGCCGGAACCTCCGGGACCGCCGAGGGAGCCCCCGAGGCCGTCGCCGGGGTCGCCGGGCGCGGCGGAGTCGTCCTCCACCCACTCGCCGGTCCGCTCTTTCTCCGCGAGGTAGCGCTTGAAGCGCCGGCTGATCACCTCGTGCATGGAGCGGACGTCGTCCTGTCCCTCGAACCCCTTGATCTGGAAGCGGCGGTACTCGCTCTTGCGGGCCAGCCCGTCCTCGAAGACCACCATGGAGGCCACGACGTCGTCGCCCTGGAGGTGGGAGATGTCGTAGCACTCGATCCGCAGGGGGGCGCTGTCCAGGTCGAGGGCCTCGGCGATCTCCTCCAGCGCGCGGGAGCGGGTCGTGAGGTCGGAGGCGCGCTTGGTCTTGTGCAGGACGAGCGACTGCTGGGCGTTGCGTGCGACGGTCTCCATGAGCGACTTCTTGTCGCCGCGCTGCGGGACGCGCAGGGAGACATTGGCCCCACGGCGCCCGGTGAGCCACTCCTGCACGGGCCCGACGGGGTCGGGCAGCGCGGGGACGAGGACCTCCTTGGGCACGGAGTCGCCGGTCTCCTCGCCGTACAGCTGCTGAAGCGCGTGTTCGACGAGGTCACCGGTGGTGACGGCCTCGACCTTGTCGGTGACCCAGCCGCGCTGGCCGCGCACCCGTCCGCCGCGTACGTGGAAGATCTGGACGGCCGCCTCCAGCTCGTCCTCGGCGACCGCGATCAGGTCGGCGTCGGTCGCGTCGGCGAGCACGACAGCGTTCTTCTCCATGGCCTTCTTCAGGGCCTCGATGTCGTCCCGCAGGCGGGCGGCCCGCTCGTACTCCATCTCCTCGGCCGCGTCCGTCATCCGCTTCTCCAGACGACGGATGTACGTGCCCGTGCGCCCCGCCATGAAGTCGCTGAACTCGTCGGCCAGTTCGCGGTGGTCCTCGGCGGAGATCCGCTCGACGCAGGGGGCCGAACACTTCCCGATGTAGCCGAGCAGACAGGGCCGGCCGGTGCGGGCCGCGTTCTTGAAGACCCCGGCCGAGCAGGTGCGCACGGGAAAGACGCGCAGCAGCAGGTCGACCGTGTCCCGGATCGCCCACGCGTGCGCGTAGGGCCCGAAATACCGGACGCCCTTCTTCTTGTGACCCCGCATCACCTGCACGCGCGGGTACTGCTCGTTCATCGTGACCGCGAGGTACGGGTAGCTCTTGTCGTCGCGGTACTTGACGTTGAACCGGGGGTCGAACTCCTTGATCCAGGAGTACTCCAGCTGCAGCGCCTCGACCTCCGTGGACACCACGGTCCACTCCACGGAGGCGGCCGTGGTGACCATCGTGCGGGTGCGCGGGTGGAGGCCGGTCAGGTCCTGGAAGTAGTTGGCCAGGCGCTGACGCAGGCTCTTCGCCTTCCCGACGTAGATCACCCGACGGTGCTCGTCGCGGAACTTGTACACCCCGGGAGAGTCCGGAATCTGCCCCGGACTGGGGCGGTAGCTGGAGGGATCGGCCATGCTCCACACCCTACTGGCGCCCGCTGACATCACGGGGCGCCTGTGGACAAGGGCAGCCGACGCACGACCCCCGCCCGCCGGCCGGCGTCCACGGCCGTGCCCTCAGCGCGTTTCCAGGAACGTCAGCACGGCCAGGACCCGACGGTGATCATCCGGCTCCTCGGGCAACCGCAGCTTGCCCAGGATGCTCCGTACATGCTTCTCGACCGTCCCCTCGGTGACCCACAACCGACGGCCGATCCCCGCGTTGGAGCGCCCCTCGGCCATCAGGCCGAGAACCTCCCGCTCCCGATTGCTGAGCATCGACAGCGGATCGTCACGACGCTGCGCGGCCACCAGCTCCTGCACCAGCGACGGATCGATCACCGAGCCACCCCGGCGGATGCGGTCGAGGGTCTCCAGGAACTCGTCCACGACGGTGATCCGGCTCTTGAGCAGATAGCCGATGCTGCGCCCCCCGGCCAGCAGCTCCAAGGCGTCCTCGACCTCGACGAACGCCGAGAGGACCAGGATGCCCACCGACGGATACCGCTCCCGGATGGCGCCGGCGGCCTTCAGCCCCTCCGTGGACTGGGTCGGCGGCATCCGGATGTCGACGATCGCGATGTCCGGAAGTTCCGTCTCGACGAGGTCCATGAGCCCGCCGGCGTCGCCGGCCTGCCCCACGACCTCGTAGCCGACGCGCTCGCAGAGGCTCGCCAGCCCCTCCCGCAGGAGCACGTCGTCGTCCGCGAGCACCACCCGCCCGCGCAGCGGATGCTGATCGGCATCCATGGTCTCGGCCTCCCCCTTGCCCGACCTGTCCTGTTCGTCCCGACAGCCTGCCTGAACACGGGTCTTACGGCTAGCCGGAAGCCTAGTTGGGGGCGGGCCGTGAAGACACCTGAACGTTCGCCCGCCATGCTCGCAGAAGTGCGGCCGCGGGTGGACCGGCGCCTCTGACGAGAGACGGCGAGACATCCGCCTGCCCAGGAGCCGGACGGCCGTCTCCGCCGTCCGATTCGACCGCCCGAAACGTACGCCCGTACCGAGTCCCGGACTCCCCCCTTTGAACGGGCCTCGCCCGCGTACGCTTCGGGCGGTCATGCACGCGGCAGGACGGCCGCTTCGGGCGGTGTCAGCGGCAGGCGCACACTCAGCGTCGTACCGCTCCCGGGCGGGCTGGCGACCGTCAACCGGCCGCCGATGGCCTCCACCCGGTCGATGAGCCCGATCAGTCCCGACCCCTTGTCGGGTTCCGCTCCCCCGACACCGTCGTCACGGATGACCAGCTCCAGCACGCCCGAGCGCTCCTCCGCCGTCACGGTCACCACGCTCGCCCGCGCGTGCTTGACGGCGTTGGTGAGGCTCTCGGAGGTGACGTAGTACGCGGCCACCTCGACCGGTTCCGGGAAGCGGGCACCGGTGAAGGTGAGGTCGAGTTCCACGGGGACGGCGGCGCGGCGGGCCAGGGCGCGCAGGGCGGGCCCCAGGCCGCCCCTGGAGAGGACGGACGGGTGGATGCCCCGGGCCACCTGGAGCAGGTCCTGGAAGGTGTCGTCGAGGCCCCTGGCCAGGTGGTCCAGCTGCCGGGCGAGTTCCGAGGAACGGTCCTCCACCAGGGTCTCCGTCATCCGCAGCTCCAGTTGCAGGGAGACCAGGCGTTGCTGGACGCCGTCGTGCAGGTCGCGTTCGATGCGCCGGCGGGAGGCGTCCCCGGCGGCGACCACGCGCGCGCGTGAGGCGGTCAGCTGGGCGCGGCTGTCGGCGTTGGCGATCGCGGTGGCGATCAGTTCGGTGAAGTCGGCGAGCCGGGACTCGGTGCCCTCGGGCAGCGGATCGAGGGGCGAGACCGCCACGACGACTCCCCACAGCCGGCCGTCGACGACGATGGGGGCGCCCACGGAGGTGCCGGACCGGGCGGCGCTCCGGGTGCGGGCCACCTCGTCGACGGTCTTCCGGGCCGCCTCACGACGTGTCATACGGGCGGCCTCGGCGACCGCCTCCGCGCGCGCGTGCGCGATCCCCAGGGCCTTGACGCTGTTGTCGGGCTCGTAGCGCAGTACGGCCGCCGCCGTACCCAACAAGGACGCCACCTCCTCGGCCACCTTCCCGAACACGTCGGACGACGGCACCCCGCGCGCGACCGCGGTGGCGACCCGGCGCAGCGCTGTCTGTTCGAGCGAGGCCCGGCGGCTCTCGGTGACATCGCGGGCGGCGGCGTAGATGAGGCCCTCCTCGGGCACCGACCGGGCGCTCCACTGCAGCCAGCGCTCGGCACCGTCGGCGCGGATGTACCGGTTCTCGAACTCGGCGACCTCGGCGCCGCCCGCCAGCAGCGCGATGGCTTCGCGGGTGTCGTCCCGGTCCTCCTTGTGGACGAAGTCCAGGAGCGGCCGGGAGGTCAGTGTCTCGACCGGATAGCCCAGGGTGCGTTCGAAGGCCGGGTTGACGCGTTTGAAGTAGCCGTCGACGCCGCTGATGCAGAGCAGGTCCAGGGAGAGGTTGAAGATGCCTTCCAGTTCCTGTTCGGCCCGTCTGCGCCGGCCGTGGGCCGCGGCGAAGGACGCCATGGTGCCGTTCATGCCGCCCAGCAGCTGGGCCCAGGTGCCGTCGAAGGAGTCGACGTCGGCCCGGTGCCCGAGCCGGCCCGCGTCGATCGCCGTGTTCATGGCCCGGATCTCGCCGGCCAGCCGCTCGCTGGTGACCCGCAGCTCGCGGAACGTGTCGGCCACGTCGCCGAGTTCGTCGCGTCCGGCGTAGCCGATGTCGTACGAGAGGTCGCCGTCCGACAGGGCGCGGGCGCCCTCGGAGACCTGTCCGAGGGGGCGGGTGATCGAGCGGCGCAGGGCCAGCGCGAGGAGGGTGACGAGGGCCAGGACGGCGAGGGAGACGCCCAGTTCGGTGAGGGCCCGGGTCCGTGTGGCGCGCAGGTCGCGGTGGGCGGTGTCGTCGAGTTCACGGGCGGCCCGGTCCTGGATTCCGCGCAGGGCGTCGACGTACTGCTCGGAGTCGCTGAGCCAGTCGTCGTACGAGGGCCGGTCGGCGGGCCGGGGGTCGGTGTCGGCGAGCAGGTCACGGACCCTGCGGACCTCGCGTCCGGGGACCTGGAAGATCGCGGTGTGCAGTTCGGCCTTCAGCTCGTCCGAGGCGGTCAGCTGGAACCTTCTGAGCTGGGACTTCTCCAGTTCGGTCCAGCGGCCCGCGGCGGCGGTGGTGTGCCCGTCGCCGGGTGTGTGGAAGAGGATGGCCAGTTCCGCCCGTTCGCTCTCGGTGGCGGCGACGGCCCGCAGCATCGCCATGTGGGCGTCGGCCGCGCGGCCCGAGGCCCGCGTGGGGCGCCCGGATTCGAGGACGGCGACCATGTCGAGCACCTTGTTCCCTATGGCCTCGTACCGCCGGGTCACGGCCTGCACGTCCAGCGAGCCGGTGCCCGTCTGGACCCGCAGTGCGTGCAGTTGACGGCGTACGGCGTCGAGGACTCCGGCGACGTCGGGCTCCGGCTGCCGGTCGACGGCCTCCCCGAAGGCTCGTCGCAGCGCGTCGTCGGTGATCCGCTGGGCCTCCGAGCGGCCGCGCAGGGTGTCCGGTTCGGCGCTCAGCCGGGCCTCGACCGCGGCGATCCGTTCGCGTGCGACGGCGCCCGCGACCTCGCTGGTCGCGAACGACACCTCGATCGCGGTGTCGAAGTCGCTCAGGGTCCGCGCCTCCTCCCACTGGGTCATGGCGGCGAACGCGGTGAAGGACAGCAGGACGGTGACCGGCAGCAGGACAAGCAGCATCAGCTTGGGGCCGACACGCAGCCGCGCCAGGAACGGGACGGTGTCCTCGGTCGCGGCGCCGCGGCGGGCCCGCGCCACGGCGGGGCACGGGGCGGCGGGGCGCGGGGCGGGGACTCGTCCGCGGGACGGTGGGCGGAGCACGGCCGGGCCTCACGATCCGGTCGGGGGGTAGTGGCCGTGGTCCGCCAGGTCCTTGTCGACGGCACGCACCGCCTCGTCCAGGGCGGGCTGCACGGCCTCTCCCCGCATGATCTTCGTGAAGGCCCGGGCGAAGGCCTCGGTGATCGCCGGGTAGGCGGGGGTCTGCGGCCGGGGGCGGGCCGTCCCGTTGCGCAGCTGTTCTATGTAGAGGCGCCCCGGGCCGCCCTCGGCGAACACGTCGGTGCGTTCGACCGCGGTGCCGGTCGCGGGTATCCCGCCGTTGACGTCGGTCATCCGCAGGATTTCGTCGGGGCGCAGCAGGAAGGCCAGGAAGCGCCACACGGCGTCGCCGTCGGCCGTGCCCGCGGGCACGCCCCACTGCCAGGAACCCATGCCGGTGGCACTGCCCGTGCCGAAGTCGGGCAGCGGCACGATCGCCACGTCGCCCGGGTGGGCCTCCGTGTAGCGTCGGTACCACCAGTGGCCCGTCCAGGACACCGGGCTTCTGCCCTTCTGGAAGGCACCGGAGTCCTTGTTCGCGTCCACGTATCCCGCCTTCGCCCAGCCCTGCAGCGTCGTCAGCGCCTCGACCGACCGCGGCCCGTTGAGCACTCCGTCGGCCGTTCGATGGGTGGAGCGGTCGATCAGGTCGCCGCCCGCCGACCACAGGGCCGGTGCGAACCCGTACGTTCCCCATTCGGTGCCGGCCCACGGCATCTGGAGGTCCAGCGGCCTCTCGTGGCCCAGGGTGCGCAGCTTCTCCAGGATGCCGGTGAACTCGTCGGCGGTCCAGGCGTCGCCGATGCCCTTCGGGATGCGCACACCCGCTTTTCTGAGCACCGACGGCCGCACGTACAGGCCGAGTCCGGAGTCGAACGTGCCGAGGCCCCACAGCCTGCCCCGGTAGGTGCCCTGTTCGAGGACGGAGGGGAGCAGGTCCGCGCGCACGGACTCCGGGACGCAGGAGTCGATCGGCCGGAGGTCTCCGGCCCAGGCGTGGCTGAACAGCTTCGGGGCGTCGAAGTCGAGCAGGTCGGGCAGTTCGCCGTCGGCGGCCGCCGTGCGGACCAGGTCGTCGTAGTCGCCCTTCGGAGGGCGGACGAGTCGGACCGTCACGTCGTCCTGGGCGGTGTTGAAGGCCCGTACCTGGGCCTGCACGGCCTCCAGTTCACCGCGCGCGGCCGGCTCGTGGAACCACATCGTGATCTGCGCGGGAGCGTCGATCCGCCCGTCACAGGTGGCGTCGGAACCCCGCCGGGTGTCCTCGTCGCCGTCCGCTCCCGCGTCGCAGCCGCCGAGCAGCAGGGCCATGCAGAGCACAAGCGCCGACCGGGCACGGCGGCGTGTCCGCGTCGTACTGAGCCGGCCGGGCACCCCACGAGTGCTTCGCCGGGGCCCGGCGGCTCGGGTCATGGTCCGCTCTTCGGGTAACCGTCGTGGGCGGCGAGATCCTGGTCGATGGCCTCGACGGCGTCGTCCAGCGTCTTCCCGACGGGCGCGCCGGAGAAGACGATGTCTGCGACCGCGTGCGAGAAGGCGACGGTGACCGCCGGGTACGCCGGTGTCTGCGGCCTGGGCCGGGCGGCACCGCTCCTCAGCTGCTCGATGAACAGCCGCTCCGCGCCGTCCTCGTCGAACAGCGGGGACAGCTCGACGGCCCCCTCGGTCGCCGGGATCGCGCCGTTGGCCTCGCTCATCCTGGCCACCTGCGCCGGCTGCAACAGGTACTGCAGGAAACGCCACACGGCGTCGCCGTCGGTGCCCCCGGCGGGGATGCCCCACTGCCAGGAACCCATGCCGGTGACGGCACCCGTGCCGAAGTCGGGCAGCGGCACGATCGCCACGTCGCCGGGGTGGGCCGCGCTGAACTCGCCGTATTTCCAGTGCCCCATCCAGGAGATGGGGCTGCGGCCCTTCACGAACGCGCTCTTGTCCTTCTCCTCGTCCCTGTCGACATATCCCTCCTCCACCCAGTTCTGCATGGTGGTGAGGGCCCCGACGGTCTGCGGGCTGTTGAGGAAACCGTCGGCCGTGCGGAACTCCTCGGGGTCGATGAGGTCGCCGCCCGCCGACCACACGGCCGGCGCGAAGGCGTAGGTGTTCCACTCGTCGGCGGACTTCGAGTCGGTGAAGTTCAGGTCGAGCGGCGCCTTGTAGCCCTCCGCCCGCAGCTTGCGCAGGATCTCCGTCAGTTCGTCGGCGGTCCAGGCGTCGTCGACGCCCTTCGGTATCCGGACGCCGGCCTCCCTGAGCACCGACGGCCGTACGTACAGGCCGAGTCCGGAGTCGAACGTGGCAACGCCCCACAACCGGTCGTCGTACGTGCCCTGTTCACGGATGGAGGGGAGCAGGTCCTTCCGGATCTTCGCGGGTACGCAGGAGTCGATCGGCTTGAGTGTGCCGGACCAGGCGTAGCTGTAGAGGTTCGGGCCGTCGAAGTCGAGCAGGTCGGGCAGGTCGCCGCTGGCCGCCGCGGACAGGACGAGGTCGGTGTACGGGCGCTGCTCGGGCAGGGTGACCAGTTCGACCCGCACCTGCCGCTGGGACCTGTTGAACTCCTTGACCTGGCTCTTCAGCGTGCTCTGCTCACCGCTCTGCCCCGCGTGGGACCACATCGTGATGTGGGCGGTGCCCTCGATCCTCCCGTCGCAGGTCGTGTCACCCGCCGCCTTGTCCTCCTCGTCCGCCCGGCGGTCCGCATCAGGGCCACCGCACCCGGCCAGGAGCAGCACGGCGGCCGCCGCACCCGACAACAGGGCACGGCGCACAGGACGTTCTCCGAGGTCCCGGCGCTGCGTGTTCATGGCTCACCCCCACTCGACCGGACGGCACGGCCCCCACGGCGGCGACATGCTACTCCTCGTGTCTCGTTCGATTCCCTGGGTGAGAGGGAACCTGTTGATCCGGCACAGGACGCCAGCACATTCCGGCTGACGGGAACCCGGTGGCGCCGGCCTTTTCCCGCTAGCCGGAATGTGCGCCCATGACCACCTTGGGAGGCTGTGCGCATGTCCATGCGCTGTCTCATCGTCGATGACAGTGCACCGTTCCTGGAGGCTGCCCGTACGCTGCTGGAGCGCGACGGGATCCGCGTCGTCGGCGTGGCCTTCACGGGCGCGGAGGCGCTGTCACGGGCCGCGGAACTGGCCCCGGATCTCGTCCTTCTGGACATCGACCTCGACGGCGAGAGCGGCCTGGAGCTCGCGCCGAGGCTCGCGCGCACCGCCGCGCCCGTCATCATCCTCACCTCCACGCACCCGCTGGACGACATCCGAGAACTCGTCGCCGCCAGTCCCGCCAGGGGATTTCTGCACAAGTCGAAGCTCTCGGGGCAGGCGCTGCGGGACCTGCTGAGGCCTGATCACGGGTCCTCGGTGCATTGAGGATCTTGCCGATGGTGTCCGGCCATGTCACGCGTCAGGTGTTGTCGGGACCTGGTCAACACGCTTCAATGCGGGGGAACTCGGGGCAAGGAACTCCGTCGTACGGATGTGAAGACGGACGGCCGTCCAGGCCACCGGCGGCCCGAGCGTCCACCGGGCGCCCCATCGGCCCGTGCTGTCCGACCACCCGTCGCGCTCTCGTCTACAGAAAGGCCCCCTGCATGCGGCACGCCACAGAGCACGCGGACCTCGCGGCGGTCACGGACGTCGCCACGGACGCCGCCGCGGCGGAGCTGGAGTCGGCCCTGCGGGGCGGCCCCTTCCATGTCGCGCTGCGCGCCGCGATCGCCGCCCGCGGCCTGCCGCTGCAGCGCGTGCAGCACCATCTGTCGCGCTACGGGGTCAAGGTCGGTGTCACCAGCCTCAGTTACTGGCAGCAGGGCGCCCGGCGTCCGCAGCGTCCCGAGTCGCTGCGGGCCGTGCGAGCCCTGGAGGAGATCCTCCAGCTCCCGGACGAGTCGCTGATCCGGCTGCTCGCCCGGGCCGACGCGCACCCCGGCCCGGAACGCCCCGCCGGCCGCTCGTACCGCTCCGTCGTGGAGGCCTCCGGCGTGCTGGAACGACTCCTCACCGAACTGGACGTGCCGCTCGACGGCGGTGTCCACACCGTCGGCCACCACGAGCGGGTCCGCGTCGGCCCGTGCCGGGAGCTGCTGGGCCACGAGTCCCAGCACATCGTGCGCGCCCACCGGGACGGCGTGGACCGCTTTGTCGCCGTCCATCACGGCGACCCGGGGTGCGCGCCGGAACGGATGGCCGTCCGTGCCCTGGAGAACTGCCGCTCCGGGAGGGTGCGCTGGGACCGGGAGACCGGTGTCCTGGTTGCCGAACTCCTCTTCGACACCCGGCTGCGCAGCGGCGACACGTTCCTCTTCCGCTACGGCTTCGACGACGGCACGGCCGGTGTCTGCACCGAGTACGTCCGCGGCTTCCGCTCCACGGGGGGCCAGTACGCCCTCCAGGTCCGCTTCGACGAACGGGCCCTGCCCCTGCGCTGCCACCGCTTCAGCCAGCACTCCGCCGCGGCCCCCCGCAGCGGCCGGCAGCCCCTCCCCCTGAGCGGCCTCCACCGCTCGGTCCACCTCGTCGAACCACGGGTACGGCCGGGGACCGTGGGGATCGGCTGGGACTGGGAGTGACCGGCCCGGAGGTACGGGCCGGCGCCTAGGTGGCCGGCCGTCGCGGTGCGCTCCATTGCGATACTTTCCGGCCGAGAGCCCCGAGAAAGGACCCTCTTCGTGATCGTCGTCGCCGGTGAAGCCCTGATCGACCTGGTCCCGCAGGGTGTGGGCGCACTCGTGGATCTGAGGCCGGCGCGCGGCGGCGGCCCCTACAACACGGCCGTGGCACTCGGCCGTCTCGGCTCCCCCACCGCCTTCTGTTCGCGGGTGTCGTACGACGCCTACGGCGAGGCCCTGCTCAGCGGCCTGAGTGACGCGGACGTGGACGTGACGTCCGTGCAGCGCGGCCCCGAGCCGACGACCCTCGCCCTGGCCTCGATCGGCGAGGGCGGCTCCGCCCGGTACTCCTTCTACGTCGAGGGCAGCGCCGACCGCCTGTTCGAGGTCCCGGCCCGGCTCCCCGTCGGCACCCGGGCCGTCTCCTTCGGCACCTGCTCACTCGTCCTGGAACCCGGCGCCAGTGCGTACGAGAAGTTGCTGCACGCCACCGCCGCCCAGGGCGTGTTCACCGCCCTCGACCCCAACATCCGGCCGGGGCTGATCCCGGACGCGGACGCCTACCGGGCCCGCTTCACGAGCTGGCTGCCCTCGGTGTCGTTGCTCAAGCTCTCCGAGGAGGACGCGGAGTGGCTGGGTGGCACTCCACGCCTGTGGCTGGGCTCCGGCCCCTCCGCCGTCGTCGTCACCCGCGGCGGCAACGGACTGACCGTCCACACCCGCGCCGGATCCGAGCACTCCGTACCGGGCGAGAAGATCGACGTCGTCGACACCATCGGCGCCGGTGACACGGTCAACGCGGCCCTCCTCCACGGCCTGTCGACCCGGGCCGCCCTCTCCGACACGGCCCTCGCCGCCCTGGGCGCCGACGACTGGACCCGCTTGCTCCGCTTCGCCGCCCGCGCGGCGGCGATCACCTGCTCCCGGGCGGGCGCGGAGCCGCCCTACGCGGCAGAGGTGGGCGAAGCCTAGGCGCGCGCACGCGGCGGCGTCCTGACCAGGCCGGTCGGCGGAGCCCCTCGGCCCGCGGGGGGGCTTCGCGTGCGCCGCGTTCAGCCGCTGACCGCGCGCAGAGCGCCCGGTTTACGGCCGTTGAGGTGGTCGAGGGCGATGGCCGTGGCCTCGTCGGCCGGGAGGTGGACCATGAGGCGCTGGCCGTCGTCCGGCAGGGCGAGCGTCTCGTACGACAGACGCAGCCGTCCCGCCTCCGGGTGCTCGACGAGATCCGTGCCGTTGCGCAGCGGCATGGCCGGTACGCCCTTCAGCCGCAGAGTGAACCGGGCTCCCGCGGTGACCGTCAACTCGTCGGCCAGGGCGGCGACATGCGGGTCGTGCAACGGGGCCTCGTGGCGCAGATGGGCGACCTGCTCGTCGGCGAGCCGCTCCCAGCCCGGGTACACCGCGCGGGCCCGCTCGTCGGTGAACAGATAGCGCATGACGTTGGGCGGGTCGCCGTCGAGGAGCCCGAGCGGGCGGGCGAACCGCTCGTAGCCCGAGGTGTGGGCCACGATGTCGCCGAGCCAGTTGAGCAGCACGGCCGGGGTGGGCTCCAGCCTGTCGAGGAGGGCCCGCACGGTCGGCCGTACGGTGTGGGCGGGCGGGACGACCGCCGGGCAGAGCATCTTGTCGTGGCCGCTCTCCTTGGCCAGCCGGCGCAACAGGGTCCGGTCCGGCACCCGCAGGCACAGCGCGTCCGCGAGAGCGCCGAGCACCTGGGACGAGGGGTTGCGGTCGCGGCCCTGTTCCAGCCGGGTGAGGTACTCGACGCTGATCCCGGCGAGGGTGGCCAGCTCGGCGCGGCGCAGGCCGGGTGCGCGGCGGCGGGGGCCGGTGGGCAGCCCCACCTCGGCCGGGGTGATGGCCTCGCGGCGGCTGCGCAGGAAGGCGGCCAACTCGTTGTCACTCACCCGTCGAACGTACAGGGTGTGCCGCCGCTGAGGGTGGCCCTCGCGCTACCACTCTCGGCCCGGCCTCCCTCACGGGTGTGGAACGCCGGATGGTGGAGACATGACTCCGAACGACGCGCCGCAGGCGCCGACCGTCTCCGCTCTGCCCCTGTCCCCCGGCCACTGGGAACTCGACCCGCTGCACTCCGCCGTGAACTTCACGATCCGGCACCTCGGGATCGCCAAGGTGCGGGGCCGGTTCGAGCAGTTCACAGCCGAGTTGCACGCCGGTGGGACGGTCGACGACGTGCGGGTGGGCGCGGAGATCGCCCTCGCCTCCCTAGACACCGGGAACCCTGACCGGGACGCGCACACACGCTCGGCCGATCTGCTCGACGTCGAGAAACGTCCGACGATGACCTTCCGCTCGACGCGGGTGCGCGGGGCGGGCGAGGAGTGGTCGATGGAAGGGGAGTTGACCATCGGGGACGTGACCCGCCCTGTGACGCTCGCCGTCGAGTTCGGCGGGCTCGTGGACTCCCCCGGGGACGGTCGCAGGCACGCCGGCTTCGAGGCGACGGGTGAGATCCGGCGCAGCGACTACGGGCTGGACTTCGGGGCCGGTCTTCTCGGTGATGTTGTCAAGGTGCAACTGGACATGCAGTTCGTCGAACCCGAGAGCCAGGAGGGCTGACTGCTGCAGGGCCAGGGCGGCTGAGAGAAGAACGAGCGGTGGCCCGCGGGGAGTTCCCGCGGGCCACCGAACTTTTCCCGATATGGCAGGACCTGTCGCTCAGCCGCCTCAGGCCTTGCGTGCCCGTGTGGCCTTCTTCGCGGGAGTCGCCTTCTTCGTGGTCGCGGCCGCCTCCTTGGCGGTCGTGGCATTCGCGGCGGTGGTCTCGGTCGCCGCGCTCTTGGCGGCCGCGGTCGTCCGGGCGGTCGCCGTCTTCTTCGCCGTCGACCTGGCGGCGACCGTCTTCTTCGCCGGGGCCTTGCGCGGGGCCTTCACCGGGGCCGCGTCGCTGATGCGGTCGGCTCCGAGGATCTCCCGCAGGAACTTGCCCGTGTGGCTGGCCGGAACCCCTGCGACCTGCTCGGGCGTGCCCTCGGCGATGACGAGGCCACCGCCGGCGCCGCCCTCGGGCCCCATGTCCACGACCCAGTCGGCGGTCTTGACGACGTCGAGGTTGTGCTCGATGACGATGACCGTGTTGCCCTTGTCGACCAGGCCGGACAGCACCGTGAGGAGCTTGCTGATGTCCTCGAAGTGCAGACCGGTGGTCGGCTCGTCCAGGACGTAGACCGTGCGTCCGGTGGAGCGGCGCTGCAGCTCGCTGGCGAGCTTGACGCGCTGTGCCTCGCCGCCGGACAGGGTGGTCGCGGACTGGCCGAGCCGGACGTAGCCGAGGCCGACGTCCTTCAGGGTCCTGAGGTGACGGGCGATCGCGGGGACGGCCTCGAAGAAGTCCGTGGCCTCCTCGATCGGCATGTTCAGTACGTCGGCGATGGACTTGCCCTTGTAGTGGACCTCCAGGGTCTCCCGGTTGTAGCGGGCGCCGTGGCAGACCTCGCACGGGACGTAGACGTCCGGGAGGAAGTTCATCTCGATCTTGATGGTGCCGTCGCCCGCGCAGTTCTCGCAGCGGCCGCCCTTGACGTTGAAGGAGAAACGGCCGGGCAGATAGCCGCGGACCTTCGCCTCGGTGGTCTCGGCGAACAGCTTGCGGACGTGGTCGAAGACGCCGGTGTACGTCGCCGGGTTGGACCGGGGTGTACGGCCGATCGGCGACTGGTCGACGTGCACGACCTTGTCGACGAGGTCGTCGCCGTCCACGCGCGTGTGCCGCCCAGGGACGTTCCTCGCGCCGTTCAGCTCGCGGGCCAGGTGCGTGTACAGGATGTCGTTGACCAGCGTGGACTTGCCGGAGCCGGACACACCGGTGACGGCGGTGAAGACGCCCAGCGGGAACGAGACGTCGATGTCCTGGAGGTTGTTCTCCCGGGCGCCGTGCACGGTGAGCTGCCGGGTCGGGTCGAGTGGGCGGCGGATGTCGGGCAGCGGGATGACCTTCCTGCCCGACAGATACTGCCCGGTCTGCGACTCGGTGTTGTCGAGCAGCTCCTTCAGGGAGCCGCTGTGCACGACCTTGCCGCCGTGCTCGCCCGCCCCGGGACCGATGTCGACGATCCAGTCGGCCATCTTGATGGTGTCCTCGTCGTGCTCGACGACGATGAGCGTGTTGCCCATGTCGCGCAGCCGGACCAGGGTCTCGATGAGCCGGTGGTTGTCGCGCTGGTGCAGACCGATGGAGGGCTCGTCGAGGACGTAGAGGACGCCGACGAGACCGGAGCCGATCTGGGTGGCCAGGCGGATGCGCTGGGCCTCGCCGCCGGAGAGGGTACCGGCCGCGCGGTTGAGCGAGAGGTAGTCGAGGCCGACGTCGACCAGGAACCGCAGCCGTTCGTTGACCTCCTTCAGCACCCGTTCGGCGATCTTCTTGTCGCGCGGGTTGAGCTTCAGCTCGCCCAGGAAGTCCGCGCAGTCGCTGATCGACATGGCGGAGACCTCGGCGATCGACTTCTCCATGATCGTGACCGCGAGGACGATCGGCTTCAGACGTGTGCCCTCACAGGTGGGGCAGGGCACCTCGCGCATGTAGCCCTCGAAGCGCTCACGGCTGGCGTCGCTCTCGGCCTCGCCGTGCCGCCGCTTCACGAACGGAACGGCACCCTCGAAGGCCGTCGTGTACACGCGCTCGCGCCCGTACCGGTTGCGGTAACGCACCTCGATCTGCGTCTTGTGGCCGTACAGCAGGGCCTTCCTCGCGCGCTGCGGAAGACCGGCGAAGGGGATGTCGGTCCGGAATCCCAACGCGTCCGCGAGGGCGCCGATGAGGCGGCCGAAGTAGTCCTTGGTGTGGCCGTGCGACCAGGGGTGGATGGCGCCCTCGTCGAGCGACTTGTCCTCGTCCGGGACGATCAGCTCGGCGTCGACCTCCATGCGCGTACCGATGCCGGAGCAGTCGGGGCAGGCGCCGAAGGGCGAGTTGAAGGAGAAGGAGCGGGGCTCCAGCTCCTCGAAGGACAGGTCGTCGTACGGGCAGTACAGGTGCTCCGAGAACATGCGCTCGCGCTCGGGGTCGCCCTCGGGGAGGTCGACGAAGTCGAGCACGACCATGCCGCCGGCAAGACCGAGGGCGGTCTCCACTGAGTCGGTGAGGCGGCGCTTGGCGGAGTCCTTCACCGTGAGGCGGTCGATGACCACCTCGATGGTGTGCTTCTCCTGCTTCTTCAGCGTGGGCGGGTTGGAGAGCTGGACGGTCTCGCCGTCCACCCGTGCGCGGCTGTAACCCTTGGCCTGGAGATCCGCGAAAAGGTCGACGAACTCGCCCTTGCGCTCACGCACCAGCGGCGAGAGGACCTGGAAGCGACTGCCTTCGGGCAGCTCCAGCACCCGGTCGACGATGGCCTGCGGCGACTGGCGGGAGATGGGCCGGCCGCACTCGGGACAGTGCGGCTTGCCGATACGCGCGAAGAGCAGCCGCAGGTAGTCGTAGACCTCGGTGATCGTGCCGACCGTCGAGCGCGGGTTGCGCGAGGTCGACTTCTGGTCGATGGAGACCGCCGGGGACAGACCCTCGATGAAGTCGACGTCCGGCTTGTCCATCTGCCCGAGGAACTGCCGGGCGTAGGAGGAGAGCGACTCGACGTACCGGCGCTGCCCCTCGGCGAAGATCGTGTCGAAGGCCAGCGAGGACTTGCCCGACCCCGACAGGCCCGTGAAGACGATGAGCGAGTCGCGTGGCAGGTCGAGCGAGACGTTCTTCAGGTTGTGCTCGCGCGCGCCACGGACGATGAGACGGTCGGCCACGCCGGTCCGCACCTTTCTTGAGTGAGTGACAGGGGCCAAGGACCCCGTCTTCCACAGACTAGGGGGAGCCACTGACAGCGCCGGTCCTGTTTCCCCGTTCCACAACAATCCCGGGCCTTCCAGCATGCCCGACGCCGCACCCGACCATATAGCACGTGCATTCGATTTGCGGGCGTGGCCGGACTCCTTCACCCGAAGGTGTGGCGGGGCTAGGGTCGGCGGCATGATGGATCACGCACGTGACCTGGCCTCTGTACGTGAAGCGACGGACCGGCTCCTCAGCGCAGCAGCCGCACTGGACAACGCGGCCGTGACCGACCCGTCACGGCTGCCCGGCTGGACCCGCGGCCACGTCCTCGCCCACCTCGCCCGCAACGCGGACGCGCTCGTGAACGTCCTCGAAGGGCGCCCCATGTACGTCTCCGGGGAGGCCCGGGACACGGACATCGACCGGGACGCGCCACGCGCCCTGAAGACCCAGCTCGCCGACGTGCGCGACAGCGCGGACCGCTTCCAGGACGCCGCCTCGGCCCCCGGGGACCGGTCCCGCACGGTCGAGCTGCGCAACGGGGTCACGGACTCCGCGTCCCGGGTGCCGTTCCGGCGCTGGATCGAGGTGGAGATCCATCACGTGGACCTGGGGATCGGGTACGAGCTGGAGGATCTGCCGGAGGAGTTCGTGGAGCGGGAGATCGACTTCCTCGTCGACCGTTTCACCGGTCATCCCGAAGTGCCGTACACCCGTGTTACGGACGGCACGCGCGCGTGGACCACCGGTAGCGCCGCTTCCGGCCCCGGAGTGACTGTGACCGGAGCCGCGCCGGCGCTCCTCGGCTGGCTCCTGGGCCGCCGCGACGGCTCCGCGCTGCGCGTGGAAGGAGGGGCTCTCCCTCCGCTGCCCCCGCTATAGGCTGCCATCATGACGTACAGCGGAGCGGTGAAGGTCGGCGGTCCTGCGGATGTGCACGAGCTGCGGGACCTGATGATCTCCAAGGTCGCGGTCGGCCCGATGGACAACAACGCGTATCTGCTGCGCTGCCGGGCCACGGACGAGCAGCTGCTGATCGACGCCGCGAACGACGCCGCCACCCTGCTCACCCTGATCGGTGACGACGGGATCGCGTCCGTCGTCACCACGCATCGGCACGGCGACCACTGGCAGGCGCTCGCCGAGGTCGTGGCTGCCACCGGCGCCCGCACGTACGCGGGCCGGGACGACGCCGAGGGCATCCCGGTGGCGACCGACGTCCCCGTCGGCGACGGCGACACGGTCCGGGTGGGGCGCGTGGAGCTGACCGCGCGCCATCTGGTGGGCCACACGCCGGGTTCGATCGCCCTGGTCTACGACGACCCGCACGGGCATCCGCATGTCTTCACCGGGGACTGTCTCTTCCCGGGCGGCCCTGGCCGGACAACACGTCCGGAAGAGTTCAACTCCCTGATGGGCGGCCTGGAGACGAAGCTGTTCGACGTCCTGCCCGACGAGACGTGGATCTACCCCGGCCACGGCAACGACACCACCCTCGGCACGGAGCGGCCCCACCTCGCGGAGTGGCGCGCACGAGGCTGGTAACCCGTCCGACGACGACCGCCCCCGTTTCGAACCGAAGCGGGGGCGGTCGCGCGTTCAGGCACGTCGACGCTCGGGCAGCGAAGCCACCCGACAGGAACATGCAGAGGGTCCCGGGAAGACGTCTCGCGCCACGCCGGCATAGCGGCACGCTCTCGCCCGGCAAGATGCGTACGCCGCCCGCCGACACCAGCGCCCACGCCGCAAGGTGATCGACCGGCCGAGGTCCTCCGGGGCCCGCTTCCCCCCGCCTTACCTCGATACGGCGGGAGCGTGCGAGACCGCCAGGAGCGAGCAGCAGATGCCGAGGAAGCAGGCGACCACGGCGCAGAAGGCCCGCCGACGCCAGGCGGCCACCGGCGAGAAGTACACCGCCGCCCTCCGCGCCCGGGCCACGGGCCCAGTCCGGCACCGTCAGTTCAGTGCGCGCGGCACGGGCTGGGCGCCCATCATCGAGCGTGCCGAACGCAGGCTCGTCGAGGTCCGGCCCGGTCACCCCGCGCCGGACCGGGGAGAGAAGTTCGGTGACCTGTGCTGGAAGGGCACGCCATGGCCCCAGGCCCCGACGTATGGGCGGTGGGGTCGCGTCCGCCCCGCACGTCGCCGGCTACGCGGCGGGTGTGAGTTCGGCGCGGCCGAACAGCAGGGCGTAGCCGGTGGGGAGTCGGCCCAGGATGCGGGTGATGAGGTCGGGGCCGGCGTGGGCGGCGACGGCGGAGAAGACGGATCCGGTGTCCCAGCGGGTGGTGGCCAGGGAGGCGCCGGTGCGGGCGGCGAGGTCCTTGACGAAGGCCCAGCCGGTCAGGGGCTGGGGGTCGGGGATCTGTGCGGTCAGGACACGTGCGGCCTCCGGGGGCAGACAGGCGGCGAGATCGACACGTTCGTCGCCGGTGAGCCGGCGCCCCAGGCCCGAGAGGACCAGGCGGACGGCTTCGTCGGCTCGCTCACGCGTGGGGTAGGCGCCTTCGTAGCGGACCTTCTCCAGCATCTGCTCGTACGCCGTCGAGTACGAGTGCCGGTGCTCAAGCGGTTCGCGCACGTCGGTGATCACTGCGGTGCATGCCTTTCATGGGAGCCAGGGTGCCGGTGCGCGGCACCGAGGTATGGGTCAGGTGGGCCGGGGACGGCCGAAGAGGAGGTCGTAGCCGACGGGGAGCTGGAGCAGGATCTGCCCCAGCAGGTCATCGCCGACGGCGTCGGCGACGGTGGACAGCACGGCGCTGACGTCCCAGGTGGCGGTCTGCTCGGTGGCGCCCTCGATCCAGGCGGCGGTCGCCCGGACGAACCGCTCCGGGGGTAGCGGTTCGGCGCTCTGCAGCGGGTTGAGCAGGATCAGGGCGAAGCCCTCCGGCAGGCGCGCCGCGAGCTGGGCGCGGACTTCGCCGACCAGGTGCGCGCCGAGCAGGGCGAGCACCACGCGGGCCGCGCGCTCGGCTTCCTCCGCGGTGCCGTATTCGCCGCGTTCCTTCACGTTGTCGAGGAACGCTTCGCGTCGCAGAGTCATGTCGGCCCCCACGCCTCCTTGTTTCTCGGACTGCCACGGGAGGGCGGAGGACGGGGTGAGGGGGAGATCAGGTGCCCGTCCTCCGCACCGGTCCGTCCGGTGTCAGCCGGAGATCTCCTTGCGGCCGGTCCCGACGCCGATGGAGATCTTGCGGGGCTTGGCGCGCTCGGCGATCGGGATGCGCAGGGTGAGCACGCCCGCGTCGTAGTCGGCCTTGATGTGCTCGGTGTCGAGGGTGTCGGCGAGCACGATCTGGCGGGAGAACACGCCCAGCGGCCGCTCGGACAGCTCCATCTGTACATCGTCGGCCTTCGTCACCGGCCGCCGCTCGGCCTTGACGGTGAGCATGTTCCGCTCGACGTCGATGTCGATCGCGTCCGCGGTGACGCCGGGAAGGTCGAAGGCCACCACGTACTCGTCGCCCTCGCGGTAGGCGTCCATCGGCATCGCCGACGGCTTCGACCAGGTACCCGGGCCCATCAGCTGCTGCGTCAGCCGGTCCAGCTCACGGAAGGGGTCAGTGCGCATCAACATCGTGAAAACACCTCCAGCAGGTTCAGGCAGTTACTGCCAATGCGCCTCACTGACACCGTTGTAACATGTCATCCAATGGATGACAAACACGATGTCGTCTACATGATGACGATCCGAGGGAGGTGTCTGTGACCACAGCCGACCAGCCGGCCACGACCAGCACGAACGCCCACAGCCCGGCGTCGTTCCTCGCCGCCGTGGCGGCCCTGAACGCCATAGACGGCGCCCTGCGCGACGCCCATCGGGACTCTCCGGACATGCCCGACGGGGCCGGACCTGGTCCCGGGCCGGAGCAGGCGCTGGCCTCCCTGATGCTGCTGCGGCAGGTGCGCGAGCTGCTCGCCGGATGGGAGACCGGCCTGATCGAAACCGCCCGCGACGCGGGCGCCAGCTGGGCCGACCTCGCTCACCCCCTCGGCGTCGCCAGCCGTCAGGCAGCCGAACGCCGCTACCTGCGCGGCCGGCCCGGCCCCGCCGGAACCACTGGCGAGCAGCGCGTGACGGCCACCCGCCAGGCCCGTGCCGTCGAACGCACCACCGCCGCCCGGGCCCGTGCCAACGCCGCCGACCTACGCCGCATCGCGGGCCAGATCACCGCCCTCACCGACCTGCCCGCCGCCGCTCGCCGCCCGCTCGACAAGCTCCACGCGGCCCTCGCCCACGACGACCCCGCCTACCTCCTCGCCCCCCTGACCGCCACCCGCCCCTACCTGGCCGCCGCCCACCCCGACCTCGCCGCCCGGCTCGACACCCTCACACCCCCCTGAACCCACCCGTTGTCCCAAGGCATGCGCAAGATCCCCTGCCGTCACGTGACACAACTCCGCGCTTCTTCGAACGAGGAGCTGGTGAGCAGGGATCACCGTGTCCCCTCCGGACTGCCCCATCTGTCACATGGGGTAATGCTCTGGTCTGACATGGGAGCTCGCTTCACTCTCCCCCAGGGCACGAGCCCTCCGGACCCGGCCCCTCGTCGTGCTCACGGTCATCTCGACCACCTGGCGGGGACGGTCTGGTCACCCTGGTTCGCCATGGCGGGCCCTGGAGTGTCGGGTACGGGCGCGGAGAGCGCAGGGAAGTCATCACGGGGCGTCGCCTTCTGTGAGGGGCTGACGCAGGGGTGCGATTCCCGCGTGCACCAGACGGAGGAACAACGCCCTCCGCTGCTGCCGCAACTGCGGGTCCGCGCTCGTCTTCTTCAGCCCGTCCGCGACCGCGAGGAGGAGAAGCACGATGTCCTCGGCGGTCGCGTCGGAGGTCGAGAACTGCACTTCTCCCGCTGCCGCGGCGGTATGCAGCGCGGAGGCGAGCCGGACGACCAGGGCCGCATGGGCCTCGCCGGCGATGTCCCCGGCGACGTCGAGACTCGCATCGAGGACTTCCCCGCCGTGCACGCTCGACGAGATCTGTGCCAGGAGTCCCTCGAAGTAGGCGGCCATCGCGGCATCGACTCGGGACAGCACGTCGCCCTGCTGGGTGAGAGCAGTGTCCACCTCGCCGAGTGCCCGGGAGTGCGCCCGGCGGGACCCTGCCCGGAAGAGATCTTCCTTGCTGGGGAAATGCAGGTACAGGGCAGCCCGGGACATCCCGGCGGCACGGGCCACGTCCTGCATGGTGGTCTTGCCGTAGCCGTACCGACAGAAGGCGGTCAGTGCGGCATCGAGGATGTGTTCCGTTCGGTCGTCTGCCATGCTGTGATCCTGACGCAATGGACTCCCAGCGTCAACGAGTCCAATTTGGCTGGTCATCTCGGGTTCCATACTCAGTGCCCGGCCCCTCAACCCATCAGGAGCAAAGGCCCCATGACGCAGACAGCAGCCGTCCCGGCCGGTGGTGCGATCGCCGAGCAGATCCGCGACGTCGAGCGGGCCAGGCTCCGAGCGCTCGTCGCAGGCGACATCCGTGCCGCTTCCGAGCTGCACGCACCCGACTTCCAGCTCGTCACCCCCGTCGGCCACGTGCTGCCCAAGGACGCATACCTCCAGGCGATCGCGACCGGAGACATCGACTACGTGGAATGGGAACCCGGCCCCATCGACGTCCGCATTCACGGGAACGCAGCCGTCATCCGCTACCAGGCCACGCTGGAGGTGATCTTCAAGCACCACCGGGTACCCCGCGCGAGCTACTGGCACACCGACACCTATGAGAACGCAGACGGCCAGTGGCAAGCGGTCTGGTCCCAGGCAACCGCGATCGCGCAGATGACAGAGCGCCCCCTCCCGTAGCGGACCCGGACCGCCGGATCCGAGAAGGGGGGCACATGACCGATCAGATCAGGGAGCGTTTCTTCCGATGACCGCACAGCCCGCACGCCCTGAGCGCAGCGGTCCCGAGACCGCCTCGGTCATGGATGTCTCGCCGTTCAAGCCTTCTCTCGTCAAAGCGGTGTTCAGGGACGTGACCTCGATGCACGTCTCTCGGTCGGCCGCGTGGGCCGCCGCGTCGGTGACGCGGACAGTGCTGACGGAGATCATCGACGGCGCGAAGAGAGCGGCGGCGGAGGAGGCCCGGAAGAAGCTGATTCCCGGGGACCTTCTCTCGGCGATCGACCGGAACGTCGAGCTCGAGGTGGGGGACAAATGGTACGACCACAGCCCGACGTTTCGAGGCCTGACCGGTGTCCTGTACGACGCCGAGGGTGTCATCGTGCCTTCTCGTAAGCGCAGCAGGTCGCACAAACCGAGTGCCGTGGTCGGCGCCCACAGGTTCGAGGCCGGGGTCAAGAAGCTGCTGCGGAGCCGAGGGGCGACGGCCGTCCCGGCGATGGTCCGCGACCTGGACGGAATCGCGAGCGTGTTCCTGACGGACCTCGCCCGGGACGCGGCCATGGTCGTCCGCGAGGGCGGGGTCAAACGTTTCGGTGCGGTCACCCTGGTGACGTCGGGCGAACCGGCCCCACCTCCGTTCCTCAAGGATTCCCTCCGGGCCCTGTCCGCCCGCAGGGGGGACGGGCGGACCATCGGCAGGGATGACATCCTGGCCGCCACCACGATTCAGTTGTTCGGCGGCAACCTCAGGCAGCGAGCCCTCACCGAGGCACGTGAGGCGACACAGAACACCTGAGCCGGCTGCCTGGATGGGTATCTGAAGAACGAGTTCAATGTTTTCCAGGGCAGGCCGAAAGCGGATGGCTCGGTGAGGTGGGTGTCGAGTCACGCTGTTGTCGCGGTGACACTCCGCAACCGCTCCCCGAGATCTGCGCCAGAATCCCTCTCGCGAACAGAGCCAAGCAGTCCAGAGCTCGCGGTCGCAGGCACCCCCAGGCTTCCCGGGCGATCCTGGAAGGACAACACGTCCGGAAGAGTTCAACTCCCTCATGGACGGCCTGGAGACCAAGGTCTTCGACGTCCTGCCCGACGAGACGTGGATCTACCCCGGCCACGGCAACGACACCACCATCGGCACGGAGCGGCCCCACCTCGCGGAGTGGCGCGCACGAGGCTGGTAACCCGTCCGACGACGACCGCCCCCGTTTCGAAACCGAAGCGGGGGCGAACGCGCGTTCGGGCCCGCCGGCGCTCGGGGAGCGTGATGCCCACGGACGGTGGCGTCCAGAGCTCCGTCGCTGACGCCAGCAGCCGTGACCGCCGGAGGCGGGGGGACGGTTCCATGGGTTGCGGTCTCCTGGGCCGGGTGGTGATTCGGTCGGGTGACCTGACAGGTCAGAACGGCGGGCCGTTGGGGTCGAGGGGCTTGCGGCGAGAGCTGTCGCCGGTCCTGCACTCGCCCTTCGAGGGCCCGCACGGCGCCGCCGACACGAGCTGCTGTCCAAGGTGCTGCGGTACACCGAGGGCTGGGCCTCCGTCGAACTGGACCAGGACGAGGAAGCGGCGGCCGACCGCGTTATGTGGAACGCGCCGCGCGCGGCCATCGGCTACCCGCACGAGGCGGCGCTGACGACCTGATGGGGCATCGGACCGGGCGGCCGCGGACGACGGCGGGCGTCGTCCGCGGCCGTAACTCGGCGGGGGGTGCGCCCCGCCGGTCGGTCGGCAGGGCGCCAGGCGCTCAGTCCTCCTGCTGCTCGGCAGCCGCCTCCTGGCGGCAGCGGGCACACTGCGTGAGGCAGCGCGTCGGGAGCGGTTGGTCCGGCGGATCGAGCAGAACCGCGTGGCTGCCGGGGTGGCCGCAGATGGTGCACTTCATGGTCATCACCTCTTTCCTCACCCCTTCTGCGGGAAGAAGGGCCCAGCACAGTACGACCCAGCCGTGACCTGCGTCACAGGCCGACGCGACCAGCGGGGAGTTCTCCACGCGGTCCACGTCGTCCATGTACCGGGCCAGGACGCGGGAACCATCAACCCATCCGCCCGCGCGCGATCTCCAACGGGTCGTGCCCGGCAGCCCGGGCGGCAGTGGCGAAGCTGCTGCGGAGGGAGTGCCGGGACCAGTCGCCGGAGAGGCCAGCGGCGATGGCCAGGCGCTCGACGACCTCGGCGGCGGCCTCAGTGGTCATCCGCCCGGCCGGGTCCACGATGATGCGGCCGTGCCGGGTCATCGGCGGGGCGATGCGGCACCAGAGGTCGACGCGGACAAACAGTGAGCCGCCGGAGAGGCCGGCGGCTGTGAGGGCGGCGAGGTAATCGATCGAGATCTTCCCTGCATAGTGCTGTGACCGGGAGGGTTCGCCGGGGTCAGCTCGATCAGTCCGAGCGTGCTGCTTCCCACCTCCATGAGGTTTGGCGAGGGAGGCCGTCGAGTTCTCCGCGGCCGGTGCACCAGAGGAGTACCAAGGTGGGGTCTCCGGGCGGGGCGGCGGGGAAGAGCCGGTTGAGTACTGCTGTGCTCAGCGGTGCTGGTGGTAGCCAGTCCACGGACAGTCCCTGCGTGATGTCGTAGGTGTGCAGCAGTGTTTCGGCGACGCCCATCGCCGCGAACCCTTCGGGGTCGCACGGGCCCCAGTGCCAGGCCCGCAGGGTCGGGCTGGCTGTGGCCAGGGCGCTGCTGAGCAGTCCGCCGCAGGCGGTGACGGCCTGGAGTACTTCGGCCGGCGAGGCAGTGGGGCGAACGTTCAGGTCGATGGGAAGGTAGGCGTCGGCGGGCTGTGCTGCCAGCTGCCCTGCGTAGGCCAGCAGGTCGTGGCCGATGTGGGCTGCTGTTTGCCAGCAGGTCCATTCGAGCGGCCCCGCCGGCACCGTCCAGTCCTCGGCGGTATGGGGGCCAAGCACCCGCAGCATCTCTGCCACGGCGGCGTCGACGTCCTGATGGTCCATGCAGAGCTCCTCGCGGTCCGTGTTGTGGCAGTGGGCTGTGCCGGTTGTCGATCCTTCACGCTGCCAGGCATCTGGCACGTCCGCCCCAGCGGATGCCTTTCTCGCTGCGGATGCGGGCACGCTCTCGGCGTTGCGCGGCGAGCACGTCGGGGTGGCGGGCGTTGGCGTTGCGCCAGCACAGGTAGCGGTGCAGGACCCGGGTCTGTGCGGGGTGGCTGCGATGCTGGGAGTTGGCCAGGGTGAACTGCCGCAGCGGTCCGAAGTGGGCCTCGATCGGGTTGGCCCAGGAGGCGTAGGTCGGGGTGAAGCACAGCTCGACCTTGTTCTTCTTCGCCCAGCAGCGGATGTCCGCACCGGTGTGGGCGGAGAGGTTGTCCAAGATGATGTAGATCGGGGCGCCGTCGGGTCGGGCGGCGCGGATCGACTTCAGCGCCGCCAGGGTGTTGGCGGTGCCTTTGCGGCGGCGGTTGACGCCCCACAGCCGGTCGTCGCCGACGGAGTAGCAGCCGTGGAAGTAGGTGACGCCGTGGGTGCGGCGGTAGGTCGCCGGCAGCCGGTCGGGCCTGCCCTGTTTCGCCCAGCAAGAGCCCGCGGTGGGCCGGATCCCCAGCGGCCCGAACTCGTCGAAGGCGAACACCCGGCCAGGGAAGTGCTCCAGCACGTGCTCGATCCGGTCGAGCTTGGCGTCGCGCTCGGGGTCGGGAGATTCCTTCCAGGTCTTGGTGCGCTGGAAGGTAATGCCGCGGCGGCGGAGCAGGCACCGTAAGGCTTCCCGGCCGATGCGGATGACGCGTCCGTGGACTCGGCGCAGGTAGGCGGCGAGTTTGCGGATCGACCAGCGGGTGAAGAGCTGACCGAGCTTGCTGCTTCGGCCAGACGCTGCGCGGCGGCCACGCCATGGCATCACCGCGTTCCGGCCGCTGCTGGACCCGCTGGACCTGACCGGTGCGGTGGTGACCTTCGATTGAAGGCCGTCACTGTGCGAGGCTGCCGTTCCCGCACGCCGGCCAGGCACTGCAGATCGTCCGCCGGCGGCGCACGGTGCGCACCGGGAAGGTGTCACTCGAACGCGTCTACGCCATCACCAGCCTGACGGTTCACCAGGCGACAGCCGCTGACCTGACGGAACGCGTGCGCGGGCACTGGGCCATCGAGAATCGTAAGCACCATGTCAGGGATGTGACGTTCGGGGAGGATGCCTCGCGGGTGCGGACCGGCAGCGCACCGCGGGCGATGGCCTCCCTGCGGAACCTGGCCATCGGCGCACTCCGCCTGGCGGGGCGGGACAACATCGCCGAGGGCCTGCGCCATCACGGGCGGTACATTACCCGGCCGCTGGCGATCCTCGGACTCACGTGATCATTCCCAGCCGATCGCGAGAACGACGGAGCCCTGACGTGGGACTGTCCCCGCAGCTGACTACCGCGCTCGTCGCCATCGTCGCCCCGCTCCAGGTTCTTTGACCGGAGCGCGCCGTCACGAAGGCCCGCGGCCCCTACACGGCCGGGGCGATGTGGTGGCGCAGATTCATCGGCCGGTCTTTCAGCCTGGGCGGAATGTGACCCGAATTCTGCGGTCTGTTGGAAGTACGAGCACGCTGCCGTCGGTCACCGCCCAGTTCTGCGGGATGATGAACATCCGACTGTTGGCTTCCGCGAGAAGACGCAGACCGTCGTAGCGATATCGGAACTCCTGGTTCGGGGCGGCTGCGGGCAGGATTGTTTCGCGGACCTGCTGATGGTTGAAGTAGAGGCGTTCCGTGGTGTCGATCGTCACTGCGGGGCGCAGCCACAGGTGATCGGCGAGATATTCCGCGTCGTGGAAACCGTGGTTCTTCGCGTAAACGTGGGCCGCCCAGAATGAGGACAACGCGACCAAGGCCACGACGAGGGCCAACGCCAGCCGTTCGCGCGCGACCGGGTAGTCGGCGCCAACGAGCTTAAAGGACAGCACTCTGCCGTACATGAGCAGCACGAGGCCCCCACCGAGCAGCAGCGGTGTGTCCATAGCCCCAGCTCGCCACACCCGGAAGCCGCCCAGCATACCGAGCAGGAAGAGGATTAATCCGCAGGCTGAGAGTACATGCGGAAACAGTTGAACTCGGGATGGTAGCGGCGCGGTTCGGTTTCCTAGGGCACAGACGGCGTAGTACATCAGGACACCGGCCAATGCGACAGTGAGTGCGGTTCCGGCCGGCACATACAGGGCTCCAGCACTGCGCAGCGCATAGTCCTGGGTGGAGAAACCGAGTGTTGCAGCATCGACGCCGAAGTACCCATAGAGTGCGTCGGTGTAGGCGAAGCCGAAGTAGAGCAGCAGAGCCCCGATGAACGTGGTGGGGGCGGCGATAGTGGCGAGTGTGCTGACCCAATTGCCCCACGAAGATGTTTCCGCACCGGAGTTGTCGTCGGCCATGCCGTCCCCTTCCTCTGGGCAGGCTCAGCCGAGGTCGTCGGAGGCGTCAGAGTCAGGCTCGCCGGGGGTTGTTCCGTCACCTGTGGGTGTCGGCGTGTCCGTGTCCGTGTCCGTGTCCGTGTCCGTGTCCGGCGAGGCATCGGTGTCGGGTGTAGTTTCGTCCTCTCCTGTGATAAACGCCTCCATTTGGTCAACGGTCTCGTCCCTGACGCCGCCCTCATCGGTCAGGGTGACGCAGATTTGGCGCGGGCTCGACGTCACGTTCTCAGTCGAGAACTCGAACGACGCTTCAGCCTCCCCTTGGGGTGGCACAGTGACGGTCTGGCTCGGCGGCGTTGCGGGTCTGTCCTCACCAGAGGTGCAGTCGACGGCAGTGACTTTCCCCACATACTCCGTCGCCGACGGATTGAGCACCTCCTTGATGTAGAACGGCCACCCCCCACCAAAAGTGTCGGAGAGCCGGCCAGCGCGGCTAAAGCCCCCATCGTCCCTCTCTTCCTCCTCCTGCTGTTCGTCCCTCTTTTCCTGCTCCTGTTGTTCTTTCCTCTGCTCGTCGGACGTTGGGGTCGAGGTCCCGTCTGCGGATACTTCCTGCCCTGATGGCTGATCGTCCGTCGTGGAACAACCGGCGAGGGGGGCGACGATGGCACACAGCAGGGAAAGCGCGAGCAGTACTCTGCCCGGCTCACCACTGCGACGGTTCTTCGCGTCTCTCACTGAAACCTCCCGATCCGGCGGTCTCCTTCTCGCCAGCCTCTAAGGGAAAATATGCGGTGTCAATTTCGACTGAAACCGCTATTCGGGTTAGCTTTTATGACCATTGAGCTTCTTCGAGCTGGTCACCGATCAGGTGACGGCTGACGAAGCGCAACGAGCGAGGCCCTCGGGCTGTTGATCGAGATGTCTGACGTCTCAATCACGTTGCTCGGGGGCCTCGTTGGTCATCTATCCTGCCGCACTCGACCTGCCCCATGCCCTCCGCTCGGCAGTCAGCCCACCACCCTGCGCGTACCTCATGACCGTGGTGTACCGCGACGATCACGACCTGTCAGCACCCCACGACTTCACGCAGTACAAGTCAGTAGACGGTCAGGGCCGAAGGCGGCCACATGGCGATCGTCGTGTTGCGCAAGCTACGCAAGGAACTGTCGGAGGACTTCGGCCCGGGCGACCGCTGTCGTTCATCAAGGCGGTACACGCGGCACCAGGAACGGGTGAACTACCAGCCCCCGGGACCGGGCGCGATGGCTGCCTCCCAACATGAGGCCCTGGAAGTGCTCCGACTGTGCTGCCGCGCTCCGGTCGGCGTAGTCCTCCGGAGCGGTCAAAGGCCGATGCCGACAAGCGGGCTGTTCCTCACGCGGTCGACGTCGTCCATGTACCGGGCGAGAACGCGGGAGCCGTCGACCCATCCGCCCGCGCGGGCGATCTCCAGCGGGTCATGTCCGGCGGCGCGGGCGGCGGTGGCGAAGCCACGGCGCAGGGAGTGCCCGGACCCGTCGCCGGAAAGGCCGGCGACGACGGCCAGGCGCTCGATCACCTCGGCGGCGGCCTCCGCCGTCATCCGCCCGGCCGGGTCCCCGATGGTGCGGCCGCCCCGGGTCATCGGCGGGGCGATGCGGTCCCACCGGTCGACGCGGAGGAACAGCGGGCCTTCGGTGCGCCCGGCGGCAGCAAGGGCGGCGAGGTAGGCGCGCAGCGCCCGCACGGGGCAGGTGGCCGGGTCGGTGCCGTAGAGGATCGGGTTCGGGGTGTGCTTGCGGACCTTCTTCCGGTACAGCGTCACGTCGTGTCCGTGTTCCGCCTCGGTGACGGTGGCGACGTCCAGGGCGACCAGCTCGGAGACGCGGGCCGCCGTGGCGAAGCCGAGCAGAACCAGGGCGGCGTTCCGCTTCCTGGCGAGGGTGGAGCGGTCGACCCCGGCGAGCATGGCGCGGATCTGCAGCGGGAGAGCTGCGGTCGCCTGCCGTGCCTGTGCAGCCTCCGCCTTCTCCTGGGCAAGCCGGTCCTTGTAGGCGTTAAGGACGGCCCGGGCGCCGCGCATGTTCGGCTTCGGCCGTCCCTGCTCCTCGTGCCAGGAGGTCACGGCGGACATGGCTCGCTCGATGGTCGACGGTCCGGCGGGCCGGTTCATGCGGGGCCGGGGTGTGACGGTCAGGTGCCTGACCCACTCCGCCATCGTCTCGGCGGACGCGGGGACGGTTGTCCGGTCCTCCTGGGCGCACCAGGCGGTGAACGCGTCGCGGTCCGTGCCGTACGCGCGGCGGGTCGAGTCGGCGACGCTCGCCTCGATGGCGGCGACAGTCTCGGCGGAGAGGTGCCGGTCCCGGTCCGTGTGGACGAACAGCGAGGCGCCGGCCGTCTCGTCGTCCACCAGCTCGGCGTCGACGACGTCGGCGGCCGCCGTGATGACAGCCAACTGACGCGCCGTTCCACCCATGTGGTCCTCGCTCAGTTCTGGCTCTAGAGAAGGAACATTATCAAGAGTCAGACGCGGCAACGGTGGCCTCCGGTGTACGTCGATGTACGAGTTCGGCAACAGCCGCCGCGCGCCGCCGCCCCGTCGACAGCCGCCAGGAGCAGGAGCGGCCTCCGGTCGCGTACCTGATCGCGTCCACGCCGTGCGCGGAGGACTGCGACGGGTCGGCGCACCCGACAGCGCTGTGCCGAGGTGCGGGGCGACTCCCCGCGGCACAGAATGAATTGAGAGCGTCCCAGCAGCGACGGCCGGGCCTGCGGGCAGTAGTGGCTGGCCGGTCCACGCGTAGGGGCGTCGTCCTCCTGCAGACCGCAACGCGCGCGGCGCGTGCCCCGCCAAGTCCCGCCGCGCCACGCGCGTTCGAGTATGAGGAAGAGGGAGCAACCATGACCACCCCGAACACCTCGATCCTGTTCTACAGGTCCGACAACGGTCAAGCCGGCACGGGCACTCTCTCCGGCGGCCGCTGGCAGGCCAAGGCGATGCTGCGCCTCCCGACCGGATACACGCACGGCGCCGCGAGCCGCGACTCGCTGCTGCTCTACAACCAGGGCACCGGGGCCGGGGAGGTCGGCACCTTCACGGGCGGCACGTACACCCGCGTCAAGACCTACGGCTTCGCCCCGAACTGGACTTTCATCGAGGCGTCCGCCGACTCCGTGATCTTCTACAACACGACCGGCCGCGGAGTAACAGGAACCCTCATGAACGGCTCGTTTCAGCAGGTCCGCGTCTACGACGACTTCAGCTCGGGCTGGGGCACCATGGCCTCTTCCCACGACACGCTGGTCGCGGCGGCCCGGCACGGTTCTCACGAGTTCCCGTGGAGCAATGTGGCGTACGGCGCCCTCTCCGGCGGCGTCTACACGGACAAGGGCAGCATTCCGAGGGACGACTTCCTGGGGGAGTTGACCGCCACGAGCGACTCCGTGCTGTCGTGGGCCAGGGCGGGCAGCGAACTCGAGTTCCGGGTGTCAAAGGCCACCAACGGCACCGGCATCTCCTTCCAGAAGATCGGGACTTCCGGCATCTGGAACAAGGTGGGCCGGACCTCGGACAGCCTGTTCTTCTACAAGGACGACGGCACGGCCTGGACCTCGACGCTGGTGAACGGCAACTACACCAACGTCGGCCCGCTGTCCCAGGTCTCCTCGGGTTGGACCCTCATTGAGGGCGGTGTGTGAGTTCCCGGCATAGCGCAAGGCCCGCCGCGAGTACGCGAACCGGGCCCATGCCCCCTCGTCGAACCAGGGCCTGAGCATCACTCGTTGCTGCTTTGCCCCTGAGGGCAGAGCTGGGAGTCCGGGGCCGGCGTGTGCGGGGCCTGCCGTGCGGAGGAGACACCTCGGCCCCTGGACGACTGACCAGCCCGACCGGGGCTGTCCGGTACGTCATCGGCGGCCGCCCGCACCCAAAGGGCCCGAGGCGGGTTGCCTCGGGCCCTTTCTTGGGGTGCTGCATGCGGCGGGCCGCGGTGAGAGCACGTGCAGCTCACCGGGGTTTCCCGGGCGGAGTGGGCAACACCCGCAAGGACCCGGAGGCGTTCGCCAGTCCGATCCACGACGTGGAGACGAAGATCTTCGAAGCCCTGGCCGACGAGCCATGGGTCCATCCGGGCCATGGCAACGACATGACGCTCGGCGCCGAGCGCCCACACCTGCCGGAGTGGCGCGCGCGGGGCTGGTGAACTCCACGATGCCGTAAGGAAGTTGGTGAGTCGACCGACAGGGGGCGCGAGCACGCTCTCACGCGCCCCGTGTGAATCGAACGCACGCACCGATGCCACGCGCGCGCTCCCGGCGCACGCCGTGGCGTAGTCCACTGGAAGCAGGTCCGCACGGGATGACGGCTCCCGCGCGGATGGGCCGCCGGCCTCCAATCCCCGCCCTCGGCCGGCGGCCCCGCCCGAGCGTTCACAGGAATGCAACACACGTTCCCAGAATGCGGACAATGAGCCATGTGACCTCGACAAACAGGACGTGGCGCTGTCAATCTCACGCCATGCGTCCTGTCCTGCGAGCCCCGCGCTCCCCGCGCCGTGCCGCCTCCGCCGCCATAGCCGCCCTGCTCGCCGCCATGGCGGTGGGCTGCGCCCCGCAGCCGGAGGAGGGCACCTCCGGCTCGGCCTCCGCCTCGGCGTCCGGGGCGTCCTGCGCCAAGGGCGAGTTGAGCACGCAGACCTCCGGCAAGCTGACGATCGCCACCGACGAACCGGCGTACGAGCCCTGGTTCAGGGGCGACGACCCGAAGACCGGCGAGGGCTTCGAGTCGGCGGTCGCGTACGCCGTCGCGAAGGAGCTCGGCTACGCCGAGGCGGACGTCGTCTGGCAGAGCGTGCCCTTCAACAAGGCGTTCGCTCCGGGGGCGAAGACCTTCGACTTCGACATCAACCAGGTGTCGATCAGCGACGAGCGCAAGAAGGCCGTGGACTTCTCGTCGGGCTACTACGACGTGCGCCAGGCCGTCGTCGCGCTGAAGGGCTCCGCGGCCGCGAAGGCCACGAACATCGCCGACCTCCGGAAGCTCCACCTGGGCGCCCAGGTCGGCACCACCAGCCTGGACTACATCGACGACGTGGTGAAGCCGACCCAGGACGCCGCCGCGTACGCCAAGAACGACCAGGCCAAGTCCGCACTGAAGAACGGCCAGATCGACGCGATCGTGGTCGACCTGCCGACCGCGTTCTACATCACCTCGGCCGAGGTGACGGACGCGAAGATCGTCGGCCAGTTCGAGAACCAGGGCGGCACGCCCGAGCAGTTCGGGCTCGTCCTCGACAAGGGCAGCGCCCTCACGTCCTGCGTGACGACCGCTGTGGACGCCCTGCGCGAGGACGGCACGCTGGCGAAGATCGAGCAGGAGTGGCTCTCCGACGCCGTCGACGCCCCGGTCCTCAAGTGACGGTCGTGAAGCAGGAGCCAGGCCGGGGGGACGCGGCCGACGGCGACGGCATGCCCGGCGCGGACGACGGCTACGTCCCCTCGCGGCGGCGGCTCGACCGGGAGCACTACAAGCGCACCCGGGCCCGCCGCGCCACGGGCATCGCCGCCCTGTCGACCCTGGTCACGGGCGTCGTCCTCTATCTCGTCGTCGTCAACGCGCCGGGCTGGCCGCGCACCAAGGAGACGTTCTTCAGCGCGGAGTACGCGCGCGAGGCGCTCCCCAAGGTCCTCGAAGGACTGTGGCTCAACGTCCGGCTGCTGCTGATCTGCGGCGTCGCCGTGCTCGTCCTCGGCATGCTCATCGCCGTCGCGCGGACCCTTCGCGGCCCGGTGTTCTTCCCGCTGCGGGCGCTGGCCGCCGCCTACACCGACTTCTTCCGCGGGCTGCCGCTGATCATCAACCTGATGATCGTGGTGCTGGGCGTCCCCGCGCTCAGGCTCCAGGGCGTGAGCGTCGACCCGGTGCTCCTGGGCGGCACCGCGCTGACGCTCACGTACTCGGCGTACGTCGCCGAGGTGTTCCGCGCCGGCATCGAGTCCGTGCATCCCTCGCAGCGCGCGGCGGCCCGCTCGCTGGGCCTCACCAACCGGCAGGCGCTGCGGCACGTCGTGCTCCCCCAGGCGGTACGCCGCCAGGTGCCACCCCTCCTCAACGACCTCGTGTCGCTGCAGAAGGACACCGGCCTGGTCTCGATCGGCGGCGCCATCGACGCCGTACGCGCCGCGGACATCATCGTGGGCCGCAGCCTCAACTACACGCCGTACATCGTCGCCGGACTGGTCTTCGTCGCCCTGACGATTCCGATGACCCGCTTCACCGACTGGGTGACCGCCCGGATGGACCGGCAGCGGGCGCAGGGAGGTACGACATGAGCGAGACCCGAGAGGCCTCGGACGCCTCCGAGGGCTCCCCCGTGCTGCGGATGGAGTCCGTGCGCAAGACCTTCGGCGGCTCGGTCGTCCTGCGGGACGTCGACCTGGCGGTCGCCCCGCACACCGTGACCGCCCTGATCGGCGCCTCCGGGTCCGGCAAGTCGACGCTGCTGCGCTGCGCCAACCTCCTGGAGGACATCGACGACGGGGCGATCTGGCTGGACGGCGAGGAGATCACCGACCCGCGCGCCGACCAGGACGCGGTACGCCGCCGCATCGGCGTGGTCTTCCAGTCGTACAACCTGTTCCCGCACATGACGGTGCTGGACAACATCACCCTCGCCCCGCGCCGGGTGCACGGCGTGGGCCGTGCGGAGGCCGAGGAACGGGCCCATGAACTCCTGGACCGCCTCGGGCTGAACGGGAAGGCGGGCGCGTACCCCGACCGGCTCAGCGGCGGTCAGCAGCAGCGCGTGGCGATCGTGCGCGCCCTGGCCGTACGCCCCCGGCTGCTGCTGCTCGACGAGATCACCGCGGCCCTCGACCCGGAGCTGGTGGGCGAGGTCCTGAACGTCGTCCGTGACCTGAAGGACGACGGCATGACCATGGTGCTGGCCACGCACGAGATGGGCTTCGCCCGCGACGTCGCCGACCAGGTGTGTTTTCTGGACGGAGGTGTGGTGCTGGAACACGGCACCGCGGAGCAGGTCTTCGGCGACCCGCGGCAGGAACGCACGCGGCAGTTCCTGCGACGGATCGTGGAAGCGGGCCGTCTGTAAGGGGCGTTCGCCCGGGGATCGGGCATGACCGCCTCGTTCGCCCGGGGACCAGGCATGACCGCCTCGTTCGCCGGGAGACCGGGCCGCCCGCCTCCGCACCCCGCCGACGGCGCCCTACGCCTCGGCCTTTCCCGCCCCCACCAGCGCGGCCACCCGCTCCACGCCGAACACATAACCCTGCACCCCGCAGCCGGCGATGACCCCGTCGGCGCGCAGGGAGACGTACGAGTGGTGCCGGAACGTCTCCCGCTTGTGGATGTTGGAGATGTGGACCTCCAGCACGGGCAGCCCGTCACAGGTGTTGAGCGCGTCGAGGATCGCCACGGAGGTGTGCGAGTAGGCGCCCGGGTTGATGACGATGCCGCTGTGGTCGAGCCGTGCCTCATGGATCCAGTCGACGAGTTCGCCCTCGTGGTTGGACTGCCGGAAGTCCACCGTGCCCCCGTGCGCGGCCGCCGCCTTGGCGCACATCGCCTCGACGTCGGCGAGCGTGTCGGAGCCGTAGATCTCGGGCTGACGCTGCCCCAGGAGGTTCAGGTTGGGGCCGTTGAGAATCATGATCGGGGCGTTGGCCAGGCTGCGGGGCACGGTTCCTCCGGTCCGTTCGGGTGGGCGACCCGACGGGCCGCCGCTCAACCCCGGTTTATCACGGTGAAACGATGAGGCAGGAGTCCGTACCCTCCCCGCATGACCACGCCCTCGTACCCTCCCAAGCCCTCCTTCGGCGACCGCGTCGCCGTCCTCTCTCCCGGCGCCGGCCTGCCCGAGCTCTTCCCACGGCCCTACGAACTGGGCCTGCAGCGGTTACGTGAGGAGTACGGTCTCGAACCGGTCGAGTACCCGACGACCCGGAAGATGGGCACGACACCGCAGGAGCGGGCCGACGACATCCACGCGGCCTTCGCCGACCCAGGCATCAAGGCGGTCTTCACGTCGATCGGCGGCGACGACCAGATCACCGTGCTGCCGTTCCTCGACCGTGAGTTGCTGCGGGCGAACCCCAAGCCGTTCTTCGGCATGAGCGACAACTCCAACCTGTTGGCGTTCCTGTACAACACAGGAATCGTCGGCTACCACGGCGGGACCGTGATGACCTCGCTGGGCAGGTCCGGCGCCATGGACCCGCTGACCGCGGACTCCCTGCGCGCCGCCTTGTTCACCTCGGGACCGTACGAACTGCGGCCCGCCGAGCGCTTCAACGACGTCGATCGCGACTGGGCCGACCCGGCGGCCTTCGACGCGGAGCCGGAGACCGTGCCCGGCGCCGGATGGACCTGGGTGAACCCCGACCGCGTGGTGGAGGGCCGGAGTTGGGGCGGCTGCCTGGAGGTCCTCGGCTGGCTGCTGATGGCCGACCGCGAGGTGCCGCGCGACCCGTCCGTCCTCGACGGCGGCGTGCTCGTCCTGGAGACCTCGGAGGAACTGCCCAGCGGAGAGGAGGTCTTCCGCACCCTGCGAAACATGGGCGAACGCGGCCTGCTCCAGCGCTTCCCAGCACTCCTGATGGGCCGTCCCAAGGCCTGGTCCTTCGAACGGCCCAACACCCCTGAGCAGGCGGCCCGTTACGCGGCCGGACAGCGGGAGGCCGTTCTGCGCGCCATGCGGACGTACGCCCCCGACACCACGATCGTCTTCGACGTGGATCTCGGACACACCGATCCCCAGCTCGTCATCCCTTACGGGGGCGTGATCCTCATCGACGGACCCGCCCGGCGCATCTCGGTGACCTACTGAGACCCGTTGACGCCTCCTGAGCCTCATTGACCTGGAACGGGCCTTCGCACGCCCCCCGTAACCACCTGTCACCGTGGGTAGTTGAAGCGGCATGCAAGCTGCACACACCGTGAAGCCGCCTTCCATGCTGCGACTCGCGTCCGCCTCGCTCGCCGGGACGGCCATCGAGTTCTACGACTTCTTCGTCTACGGGACGGCGGCGGCTCTCGTCCTGGGGCCGCTGTTCTTCCCTACGTTCTCGCCCCTGGCCGGGACCCTCGCGGCCTTCGCGACCTTCGGGGTCGGGTTCGTGGCGCGGCCGCTCGGCTCGGTGCTGTTCGGGCACATCGGGGACCGGCACGGACGGCGGCCGGTCCTCGTCGCCTCGCTGCTGCTGACCGGAGGCGCGACGGTGGCCGTCGGCTGCGTCCCCACGTTCGACTCGATCGGTGCGGCCGCCCCTTTCCTCCTCCTGGTGCTGCGCTTCCTGCAGGGGCTCGGGCTCGGCGGGGAATGGGGCGGCGCGGTGCTGCTGACGGCGGAGCACGCACCGGCCGATCGGCGCGGGTTGTGGTCGAGCTTCCCCCAGGTCGGGCCCGCGGTCGGGTTCCTGCTGGCCAACGGGGTGATGCTGGCGCTGTCGGCGAGCCTGACGGAGTCCCAGTTCGCCGCCTGGGGGTGGCGGGTGCCGTTCTGGGCGGCGGGCGTACTGGCCGTCGCAGGGCTGTGGCTGCGGTCGTCGCTCACGGAGAGCCCGCAGTTCCTGCAGATCGACGAGCCCGCGCGCGTGCCGTTCGCCGAGGTGGTGCGCGGCCACTGGCGGCTCGTCCTGCTGACGGCGGGGGCGCTCGCGATCGGGTACGCGGTGTTCTACTCGGTGACGACCTGGTCCCTCGCGTACGGAACCGACCGGCTCGGAGTCAGCCGTACGGTCATGCTGACCTGCATCATGGGCGCCGTGGTGGTGAAGGGCGCTCTGACACCGGTGGCGGCGGTGCTCGGCGACCGGTACGGGCGGCGCCCGATGTGCCTGATCGGTTGTTCCGTCACCGTGTTGTGGATGTTCCCGATGGTCGCCCTGCTGGCGACCGGTGAACCCCTGCTGATCTTCTTCGGCTTCCTCGTGGCGATGCTCGCGTTCGTCACGATGTTCGCCGTCATCGCCGCGTACCTGCCGGAGTTGTACGAGCCGCGGGTGCGCTGCACCGGCGCCGCTGTCGGCTACAACCTCGGCGGGGTGGTGGGCGGCGCCCTGACTCCGATCGTGGCCACCGCCGTGGCCCAGGGCGGACGGGTGCCCTGGGGCGTGGGCGCGTATCTGACCGGGATCGCCCTGCTGAGCCTGGGCTGCTTCGCGCTGCTGCCGGAGACCCGGCCGGTGCCCCTGGCGACGGCGGAGGCGGAGGCCGCTGCGGGGTGAACACCCGTGCCACGTACGCGCCGACACCGGCGGCACGCATGCACCGACACCGCCGCTACGGGTTCACCGCCAGCTCCAGATACGCCGCGAACAGCACCAGATGGACCCCGCCCTGCAGTGGTGTCGCGCGTCCCGGGACCACGGTCAGCGAGGCCACCACGACGGTCAGGGCGAGCAGCACCATGTGAGTGGCACCGAGGCCGAGGACGAGTGGTCCGGAGAGCCAGACGGAGGCCAGGGCGACGGCCGGGATGGTGAGGCCGATGCTGGCCATGGCGGAGCCGAGGGCGAGGTTGAGGCTGGTCTGGACCCGGTCGCGGCGGGCGGCGCGCAGAGCGGCGATCGTCTCGGGCAGCAGCACGAGCAGGGCGATGATCACACCGACGACGGCGTGCGGCAGTCCCGCAGCGTCGACACCGGACTCGATGGTCGGTGAGACACCCTTGGCGAGGCCGACCACGCCGACGAGCGCCAGGCCGAGCATTCCGAGGCTCGTCCGGGCGGTGCGGGCCGACGGAGCCTCGGCGTGGTCGTCCTCGGTGATCACCTCGCCCAGCCGGGTGATGGGCAGGAAGTAGTCCCTGTGGCGCACGGTCTGCGTCGCCACGAACAGGCCGTACAGAGCCAGTGAGGACAGTGCGGCGAAGGTGAGTTGTGCCGTGGAGAACTCCGGGCCCGGCTTGCTGGTGGTGAAGGTGGGAAGCACCAGGCTGAGCGTGGCCAGCGTCGCGACCGTGGCGAGGGCGGCGCCGGTGCCCTCGGGGTTGAACACCGCGATTCCGTGGCGCAGTGAGCCGACGAGCAGACAGATGCCGAGGATGCCGTTGCAGGTGATCATCACGGCGGCGAAGACGGTGTCGCGGGCGAGCGTCGCGCTCTTGTCGCCGCCGTCGAGCATCAGGGTGACGATCAGGGCGACCTCGATGATCGTGACGGCGACGGCGAGGACGAGGGAGCCGAACGGTTCACCGACCCGGTGCGCCACGACCTCGGCGTGGTGGACGGCGGCCAGTACGGCTCCCGCGAGCACCAGCGTCACCAGGGCGACGGCCGCTGCGGGCAGATCACGTCCCCAGGTGAGAGCGAGCAGGACGACCGCGGCCACCGGGACGACATCGGTCCATCGTGTCGTGAGCGACCGGAGCCGAGCGAGCATGCGGTGATCCTTTCAGACGTGAAAGGGCCCCGCACTCGGTGGACGCCGTGGATCTGCGTCTGCCTCGTGCGGGGCCCCATCAGTGATTGCTGTGCGCTGTCGGCCTCCGTCAGGCCTCGACGCTGTCCTTCTCGGTGCCGTCGGCCTTCTCCTGCACTGCCTCGGCATCTGCGTGCGCCGCCTCGGCATCTGCCTGCGCCTGCTTCTTGGAAGCGATGAGGCTGGTGATCGTGGTGACGATCAGGACCGCGCAGATCACGCCGAGCGAGACCGGGATGGAGATCTCCGGTACGTGGACGCCGGACTCGTGCAGGGCGTGCAGCACCAGCTTCACGCCGATGAAGCCGAGGATGACCGACAGACCGTACGACAGGTGGACCAGCTTCCTCAGCAGGCCGCCGATCAGGAAGTACAGCTGTCGCAGACCCATGAGCGCGAACGCGTTGGCCGTGAACACGATGTACGGGTCCTGGGTCAGGCCGAAGATCGCCGGGATCGAGTCCAGCGCGAAGAGGACGTCCGTGGTGCCGATGGCGAGCATCACGACCAGCATCGGCGTCATGACGCGCTTGCCGTTCTCCTCGATCCACAGCTTGGTGCCGTGGTATCGGTCGGCGACACCGAAGCGCTTCTCCACTGCCTTGAGGAGCTTGTTCTCCTCGTACTCCTCCTCCGCCTCATCGGCCCTGGCCTCCTGGATCAGCTTCCAGGCGGTGTAGATCAGGAACGCGCCGAAGATGTAGAAGACCCAGGCGAAGCTGGCGAGGATCGCCGCGCCCGCGGCGATGAATATCGCGCGGAGCACCAGGGCTATCAGCACACCGACCAGCAGCACCCGCTGCTGGTACTGCGAGGGCACCGAGAACTTCGCCATGATCAGGACGAAGACGAAGAGGTTGTCGACGCTCAGGGACTTCTCGGTGATGAAGCCCGCGAAGAACTCTCCGGCCGGCTGGCCGCCGCCGAAGACGAGCAGCCCGAGTCCGAAGAGGGCGGCCAGGGCGATCCAGACGACCGTCCAGATTCCGGCTTCCTTGATGGACACGTCATGTGGCTTGCGGCCGATGAAGAAGTCGACCGCGATGAGGGCGGCAAGGCCCACAACTGTCAAGACCCATAGGGTCGTGGAAACATCCACTGCGCCTCCGGCAGTACGTAACGGCAAATAGCAGCGTCGTCGCTACCGGAGGTCTCTTCCACCCGGTCCTCCAAGGCGTTCCACAACGCCTGGTGCCGCCGGGCCGACGCCCCGGGATCAGGATTGATCCGTATTGACGGGTACGCCGCAGCAAGTAGGGAGTACTCCCCTCCGCACCAAAAGAGTACCCAATCACCAAGAGTAGGTAAAGGGCTAGGCAAAGAAAGGATCAAAACGGCAGGTCAAGCGGCTTTACGAGGGCTTGGTACGGGATGGTCCTCACCGGTTCCAGGAGCGGCGGGCGTCCGCGACGCGGGCGAGCACGTCATGCATGACCCGGCTGCCGGGCGGGATGCTCGACGGCTCGTACGTCCACGCGTGCCCGACCCAGGGGTCGGCGAGGTGGTCGTCGGGGGTGGGCGTCAGTCGCATCAGCGAACGCCACAGCGGGTCGAGCAACGGCCCGTAGGCGGCGGCTTCCTGCCGGTCGGCGACCATCATCAGGTGGACGCCGACCGCCGGGCCCTCGTCCGCGAGATAGCGGAGCTGGGTGACGGCGCGATCGTCGAAGCCGTGCGGGAAGTCATTGACGATCAGCAGCTGCTCGGCCGGGTCGAACCCCGGGGGCAGCGCGTCGGCCGCACCGCCGCGCACCGCCATCTGCACGAGGTCGACGCGCTGGGTGAGCCGCCCGAGGATGTCGGAGACGCCTGCGGCTCCGGCGGCGGGCGGTCCGGCGAGCACACCGGCCCCCACCAGGGGCGCCAGCGCCGACGAGCCCGCCCCGGCCGCGTCGACGACGTGCACGGTGAACTCGCCCGGCGGGTAGACCGCGAGCAGACGCGCGGCGAGCGCCACTGCCGTGTCCAGCGCACGGCGGCGCAGCTCGTCGGAGTCGGCGAGCGAGTCGCGGGAGCCGGAGCGGCCGCTGTCGATCCACAGCCCGCGCTCCAGCGGCAGCCGGACCAGCATCGGGATGCTCACGTCCTCGCTCTCCGGCAGATGGAGGTCGCCCAGGCGCAGGGCCATCGGGATCTCCATCGGCACCCGGTAGCCGTGCCAGACCGGGTTGTCCCAGCTCGCGAAGGCCGGGGGCAGCGCGGGCTCGACGACATCGGCCTCGGCCCTGAGCTGTGCGAGGTCGCGGTCGAGGGCGACCCTGGCCTGGTCCACGAGCTGGGCGTGCTTGGCTCGGGCGGCCTCGCGCGCGGCGTCGCCCTGACCGCTGATGCGGCTGCGCGGGTCGGACAGGACCTTGTCCAGCTCCTGTTCCATGCGCGACTCGGCGAAGTCGACGGCGCTGCGGTAGGCGGCGGTGGTGCGGGCGAGGTCCTCGAACATGCCCCACACCTGGTTGTAGAGCCGCTCCTCCATGGACCAGCCCGTCGCGTCGCCGGCGACCGGCCGCGCGGGCTGACCCGGCTGGGCCGGTGGCGCGGTCGGCGGGGGCGGTGGTGGCGCGGTGGTCTGACGGCCGGGGTGGCTGTAGTTGACGGGGCCGCCGGCGGTGGACGCGGCGGGCTGGGTGCCGGCGGCCGGATCGGCCGGGGCAGGGCCACCGTGTTGCGCCGAGGCGTGGTCGGGCAGGGTGGCGTCGCGAGGGGAGCCGTAGGGAGGTGTGGTGCCGTACGGGGAGGCGGGTTGGTGTCCCTGTTGCGGCGAGGTGTTCCCGGGCAGGCCCTGGGGTGTCGTGCCGCCGTGGGTCTGGTCGGGGCCCTGCGCCGGGGCGGCCGTCTGGCGGCGGCGGTCCGCGTCCGGGAGGCGGGGCGGGGGCGCGGCCACCGACCGGGCGAGGCCATGGGCCACGGCCTCGTGGATACTGCCGGCGAGCTGGTGCGCCTGGGGCAGGCCCTGGTCGGTGAGCAGCTCGGCGAGGCCGCCCGCGTACCCCTGGCCGACCGCGCGGACCTTCCAGGCGCCCTGCCTGCGGTACAGCTCGAGGGCGATGACGGCCGACTCCGCCTCGAGGTCGGTGATGGTGTAGCTGGCGACCTCGGAGCCGTCGAGGCCGGTGACCGCGACGAAGGGGGCGGCGACGGCGCCGAACCGCGCCGGGCCGCCGCTGCCCGACGGCAGGGCGAGCAGCACGGTCACCCGGTGCACGGACGGCGTCAGGGCGTCGAGGTCCACGGCGAGACGGTGGTCGGCCGCCGCCTGTTGGGGAACCTCGACGCCCGGCAGGGTGGGCGCACCCGGGTGGGCGACCCACTCCACGCCGAGCACGTGGCCGTGCTCGTCGCCGAGGGTCGCCCCGGCCACGATCGGCGTGCCGGCCGAGACGCGGATCTCCAGTCGGACCTCGGGCAGCGGATGGTTCTGCCCCCGGACCAGCTCGGCCGTCATCGACTTCGTCCCCCTGTGTCGCTTGCTGCGTGCTGCGTCGTGCTTGCCTACAGGACCGGCAGGATCGCCGGCATCAGGTCCTGGAAGGTGCGCCCGTTGGCGGGCGTACCGATGGCGGTCATCTGCCAGCCCGTGCCCGCGCGGTGGACCTTGGCCATGATCTGGGCCGTGTACTGGCCGCCGCCCGCGAGGGTGTAACGCGCGAGCTCTTCTCCGTTGGTCTCGTCGACCAGACGGCAGAACGCGTTCTGCACTTCCTGGAAGGTCTGGCCCGTGAAGGAGTTCACGGTAAAGACGATCTGGTCGATGTGGACCGGGATCCGGGCCAGGTCGACGAGGATCGCCTCGTCGTCGCCACCCTGGCCCACGCCGCCGACCAGGTTGTCGCCGGTGTGGCGGACCGAGCCGTCGTCGCTCACCAGGTGACGGAAGAAGACGACGTCGACCGGCTGCTTGTCCGCGAACAGCACGGCGGAGGCGTCGAGGTCGATCTCACGGGTGCGGGATCCGAACAGGCCGCGCCTGGGGGCAGCCTGCCAGCCGAGACCCATGCGTACCGCGGTCAGGCTGCCTCCGTCGTTCTTCTGCAGACTGATGGCCTGACCCTTGGTCATGTTGACGGTCACGCGCTGATTCCCCTCTCGAACTGACCCCTGTTTCCGTGGAATCCACGGATGTGCAGCACCTTACGCAGCAGCACTGACATTGCCGCAGCCTGTGTCGCACTTTGTGTCGGTCTTGCAACACAGCGCGCCCACGCGAAGGGCTCCCCTCTCCCCCGGCGCCCGCCGTGCCGTCAGGCCAGGCCCGCCTCCCTCATCTGCCGCAGTTCCTTCTTCATTTCGGAGACCTCGTCCCGCAGCCGGGCGGCGATCTCGAACTGCAGGTCGCCGGCGGCCGCGCGCATGCGCTCCGTCATCTCCTCGATCTGCTGGGCGAGGTCGGCCGCGGGGCGGTCGGTCGGGGCGGTCCCCTTGGCCCTGCCCTTGGCGGACTTGGCCGCCTTGCCGCCGAGAGAGGGGACGGGGGCCTTGGCGCCCTTGCCTTCCTTCCCCTGGCGGTAACCCGTGCCGAGCAGTTGCTCGGTGTCGACGTCCTCGCGGGCGATCCGCGCGACGATGTCGTTGATCTTCTTGCGCAGTGGCTGGGGGTCGATGCCGTTCGCCGTGTTGTACGCGACCTGCTTCTCCCGGCGGCGATTGGTCTCGTCGATGGCTTTCTCCATCGCCGGGGTGATCCTGTCGGCGTACATGTGGACCTGACCCGACACATTGCGCGCCGCGCGACCGATCGTCTGGATCAGTGAGGTCCCGGAGCGCAGGAAGCCCTCCTTGTCGGCGTCGAGGATCGCCACCAGCGAGACCTCGGGGAGGTCGAGGCCCTCCCGGAGAAGGTTGATGCCGACCAGGACGTCGTACTCACCGGCTCGCAGCTCGCGCAGCAGTTCGACGCGGCGCAGGGTGTCGACGTCGCTGTGGAGGTAGCGAACCTGGATGCCGAGTTCCAGGAAGTAGTCGGTGAGGTCCTCGGCCATCTTCTTGGTGAGGGTGGTGACGAGGATCCGCTCGTCCTTCTCCGTGCGCTTGCGGATCTCGTGCACCAGGTCGTCGATCTGGCCCTCGGTCGGCTTGACGACGACCTCGGGGTCGATGAGGCCGGTGGGGCGGATGATCTGCTCGACGTGGCCGTCGGAGCGGGACAGCTCGTACTGACCGGGGGTCGCCGAGAGGTAGACCGTCTGACCGACGCGCTTTTGGAACTCCTCCCACTTCAGGGGGCGGTTGTCGAGGGCAGAGGGCAGCCGGAAGCCGTGGTCGACGAGGGTGCGCTTGCGGGAGGCGTCGCCCTCGTACATCGCGCCGATCTGGGGCACGGTGACGTGCGACTCGTCGATGACGAGGAGGAAGTCGTCCGGGAAGTAGTCCAGCAGGGTGTTCGGCGGGGATCCGGGCTCGCGGCCGTCGAAGTGCATCGAGTAGTTCTCCACGCCGGAGCAGGAGCCGATCTGGCGGAGCATCTCCAGGTCGTACGTCGTGCGCATGCGCAGCCGCTGGGCCTCCAGGAGCTTGCCCTGCTTCTCCAGCTCCGACAGGCGCTCCCCCAGCTCCTTCTCGATGTCGTTGGCGGCGCGCTCCAGGCGCTCGGGGCCGGCGACGTAGTGGGAGGCGGGGAAGACGTACAACTGCTGGTCGTCGCTGATGATCTCGCCGGTGAGGGGGTGGAGGGTGGAGAGGGCCTCGATCTCGTCGCCGAACATCTCGATGCGGACGGCGAGCTCCTCGTACACGGGGAAGATCTCGATGGTGTCGCCGCGGACGCGGAAGGTGCCGCGGGTGAACGCCAGATCGTTGCGTGTGTACTGGATGTCCACGAAGCGGCGCAGCAGCTCGTCCCGGTCGAACTCCTCCCCGACCCGGAGCGGGACCATCCGGTCCACGTACTCCTGTGGCGTACCGAGGCCGTAGATGCAGGAGACCGAGGCGACCACGACCACGTCCCGGCGGGTGAGCAGCGAGTTGGTCGCGGAGTGGCGCAGACGCTCGACCTCCTCGTTGATCGAGGAGTCCTTCTCGATGTAGGTGTCGGACTGCGGGACGTAGGCCTCTGGCTGGTAGTAGTCGTAGTACGAGACGAAGTATTCGACCGCGTTGTTCGGCAGCAGCTCGCGGAACTCATTGGCCAGCTGGGCGGCCAGCGTCTTGTTCGGCGCCATCACCAGGGTGGGGCGCTGGAGCTTCTCGATCATCCACGCGGTGGTGGCGGACTTGCCGGTGCCGGTCGCGCCGAGCAGGACGACGTCCTTCTCACCTGCTCCGATGCGCTGGGCGAGCTCAGCGATGGCCGTGGGCTGGTCACCGCTCGGCTGGAAGGGGCTGACGACCTCGAGGGGCGCCACCGTGCGTTCGATCTTGGAAACGGGCCGCATGGAATCCACCGTACGACCCCGCACTGACAACGGGCTCCGATCAGCGGTTCTGCGGGGTGCGGTAACTCCGCTCGCGGTGCTCCTGACCGGTGCGGGACTCCGGGTGCCGGCAGGTGTGCGCGGTGGCCTGCGCGGGGATGCCGGGCCGCCGTTCGACCGGGTTCCCGTGGAACCTGCCCATGATCATGAACGGGTCGAACATCACGACGACGCCCGCGAGGAGCAGGAAGACCAGCGGGCCGATGATCAGCGGGGCGAGCAGACCGGCGGAGGAGGAGCCGTCGGCCGGGGCGGGGGCGGCGGCGCTGTGCAGATGCACGCTGAGGGCCGCCATGCCCGTGTAGTGCATGCCGCTGACGGCGATCCCCATGACGAGGCTGGCGCCGACACTCCACAGGAAGCCGCGGACCTGTCCGGCGGCCCACAGGGCGGCGATCGCGGCCACCACGGCGATGACGACCGACGCGGCCACGGTGAGGGTGTTGTATTCGAGCGTGCCGTTGAGGCGCAGCCCGGCCATGCCCAGGTAGTGCATGGAGGCTATGCCCAGGCCGGTGATGGTGCCGCCGGTGAAGAGCGCGGCCCCGGTCGCCCCCTTGGACGCGACCATGAAGATGCCGATACCGACCATGACGATCGCGACGGCGAGGCTCGCGAAGGTGGTCAGGGGGTCGTACTGGACCGGGGTGTGCAGGACCTTGAACCCCATCATCGCCACGAAGTGCATCGTCCAGATGCCGGAGCCGATGGCCGCCGAGCCCAGCGCGAGCCAGCCGATCCGCCAGCGGCCGTCGACGAGCATCGATCTGGTGGTGCAGCGCAGGCCGAGCGCACCACCGAGGCAGGCCATGAGATAGGCCACCACCGGTGTGACGAGTCCGTAGCTGAAGCCGTCGACCGTGCCCTGCATTCGCGGCTGCCTTTCCCGCCCTGTCGCGTCCCTGGATTCCCTGCGATGCCCCCAGCCCCGGGACCGCCACAACGGTCAGGGTTGTCGCAGAGAGTATGACCCCCACCGGAATGGTCGAACGATTTTCCGGCAAAGAAACACGCCCTTGCCTCACTTGTGCGGTGCCCGTGAGCGGACTTGGGCAACTGCATTCATTTCATGGCCATCCTGCGCCCCTCTGCTGTTGACCCTCTGCTGTCACTCTTGAGCTGACCGTGATCGACCGACGCGAGGAGTACGCATGCACGTGCGCGCAGTTGCCGCCGCGACCACAGCGCTCTTGGGGGCCACCGTGCTCCTGCTCCCCACTTCCGCCGCCCGTGCGGCAGCCGCCGACGCCGACAATCCGCTGGTCGTCGCACACCGCGGAGCTTCCGCCTACGCGCCCGAGAACACCTTGGCCGCCGTCGACAAGGCCGACGAGATGGGCTTCGAGTGGGTTGAGAACGACGTCCAGCGCACCAGGGACGGCAGACTCGTCGTCCTCCATGACGCAACGCTGACGCGGACGACCAACGTCGAGGAGCTCTATCCGGAGCGCGCGCCCTGGAACGTGGCGGACTTCACCGCCGCGGAGATCTCGCGCCTGGACGCGGGCAGCTGGTTCGGCGACGACTACGCGGGCGCGCGCGTGCCGACGTTGGAGCAGTACATGAGGCGTGTGTCACGCAATCACCAGAAGCTCGTCCTGGAGATCAAGAACCCCCAGCTCTATCCGGGCATCGAGCAGGAGACCCTGAAGGTGCTCGACAACGAGGGCTGGCTCGGCCCTGCACGCCTCGAGGACCTGGTGATCCAGAGCTTCGGCGCCGACACCGTCCGACGGGTCCACGAGCTGCGCCCGGCGGTGAAAACCGCCGTCCTCGGCACCCCGGACATCGCCGACCTGCCCGAGTACGCGACGTTCAGCGATCAGATCAACTCCTCGTACACGACCATCTCCGCGTCCTATGTCGCCACGATCCACGCGCTGAAGGGTCCGCACGGGAAACCGTTGGAGATGCTCACCTGGACCGTGAACGACGCGGCCAACGCGCGCCGGGTGGCGGACTACGGCGTGAACGGCATCATCACCAACAAGCCGGACGTGGTCAGAGAGGCCACGCAGGGCTGAGGGCGGTCCGAGACAGGTGGCGTGTGTCGCGGGGCGGAGCGCACGTCACCGTCGTTGTCAGTGGCGGCCCGTACCGTGGTCCCATGAACAGCCATGCTCAGGACGAGCGGCAGGTCGTGTGGGCCGTCGTCGGCACGGACATCGGTCCACTGCTGCTGGCCGCGACGGACGACGGCCTGGTGAACATCGTGTTCCACGTCACGGACGAGGTGCGCGACCGGACACTCGACCGGCTCGCCTCCCGCCTCGGCACCACCCCCGTGGAAGCCCCCGGCGCGCCTCGGCTGGCCGAGGCGATACGTCAGGTCGCGGCGTACTTCGCCGGCGAGCGGCACGACTTCGAGCTGCCGCTGGACTGGTCGCTGATCTCCGGGTTCAACCGTCAGGTACTGCGCGAGCTGGCGTCCGGCGTCCCCTACGGCTCCGTCGTGGGCTACGGCGACCTGGCGCGGCGCGTGGGGCAGCCGGGCGCGGCCCAGGCGGTGGGGGTCGCGATGGGGTCGAATCCACTGCCCGTGGTGGTGCCGTGCCACCGGGTGGTCGAGAGCGACGGCGGCATCGGGGGGTTCGGCGGCGGCCTGGAGACCAAGCGGAAGCTGCTGGCACTGGAAGGGGTGCTTCCGGAGCCCCTGTTCTGAGGCGGCCATGGGTGGACTTTGCGTGCCCGTGCGTGGCCCTTTGCACGGGCAGCATCGACGGCGAGTGTTGTGGTGCGAATCGGTCATCGGTCGTCGTTCCGGCACACGGAGGCCGACCGGAAACCGCCCACGCCTAGTCGTAGTGCCGAGCCTCGAGCACGTTGCCGTCCGGGTCCCGGAAGTAGAAGCTGCGCCGGGCCGCTCCACGTGCGCCGAAGGAGTCGTACGAGAAGTCCGAGACGGGGACCGACCGTTCCTCCAGACGGATGCGCAGTTCGTCGAAGGCGTCAGCGGGCAGGGCGAGGCAGACGTGGTTGACCGGGTGGCCCGCACTGTCGGCGGCGCCGGGCACCATTCTCATGGTCCCGGCCACGGCGAGCGGCATGAGGTCGAGGAGGGTCTCGTCATTGAGGCGCACGGAGGGGAACGGGGCTCGCCCCGCCGCGTACTCGGCGACCCTCACGGGCTCCAGGCCGACGGCCTTCTCGTAGAAGTCGGCTGCGGCGATCGGCTCCTGTACCCAGAGGACGACGTGGTCGAGGCGTGTCGTGTTGTCCTTCATGGACCTCAGGCTGGCGTTCTGCGCGACCACGCGCAAGCTACGCCTTCCGTCCCCACGCCGAGATCAGTGGCGGGGCGGCGATGTCCGTCGCGCCGGAGGTCACGTTGGCCAGATGACGGTCGATCTCCTCTTCCGTGGCGACGTTCGTCGTGACGAGCGCTTCGCGGAGCCGGTCGATGGTCGCCGCCTCCAGGGCGGCACAGGCCGGTGAGGCGACGGGGAAGTACGCGTCGGCCTCCACACCGCGCAGTCCCGCCGCGCGCAGCAGGCGCGGGAGTCGGCGGCCGTGCGCGGGGTCGATTCCGCGTTCGGCGAGCAGTGCGCGGACGGCCTCGCGGAGCCGGTTGGCCAGCTGGTGCTCGGGGCCGGATCCCTCGAGGCAGGCCAGAGGCTGGAGAGCGAGGTCGGCGTCCTCGATCAGGAGCCGTCCGCCGGGACGCAGAGCCTTGGTCATCGACAGCAGTGCCCTCTCGGGGTCCGGCGCATGGGCCAGGGCGAGCCGGGCGTGGACGAGGTCGAAACCGTCCCCCGGCGGCTGGTCGACGCCCACGTGGTGGACGAGGGCCTCGACCGGGGGGCGGGTGACCGAGGGGACGGCCCACGAGATGTCGGTGTCGGTCGCCATGACCCTGCCGGTCGGTCCGACCTTCTTGGCCAGCCAGGAGACCACGGACGTGCCGCCCGGGCCGACCTCCCAGCAGCGCCAGCCGGAACCCAGGCCGAAGCCCTCCATGTGCCGGAACGTCGTGGGGTCGAAGAGCGTGGCGAAGGCGTCGGGGCCCTGGCCCGTCTCGGCCTGCCGGTGGTCGAGGAGATACCCGTCGGTTCGCATCATGCCGAGATCATCCCATTTAGCCGACTTATCACTAATAGCGACGCTCCAGCAGTCCGCGAGGTCGCTCCGGCGGTGACCTGATCGGGACGGCCGATCCGAACGGCTGGATCCGGAACGGTTAAATCGACCGGGACGTCTACAAGTGAAGCGGAACATTCCGTTCCCACAGCCTTACCCGGCACTCGTTCGACCCTGTCAAACTGGCGCGACAAGGCACGAAGTGCGGTGCGAGGAGATCCACGCAAGGAGACCCAGATGTCCATGGCAGGGAATCTGCGGAAGGTCGCCGGCCTCGACAAGGTCGGCGGCCTCCGCAGGATGGCACGGCTGGCCCGACGGCGCCCCCGCGTCGACCTCAGCCATCCGGCCCGCTCCCCGCTGGGCACCTCGGTGGTGAACTGCGTGACGTACCACAAGGGCATCCGCTCCCCCGGCGGCCGTGATGTCGTCGAGGCCGTCAAGCAGGTCCGCAGGCACGACCACGGCTTCGTCTGGCTGGGGCTGCACGAGCCCACGCAGCGGGAGTTCGCCGGCATCGCCGAGCTCTTCGACCTGCACCCGCTGGCGGTCGAGGACGCGGTCGAGGCCCATCAGCGCCCGAAGCTGGAGCGCTACGGCGACACCCTGTTCGCGGTGTTCAAGACGGTCTGCTACGTCGAGCACACAGAACTGACCGCGACCAGCGAGGTGGTGCACACCGGCGAGATCATGGTCTTCGTCGGCGCCGACTTCGTGATCACCGTTCGGCACGGGCGGCACGGCTCACTCGGCCCGTTGCGCGAGGAACTGGAGTCGAACCCGGAGCAGTTGTCCAAGGGACCGGCCGCGGTGCTGCACGCGCTCGCGGACCACGTGGTCGACGACTATCTGAGCGTCACGGACTCGGTCCAGACGGACATCGACCAGGTCGAGACCGATGTGTTCGCCGCGAACGGCGCACGCGTCGATCCGGGGCGCATCTACCAGCTCAAGCGCGAACTGCTCGAACTGAAGCGGGCGGTGGCCCCGCTCGCCCGCCCGCTCCTGGAACTGACCTCACGACCGATCCGGGTGGTCGACCCGGAGATACAGGCCTACTTCCGGGACGTCTCCGACCACTTGCTGCGGGCCACCGAGCAGATCGCCGCCTTCGACGAACTGCTGAACTCGATCCTGCAGGCGCACCTGGCGCAGGTCAGCGTCGCGCAGAACGAGGACATGCGGAGGATCACGGCGTGGGCGGCGCTGATCGCCGTGCCGACCATGGTGTGCGGGGTCTACGGCATGAACTTCGAGCACATGCCCGAGCTGCACTGGAAGTTCGGCTACCCGCTGGTCCTGGGAGTCATAGCCACCGGCTGCGCCACCCTCTATCGGGGCTTCAAACGCAACGGGTGGCTGTGACTCCCGAGCGGGGAGAGGTGAAGCGGGGAGGGGGCTGAGCGGGGAACGGGAAGGTGGTCGGCGGGGTCAGCCCGTCGCGCTCTTCGCGTAGACGCTCTCGACCCAGGCGGCGATCTGGTCGTCCGACAGATGATGGGCCAGATCGGCCTCGCTGATCATGCCGACGAGACGCTTGTTCTCGATCACCGGGAGCCGACGGATCTGGTGCCCCTTCATCTCGTCCAGCACCTCGCCGATATCGGCGTTCGCGTCGATCCAGCGCGGTGTGCCCTTGGCCATCTCGCCCGCCGTGATCGTCGACGGGTCGTGCCCCAGGGCGACACAGCCGACGACGATGTCGCGGTCGGTGAGGATGCCGCAGAGCCGTTCGTTCTGGTCGCTGATGGGGAGTGCTCCGACGTTCAGCTGGCGCATCAGCTGCGCGGCGCGGTCCAGGGTCTCGTGGGCGGGGATCCACTGGGCTCCGCGGTGCATGATGTCTCCGGCGGTGGTCATGTAGTACCTCCCGGTGCCGGACGGCCGGCGCGGCGCAGGACGCACCGCTAGTCCCGGCGCCCTACATTCTTGCCGCGACCGGGGTGAAGCGCACTCGGAAGGACACACCCCGCCCCACGCCGGACCCGGGGGTGACCGAGGCGGCGAGTGGACAACCCGCTACGGGGCGACCCGGATGATCACGCGGACTTCGTTGCCCTTCTCCGGAGAAGGCGTTGCCGAGGCGATTGTGCGCAGGCTCGTACGGGAGGCGTTTGGGCTCGTCGGGAGTATCTCGACGAGGGGTACGAGTTGGTCGGGGTGACGAGGACGGCGTCGGCCTCACGTTCGATCCGGACCACGGACCTCTGGGGAGCGCCGCCGGGCCGAGCATGGCGACGCCCTGCTCAGCCCGTCAGCCGTTCCAGGCCGGGTGTCGTGGGTCGTCGGCGCGCACCAGGACATCGGCGGTGGCAGCCGGGTCGGTCTCGGTCTCATAGCGCTCGAAGGCGGGGAGGGTCCAGTGCTCGCGCTCGAGGGTGCGGCGACGCAGGGCGCCCCGGGAGAGGAGGACATGGACGGTCAGGTCGAAGGGGAACCAGTGCTTGAGGAGGAGGGGGCCGTGCGTCAACAGGATCGTGCCGGGCGGGAGTCGGACGTAGGGGCTGCGGGTCGCGCGGTCGGTGGTGGGGTCCCAGAGGTCGGGCAGGACCAGGCCCGTGCCACCGGGGTCGAGCGGGCCGAAGACCTCGCGCCACAGGGCCGCGGTGTCGAACCAGCCGTCGTAGTACGCCTCCACGTCCTCGTGGCCGTACTCGAACCGGAGCGACGCGGGCCGGAGGAATCCCTCGGTGCCCACGACGAACGAGGGCCGGCCACGTATGCGCAGTGCCTCCGACACCCGGGCGGCGAGGTCTCCGGGGCGGGCGGCCGGCGCGCCGTCGAAGGCGATGCGCGGCCAGGGCGAGCCGTCGTCCGGCTTCAGGTCGAGGAGGCGGTCGGCGAGGAGGTCGCCGAGCCGTTCCCAAGTGATCGCTTCGAATCGCACACGGTCCATGATGCCGTGCGCTGCCGACCTCGTCCGAGCCGGTGGGGAGGCCGGCCCGACAACCGCGTGACCATGCGGCCACCAGAGGGAATGAACCGCTTATGGCAGCGCTCGCTACTCCCCCGCCCCGTACCGGACTTGTCGTCGTGCAGGCGCTCAGGAAGAAGCACTGCGCCGAGTGCCGGAGCGGTCCGGTGGCGCTGCTGGTGCTGGAGGAGGGAGCCCCGCGCTGCCTGGACTGCGCGGACCTCGGGCATCTGGTGTTCCTGCCCCGGGGCGACACCGCGCTCACGCGGCGGGCCCGGGAGGCGAGTTCGCTGTCGGCCGTGGTCGTCCGGTTCAACCGGCGCCGGAGCCGGTACGAGCGGCAGGGCGTCCTGGTCGAGGAGGTGGCGCTCGCCCGCGCGGAGGAACGGTGCCTGGCGGACGCGGAGGCGCGACGCCGCCGGCGGCTGCGGGACGCGCGGCGACGGGCGGTGGAGGACGTGCGCTTCACGGACGCGTTCGCCGGGGAGATACGACGCCTGTTCCCCGCGTGCCCGGCCGAGCGGGCCCGGGAGATCGCCGCGCACGCCTCGTTGCGCGGCAGTGGCCGCGTCGGCCGCAGCGCGGCGGGACGCGCCCTGTCGCAGGTGGCGGTGACCTCTGCAGTCATCGCGTCCGTACGGCACGTGGACACGCCGTACGACCGGCTGCTGATGACCGGCGTGCCCCGGCACGAGGCGCGGCGGCGGATCGCGGGACTGGTCGAGACGACGCTGCGGGAGTGGCGGGCGGCGGGGTGAGGGGAGGGCAGGGGTGGGGAAGGAGGGGGAGGGGGAGGGACAGCCCCAGGAAGGGGACAGCCCTGTCCGGATTGCTTTTGGACGCTCACGTATGGGCCCGCACATCTCGGCCATGGTGACTGTGGTCGTACGGATGTTCACTTGTGGTGACGGTGAGTGGGGTGCAGGATCTTTGGATTCGGGGGATCGAGGTGGGAGCGGACATGATCGGTGGGCCGTACTTCGTACTGACGGTGATGGGCCTGCTCGGGACGGGGATCGTGGCGGGTGTGTTCTGCGGGTTCTCGACGTTCGTGATGAAGGGGCTGGCGTCGTTGCCGCCCGCGCAGGGCGTGGCGGCGATGCAGGCGATCAATGTGAGCGCGCTGACACCGGCGTTCATGCTCGTGTTCGTGGGGACGGCGGTGCTGTGCGCCGTGCTGGCCGTCGTGACGTTCGTGCTGTGGCCGGACGCGGGCAGAGTGGAACTGCTGCTGGGCAGCGCGCTGTATCTGTTCGGCTGTTTCGGCGTCACGATGGTGGCGAACGTGCCGCGCAACGACACACTCGCCAAGCTGGAGGCGGGCACGGCGGAGGCCGCCGCCTACTGGCGTGAGTACGTGAGCCGATGGACGATGTGGAACACCGTCCGGGCGATCGCGTCGGCTGCCGCCGCCCTGTCGTATCTGCTTGCGCTCGCCTGAGGCGGTGGCAGCGGGCGCGTCGTATCGTGGCGGGAAGAGAGCGCCGTTCCACGACGTGCAGCCTCGAGCTTCGCGCCCCAGACCCTCATGCCGATCCGAGTCCGCCGGTGTACGACCGTACGCGTACGCCATACGTGAGGGAGACGGCCATGGCCGATCCCAAGGGATTTCTGACCACCCCGCGCGAGGAGTGGCCGCGTCGGCCCGTGGAGGAGCGGGTGCGGGACTGGGACGAGGTGTATGTCCCGGGGGCGCTTCTGCCGATCATCAGCAAGCAGGCCGACCGCTGCATGGACTGCGGGATCCCGTTCTGCCACGACGCCTGTCCGCTCGGGAACCTGATCCCCGAGTGGAACGACCTCGTGTCGCGGGAGGACTGGCGGGCGGCGAGCGACCGGCTGCACGCCACGAACAACTTTCCCGAGTTCACCGGGCGGTTGTGTCCCGCTCCGTGCGAGGCGGGGTGTGTGCTGGCGATCAACCAGCCCGCGGTGACCATCAAGAACGTGGAGGTGGCTATCGCGGACCGGGCCTGGGAGGACGGTTTCACACCTCCCCGTCCACCCGACCGGCTGTCAGGGAGGACGGTCGCCGTCGTCGGCTCCGGGCCCACCGGACTGGCTGCGGCACAGCAGCTGACACGGGCCGGGCACACGGTCGCCGTGTACGAACGGGCCGACCGCGTCGGGGGTTTGCTGCGGTACGGGATACCGGCGTTCAAGATGGAGAAGCGGCATCTGGACCGGCGGTTGGAGCAGATGCGGGCGGAGGGCACGAAGTTCCGTACGTCGACCGCTGTGGGGAAGGACATCGGCGCGGCCGAGCTGCGGGCCCGGTACGACGCGGTGGTGATCGCCACGGGCGCCACGGCCTGGCGGGAACTGGATGTGCCCGGGCGGGAGTTGGACGGGATTCATCAGGCGATGGAGTATCTGCCGCTGGCCGACCGGGTGTGCGAGGGGGATCTGGAGGTGTCGCCGATGTCGGCGGCCGGGAAGCATGTGGTGATCGTCGGGGGCGGTGACACCGGGGCGGACTGTCTGGGGACGGCGGTGCGGGAAGGAGCCGCGTCCGTGACGCAGTTGGACATCTATCCGCTGCCGGAGGCGGAGCGCGACGAGGATGTCGATCCGTGGCCGACGTATCCGAAGGTCTACCGGCTCTCGGGGGCGCATGAGGAGGCGCGTGACCTTCGATCAGCGCCGTCGGCGGACGCGGACGCGCGGCTCTTCGCGGCGTCCACGCTCCGCTTCACCGGGGACGAGGCGGGGCATGTACGGGCGTTGCACCTGGTCGAGGTGGACGATCGGCGGCAGGCCCGGCCCGGTACCGGGCGGACGCTGCCCGCCGATCTCGTCCTGCTCGCGCTCGGGTTCTCCGGGCCGGACCGCCACGACGGGCTCATCGAGCAGCTGGGGCTGGCCCTCGATCCGCGCGGGACGATCACACGGGGGCCGGACTTCGCGACCACCGTGCCCGGTGTGTACGCCGCTGGGGACGCCGCCCGTGGGCAGTCACTCGTGGTCTGGGCCATCGCCGAGGGGCGGGCGGTGGCCGCCGCGGTCGACCATCAGCTGACCGGCACGGAGCGCCTACCGGCACCGATCGGACCGTACGACCGCCCCATGACGACGTAACCGCTGACCGCGGGGCGGGCCACCGACATCGGACAGCGGCCGAGCCGTTGAGCGCCGGGTCGGTGACCGCCTGACAGGGCTGACGACGTCGAACACCGAACGGCGGCCGGCTCAGCACCGCCGGTTGGACACCGCCGGACCGCACTGTCGGACCGCGCCGTCGGGTGATCGCCGCTGCGGCGGAGCGAGGCGCGCGGGATCGGCCCGCTCTTCCGGCAGTCGGGCGGGCCGGAGCGCCGGTGGTCGGGGCCGGTCGGTCGGTCGGTCGGGCTAACGGGTGTCCGTGCCGGCTTGCTTGGCTGTGGAGAGGGCGATGCGGTTCCACGTGTTGATCGTGAAGATCAGGGCAAGGACGTGGGCCAGTTCGGTGTCGTCGAAGTGGGTGGCGGCTTCGGCGTAGATGTCGTCGGGGACGCCACCGTCGGCGACCAGGGTGACCGCTTCGGTGAGTGCCAGGGCGGCCTGTTCGCGGGCGGTGAAGAAGTGCCGGGCCTCGCGCCAGACCGGGATCATGTGGAGCCGGTCCTCGCTCTCGCCGGCCTTGCGGGCGTCGTTGGTGTGCAGGTGGAGGCAGTAGGCGCAGTGGTTGAGGTGGGAGGCGCGGATCTGGATCAGTTCGACCAGAGCCGGGTCGATGCCCTCGCGGGCCGCCGCGTCGAAGCCGATGAGGGCCCGGAAGGCGTTCCGGGCGGACTTCGCGAAGTCGAGGCGAGGGGTCGCGGTCACGGGGCCCGCCGTGGTGGTGCCGGTCATCGCGTGCGTGCGGTTCCTCGTGTTCATGGTGCTCGTGTTCATGGTGCTCGTGCTGTTCGTGCTGTTCATAGCGTCCGTCGTACCCGCCATGTGCGTCGTGCTCGTCGTCATGACCATGAATCTATGGGGTGGAAAGACCTACCGTATGGTGCATTTCCATGGTGGATTCGTGGGTCAATTCGGCGGAGCGGATCGGGGCCGACCTGCATCTCGAACTGTCCGGTGGGGGCGGGCGGCGGGCGGCGTTGATCCGGGCGTTGCGGGACGCGGTGCGTAGTGGCCGGCTCCCTCCCGGAACCCGGTTGCCGCCGTACCGTTCACTCGCCGCGGACCTGGGCGTCGCGCGCAACACGGTCGCCGACGCGTACGCCGAGCTGGTCGCGGAGGGCTGGCTGACGGCCCGGCAGGGTTCGGGTACGCGGGTCGCGGAACGGGCCGAACCGCTGGGCGCCCCCGCGCGCGTACCCCGGAAGGCGCCTCCGCGCGCGCGTGGGCCGCGGCACGATCTGCGGCAGGGCACGCCGGACGCGTCGACGTTCCCGCGGGCGGCCTGGGCGACGTCGTACCGCAGGGCGTTGACCCAGGCGCCCAACGAGGCGTTCGGGCCGGGTGATCCGGCCGGCCGCATCGAGCTGCGGGAGGCGCTCACCGAGTACCTGGCACGCGCGCGTGGTGTGCGGACCGAGCCGTCACGGATCGTGATCTGCTCCGGCTTCGCGCACGCGCTGCGGCTGCTGTTCCACGGCCGGGTGCTGCGGGGGCCGCTGGCCGTGGAGTCGTACGGTCTGGGTTTCCATCGTGAGCTGCTGACGGCGGCCTCCGTACGGACGGTTCCGTTGCCGCTCGACGAGGACGGTGCCCGGGTGGACGGGCTGGGCCGGGAGCGGGCCGTGCTGCTCACTCCCGCACATCAGTTCCCGACCGGCGGGCCGCTGCATCCGGTCCGGCGGGCCGCCGTCGTGGACTGGGCACGCGCGCGTGGCGGGCTGATCCTGGAGGACGACTACGACGGGGAGTTCCGCTACGACCGCAAGCCCGTCGGGGCCGTGCAGGGTCTGGATCCCGAGCGGGTCGTGCACATCGGTTCGGTGAGCAAGAGCCTGTCGCCGGCGCTGCGGCTGGGGTGGATGGTGTTGCCGGAGCAGTACGTCGACGCCGTACTGGCGACCAAGGGCGAGCGGGAGGCGTGGGCGAGTGTGCCGGAGCAGTTGGCGCTCGCGGACTTCGTGGTCTCCGGGGCGTACGACCGTCATGTGCGGCGTGTGCGGCAGCAGTACCGGGCGCGGCGGGACCGGCTCGTCGATGCTCTCGCCGCGCACGCGCCGCACATCGAGGTCACCGGGATCGCCGCCGGACTGCACGCCGTGCTGCGGCTGCCGCCCGGGACCGAGCGGTCCGCGGTGAAGGCGGCGGCCTGGCGGGGTGTCGCGCTCGACGGCCTTGCGGAGTTCCGGCATCCGCAGGCCACGGGGGAGGCGCCGGACGGGCTCGTCGTCGGGTACGCGACGCCCCCGGAGCACGCGTACGGGGCGGCTGTGGAGGCGCTGTGCGGGGTGATGCCGCCCGGGTGAGCGGCCCGGGCGGGTCGGCGGGGCGGAGGCCGGCGGACCTGGTCGCCGGGAGGTGCTCCCGTTCGGCAGGAAATCGGCGGCGGTGGGATCATTGGCGTCAGGAGGTTACGTCACCGCTGCCGCCGTGGGCTCCCGCGATCTGGCGGTGATCCGCCCCCATCCTTCGTTCCGTCGTCAGGCGTAGGGCCCCTTCCCTCGCGTCCCCCCTGTTGACGGCCGGTCCTGGAGGGTGCTCGATGACGACGCTCGACGAACGTCACGGAGAACACGGAGAAGGCGCGCCCGGCGGGGCTCCGCTCCGGGGCGGCGGCATACCCGGTTCGCAGGTCGTCCCCCTGAACCACCCGACAGCCTCGCTCCCCCCGCTCTCCGGTTCCAAGGCGGCCAATCTCGCCCGCGCCGCCCGTGCGGGGCTGCCGGTGCTGCCCGGCTTCGTGATCCCGCACTGCCCACGAGACGCGCACAGCGAGGCGCGCACGGGTGAGGCCTCTGCGCTGTTGCGCGCCTGGGACGAGCTGTCCCGGCACGGTGCGCGCCCCCTCGTCGTGCGGTCGTCCTCGCCGCAGGAGGACACGGAGGAGTCCTCTCTGGCTGGACGGTTCGACTCGGTGCTCGATGTGCGGGGGTGGGAGGAGTTCCGTGCGGCGGTGCGTACGGTGCTCGACTCGGCACGGCAGCCCGACGGCGACACCGCGCCCATGGCAGTGCTCGTCCAGCCGATGATCAGGGCCCGGGTCGGGGGTGTGCTGTTCGGTGCGGACCCCGTGGCAGGGCGAACGGATCGGATGCTGGTCAGCGCGGTGTGGGGTGGGCCCGACACGTTGGTCAGTGGTGAACAGCCTGGGACCAGTTACGGGCTGAGCAGGTGGGGGCGGCGGCTACGGACGGAATCGGTAGATCTGACAGAGCCGACAGAGCCGATGGAACGGGCGGGGCCACGGGATTCGCCGGGGCCGAGGGAGTCGGAGGGGCCGGGGAAAGCGGTGGAGCCGGGGGACACTGCGGGGTCAACGAGATCCGCGAGGCCGAGGGACGCGGCCGAACCACCCGAATCACTGAAGCCGAGGGACGCCACCAAACCACCCGAATCGGTGAGGCCGAAGGACGCCACCAAACCACCCGAATCGGTGAGGCCGAAGGACGCCACCAAACCACCCGAATCGGTGAGGCCGAAGGGGACAGCGGAGCCACCCGAATCGGTGAGGTCGGCGGAGTCGTCCGGCGCTCGGCGGACGACCGGCCCCGAGCCGTTGCTCACCGCGTCCGAGCTACGTCGTCTCGCTCGTCTCGCGCGTCGGGCCGCCCGGGTCTTCGGGGGCCCGCAGGACATCGAGTTCGGTTTCGACGAGGACGGACGGCTGTGGCTGTTCCAGAGCCGTCCGATCACGGCGATGGCGGCCCGGCCGCCGCGCGGTGCCCGGCTGCTCGGCCCCGGGCCGGTGGCGGAGACCCTGCCGGGGCAGTTGGAGCCGCTGGAGGAGGATCTGTGGGTGGCGCCGATGGCCCGGGGGCTCGCCTTCGCGCTGGACATCGGCGGTAGCGCGCCGCGCCGGAGCCTGTGGACGACGCCGGTCGTCACGACGGTGGGCGGTCGGGCCGCGGCGGACCTGCGGCTGCTGGGCGCCGTGCCGCCGAGACACCCCAGGCTCGTATGGCTCAACCCGGCACCGGGTGCCCGGCGGCTCGGGGCCGCCTGGCGGGTGGGACGGCTGACGTCGACGTTGCCGGGCCTGGCGACGGACCTGGTGGCCGATGTCGATCGGCGGCTGGCCGAGACCCCGTCGACCACCGAACTCCCGACCGCCGAGCTGATCTCGATCCTTCGCTGGACGCGCGCCGTCCTGGTCTCGCTCCACGCCCAGGAAGCCCTCGCGGGCGCCCTCCTTCCGGAGCCTCGTATCACGGCCGCGGGCACGGCCCTCGCCACGCTCAACGAGACCAGGTACCACGACCGGAACCTCCCGGACCACCGGTTGGTGGCCACCGAACCCGTGCTCCTCGCACTGACGGCCCCCAGCCTGTGGGGCGACCTGCGACTGCCCCCGCCCGAGCACACGCACCGGCACAGTTCGACGGCGGCCACGGCAACCGTCTACCCCGGCTCCATCTCCTCCGATCCTCCCGCGGCCCCCACTCCCCCCGCCCCCGCCGCAGCCCCGCCGTCCACCCCCTCCCCCTCCGAACCCCACAACAACCCGGCCCCCCTTCCCACCCCTCACCGCACCAAGACCGTCTCTGCCCCTGCCCCTGCCCCTGCCTCCGTGGGCGCCCTCCCGCCCCGCGAGGCCCTGCGGCTGCGTATCCGTTGGGTGCAGGAGTTGCAGGTCAGGCTGGTGCGGGAGGCGGCGCGCAGACTGCGCGTGCGGGGTGTGCTGGCCGAGGCCCGGCGGGTGGGGCTGTTGCGGTGGAAGGAGTTCGTGACCGGGCTGGAGGCCGGGGGCCTGCCGCAGGACTTCGAGGAGCGGTTGCCCCGAGCCGTGTCCGCACCACTCCCGGACAGGTTCCGGCTCGCGCCCGGCGGTGTGGTCGTCGCCGAACGCACAGTCGGGCGATCCGATGACGGAGGACGGGGCGTGTCCGGTGGCCGGGGCATCGGCACGGTATGGGACGGCGACGGGACCAGGCCGCAGGATGCGCTGTTGGTGGTCCGCACGCTCGACCCGGCTCTCGCCCCACTCCTGCCACACCTCACGGGACTGGTCGCGCAGACGGGCAGTCCGTTGTCCCATCTCGCCGTGCTGGCACGGGAGTTCGGGGTCCCGGTGGTGGTCGGGGTCGGCGACGCGGTACGCCGTTTCCCGCCGGGTGCCCGGCTGATGGTCGACGGCACCTCCGGCGACGTACGGCCGTGGGGTTCGTGATGCGGCGCCTCGCCTATCTCTTCGGGGGCGCGGCGGCGGTCGGCGCGGGCGTCTATTTCGTCGTGTACCTCTACCGGTGGCAGTGGCAGCGGGCCATCCTCAGCGGGGTGCTGCTCCTGATCGTCGGGGTGCTGCTGCTCGGGATCGTGCTGCTGGGGCGACTCGCGCGGATCGAGGAGCGGATCCTGGAGAGCGAACGGCGGCAGCAGGACGCGCTCGCCCGGCTCCGGCAGACGCGCACACACACGCACACGCACGAGGGGGGCGACCGATTCCGCTGGCTGGAGGACCCGGCGAGCCGTACGTATGTCTTCGTGCCCGTGCTGATGGTCACCGGTGTGGTGTTGTCGGGGATCGCCTGGCTGGTGCAGCGGATCGCGTCGGTCACGGCGCGGCCGACGGCCGAGCGGCGTCTCGCCGGACAGCTGGCCGTGCTGACCGCGCCCGATCCGAAGCCGAACGCCGATCTGGAGGACGCTTCCCCGCTGGGCGGCGGCGGCCCGGGCCGGACGCCCCGGCTGATCACCGCGGGCGTGGGCGTCGCCCTGCTGGGCTCGCTGGTCGTCGGGCTCGCCGACCTCACCCAGACCAGGAAGGAGGAGCGGAACGGGGCCGAGGCGACCTCCGTGCTGGTCCGCGTGGACATGCGTGGCGTGCGTCCGACCGCCGAGCGACAGTCCCTGGCGGCGTCCCAGGTCTGGGAAGGCTGCCGGAACTCCACGTCGGTGCCTCTGCGGCGGACCACGCTCGGCGAGCTCGGCGACGGCCTGTTCGCCGGGGTCGTCCGCCCGGCGCTCACCGATCACGACCGTCTGCGGCTGCGCGGCTGCCTGGAGGACGCCGAAGTGGACCGCGCCCACCTCACGGTGGTGGGGATCGGCGACGCGGACAAGGAATGAGTACCGGATTGCGGAGCTCCTGAAGGGCAGCGGAGCTCTTGGAGTGCGGAAGATCAACAGAATATGCAAGATCAATACAATAGGTATGAATGACGTGAGGTATCACACAACCAGACATAACGCTTACGTCGGGCAGGCTACGATGCGAATTAGACCCCCCGTCCCCGACCTTCGGTTCATTCATGCCTGTCGCCCTGACTCCTCCGCCCGTAGCCCCGGATCTACTCCCCACCGCTCCCGTCCGGCCCCGCTCACTGCGCCGGAAGGTGGTGCGTGTGCTGATCGGCGTCCTGCTCGGCTATCTCGCTCTGTGGGCCACGGGCTCTCTCGGCATCGTGGCGGCTTCGTACGTGGCACGTGAGACGATCTCGGCGCCCGAGGGGACCCGCTCGCTGCGGGGTGTCCACAACTTCCAGCCCGTCGGCACCGACGGCGAGCTGTGGCGCGGGGCCGTGCCCTCCCCCGCCGGCTACCGGGCGCTCGCCGACCTCGGCATCACCACGGTCGTCGACCTGCGCGCCGAGAAGTTGAGCGCCGCCCAACTCGCCCTGCCGCACGAGGCGGGCCTCGACGTCGTACGGGTACCGATGCGCGACGGGCAGACGCCGACGCCGGAGCAGGTGCAGCGCCTGCTCGACGCCGTCTCGGAGAGCTCCGGGCCGGTGTTCGTGCACTGCGGTGCCGGAGTCGGCCGTACGGGGACGATGGCCGCGGCCTACCTCGTGAAGTCCGGACAGGAGGACTCGCCCGGGGCGGTCTGGCGCAACCTGTCGGTCGGGCCGCCGTCGATCGAACAGATCTACTACGGGCTGATGCTGGAGCGGGAGCGGGCGACCGCGCAGCCGCCGTTGTCGGTGGTCGTGGCGAGCCGCATCATCGACGCCCCGCGCCGCATCTGGTCGTACCTGTAGCCGTCGGCGCCGCCACGGCGTACGGGGATGCGCATCTCCGCGCGCGCCGGGGCACGCGGAGAGACACTCGCGCCCCGGCGTGCGGAGTTCGCACCGTGGCGCCGCGTTGGGACGCCGCGACACCGGAAGGCGCCCCCTTGGTGCCCGATGGCACCCCTTGGCATCCAAAGGCGCCCCACCCCGCACGAGAACGCACCCAGCCGCGCGAATGCGCGGCACCTGCCAAATAGCCTGCACGGCGCCCGCCAAATAGCCTGCACCGCGCTTGCCATAAAGCCTGCACCACGCCCGCCATAGAGCCTGCACCGCGCTTACCAAGAGGCCTGCACCGCGCTTGCCATAGAGCCTGCACCGCGCCCGCCAAGAGGCCTGCACCGCGCTTGCATTGGTCGTCCGCGAAGCCCTACGGCTTGCGCGCCACCGCCCCGTATCCCGGGATGACCCCGTCGTCCTGGCCGGGGACGGGCTCGCCGAGTTCGGGGTGCCAGTGGTGGGGCACCTCGACGCCGGGGTCGACCAGTTCGAGGCCGTCGAAGAAGCGGGTGAACTCCTCACGGGAACGCAGGGCCAGCGTGACGCCCGCGGCCTTGAGCTTCTCCGTCGCCGCCTTCGACTCCTCCGGAGTGAAGTCGGCGGTGGCGTGGGTGACGGCCAGGTAGCTGCCGGAGGGCAGTTCTGACATCAGCCGCTGGACCAGGACGTGCGCACCGTCCTCGTCGGAGACGAAGTGCAGCAGCGCGATCAGCGAGAGCGCCACGGGCCGGTCGAAGTCCAGAATCTTCTTGGCGCCCTCGATGACGGCGTGCGGGTCGCGCACGTCGGCCTGCAGATACTCGGTGCGCCCCTCCGGCGTACCGCGCAGCAGCGCCGCCGCGTGGGCGAGCACGATGGGGTCGTTGTCGCAGTAGACGACGCTCGTCTCGGGAGCGACGCTCTGGGCGATCTGGTGCAGGTTCGGCTCGGTCGGGATACCGGTGCCGACATCGAGGAACTGCCGTACGCCGTTCTCCGCCAGCCAGCGCGTGGAGCGGTGCATGAAGGCGCGGTTGACCTGTGCCATCACCGGCACCCGGGGGTCGAGGGCCAGCATCTGCCTGCCCATGGCCTCGTCGACGGGGTAGTTGTCCTTACCTCCGAGATACCAGTCGTACATCCGTGCGGGGTGGGGCCTGCTCGTGTCGATCTCGACGGGGGGACGCCCGCTCATGACGAACTCCATGGGAATGTGCGGCAGTAGGTGATCAACTCAGGGCCAACATAGGGTCATTGACTGAACAACAGGGAGTGCGCAACAGGCCTCAGGACAAGAGGAAGTCAGCCACCCCCGCCTTGGCGCCCTGGATGAAGGCGTTCATCTCGGCGGGCGTGTAGATCAGCGCCGGTCCGTCGGGGTCGGTGGACTGCCGTACGGCGATTCGGCCGTCGGCGAGCTTCATGGCCTCCAGGCAGTTGCCTCCGTTGCCTCCGCTCCAGGGCTTGTGCCAGCCCTCGCTGCCGAGTTCCCGGGCGGGCATGCCGTTGTAGACGCGTGTGTGCGACTGCTTGCGCGTGCGCGGCTGCGACTGCGACTTGATGAGTTCCATTCGGTGTCTTCAGAGCTCCTTGCGGAGATCCCGGAGGATCTCCTTCGTGCGTTGTGCAGTGGCGGCCTGCGCCGCCATGCGGTCCATGACCTCGAGGTGGGTCGCCACCTCGGAGCGGTCGTCCAGGTAGACGGCGCCGGTCAGGTACTCGCTGTAGACCATGTCCGGAAGTTCGGGCATGGCGAAACGGAACAGGACGAACGGCCCGTACGTGCCGGGGTGCGGTCCTGTGTCGAAGGGGGCGACCTGGAGCGTCACACGAGTCAGTTCCATGGCCTCCAGCAGTCCGTCGATCTGGGCGCGCATGACCGCCGGCCCACCGACCGGGCGGCGCAGAGCGGTCTCGTCCATCACGAACCACAGCCGGGGCGCGTCCTCACGCGTGAGCAGTTCCTGCCGCTGCATGCGCAGGGCGACATGGCGCTCGATGTCCTCGGGCTTGGTCTGGCCGATGGCGCCCGAGGTCATGACGCCACGTGCGTAGTCCTCGGTCTGCAGCAGTCCGGGGACGAAGTGGGGGTCGTAGCCGCGGATCAGGCCGGCCGCCCCCTCCAGGCTGACGTACATGGAGAACCAGCCCGGCAGGATGTCGTGGTAGCGCTGCCACCAGCCGGGCTTGTTGGCGTCCTCGGCGAGCCGGACGAAGGTCGCGGCCTCCTCGTCGCCGACCCCGTACGCCTTCAGCAGGAGCTGGAGGTAGGGAATCTTGAGGGCGACCTCGGCGGTCTCCATTCGGCGGACGGTGGCGGCGGCGACGTGCAGGATGCGGCCGGCCTCCTCACGCCGGATGCCCGCGCGCTCGCGCAGGTCCAGCAGACGCCGGCCGAGAACGACCTGACCGACCGTCGGCGCGGACCGCGGCTCGCTCATCTCGCCCCTCTCTTGTCTGACTCTGCGCTGACCTGCGTCGATTCCCGGCCTGTCCGGTCCCGACAGCCCGGCGGCGCCGCTCGGAGGCCTCGCGCGCCACGCAGGTCCGTGTACACAAACGAACACTGTGCGTGCTTAAGAACGTTGTGCGAGGGATTTCCAACTGGCGCCGCTACACGTGCTGTTGCGTGCAGTGTGCCACGACCGTTCAGAGAGTCATACGGCACTCTGCAATTTTCAGAGTGACACTTGCCAAGTGTTCACGGCGGGGCGATAGTGGCAAGCGTGATTCCGCCCCCTGCGCCGTTAGGAACAGACGCCGCCGGAGACCGTGTCGGTCCCGGTCCGGCCGCCGGGGCGCGCCCCGAGACAATTGCCGAGCGCCGGTTTCGGTTCGAGCTGGCCGCGCACCCGGGTGCCGTGGCCCAGGCCCGGCGTGTGACCCGAACCCAGCTCACCGGCTGGGCCCTTTGCGAGGACACCTGCGACACGGCCGCCCTGGTCGTGTCCGAGCTGGTGACCAACGCGATCGTGCACACCGCGAGCACCCAGATCGTCTGCGAGCTGCACGACGGCGACGAGCTGGTGCGCATAGCGGTACGTGACGAGGGCTGCGCTCCGGGTGAGCCGCACCCTTCTCCGCAGCGCCCCGAGGAGGAACACGGGAGAGGGCTGCTCCTCATAGAGTCCCTCTGCCGCTCCTGGGGAGCGCAGCCGGTCGGCCTGGGGCTCCTGGTGTGGGCGGACGTGCCGCGTGGTCTCCTCGTCGGCGCCGTCCCCCCCGACCTGGGCGCGGACACGGTCATGGTCACCGGCCTGGCGGCGGGCACGGACATCGCGGCCCGTTCCGATCTGGGCTGGGGCGCGAAGAAGCCGCCGACGGAGGACCGGGACGGGGACGCCGAGTCGTTCCGCCTCCCGGACGCCGAGAGCCGTGCGGGTGCCGAACCCCGTAGGGGTGCCGACGCTCGCAGAGGTATGGACGGCCGCGCGGTGGCCTGGGCCCGTGCGGGTGGGGACTGTCGTACGGAAGTCGAGGTCCGGCCGGAAGTCGGGCGGCGGACGGGGGCCGAATGGGTGTGAGCGCGTCGATCGGTCCCGCTCGGCCCCCCGGTGGGGGCAGAGTGGCCCGCGTGGTGAGCCTCGACACCCTGACCCGTATGCGCCGCGCCCAGCGTCCCGCTGCGCCGCCCCGCCCCATTCCCCTGCCCGAGGGCATGACCGCGCCCATGGGCTGCGACGCGGTTGCCGTCCCGGCCCGCTTCGGACCGATGGTCATGCCCCGGCTGCCCCGTGTGGGCTGTGTCTACGCCGACAAGGCGCACTGGTGGTGGATCGTGCCGACCGACTCCGACTACGCGCTGGAGTGGCCGGCTCCGGTGCGCTACACCACCGGGGCGCTGGTCTGCGACGGTGCGGACGTGCCCGGGCTGATCCTGCGGCCGGAGGGGGCCATTCCCTATACGCCGCCGATACCGCTGTATCTGGCGTTGTGCCGGGTCACCGGGACCACGCCTTCGTGGTCCCGGACGATGACCGCGTAGGGCTCCGCCGGTTGGGGCGCGTTCCCGCCGGGGGGGGTGCGCCCCCTGGGTACCCGCCAGGAGTCGGGGACGGTCGGTCGTTTCGCGACTTCGGGCCCTGGGGGGGGCTTGTCGCACGGTTCCCCGCGGCCCTGTGATGGAGGGGCCTTCGGTCTTTCCCTCACCTCCCGGCGTACTCCCTTCCGCCTCTTCGCGCCCCGCGTGCTCCGGGTGGGCGGAGCTGTCGTCGTCGTGCGCCCTGGTCGGGGGCGGGATGCGCCGGAATAGTGGCCTGTCGGCGACGACTCGGGGGAGGCCGTGAGTGGGAAAAGCGCGTGACGGGGGCAGCACTCCGGAGACGTCGGAGTCGGAGCTGCTGCTGTTCGGGGGGCCGCTGCGGTACGACATGGGCTGGTCACAGCATGCCAACGCGTTTCTGGAGCTGAACTTCCGCGCGATGGTGCGGCGGCTGCCGTCGCTGCTCGCGTCGAGTTTCCGGCTGGCCTGGCAGGCGGACCGGCGGGCCGCCAGGACCGTGCTGGCCGCCGAGACGGGCCGCGGCCTCGCCCAGGCGGTGAACCTGCTCGCGATGAACGCGATCCTGGCCCGGCTGATCGCGGACGGCACGGTCGAGGAGCGGCTACGGGGAGCCGCCCCCGCGCTCGGCACCATCGCCGCCGTGATGCTGGTGTCCACCCTGCTGCGAGCCGCGTCGACGTACGCCACGGGCCGGCTGGAACCGAAGGTGGAGCGCGTCGCGACCGAGCTCTATCTGGAACGGGCGGCGGCCGTGGAGCTGTCCGCGATCGAGGACGACGGTTTCCACAAGCTGCTGGACACCGCGAAGTACGGCGCCCAGTCGGCCCGCCGGATGATCAGCTACTCGGCGCGTGTGGTGAACGCGCTGATCTCGCTGACCGCGGCGGCCGGTGTGCTGACCGTGCTGCACCCGGCCCTCCTCCCGCTCCTGGTCACGATGACCCTGCCGAGCGCCTGGAGCGCCCTGACGATCGCCCGCCGCCGCTACACCTCCTTCCACGCCTGGGTGCAGCACGCCCGCGCGGGATATCTGATCGGCTCGCTGCTGATCGAGCCGGAGGCGGCCCCGGAGATCCGGGTGCACGGTGTCGGCCCGTTCCTGCTGCGCCACTTCCGCTCCATGTCGGAGACGGCGGAGGCCGAGCAGGCGCGCCTGGCCCGGCTGGCGGCCCGTACCGGCCTGTACGCGGCCGTGTGGACCGGGCTGGCGACCGTGGCGACGTACGCGACGCTGGGCGGTCTGCTTCTCGCGGGCGCCATGGCGCTGTCCGTGGCCGGTACGGCGGTCATCGCGATCCGCACCGGTTCCGCCAGCCTCGACACCCTGGTCCTGGAGGTGAACTCCCTCCACGAGGAGGCCCTCTTCGTGGGCGACATGCAGCGCCTGTACGTGGAAGCCGCCAAGCGCGCGATCCCGGAGGGCGGTGATTCGCTGCCCGAGGAGCCGCGCGAGATCCGGGTGGAGAACGTGACCTTCACCTACCCGGGCAAGGCCACCCGGCCCGCGCTGGACGATGTCACCCTGACCGTGCCGCTGGGCAAGATCGTGGCGCTCGTCGGCGAGAACGGCTCGGGCAAGACGACCCTGGTCAAGCTGCTCGCCGGGCTGTACACCCCCGACCAGGGCAAGATCATGTGGGACGGCGTGGACGCGGCGGGCGCCGACCGGCGGCAGCTGGCCGAGCGCATCGCGATGGTCGCGCAGGACTTCAAACGGTGGCCCTTCACCGCCCGCGTCAACATGGCGATCGGGCGCCCCTCGGCGCCGCTGACCGAGGAGCGGATCGCCGCGTCCGTCGCGGAGGCCGGGGCACAGGCCGTGATGGAGGATCTGCCCCGCGGCCTCGACACACTTCTGGGCAAGGGGTTCAGCGGCGGGCACGAGCTGTCGGGCGGACAGTGGCAGCGCCTCGGGATCGCGCGGGCCGCGTACCGGCGCGGGCGCATCCTGATCGTGGACGAGCCGACGGCCGCCCTGGACGCCCGCGCCGAGCTGGAGGTCTTCGAGAAGATCCGCGCCCTGGCGGGAACCGGTCAGACGGTCGTCCTGATCACGCACCGGCTGGCGTCCGTGCGCCACGCCGACCTCGTGCACGTCCTCGACCAGGGCCGCCTGGTGGAGTCCGGCACCCCGGACGAGCTGCTGGCCACGGGTGGGGTGTACGCGGAGCTGTACTCGCTCCAGGCCGAGCAGTTCGCGGCGAAGATGCCGACAAGGGAAGCTGCCGCGGCGAACATGCCGACGGGGCCGGCTGCCGAGGCGAAGGTGGCGACAGGGCATGCTGCCGCGGCGAAGGTGCCCGCACCGAAGGCGGGGTGAGGTCAGGCCGACGCGGTCACGGCGGTGTCGGCGCCGCGCACGATGACCAGGAACATGTCCGTCGCGATGTCCATCACGACCTCGGCCTGCTGCCCTTCGAGGCGGGCCGCCTGCGCCAACTCCTCCGCCGGCCACGAGCCGCGCGGCCCACCGGCGGGAAAGCGCCCCAGCACCGTTCGCCCGTTCACCCTGCACCTCCATGTCGCGCTGTACCCGTATCCCGTGATCGCGGCCGGGCAGCTTGTAGATTTAAACGCCAACCATGGGGTGAACGGCTCGCGAAGTGACGGTACTGAGACGTAGTTGACACGAGGTCAACGGCGGATCGTGAGGTACCTCTCAGAAACCACACATTCCGGTGACTCTACGTACCGACTCTTGCACTATTTGTCACTCCTCGTACTCCTCGTACTCCTCGTACTCCTCGTACTCCTCGCACTCGTCGCACTCGTCGCACTCGTCGAGGCAGCGGAAGCGCTCGTCGCTCACCGCCTCCGCCCGGCGCCGTGACGGCCGGCCGTCCGGCTGCGGAGCCGAACCCCTCCAGGCAGTGCCCGTACGCCGGGTACGTGTGGAAGACCCCCGTCCATCCCCTGCGCGCCTGGCAGGGGAGGATTCGTGTACGGCGCTCGTCACACGACGGCGAACTCGTTGCCGCGCGCCCGCAGATGCGGCAGGTGCCCGATCCGGTCGAGGAAGGCCGAGCAGTCACGGGAACCCGGGGTGGACCGGAGGCGGAAGCGGAACTCATCGACGGGGCAGGACCTTTCTGCCGAGCGTCTCCGCAAGCGCCCCGTTAGCCGCTCACTCGGGAGGCCTGTCGTAGTCCTGGATGCGGTTGCCGTGGCTGCGGTCGGTGAGTGCGGCGAGGCGGTCCGTGAGCTCCCGTACGGTCGTCGCCACGTCGACGGTGAGCAGTTCCCGGTCGCGCATCAACACACGGCCGTCGACGATCGTGGTGCGTACGTCGGCGGAACGGGCGCTGTGCACGAGGGTGGCGGCGAGGTCGTGCACCGGCTGGGTGTGCGGGCCGGTGAGGTCGACCAGGACGATGTCGGCGCGCCGGCCGGGGGCGAGGCTGCCGATCCGTTCCCCCAGCCCGACGGCTCGGGCGCTCTGCAGGGTGGCGTGGTGCAGGGCCTGGCGGGAGGTCAACCAGCGCGGGTCGCCCTCGGTGGACTTCTGCACGAGTGCGGTGAGGGCCATGGCCTCCCACACGTCCAGGGAGTTGTTGGAGGCGGCGCCGTCCGTGGCGAGCCCCACAGGGACGCCGATACGGCGCAGGGCGCGTACCGGGGTCGTGGGCCAGGCGAACTTGAGGTAGCCCCGGGGCGCGGTGGCGACGGCCACCTGCCCGGTCGCCCGCTCCAGGACCGGCAGGTCGCGCTCGACGATCCCGGTGCCGTGCGCGATGAGCACACCCGCGTCGACGCCGAGCAGCCCGGTGCGCTCCAGGACCTCGATGGGCGTGACGCCGTGCCGGGCGAGGCTGTTGTCGGTCTGGTCGCGGCTCTCCGAGGCGTGCAGATGTACGGGGAGGCCGTGCTCGCGGGCTAGGTCGGCGGTCGCGGCAAGGTCGGCGTCCTCGACGGTGTAGGGGGCGTGCGGGGCGAGCGCGGTGGTGATGCGACCGTCGGCCGCACCCCGGTGGCGTAGCGCGAACTCCAAGGACTTCTGCCGTCCTTCGGGTCCCTGCGAGGAGAAGAAGGCCTCGCCCAGATGCGCCCGCATCCCCGTCTCCTCGACCACGACGGCGACCGTCTCCATCGAGAAGTAGTGATCGGCGAAACAGGTCACCCCGCCCCGGATCATCTCCGCGCAGGCCAGCCGGGCCCCCAACTCCACGCCCTGCGTGGTGAGGTTGGACTCGACGGGCCAGATGACGTCGTTGAACCACTGCTCCGCCGGCAGGTCCTCCGCGATGCCGCGCAGCGCCACCATCGGCGCGTGCGTATGGCAGTTGATCAGCCCCGGCATCGCGACCTGGCCGCGCGCGTCGATCCGTTCCGCCGTGGCGACCGGAGCCGTCTCCTCCGCCGGCCCGATGCTTGCGATCACCCCGTCCCGTACGACGATCGCGGCGTCCTCGACGAAGGCGATCCCCTCGTGCTCATCGTGGACGAGGGCGGTGCAGCCGGTGATGACGAGATCGGCGGGCGACGGGGACGAGGTCGCGCGGGGAGGTGGGGACGGAGGCGGCGTCATGTCGTCACGGTACGACCGGGGTGTGCCCGGGAGGGGGATGAATCGGGCATCCGGTGGGTGGTGGGAACGGGATCCGGCCGTGTCCGGCGCGCACCGGGCCGGCGGGCGGGCTCAGGCGGTCAGCCCCTGCCTCGGCAGTATGTCGGCCATGTCCGGGGCGTCGGGGAGGCTGATGCCGGTGTGCCTGCGGTGGCGTGCGAGTTCGTCGAGGAGTGCAGTGAGCCGCTCGGTGTGGTGGCGGCTCAGCCGTCCGGTGTCGTCGAGGTGCACGGCGCAGGCGGTGGTGGTGTCGACCAGCCGTTCGAGGACGGCGGCGACCTCGTCGGTGCCCTCGGTGTGCCGGGCCAGGGCGGGCAGTTCGGCTCCGGAGAGGGCGATCGTGGCACGGGCCTGGGCGAGCGCCCGGTAGGCCTCGCGGCGCAGGGTCCAGCGGGCGGCCCGTTCGTCGGCCTCACCCGGCAGGGCTGCCCCGACGGACACGGTGACGCCGTTGGGGGTGGCCGCTCCGCTCGACAGGGACGTCGCGTTCGCTCCGGAGTCGGCGCCCGGCGCGCGCGACTCGTTCAGGACGTGCACGAGGTAGGCGTGCGCCGCCGTGCCCGCTTCGGTGAGCCGGGCGCGTACGCCCCCGCCTCGCTGCCCCTTCGGCATCGGCAGGTGGCCGACGATCAGGACGATGGCGCAGGCCAGGAGCGTCTCGGCGATGCGGCTCCAGGAGGCCTGGGGGTCGCCGCCGACCATGACGAGGGCGAGGACGAGGACGGTGACGACGGCGGTCTGGGCGGCGAAGTGCCGGGTGGCGACGGGTATCAGCGCCCCGCTGACCGCGACGAGCGCGATGAGCCCTTCCGGCCGGGGCAGTACGGCGGCGAACCCGGCGAAGAGCACCGCGCCGAGCACGGTCCCCGCGGCCCGGCACAGCACCCGGGACACGAGCGGCCCCAGGTCGGGCTTGACCAGGAAGACGGCGGTCGCGGGCAGCCAGTACCAGTGCTCGTGGTGCAGCACCTGTGCCACGGCCGCGGCGGCCCCGAAGGACAGGGCGACGCGCAGGCCGTACTCGCGTCCCCCGGACCCGAGGCCGAGCCGTACGAGCGACCGGAGGGTACGGCGGCGGGTGTGCAGGTCGTGTGCGTCGCCGCCCCGGTCGAAGGTCTCGGCGGCGTGCAGGAGCGCGTCGTCGAGGGCGCGCAGCGCGGGCGCGGAGCGGGAGGGCGCGGGCAGCGGCCCGGTGGCGGTGTTGCCGCGCACGGCGGCGGCGAGCCGCCGGGGCCCTTCGGAGGCACGGCCGACGACGGCGTCCCCGGCCCAGGCCAGCGCGGTCGCCGCCTCGGCCAGGGGCAGCGCGGCGGCGTACTGGGCGTGCAGCCGCCGCTCGGCCGAGGAGCTGGCGTACCGCCGTATCCGGGGTCCGGCGAGCGCGTCCTGGGCATGGTCGAGGGCGGCGGTCAGTGCGGCCCGCCGGGCGGTCGCGTCCGGGGTGCCGACGGCGTCCAGCAGCCCGGCGATCGCGTCGTAGACGGCGGCGACGGCGTCCCGTTCCCCGTCGAAGCGGTAGTCACCTGCGGTGAGGACCGCGGGTGTGGGCAGGGCGAGGCGCAGTGCGAGCAGCCATCCGGCGCCGGCGAGGTAGGCGAGCGCCCGCTCCCATCCCGGTTCCGGCAACGGCATCCCGGCCCCGATGGCGGCCGCGACCAGCAGTTGCGTGCCCGCTCCGGACGCCACGAGACCGACCGCGCTCATACCGCCGGCGAGCAGCCCGAGCGCGGTGAGCAGCAGGGTGAGGACGACGGCCCCGGCGTACTGGCCGGCGTACGTTCCGGCGAGCAGCCCCACGGCCCCGGCGAGCGCGGGCACCCCGAGCCGTTGCACGGCGGCGCGCCGGCTTCCGGGGCGGTCGTTGATCCCGGCGAGCATGGCGCCGAGCGCGGCGAGGACCCCGACGGAGGGCCGCCCGAGCAGCACGGCCACGAGCAGCAGCGGCCCACCGGCCAGCGCCCCTCGCAGCACCGCGTTCCAGGGCACCGGTCCTCGTTGGGCACGCAGTGCGTGGGCGAGCCAGGGAGGAAGGGGCAGGGCGGCGGGGCGGGTCACGGAGCTCCTGTCGTCGGGTGAGGGCGGGGGTGTGCCTTCGGGCGACGGCGGCCGGGGCGTTGGGGGTGTCAGCGGCGACGGTTGGCGCGCCGACTGACGGCATCAGTCACTTGGGTTGCCTGTGCTCTCCACCATAGGTTCCCGAACTTGAGGATATGGAACGCTCGTATTGCCGCGATGTGACAATTCCTGTAGATGCCATGTTCTTTATGAACGCAATCGAGGTACGCACGCGTAGGTCGTGAGGAAAAAAGGTGGGCCCGAGGGCGTAGCCGGCCCCCGGGCCCTGATATGCCGCCCATTGGGCACGCCGCCACGGTAGAGAACCCAGGTCAGTCGTCATGTCGCCGCGTCCTGCCTTTGGACCACCGCGCATCGAGCTGCGCGGGCTGGACTTGAACCAGCACTTCGACGTCCCGGGGCCTGGGCCCGGTCGTTGCGACGATCGGCGGCGAATACTGAGTCTGGAGCAATAGTCTGAGATTGATGACGGCCCGCCCCTGAGTTCTTCAGCGGGTACGGACCGCTCCGTCACGACAAGCCTCAGCTTCAGCTTGCGCTCCTCGCGCACCCCGCCCGGCTTGAAAGCCGACCGGGGAGTCTATGAGGCTACCCGAACTGTCCGAACAGGTAGCCGAACACGGCGTCACCGACCCGCTGGTCGACGACGTCCACACCGTTCGCTTCCTCCCGCGCGAACTTCACGGCCTGCTGCAACTTCTCGACGCGGTCGAGGATTTCGTTCACGCGTCGGGCGGGCAGGGCTCCGGAGAACTTCACGGTGGTCCAATAACCGACCGGAATGTCCTCGTAGTACACCTCCACCTGGGCGGGGTGCTTGTCGGTCGCCTCGGCCTTCACATGGTTGCGCGGCACCTTCTTGGTCCGCACCGTCCGTACGGCCTCGGTCTTCCAGTCGTCGGTGGACGGGTCCTGCGCCCACGCCTCGGAGGCGTCGAGCACGGGCAGCTTCCGCACCAGCGTGTTGATCTCCCCGAGCTGCTTCTCCAGGAAGAGCAGATAGGCCACGGGCACGTCGGCGACGAGCACCCGCCCTTCGACCTTCACGTCCGCCCGCGCCGTGCAGTTGGCCCAGTCCTTGGTGGCGGTCACATCGAACAGCCGCGTGAGAACTCCCGCGGTCTCCCGCAGCACATCCTCCGCCCGCACCTGCACCCGGGTCGACTCGGGCGGCAACTGCTCGCCCTCCTCGTCCTTCGGCTGATAGGTACGCGCGATACCGGCGAGCAACGCCGGCTTCTGCAGGCCATGATGAGCGGCCGTCAGGTCCTGATGGGACTTGGCCTTGACGCCCTTCTCCACTGCGATGATCTGATTGAGTTTCGCCACGCGAGAGACGGTAACAGCGCAAGGGCGATCTTCTCGAAGGATTATTCACCGGGGAATACGGACTTCGGTTCACCGTACGGAATTGCTCCTCGGCCGCCCTACCCGGCGGCCCCCGAAGAGCGCCTCGGCCTCGGAAGACCGCCCGCGTGAACACCAACGGCTCCGGCCGCCTCACCGAGGTCCTCGACGGCGCAGGCGACCTCGGTGAGACGGCCCTTGGGGGCGTGGTCGGCGTGGGCGAGGGTCGCGTGGGTGTGCCGTGTCGTCGTTCGGCGGCGGACGTACGGAGCTTCCCCGAGTACGCGGCCGGGCGGGCGGGTCACCGCGCAGGACTCGGTCGACGGCCAGTTCGGCGACGAGGAGGTAGCGAGGGATGTAGACGGGTTGGCAGAGGAGGGGCTCCACGTGGAAGCGCCCTTCCTCGGCGTTCGCCAACTCCCTCTCCACGGAGTCGAGATCGCGGTAGCGGACGTCGACCTGGCGGCCTTCGACGTCGGCCAGGCACCGCCGTCGAGAACACCACCGCCCCAGCCACCGATCTTCCTCCGCGCGGTCGACGCCGGCCCTGCATCTGGCGGTGTGGGGGCGCCTTGGTGCCGGGGGGAGGAGGAATGGTCGCGGCGGAACGGTGGTGCGGGGGCGCCCTTGGTGCCGGGGGAAGGAGGAATGGTCGCGGCGGAACGGTGGTGCGGGGGCGCCCTTGGTGCCGGGGGGAGGAGGAATGGTCGCGGCGGAACGGTGGTGCGGCATCGGGGAGGCCGGAGGGGCTCGCCTACAGGATCGGCGTGTTCGAGCAGGTGGCACGGGAGAAGCGCCGGCGTGTGGACAGTCCGCACGGCCGCCGGGGTGCCAGGTCCGCCGACGGCGGAGGGCGGCGGCCGCGCTCGACGGCAGCGGAAGCAGCACGGCGCCGCCCGGAAATCGGATGCGGCCGCGGCCGAGAATCCGCATGATCGACAGGTTGTCCACCACCTTTGTCCACCACCGGGAGCAGTCATGATTCAGCGCACCACCGTCCCCAGCCTCTTCGCACCCCCGGTCTACTCGCACGCGTCCGTCGTCGAGGCCGGGACGAGGCTCGCCTTCCTCGCCGGTTCCGTTCCGTTGGACGCCGACGGGAATCTGGTCGGGGAGGGGGATCCGGTACGGCAGGCCGAGCAGGTGCTGGCGAACCTCGGGGAGCAGTTGCGGGCGGTGGGCAGCGACTTCGAGCATGTCGCCTGCACCGATGTGTACGTCGTCAGCGACGAGCCCGCGGTCCTCTCCGCGGTCTGGGACGTCGTCGAGGCGTCCGGTCTCAGCACCGGCCCCCACTCGTCGACCCTCCTCGGCGTGGCCTGCCTCGGCTACACGGGCCAGCTGGTGGAGATCACGGCGACGGCGGTGGTCCCTGAGCCCCCGGCCCAGTAGAGGGTGGGGACTGCCCCCAGCCCGGCAGGGAGCGCGCGGACTGCCCCCGCCCCGCAAGCGCGCGGGGAACTGAGCGTCCACCCATCCACGAACCCGCAGCCGCCCACGACGACGAGGAGGCACCCCCTACAACGCCCCCGTCCCCCGGTCCTACGGCTCACGCGCTCCCCCGGCCCCCCAGCTCCTCCTCTTCGGCAGCGGCTTCGCATAACCTCCCGTCCGGCTGGTGGTCAGCCCCAGCGCCACCAGCGACTCGGCGAGTTTCACGGCCGCTCCCACCCCGTCTACGACCGGCACCCCCAGCTTCTCCCCCACCGTCCGCTGCAGCCCGGTCATCCCGGCGCACCCCAGGACCAGTACCTCGGCCCCGGCGTCCCGGGCCCGCTGCCCGGCCGCGAGGAAGGCCCGGGTGGTGCGGTCGGCGTCGGCGAGGTCGAGGACACCGAGCCCGGTGCCGACGATCGCCGCGCAGTTGCGGCCGACGCCGGCGGCGTCCAGGCTGTCCTCGATCTGCCCGCAGGAGCGTTCCAGCGTGGTGACGACGCCGTAGCGCCGCCCGAGCAGACAGGCGAGGTGGGCGGCGGCCTCGGTGATGTCGACGACGGGGACGTCCACCAGTTCGCGCGCGCCCTCGCGCCCGTGCTCGCCGAACCCGGCCATGACGACGGCGTCGTACGGCCCTTCGTAGGTGCGCAGGGTGTCGAGGACGGCGGCGGCGGAGAGGTAGCTGTCGAGCCAGCCCTCCGCGGACTCGGGCCCCCAGGCCGGGGTCAGCCCGATCACGGTGGTGCCCGGGCCTGCGGCGGTCCGGGCACCTCGCACGATCTCCTCGGTCATCCCCTGCGTCGTGTTGCAGTTGGTGACGACGATGCGCACGCTCAGCCCTCCACGGCTGCCGGTTCTGCGGAAGCCTGCCCGGAGGCCCGCTCGTCCCGGCACGGCACGGCGTACAGCCCGGCGGCCAGGGCCGTACCTATGAACCAGGAATACGGGGCGACCTCGCTGAAGGTCGTCACCAGGGCGAGGACCGCGGAGACCGCCGCGGCGGGCAGGAACGCCCACAGGGCCTTGGGGTTGACGCCCTTGCGGTAGTAGTAGCGGGAGCCGGGCTCGGCGTCGAAGAGTGCGTCGACGTCGATGCGGCCGCGCTTGACCCAGAAGTAGTCGAGCATGATCACACCGAACAGCGGGCCGAGGAAGGCACCAAGGCCGCCGAGGAAGTACTGGACGACGGTGGGGTTGGAGAAGAGGTTCCACGGGGTCACGACCAGCGCCGCGACCGTGCTGATCATGCCCCCGACCTTGAAAGTGATCTTCTGCGGCCAGACGTTGGCGAGGTCGTACGCCGGTGAGACGAAGTTGGCGACGATGTTGACACCCATGGTGGCGATGGCGAAGGTCAGCGCGCCCAGGACGAGGATCCAGGTGTTGCCGATCTCGGCGACGAGGTGGGCCGGGTCGGTGATCGCCTTGCCGAAGACCTCGATCGAGCCCGCCGTGACGATGACGGACACCACCACGAAGGCGGTCGAGTTGACGGGCAGGCCCCAGAAGTTGCCCCGCTTGACCGTCCGGTAGTCCGGCGCGAAGCGGGAGAAGTCGCAGAAGTTGAGCATCAGGGTGCCGTAGGTGGCGAGGACCAGTCCGATCGCGCCGAACCACTGCCGCCACTGCTCGCCGACGGAGACCGGGTTCGGGGTCGAGGTGAGGGAGATGGTCCAGCCGGCCTTGGCGAGGATCCACACGGCCAGCGCGATCATGACGAGCCAGATCGCGGGGCCGCAGAAGTCCTGGAACTTGCGGACCGACTCCATACCCTGGCTGATGATCAGCGCCTGGATGAGCCAGAGGGCGACGAAGGTGCACCAGCCGAGCTGGTGCAGGCCGAGGAAGGAGTTGTGGGTCCAGGACTCCAGGCCCGGCCAGGCGGCCAGCAGCATGATGTTGACCGCGACGGAGGCGAGGTAGGTCTGGATGCCGTACCACATGATGGCGATCACGGCCCGGATGAGGGCGGGGATGTTGGCGCCCCAGACGCCGAAGCTGATGCGGCTGACCACGGGGAAGGGCACGCCGTGGCGCTGCCCGATCCTCCCCATCCAGTTCATCCCGATGTAGATGATCACGAAGCCGACGAGCAGTGACGTGAACACCTGCCAGACGTTCATGCCGAGGACCAGCAGTCCCGCGGCGAACGTGTAGTTGCCGAGGTTGTGGACGTCGGACATCCACAGGGCGAAGAGGTCGAAGACCTTCCAGTTCCGCTTGTCGGCGGGGGCGAGGTCCTCGTTGGTGAGGCGGGGGTCGGGGACGAACGCTGTGGTGCCGGTGGCTTCGGCACTGTCGGCGAGGGACACGGGGCCTCCAGGAGCGAGAGGAGACGGGGGTGGGTGGCGGGGACGGGCGCGACGCCGGCGTGGGGAACCGGAAGAGCACCCGGGATGGTTTGGTATACCAAACTGCGCTCATAGTCCTCCCGTCAACCGTTCGGACCGATGTCGCTGTTGTTAACGCCCCGTAAAACACCCCCGGAGTCGGCGAAGATTGCCTCATGAGCTCCCTGGCTCCTCCGGAAGGAGCGAAGATCGAACCCCTCGGCGCGGTGCGCGAACGCGTTCTCGGCACCCTGCGGCAGGACATCATCGCGGGGCGCCTGCGTCCGGGCGATCGGCTGGTGGAACGTGAGCTGGCCGACCGCTTCGGGGTCTCACGGGTCCCGGTGCGTGAGGCGATCCGCGCGCTGGTCGCCGAGGGATTCGTCCACTTCGAGACCCCGCGCCGCACCGTCGTCCGCCGCCTCACCCCGGCGGACGTGGCGGAACTCTTCGAACTGCGCGAGGCTCTGGAGGTGTACGCCGCCGGGCTCGCCGCCTCCCGCGCCACCCGGGAGTCCCTCGCGGAGCTGTCGGCGCTGCTCGACCGGGCGGCGGAGGCGACCCTCGCCGGGGACGCCGAAACGATCACCGACATCAACACCCGTTTCCACGACCGCGTCCTCGCCATGGCCGGCAACAGCCTGCTCATCTCGGTCATGGAGCCGGTCGACGGCCGCCTGCGCTGGCTGACCCGTCAGAACACCGAGTGGCCCCAACTGCTCACCGAACACCGCGAGTTGTACGACGCCATCGCCTCGGGCGACCCCGACCGCGCCCGCGCCCACGCCCTCACCCACGTCCGGACCAACTACCGGTCGACGGTGCGGCACCTGTTCGGCGAGGAGGGCGGCATCGGCACGGACGGCACACCGCAGGCCCGGTGAACCGCGAGCCCCGGCACACCATGTGTGCCGGGGCGGGCCGGGGCACCCGTCGAACGCCGTCGGCCGGCTCCCCTCAGGACCGGTCCTCGCGTCCTCACGGCCTCAGCCCTTGGCGTACTTGTCCGTCGCCGCCACCAGCGCCGCCGCCATGTCAGGCGCGCCCGCGCTGTGTCCCACGTCGTCGATGACGATCAGCTCGCTGCCGGGCCAGGCGTGGTGGAGGCGCCAGACGATGCCGAGGAGATTGCCGGGGTCGAGGCTGCCCTGGACGAGGGTGCCCGGGATGCCCTTGAGCAGGTGCGCGTCACGCAGCACCACACCGTCGCCGCCCCCGTCGAGGAAGTGGCCGTTGCCCCAGTAGTGGGTGACGGTGCGGGCGAAGGCGTAGCGGAACACCGGGTCCTCGTAGCGCGGCACGGAGCGGGGCGGCAGCGCGGCGATGGCCGTCTCCCAGTCGGTCCAGGCCCGCGCAGCCCGCGCCCGCACCGCCTCGTCGGGCGACTCGAGCAGCCGGTTGTACGCGGCAGCCGGGTTCCCGTCCCGCTCGTCCTCGGGCAGCTCGGCCAGGAACCGTTCGAAGGCCTCCGGGAAGAACTGTCCGAGTCCCCGGGTCAGCAGGGCGACTTCGGCGTCCGACCCCGTGGCGACCCCTGTGAGGACCATCTCGGTCACGGCCTGCGGATGCGTCTGCGCGTAGCGCAGGCCGAGCGCCGACCCCCACGACACACCCCACACCAGCCACCGCCCGATCCCGAGATGCCGTCGCAGCAGCTCCAGGTCGGCGATCAGATGATCCGTCGTGTTGACGCTCATGTCGGTCTCGTACGCGCTCGCGAGCGGCGTCGAACGCCCGCAGCCACGCTGGTCGAGCAGCACGATCCGGTACGCCTCGGGGTCGAAGAGCCGCGGGAACCAGGCGTTGGCCCGGGACCCCGGCCCGCCGTGCAGCACGACCGCGGGCTTGCCCCGTGGATTGCCGTAGACCTCCCAGTACAAGCGGTTGCCGTCCCCGACGTCGAGCATGCCGTGGTCGTACGGTTCGATCTCCGGGTAGAGGGGCATTGCGCGACCCTAACCGGCGTACGACGGCGTCGGCAGCCGGTTTTCCGCCGGACCCGACACCCCGGACCGCCCCCGTGCACCCGGGCCGCCTCGACTACGAAGTGACGCTCAGCCCCGCGGACTTCGCCGCCGTACGCAGGACCTCGCACAGCATGGCGGGGGTCAGCCGGCCGGTGAAGGTGTTGCGCTGACTCACATGGAAGCAGCCGAAGAGGTCGAGCCCGTCGAGCGGTACGTGGGTGCCGTGGCCGAAGACGGGTCGCGGCCGGGGCACGTCCCAGCCGGCCTCGGCGAGCGCGGGCAGCGCGGCCTGCCAGCCGAAGGCGCCGAGCACGACCACGGCCCGCAGTTTCGGCCGCAGCAGCTCCAACTCCCGGACCAGCCACGGCCGGCACGTGTTCCGTTCCTCGGGCGTCGGCTTGTTGGCGGGCGGCGCGCAGTGCACGGGTGAGGTGATCCGTACGCCGTACAGCTCCAGACCGTCGTCCACGCCCACCGCCGTGCCGCGCGAGGCCAGGCCCACGTCGTGCAGGGCCGCGTACAGCACGTCCCCCGAGCGGTCGCCGGTGAACATCCGCCCCGTCCGGTTCGCCCCGTGCGCGGCGGGCGCGAGCCCGACGATCAGCAGCGCGGCGTCGGGCGGCCCGAAGCCCGGCACCGGCCGCCCCCAGTACTCCTGGCCGGCGAACGCGGCCCGCTTCGTACGCGCCACCTCTTCCCGCCACTCGACCAGCCGGGGACAGGCCCGGCACCCGCTGATCCGCGCGTCGAGCTCGGCCAGCCCGGTGCCCCCACCGCCACCGCCGCCGCCTCCGCCTCCGCTGTCGCTGTGGCCGTACCTGTCACCACCGCTGCCGCCGCCCATGTCTCCACGGTACGTCCGGTGATCGCCTCCCCCGCGCGGCCGGCCGGGAAGCTAAGGTCGAGGTATGGCTTCTGAAGGTACGCAGGAGCGGACGAGCGGTCCGGACACCACCGACCGGGGTACCGACGGGTCGGCGGCGTCCGCAGCCGCGGACGCCGCCCGCCCGGCGAGCGGCGAGAGTGTGCGCGTCGACAGCTGGATCTGGTCCGTCCGCCTGGTCAAGACCCGCTCGATGGGCGCCACCGCCTGCCGGGGCGGCCACGTCCGCGTCAACGGTGAACGCGTCAAGCCCGCCCACGCGCTGCGCGTCGGCGACGAGGTGCGGCTGCGCCAGGCCGGGGGCCACGAGCGGATCGTCGTCGTCAGGCGTCTGATCCGCAAGCGGGTCGGCGCGCCCGTCGCCGCCGAGTGCTATGTCGACAACTCCCCGCCGCCCCCGCCCCGTGAGGCCATCGCCCCCGCAGGCATCCGCGACCGAGGCACCGGCCGCCCCACCAAACGCGACCGCCGCGACCTGGAACGCCTCCAGGGCCTGGCCGAGGCCGCCAACGCCGAGCGCCACCGCCGCCCCACCTAGGCAGCCGCGGGCACCCCGCTAACGCCGGTGAGCACGGTGAACACACCCCACACCGGCGCCGCACCCTGCCATGGATATCGCCGAGGGGCTTCCCGGAGGTCACCGGAAAGCTCCTCGGCGATACCCGCCGCGCGGGCGGGGCCGCAACGGTCACGCCGCTCGTCGCGCCCATCGCACCCACTGCGTCGGGCCTGCCACGTCCCGGCGTCGCACCCAGGCGATCAGGGCGAGCGGAACGATCAGGATGAGCGGTGTCGCCGCGTACTCCCCGTCGAAGGCGGTGATCTGCGTGATGAACGCCCCCACCATCAGCGCGCTCAGCGACACCGCCGCGACCGAGGCCAGTGCGGGAATCAACAGCCCTATGGCACCCGCCAGTTCGAGCGCGCCGATGGTGTACATCCCCGCGCCGCCCCAGCCGAGCGTGTCGAAGGACTCGACGGCCGACGGGTGCGCGATCAGCTTGGGCAGTGCGCTCGCGAACGCGTAGAACAGCGCGAGCGCGATCTGCAGCGCACGCAGCGAGATCCGTGCGCCCTTGCTGCGTGCGGTGCCTGTCGTGCCGGCGGCGGAAGCGGTGGTCTCGGGCATGGGATCTCCTGTGTGAAGCGGTTCCGTATCGCTGTCACAGAGGTAGACCGGGTCCCTCCCCCGAACTCATCGCTGCCCGCCGGGATTTCGGGCCGAGATCACTCCCCCTCCCCTCCCCCCTCATCCGGCGGGCACCGTCGGCACCACCTTCACCCACACCCGGTCCTCCGTCAGATATCGCTCGACCTCGAGCCCCGCCTCCCCCAACGCCTCCTCGAACTGTTCCTTGGTCAACGGTCGTGCCCGGAACGTCTGGGTCCACTCGCCGTCCGGGAAGACGTACTCCACGAACACCGAGTCGACCCCGTCCCCGACCGGTTCGGCCGAGGCTATGCGGACGGTGAAGCCTCGGGGGTCGACCCGCTCCCGGGGAACGTTCGTGTGGTAGTCCTCCCCCTCGCGCTGGATCAGTACGAAGCCGTCGTCCGCGACATGCCGCAGACAGGTCGCGAGCATCCCGCGCCGCACCTCGGGGTCCCCGGTGTGGACAAGGAACGACGCGAGCAGCACCACGTCGAACTTCTCACCCAGGTCGAGACTTTCGATCGGACCGCATATCGTGCGGGCCCCGCGCACCCGCTCCAGCATCTCCGCCGACTCGTCGACAGCCGTGACGGTGAACCCCCGCTCGATCAGGGGGTGGGTCATACGGCCCACGCCGCTGCCCAGTTCGAGAATGCGCGCGCCCGCGGGCGCGACGCCGGCGATGACCTCCGGCTCGTCGCCCACCGGCAGCCGCGTGTACAACTCGACCGCGCAGCCGTCCGGGGTGATCGCGCCGGGTCCGGTCCCCTCGTATCCCTCACGCATCTGAATGCTCATATCCGTCCAACGGCCGGGCGGACACGGGCCGTTCCTGTCACACCGCACCCGATGGGGTGAACATGGGTGCACTGCGTCGATCGTGCCGATCGCGCCTCACCAGGCGAACCAGCCGTGCCCGCTGTACCAGTGCCCGCCCGCCCGCAGATGATCGGCCACGGCCCGTTCGAGACCCGTCCGGCGCGGCAGGGTCTCCACCGGCAGGTCCGGGTCCCCGAAGACGAAGCGGATCGGTAGGTCGTCCTCGGGTTCGCTGTTGCCGCAGGCGATCCGGAACCGCTCCTGGAACCGGACGATGTTGGCGTCCGTCGGCAGATACCGCTTCAGCTGCGGGTCGAGGAGCCAGGAATGGCAGCAGCCCGCCGTGTAGCGCTCCTGAGGGAAGTGCCGCGCGAAGAAGTCGTGGGCGGATGCCAGCGACCGGTCGCACGCTTCCGGCGTCAGGGGTCCCGCGTAGTCGGGTATGTGCAGGTCGAGGCAGGGTTCTCCGGGCCGCAGCCCCAGGCCCGCCGCCGCCAGCGCGACGCCTTCCCGTCCGCTCACCCGTGACCGCTGGTACTGCAGCCGGCCGAGCTGGAACAGCTCCCCGTGGAAGTGCAGCGAGAACCAGCCCGGCGCGACGAGCCCGCCCACGCCGTACCGTCTGCGGTGCAGCACCAGGCCCCGGCCGAGGTCCGCGAGGGTGCGCCGGGAGATGTCGTCGGGGATGCCACGCTCGCGGTGGTAGGCGCGCACGTACGGCAGGGCCGCGAGGAAGACGTACACATGGAAGTAGCGGCCGAGCGGGCCCGACTCCAGGGGGAACGGCAGGAGTCCCGGCCCCTTGCCGATCTTCCCCATGTCCCGCGCGAGACCGGCGACGCACCGCCCGAGCAGCCAGGTCGCGCTCTCGTCGGCCGCCAGTGTGCGGCGCAGCGCGACCAGGTCGTTGATGTCCTCGTACGGCACGGCGAGGTCCACCAGCACGTCCGGCAGCTCGTCGGCGTCCGGCAGCCGCGCCTGCGCTTCCGGGGCGTTCTCGCTCTCCTGAAGGCCCTTCAGCCAGTCGGCGAGCCTCTCGTCCGCCCGCACCGCGTCCAGCAACACCATGGCCTCCCCGTCACCGCATCGGTCTCCTGGAGAACGTGCGAGGCGAGGAGTACGTTTCCCAGTAGGACGAGGAGGAGCGGTCGATCCGATGCGTACCGGCAGTGAACCGACGACAGCGCGCAGTCCCCTGCGGATGCGGCTCTGGCTGAGCGTGTGGGGTCTGATCTGGGCGATCGCCGGAACGGCGGCGTTCGCCCTGGTCGGCCGCCCCGGCTGGGCGATCGCCTGCGGGGTGCTGTGGCTGATCGTCACCGTCGACCTGGTCGTGATCCTGCGCCACATCCGTCAGGGCCCGCACTACCAGCCGGGCCGGGACATCCCGCCGTACCAACCACCGAGTCCGCCCCGTCCGTAGGTGTGAGGGCAGGCGCGGCCGTCAGGAGTCGAACCGTGCCGCTTCCAGGTACTGCGGGTTCGGGTCGAGGGCCGCGGCGAGCCGGAAGTGACGCTTGGCCTGGTCGTCGCGGGCCTGGCGCTGATAGGTGCGGGCGAGGGCGAAGTGCGCGAACGCGTTGTCCGGCTCACGCTCCAGGACGATGGTGAACTCCAGCTCGGCGGGCCGCAGTTGGGCCGCCGCGAAGAAGGCGCGGGCGCGCAGCAGCCGGGCCGCCGTGTTCTCGGGGTGCTCGGCTATGACCCGGTCGAGCAGCTTGACCGCGCCCCGCGGATCGCGCGCGGCGAGCAACTGCTCGGCAGCACGGAAGTCGATGACGTGCGTCTCCGGGGTACGTCCGGTGGAACCGCTGGTCTCGGGCACGGCTGAGTCCTTCCCTTGCTGGGACGGTTCAACGCCCCCTGCTCCCCCGCTATTCCTATGTGTGTTCGGATCGTTCCCGGGCCGCGTGTGCCCGATGCGTGAGATCCGCCCATACGTCCCGCACCCGGCGCCGCAGGTCTTCCAGGGGTACGTCGTTGTCGATGACGATGTCCGCGATCTCCAGACGCTTGTCGCGGGTCGCCTGGGCGGCCATGCGCGCGCGGGCGTCCTCCTCCGTCATGCCACGCAGGTGTACGAGACGGTCGAGCTGTGTCTCGGGGGCCACGTCCACGACGACCACCAGGTCGTACAGCGGGGCGAGGCCGTTCTCGGTGAGCAGGGGGACGTCGTGGATGACGACGGAGTCCTCGGCGGCGGCGTTCTCCAGCTCTCTGGAGCGGGCGCCCACCAAGGGGTGCACGATCGCGTTCAGCGCGGCGAGCTTCTCCGGGTCCGCGAACACGAGGGAGCCCAGCCTGGGCCGGTCCAGGCTGCCGTCCGGCGCGAGCACGGCCCCGCCGAAGGTCTCGACGACCGCTGCGAGCCCCGGAGTACCCGGTGCGACGACCTCGCGCGCGATGCGGTCCGCGTCGATCAGCACGGCGCCGCACTCCACGAGCAGCCGTGACACCTCGCTCTTGCCGGCGCCGATACCGCCGGTCAGGCCCACCTTCAGCATGCCCGGCAGCTTAGGCCCTGCCACTGACACAGCTGTGGGAGACCCTGATGTCCGCCGGGCCCTGCACCGCTCGGACATCAGGGTCTCCCCAGCCCCGGAAGCATGCTCCGCAGGCGGCCGGGAGGGCTCAGCCCTCGCCCTCCCGCTCCGCCAGGAACTTCTCGAACTCGAGCCCGATCTCGTCCGCGGAGGGGATCTCGACGGGCTCGGCGAGCATGTTGCCCCGCGTCTCGGCGCCCGCGGCCGCGTCGTACTGGTGCTCCAGGCCCTGCACGAGGGCGACCAGTTCCTCGTCGCCCTCCCGGATCTGCCGGTCGATCTCCGTCTGCGTACGGTGGGCCTCCGTGCGCAGGGCGTGCGCGACGGAGGGCAGCACCAGGCCGGTGGCCGCCGTGACGGCCTCCAGGACGGTCAGGGCCGCGTCCGGGTACGGGGAGCGGGCGATGTAGTGCGGTACGTGCGCGGCGACGCCCAGCACGTCGTGCCCGGCCTCCATGAGGCGGTACTCCACGAGGGACTCGGCGCTGCCGGGCACCTGGGCCTCCTCGAAGGGGCTGCGGTGGCCGGGGACCAGCTCGGCCCGGTTGCCGTGCGGGGTGAGGCCGACGGGGCGGGTGTGCGGCACGCCCATGGGGATGCCGTGGAAGTTCACCGAGAGGCGCACGCCGAGCCGCTCCACGATCTGCTGGACGGCGGCCGCGAAGCGCTCCCACTCCACGTCCGGCTCGGGGCCCGACAGCAGCAGGAAGGGCGCTCCGGTGGCGTCCTGGACGAGCCGTACGTCGAGCGTCGGCTCCTCGTAGTCGGTCCAGCGGTCGCGCTTGAACGTCAGCAGCGGGCGGCGTGCCCGGTAGTCCACGAGCCGGTCGTGGTCGAAGCGGGCCACGACCTGGTGGGGCAGTGAACCGAGGAGTCGTTCGACGATCTGGTCGCCCGCCTCACCCGCGTCGATGTATCCGTCGAAGTGGTAGAGCATGACAAGTCCCGCCGATTCCTGGGCGAGCGCCATGTCGACGACGGCCAGGCCCTTCGGCTCCCATGCGTACAAGCCCTGCGGATCAAGCACTGTGACCGCTCCTCCTCGTGTTCCTACTCCACAACACGGGACGGGGGCCGGGCATTCCCGGTGGACGCTCCACGGATGCGGTGCGCGCCGCCACGACCGCGGCACGCGCGTGGAGCACTGTCACGGCCTTCGGCGCGGACTCGAACACCCCCTGCACGGACGGCGTCGGCTCGGGGCGGCACGACTCCTCGCCGTGGATCCGCATGCCCACGGCCACTGCCCTCCGTTCACGCCCGTCGGGGGTGAGCCGCGTGACGAGTGACCGCGGCGCCGGTCCTCGGCCGTCAACTCCCCGCCCAGGGTTTCCTTGTCGGTGGCGTTGGCGCGCAACTCCGAGACGGGGCCGTGGACATCGGCCTTCACGGTCCGGTACCGGACCGGGTTCTGCCCGGCCGGGCTAAGCGTCGCGGATGTACGCGCCGGCACCGACGTCGGCGCACAACTCCTTGGGGACGCACGGTTCGCGGCACCGGTCGGGAATGACCGTGCACCGCGCAAGACAGGCCGTCCGTGTGGTGAGCCTGGGTGGTGAGTCCGGGTGGTGACGCACTGTCCGCCCGGCGCATCCCGTCCCTGCGCCGCACGGTGCGCTTGCGTCGTCCGTGCCTCTCCCCGCTCCCGGCCTCCAGGACCGTGCGGTCCCAACCCGCCCTGCCCACCCCGCGCCCACCCTGGTGTCCCTGCCGTGCGCACGGCGCCCCTCCTCCGACCACGGACGACCCCAGAAGCCTGTCAACGGCCGTCGTCCCCGCAGACACCCCCGCCCGCTACCGTGCCCCGCTGCGTTTCCCGCCGGGTCCGGCGGCATCGGGACGCACTTCGGGCCCGCATCCTGGGTGGATGCGGGCCCGAAGTGTTATCGGCTAGACCTCAGCCGTGTGCGTTCAGCTCTGGCCGCCGGCCAGCTTCTCGCGAAGGGCAGCCAGGGCCTCGTCCGAAGCCAGGGCACCGGAGGTGTCCGCGCCCTCGGAGGAGTACGACGAGCCACCGCCGCTCGCGGCCGGAGCCGCACCCGCGGAGTCGCCGCCCTCGGCCGCGGCGGCGGCGTCGGCCTCGCGGGACTTGATGACCTGGGCCTGGTGCTGCTCGAAGCGCGTCTGCGCCTCGGCGTACTGGGTCTCCCACACCTCACGCTGGGACTCGAAGCCCTCGAGCCAGTCGTTGGTCTCGGGGTCGAAGCCCTCGGGGTAGATGTAGTTGCCCTGGTCGTCGTACGACGCGGCCATGCCGTACAGCGTCGGGTCGAAGTCGACCGTGGCCGGGTCGGCACCGAAGGCCTCGTTGGCCTGCTTCAGCGAGAGGCTGATGCGACGACGCTCGAGGTCGATGTCGATGACCTTGACGAAGATCTCGTCGTTGACCTGGACGACCTGCTCCGGGATCTCCACGTGGCGCTCGGCCAGCTCGGAGATGTGGACCAGACCCTCGATGCCCTCGTCCACGCGGACGAACGCACCGAACGGAACCAGCTTCGTGACCTTACCCGGGACGACCTGACCGATCTGGTGCGTCCGGGCGAACTGCTGCCACGGGTCTTCCTGCGTCGCCTTCAGCGACAGGGAGACACGCTCGCGGTCCATGTCGACGTCGAGGACCTCGACGGTGACTTCCTGGCCGACCTCGACAACCTCGGAGGGGTGGTCGATGTGCTTCCAGGAGAGCTCGGAGACGTGCACGAGACCGTCGACGCCACCCAGGTCCACGAAGGCACCGAAGTTGACGATCGAGGAGACGACGCCGGAGCGGACCTGACCCTTCTGCAGGGTCGTGAGGAACGTCTGGCGCACCTCGGACTGGGTCTGCTCGAGCCAGGCACGGCGGGACAGAACCACGTTGTTGCGGTTCTTGTCCAGCTCGATGATCTTCGCCTCGAGCTCCTTGCCCACGTAGGGCTGGAGGTCGCGGACACGACGCATCTCGACGAGGGACGCCGGCAGGAAGCCACGGAGGCCGATGTCGAGGATGAGACCACCCTTGACGACCTCGATGACGGTACCGGTGACGATGCCGTCCTCTTCCTTGATCTTCTCGATGGTGCCCCAGGCGCGCTCGTACTGGGCGCGCTTCTTCGAGAGGATCAGGCGGCCTTCCTTGTCCTCCTTCTGGAGAACAAGGGCTTCGATCTCGTCGCCGACCTTGACGACCTCGTTCGGGTCGACGTCGTGCTTGATCGAGAGCTCACGGCTCGGGATGACACCTTCGGTCTTGTAACCGATGTCGAGGAGAACCTCGTCCCGGTCAACCTTGACGATGACGCCGTCGACGATGTCGCCATCGTTGAAGTACTTGATCGTCTCGTCGATAGCGGCGAGGAATGCTTCCTCGTCACCGATGTCGTTGACCGCAACCTGCGGGGTGGTGGCGGTGATCTCGGTGCTGCTCGTCATGTGGGAAAGGGCTCCGGTACGGACAGAGAGTCGTAGGTACTGCTTACGCCGGGAGCCCGTTTCGCTCTGCAGAAGGCCGGACAGCCAAGGAAGCGCCACACCAGGACCGAAAGATCCGGTGGCGCCTCGACAACCGAGGGGACATACATACAGATGCGAGCGCAACCTGCTACGTCTGAGGTGCGCAGGCCCGCAGCGCAACTTGTAGCATACGGGGGCAGCCAGGCAGGGTCAATGCGCGAAGGCGCACACCCGGGGCGGAACGCCGCAAACCCGGCACAAAACCTGTCCCGTGAGGCCACGCAGGCCTGGGAGACCCCTTTCGTGACACCACCGGAGCGGGTCGGGCCACGCAGGTTACGGAAGAGTACGACGAGGGAGCCGATCATCCAAGAGCCTGTAGTCCACGAAGCCGCCGAGACCCACGGGGCCCCCGGCGCACCCGAGGCCGACGAATCGGAGGCCACCCGGCGCGAGGCCGGGATGACGGAGAGTTCCCGGGCCAACCGGGGCTGGTGGGACCGGAACGCCGACGAGTACCAGATCGAGCACGGCACGTTCCTCGGCGACGACCGTTTCGTCTGGGGCCCGGAAGGGCTCGACGAGGTGGAGGCGGAACTGCTGGGGCCGCCCGAGGAACTGAAGGGCAAGGACGTCCTGGAGATCGGCGCAGGTGCCGCGCAGTGTGCGCGCTGGCTGGCCGCCCAGGGGGCCCGTCCGGTCGCCCTGGACCTCTCCCACCGCCAGCTCCAGCACGCCCTGCGCATCGGGGGATCGTTCCCTCTGGTGTGCGCCGACGCCGGCGACCTGCCCTTCGCGGACGGCTCCTTCGACCTGGCGTGCTCGGCGTACGGGGCGCTGCCCTTCGTCGCCACCCCCGTGCGGGTGCTGCGGGAGGTCCGCCGCGTCCTTCGCCCCGGCGGCCGCTTCGTCTTCTCGGTGACCCATCCGATCCGCTGGGCCTTCCCCGACGAGCCCGGCCCGGAGGGCCTGTCCGTCTCCGGCTCCTACTTCGACCGCACGCCGTACGTGGAACAGGACGAGGAGGGGCGGGCCGTGTACGTCGAGCACCACAGGACGATCGGCGACCGCGTGCGGGACGTCGTGGCGGCCGGCCTGAGGCTGGTCGACCTGGTGGAGCCGGAGTGGCCCGCCTGGAACACCTCCGAGTGGGGCGGGTGGTCCCCGCTGCGCGGGAACCTGATCCCGGGGTCGGCGATCTTCGTGTGCGAGCGGGACTGAAGCGGGACGGGGCCGGCGGGCGACGAGGAAGAGGCACGCGCGCGTAGAGGATGTTTTCGGGGGCGTACGACACTGGGGGCGTGATCCGTTACGACGCCCTGGACGCGCTGCCCGTGCGCGCTGCCCTGCCCGCTCTGGACGACGCTCTGGAGGGACACGGCACCGCCGTCCTCGTCGCGCCACCCGGTACCGGCAAGACCACGCTGGTGCCGCTGGCCCTGGCGGGACTGCTGGACGGCGGGCCGGTACGGCGGGTGGTCGTCGCCGAGCCTCGGCGGATCGCGGCGCGGGCGGCGGCGCGGCGGATGGCGTGGCTGCTGGGCGAGAAGGTCGGCGGGAGCGTCGGTTACACCGTGCGCGGCGAACGGGTCGTCGGGCCACGTGCGCGCGTGGAGGTCGTCACGACGGGTGTACTGCTGCAGCGGTTGCAGCGGGACCAGGAGTTGCCGGGCGTCGACGTCGTGGTGCTCGACGAGTGCCACGAACGGCATCTGGACGCCGACACGGTGGCGGCGTTCCTGCTCGACGTGCGGGAGGCGCTGCGGCCCGAGCTGCGGCTGGTGGCGGCGTCGGCGACGACGGACGCGGAGGGCTGGGCGCGACTGCTGGGCGGGGCGCCTGTGGTCGCGGCGGAGGGGGTGTCGTACCCGGTCGAGGTGGTGTGGGCGCCGCCGCCCCGTCCGGTACGGCCGCCGCACGGGATGCGGGTGGACCCGGCGGCGCTGTCACATGTGGCGTCGGTGGTGCGGCGGGCGCTGGCCGAGCGGCGGGGGGACGTCCTCTGTTTCCTGCCCGGGGTGGGCGAGATCGCACGTGTGGCCGGGCAGTTGGGGGGTCTCGGTGACGTGGACGTGCTCCAGGTGCACGGGCGGGCGCCGGCTGCCGTGCAGGACGCGGTGCTGGCGGGCGGGGAGCGGCGCCGGGTGGTCCTTGCGACCTCGGTGGCGGAGTCCTCGCTGACGGTGCCCGGGGTGCGGGTGGTCGTCGACTCCGGGCTGGCGCGGGAGCCGCGCGTCGACCACGCGCGGGGGCTCAGCGCGCTGACGACGGTACGGGCCTCGCAGGCGGCCGGGCGGCAACGCGCCGGGCGAGCCGGGCGCGAGGCCCCCGGCGCGGTCTACCGGTGCTGGACGGAGGCCGAGGACGTCCGTCTGCCGCGCTTCCCCTCGCCGGAGATCAAGGTGGCCGACCTGACCGCCTTCGCCCTCCAGGCGGCCTGCTGGGGCGAGCCGGACGCCTCCGGGCTCGCCCTTCTGGACCCGCCCCCGAGCGGGGCGATGGCCGCGGCCCAGAGCGTCCTGTCCGCGATCGGCGCGGTCTCCCCCACCGGGCACGCCACGGACCGGGGTGTACGCATGTCCCGTCTCGGTCTGCACCCCCGGCTGGCCCGCGCCCTCCTGGACGCGACGCCGAAGGTGGGGGCCGAGCGGGCTGCCGAGATCGTCGCGTTGCTGAGCGAGGAGCCCCCGCGGGAGTACGGCGACGACCTCACCGCCGCGCTACGGGCCGCCCGGCGCGGGGGCGACGCCTACGCGGCTCGCTGGCGCACGGAGGTCCGGCGCCTGCGGACCGCGTCGGCGCCCGTTCCTGCGGCGGAGGTCGCCGGGGTGGGTGGTGGTTCCCGGCCCGCCGCGACGGAGGGCGCGGCCGGTGGGCGGGCGGGTGCCGGGGAGGAGTGGGGGGTCGGGGTCGTGGTGGCGCTCGCGTTTCCGGAGCGGGTGGCGTGGGGCGGCAAGGGGTCGTTCCTGATGGTCTCCGGGACTCGGGCCGAGGTGGCGGAGGCGTCCGGGTTGCGGGGGGTGCCCTGGATCGCCGTGGCGGTCGCCGATCGGGCGGTGGGGGCGGGCCACGCGCGCGTGCGGCTCGGGGTCGCCATCGACGAGGGGGTCGCCCGGGAGGCGGCCGCGCCTCTCCACAGTCGGGGCGAGGAGGTCGTCTGGAGGGACGGGGACGTCGTTACCCGGCGGGTGGAGCGGCTGGGGGCCGTGGAGTTGGCGGTGCGGCCGTTGCGGGAGGCGGCGCCCGGCCTCGTACGGGAGGCGTTGCTGGAAGGGCTGCGGGTCGAGGGGCTCGGGCTGTTGCGGTGGTCCCAGGACGCCGCGCGGTTGCGGGAGCGGCTGAGCTTTCTGTGTGCCCGGCTCGGAGCGCCCTGGCCCGACGTGTCCGACAGTGCCCTGCACGCGCGCGTGGAGGAGTGGCTGGAGCCGGAGTTGAGCCGGGCCCGGCGGCGGGCGGACCTCGGGCGGATCGATGCCGGGGAGGCGCTGAAGAGGCTGTTGCCGTGGGCCACGGGGGACGCCGTACGGCTGGACGAGCTGGCGCCCGAGCGGATCGAGGTGCCGAGCGGGTCCCGGGTGCGGGTCGACTACGCGCGGCCCGAACAACCGGTGCTGGCGGTGAAGCTGCAGGAGATGTTCGGGCTGCGGGAGTCGCCCGTACTGGCCGGGGTGCCCGTGCTGGTGCATCTGCTGTCCCCCGCCGGGCGGCCCGCCGCCGTGACCGCCGACCTCGCCTCGTTCTGGAGGGACGGATACAAGGCCGTACGGGCGGAGTTGCGCGGGCGGTATCCCCGGCATCCGTGGCCGGAGGACCCGGCGACGGCCGAGCCCACCCGGTACACGAACGCGCGGCTCAGGCGTTGACCGGCTCGGAGGCCGGGGGCCTGCTGGACTCCGGTTCGCCGCGCCCGCGGCCGCGGGCCTCGACGTAGAGGGAGAGGGCGAGGAGCAGGATGCCGAGGCCGAGGAAACCCCAGGGCAGGTAGGACGTCATGAGGAGGACGAGCAGGCGCTGGGACTTGACCAGGTCGACGGTGTGCTCGATGTAGTCCTCGCGCATCTTCACGTGGCCGGCGAAGGCGGTCACCTTCTCGCGGTCGCCCAGGAGCGCGCCGCCGCGGAGTTCCTCCTTGTGGATCTCCTCGCCGTAGACGGGGGCTCCGGTGACGGGCTCCACCCAGAACTTGCGGACGGTGGTGTACCAGCGGGTCGTGCCCGTCCCGGCGACCGTCTCCCGGGTGATGCCCTCGACGGGCATGGTGCGGGGGAAGGGGACCTCGGTCCAGGGGATGGTCTGCTCGAAGTAGTAGACCTCGACTCCCCGGAAGTCCTGGGTGCCCTTGTAGTGGATGGGGGCGGTGATCCGGGCCTGGGCGTCGAAGTACTCGTAGTCCCTCTTCTCCGTGAGGAAGGGCCACTTGAATTCCAGACCCTCCCGTTTCACGGGGTCGCCGTCGACCATCTCGCCCTTGGCGTGCACGGGTTCCTGGGTGTGGGCGTCGAAGATGTAGCGCTCGGGGATCCTGGAGACCATCTTGCCGTCCGGGCCCTGGACGTACGACAGGCCGTCCCAGACGACGACGTCCCGGTCGGTGTTCTTCTCGATCTCCTCGGAGGCCTCCACGTTGCCCTTGAGGGTCTGCACGATGGTGACCTCGGGCACCGTTTTCGCGGTCATCGTGCCGTAGTCGAGGAGGGTCGCGTCCTTCGCCTCCAGGACCATGTCCTGGTACTGGTTCGCCGGGATCTTGGCCAGGTTCGGGAAGGCGTACCAGCGCAGCAGTGGGGACAGGGCGGTGAAGAACACGGCGAGCGCGAGCAGGATCAGACCGGCCCTACGGCGCATCTCGGCCTCCCTCCCGGGCGGTTGCGGACGTGCGGCCGCCCTCGGCTGTGCGGCTATGGATGTGCGGGGACCGTCGTCAGCAACGGCTTCGGTGACGTCTCCCCCGTCGGTGAGCCCAGCGCCGTGATCGTGAACACCAGGGCGAAGGCGAGGGCGAGACCGGTCGCGGCGGCGATCAGGGCGCGCATACGGACCTCCCGACTACGGGCCTCACGACAACGGGAACTGATACTTCGTCAGGTCCGGCACCGTAGCAACGGCTGGGCGAGATGAGAACACGTTGCACACACACACAACGGCGGCGCCCCTCCCGGAAGAGGGGCGCCGCCGTGGCCGTACGGACGGCCGGTGTGCCGACTAGGACTCGCTGGGGCTCGGCGTCACCGGCCCGGCCGTCTCCGTCGGCTCGGCCGACTCTGCGGGCGCCTCCACCTTCAGTTCGAGCGTGAGGGTCGCGCCGCCCTCGGTCTCGACGTGGAGCAGGAACGTGCCGGTGGCGTCGTCCGAGTACAGCTTCGGAAGCTTGAGGAGGCCATCGGTCCCGGTCTCCAGGGCGAGGGTGCGTACGGGCTTGCCGTCCGCACCCTGGAAGTAGGGGCCCTTGTCGTTCTCGGTGAGGTCGACGAGCGACTTGACGAGGGTCGCCTTGACGGCGACCTTGTCGGCGACCTCGCCCCGGTAGGTGGCCTTGACCTCGACCTGCTCCGCGAACTCGCCGTTCGGGACGCAGGTCAGCGCGGTGGTGCCGGTGCGGGCGAGGGCGTCGGCCCGGCGGGCGGTGACGGTGACCTTGTGCTCGAGGGCGGTCACGGAGCGGCCCACGACGGTGGCGCGGACCGTGACGGCGCCGGTCTTCTCGCCTGCCACGAGTGCGGGGGCGGTGGCCTTGCCCACGCTGTTGGTGATGACGGTCGCGACCTTCTCGCCACCGGTGAAGGTGGTGTCGGTGTCACCGGCGATCGTGAAGCGGACCCGGACCTTCGCCACGGCCTTGCCCGCCTTGGTCTCCGTGCGGGCGGCGAGTTTGCCGGTGAAGGTGTCGCCGGCCATGGCCGTGAGGTTCGCCGCGCCCGCGTTCTCCAGGTGGTGCACCGTGTCGGTGGGGGTGGCCGGCGTCGAGGGCGGCGTGGTGGCGGGCGGGGGCGGGGTGGTGGTGCCGCCGCCGGACGGCTCTTCGGTGCTCGGCTTGTCCGTCTTCGGCGGCGTGGGGCTGGGGTTCGGCGTGGAGGTGCCGTTGCCGTTGCCGTTTCCGCCATTGCCGTTGCCGGTGTTGTTGCTGTTGCCGCCGCTGGGCGTCTCGGGCAGGGAGCCGGTGCCGTCCGGGATCTCGTGGGTGCCCTTGCGGTAGTACTCCAGCCACGTCATGACGGTGTTGTAGTACTCCGTCGAGTTGTTGTAGCTGAGGATCGCGCTGCGCAGGTTGGCGTCGTTCGACAGGTCCCAGTCGAAGCGGCACAGGTAGTGGCCGGCGGCGAGGGCCGCGTCGTAGACGTTGTTGGGGTCCTTGGCGCCGTCGTCGTTGCCGTCGCGGCCCGCCCACTCCCAGGTGGAGGGGATGAACTGCATCGGGCCGACCGCCCGGTCGTGCGTGGTGTCGTCGTCGTACGCGCCGTTGTCGGTGTCGCTGATGTTGGCGAAGCCGTTGCCGTTGAGCGGGGGGCCGAGGATCTTCTTGCCGATCGTGGTGCCCTCGGCGTCGACACGGCCGCCACTGGCCTGACCGGACTCCACCTTGCCGATGGCTGCGAGGAGTTGCCAGGGCAGGTTGCAGCCGGGCTTGGACTCGCGCAGGGACGCCTCGGCCTTCTTGTAGGCGTCGAGGACGGTCGCGGGTATACCGCGCTCGGAGCCGCCCGTCGTGCCCGAGGTGTCACCCGTACCCGTCGTCGGGTTGGGGCTGTCGAGGGGCGGAAGGTCCGTGTAGTAGCGCGAGTTGCCCGAGGCGGTGTCGTCGGCCAGGGTGCTCATCTCCGGCGACGGCGCGCCCGCGGCCTGTCTGCCCGCACTGTCGGTGGTCACTCCCGGGGCCTGGGAGGCGGCGAGCGCCGCTACCGTGGCCGCGGCCAGGGCGGTCGTGGCCGCCCCCTTGCGGAGCCTCAAACCGAACTGCGCCGCCATTGAGTGAACCCCTCCCGGTGGTCGAACGCCTCGGCGTTCTTCCCGTCTATGGATGCCGCGGGCATTTCTCCGGTTTCCCTGCCCAGGTACACCGACTCCGGAGTTCCGGTCTTGGTTGCCCTGTTCCGGCATTCCATTCCCAGAAATCCGGTGGCCACCACCCCCGACCGGCGCGACGACCCAGGCGACCCTACGACAACTTCCGTCGCCCGGACACCCGTTCGTGCCCGATATTCACCTATTGGCCATATCGGTTTGCTGTCGCGCGGGCACCTTCGGAGGAGCGGGCACGGGTCGCGCATACTGGCGACCGTTCATCGCCGGGCCGACCCATCCGGCCAAAGTACGTCACAGGGGGACGACTTGCCCTTCACGCTCAGCCACGCGGCCGCCGTACTGCCCGCCCTGCGAGGGGACGGGACGGGGCGCGGACTCCTGGTGCCGTCGGTGCTCGTCGCCGGTTCGTTCGCGCCCGACATGACCTACTACGTGGCGAGTGTCCTGCCCGAGGCCATGGAGTTCGGCGATGTCACGCACTCCTTCGCCGGAGTCTTCACCGTCGACGTCCTCGTCACCTGGGCGCTGGTCGGGCTGTGGCTGGTACTCCGCGAACCGCTGGTCGCGCTGCTGCCGAGGCGGCGGCAGGGGCGGGTGGCCGCGCTGGTGCGCTGTGGGGCGGGAACACGGCGCTTCAGTTACTCGCTGGCCCTGTGGTGGTACGTCTCCGCCGCCCTCGGTTCGCTCACCCATGTCGTCTGGGACGCGTTCACCCATCTCGACCGGTGGGGGATGCGGCTGTTCCCCGTCCTCGGCGAGGAGATCGCGGGCTCGCCGCTCTACTGGTACCTCCAGTACGGCGGCTCCGCGGTCGCGGCGGTCGTGATCGCCGTCTTCGTCGTGCTGGCCCTGCGCCGGCAGCCGGCGGTCGAGCCCGTGGGCGTGCCCGTGCTCTCCTCTGCCGACCGGTGGGTGGCGGGCGCCGTCATCGGGGGCTGCGCGCTGGTCGCGGCCGTGCAGCGGGTGGCCCGCTGGTGGGCGCACTGGGGGTCGGTCGCCAAGCCGTACGAGGTGATCCCGACCGTGTGCTTCGGGGCGGGCGCCGGGCTCGTGGCCGGTGTCGTCCTCTACGGCGTCGGCGTCAGGGCGCGGCGCCCGGCTCCCGCCGCTGCGGCGCCCGCAGTCGACGCGGAGGCGGACAGCTCGGTCCGCCGCTGAGCGCCGGGCGTCGGGTGGGGGCTCCGCTGGGGAAGCGGGGTCTGGCGGCGCGGGCGGCGTACGGGGGGACGTGTCCGAGGAGGGCCGCCAGGGGGTGGGTCAGCGGCCAGGGGTAGAGGCTGTGCGGCCGCCGGACGCGTGGGCGGGCCCAGGTGGCCCGGGTGAGGCGGGTTCGCACCCCTGACAGGCGGGTGGCAGCTGTCGCTGTACGGCGGCGGAGCGTGCGTATGCCCATGCGGGCATCCTTGCGGCTGTGCTCCGCCCGGGGCGCCTTGGTGAGGGCCAGCCGGGTGACGGGGATCGGGCTGTGGCGCAGCGGGACAAAGGGGGTGACCTGGGGCTGGGCACCGCCTGACAGCGCCGTACCGGTTGCTCGCCGGGGCGGTGGATCGTTGCTGAACGGCGCAGGCGGTGGTGCCGACGCGGCGGGTGGGGCCTGGTGCACACGCCGGCCCGGTGGGCGAGGCCCGGCACGTGCGTCGCCGGGCCCCACCGTCGGTCGACCGGTGCGCCGTCCAGTTGCTGCCGCGGCGCCGCTGGTGTCCTGCGCGGGTAAGTTCCTAGGTAGTTCCGGCTCAGGCTCGAACGGCCAACGCGCCTGATCGACGTCCGAAACCCCGGTCGCCGAGGCGCGGCAGATCTACCGACGGACTACTGGCGCCGGACACTAGTGCGCCGCCGACTCCCAGTCCGGGCCGTAGCCCACCGAGACGTCCAGCGGGGCCCTCAGGTGGACGGCGCCCGCCATCTCACGGCGGAGGATCTGCTCGGTGCGGTCGCGTTCCCCTGGGGCGATCTCCAGGACGATTTCGTCGTGGACCTGGAGGAGCATGCGGGAGGCGAGGCCGGCCTCGTCCATGGCGCGGCCGACGTTCAGCATGGCGATCTTGACGATGTCGGCGGCGGTGCCCTGGATGGGCGCGTTGAGAGCCATCCGCTCGGCGGCCTCGCGACGCTGACGGTTGTCGCTGTTGAGGTCGGGGAGATAGCGGCGGCGCCCGAAGATCGTCGCCGTGTACCCCGTCGCCCGTGCCTCGTCCACGGCCCGGCGCAGATAGTCCCGTACGCCGCCGAACCGCTCGAAGTACGCGTCCATCAGGGCACGCGCCTCGCCCGCGTCGATGTTCAGCTGCTGGGAGAGGCCGAACGCGGACAGCCCGTAGGCCAGGCCGTACGACATCGCCTTGATCTTGCGGCGCATCTCCGCGTCCACCGCCGACTGCTCGACCCCGAACACCTGGGCGGCCGCCGTGGTGTGCAGGTCCTCGCCGGAGGTGAACGCCTCGATGAGGCCCGCGTCCTCGGAGAGGTGGGCCATCACGCGCAGTTCGATCTGACTGTAGTCCGCCGTCATCAGCGACTCGAAGCCCTCGCCGACGACGAAGCCGCGGCGGATGCCACGGCCCTCGTCGGTGCGGACCGGGATGTTCTGGAGGTTCGGGTCCACCGACGACAGGCGGCCCGTGGCGGCGACCGTCTGGTTGAACGTGGTGTGGATACGGCCGTCCGCGGCGATCGTCTTGATCAGGCCCTCGACGGTGACGCGGAGCTTCGCCTGCTCACGGTGGCGGAGCATGATGACCGGCAGTTCGTTGTCCGTCTGGCCTGCGAGCCAGGCGAGGGCGTCCGCGTCCGTGGTGTAGCCCGTCTTCGTGCGCTTGGTCTTGGGCAGGCCCAGCTCACCGAAGAGGACTTCCTGGAGCTGCTTGGGCGAGCCCAGGTTGAACTCGTGCCCCGCCGCCGCGTGCGCCTCCTTCACCGCCTGCTGCACGGCGCCCGCGAACATCTGCTCCATGGCCTCCAGATGGGCCCGGTCCGCCGCGATGCCCTGGCGTTCCATGCGGGCCAGGAGCGCGGAGGTGGGCAGCTCCACGTCCCGGAGGAGGTCGGCCGCGCCCACCTCCTGCAGGCGCTCGCCGAAGGCCTCGCCGAGGTCGAGGATCGCGCGGGCCTGCACCATCAGCGCGTCGGCCTCGGCGCCCTCGTCCGCCCCGAAGGCCAGCTGACCGTCGGCCGTGGCGGCGGGGGCCAGCTCACGGCCCAGGTACTCCAGGGACAGCGCGTCCAGGTCGAAGGAGCGGCGGCCCGGCTTGACCAGGTACGCGGCGAGCGCGGTGTCCATGCCGACGCCCTCGATCGTCCAGCCGTGGTCGGCGAAGACCCGCATCGCGGCCTTGGCGTTGTGGAACACCTTCGGCCTCGCGGTATCGGCGAGCCAGGCCGCCCACGCGGTTTCGTCCGTCTCGTCCAGCTGCGTCGGGTCGAACCAGGCGGCCGCTCCCCCGGCCGCGGCGAGCGCGATCTCGGCGACCGAGCCCGTGCCGAGCGCCCAGGTGTCGACCGTGGCGACACCGAGGACCTCCGTGCCGTGCTCGGCGAGCCAGGGGGCCACCTCGCCGGAGTCGAGGACCGTGCCGTCCACCTCGACGCCCGGGGCGGCCGGCTGACCTGCGTCGGCCTCCTCGGCGCCCGGGTCGACGGCCAGCAGACGCTCGCGCAGCGACGGGTTGCGGATCTCCAGGGTGTCCAGGACCATCGCGACGGCCTTGCGGTCGTACGCGGCGCGCTCCAGGTCGGTGACGCCCTTGGGCAGTTCGACCGTACGCACCATCTCGGTGAGGCGGCGGTTGAGCTTGACGGCCTCCAGGTGGTCGCGGAGGTTCTGCCCGGCCTTGCCCTTGACCTCCTCGACGCGCTCGACGAGATCCGCGAAGGAACCGAACTGGTTGATCCACTTCGCGGCGGTCTTCTCGCCGACACCGGGGATGCCGGGGAGGTTGTCGGACGGGTCGCCTCGCAGGGCCGCGAAGTCCGGGTACTGGGCCGGGGTGAGGCCGTACTTCTCGAACACCTTCTCCGGGGTGAACCGGGTCAGCTCCGAGACACCCTTCGTGGGGTAGAGCACGGTGGTGTGTTCGCTGACGAGCTGGAAGGAGTCGCGGTCGCCGGTGACGATGAGGACCTCGAAGCCCTCCGCCTCGGCCTGGGTGGCGAGGGTGGCGATGATGTCGTCGGCCTCGAAGCCGTCGACCGCGAAGCGGACGGCGTGCATCGCGTCGAGCAGCTCGCCGAGCAGTTCGACCTGGCCCTTGAACTCGTCCGGGGTCTTCGAGCGGTTCGCCTTGTACTCGGTGAACTCCTCGGAGCGCCAGGTCTTGCGGGAGACGTCGAACGCGACCGCGAAGTGGGTGGGGGCCTCGTCGCGCAGCGTGTTCGCCAGCATCGACGCGAAGCCGTAGATCGCGTTGGTCGGCTGGCCCGTCGCCGTCGTGAAGTTCTCCGCGGGCAGCGCGAAGAACGCGCGGTAGGCCAGCGAGTGCCCGTCCATGAGCATGAGCCGGGGACGGCTGCCGCCGGGGGTGCTGTCGGTCTTCTTCGATCCTGTCTCTGCCACGAACCCGATCCTGCCACGTGCCACTGACAGCCGGACCCCAGGGACGTGCCGAGTACCGCCCGAGGCCGGGGCGGCGGCGGGTTTCGGCCGGGAGTCGCCCGGATCCGGGGGCGAAGGCCGCCCCCGGCACCACCGAACGCCGCCCGAAGTCACGGGCGATGCCGACCCGGCCCCGCCGAACGCCCGCCCGAAGCCGGGGGGAAGCGCCCCGGCACGACCGACCACGCCCGAGCCCGCGGGCAAAGCCCGGCCCGGCACGACCCGACCACCGTCGTCGTCGTGGCGGACCGTCGTCGTCATGGCGGACCGCCGTCATCGTGGCAGACCGCCGTCATCGTGGCAGACCGCCGTCATCGCGACAGACCGCCGTCTCGGGCGGACCGCCGTCATCGCGACAGACCGCCGTCTCGGGCGGACCGCCGTCATCGTGACAGACCGCCGTCTCGGGCGGACCGCCGTCATCGTGGCAGACCACCGTCGTCATGGCAGACCGTCGTGGCAGACCGCCGTCGTCATGGCAGACCGCCGTCGTGGCAGACCGCCGTCTCAGTCAGAGAGTTCGGAGCGGCTGAGAAAAGGGGCAGCCACCGACGGCGCGCCGGTCGATCTCAACCGCCGGCCGATCGCAGGCCACCAGCAGCTCTCACCCACCAGCCGACCTCAGTCCCCAGGCCCCGATCCGGCCATCGCCCGCCCCGTCCGCCGGTCGGTCCCAGCCACCCTCCGGTCTCGAACCGTCGGCCGAGCCCGACCCCCACCGATCTCAGCCGTCGGCCGACCCCAGTCACCTCGCGCCCCGCCCGCCACCCTCACCCCAACCCACTGCCCTCCACCCCAACCCGCCGCCCGGCCCCCGACCCCCGCGGTCTCGGTCATCGATCCGTCTCGGTCTCGGTCATCGATCCGTCTCGGTCTCGGTCATCGATCCGTCTCGTTCGACGCCGGTCACGCGTGCGAGGATCGGAGGAACAGCCTCACGCCCGAACAGCACGTGCACGCGAATGGGGAGCAGCCATGGCCGGCAAGGCGCCGAAAAGTGATCCGGTTCAGGACGCGCCGCAGGTCGCGGAGCCCAAGCACGCTGCGGCGGGCCTGCCGGCGATCGGGCACACGTTGCGGATCGCGCAGCAGCAGATGGGCGTGAAGCGGACCGCGCTGACGCTGCTGCGGGTCAACCAGAAGGACGGCTTCGACTGTCCGGGCTGCGCCTGGCCGGAGCCGGATCACCGGCACGCCGCCGAGTTCTGCGAGAACGGCGCGAAGGCGGTCGCCGAGGAGGCCACGCTGCGCCGGGTCACCCCGGAGTTCTTCGCCGCCCACACCGTCGCCGACCTGGCGACCCGCAGTGGCTACTGGCTGGGGCAGCAGGGGCGGCTCACCCACCCCATGTACCTCCCCGAAGGCGCCGACCGCTACGAGCCGGTGTCCTGGGAGCGCGCCTTCGACATCGTCGCCGAGGAACTGAAGGCCCTCGCTTCCCCCGACGAGGCCCTCTTCTACACCTCCGGCCGGACGAGCAACGAGGCCGCGTTCCTGTACCAGCTGTTCGCCCGTGAGTTCGGCACGAACAACCTGCCGGACTGCTCCAACATGTGCCACGAGTCGTCGGGCTCCGCGCTCTCCGAGACGATCGGCATCGGCAAGGGCAGCGTCCTGCTGGAGGACCTCTACAAGGCCGATCTGATCATCGTCGCCGGGCAGAACCCGGGGACGAACCATCCTCGGATGCTCTCCGCGCTGGAGAAGGCCAAGGCGAACGGCGCGAAGATCATCACCGTCAACCCGCTGCCCGAGGCCGGCCTGGAGCGGTTCAAGAACCCGCAGACCCCGCAGGGCATGTTCAAGGGCGCCGCCCTCACCGACCTGTTCCTCCAGATCCGCCTCGGCGGCGACCAGGCCCTGTTCCGCCTCCTGAACAAGCTGATCCTGGCTGAACACGACAGCGCCTCCGGCGCGGGGTCCGGCGCGGTCGACGAGGCGTTCATCAGCGAGCACACCCACGGCTTCGAGGAGTTCGCCGAGGCCGCCCGCGCCGCCGACTGGGACGAGACGCTCACCGCGACCGGCCTCACGCGCGAGCGGATCGAGGAGGCCCTGCGCATGGTCCTCGCCTCGAAGCGGACCATCGTCTGCTGGGCGATGGGCCTCACCCAGCACAAGCACTCGGTGCCGACCATCCGCGAGGTGGTCAACTTCCTTCTGCTGCGCGGCAACATCGGCCGCCCCGGCGCGGGCGTCTGCCCGGTGCGCGGCCACTCGAACGTGCAGGGCGACCGCACGATGGGCATCTTCGAACGGCCCGCCCCGGCCTTCCTGGACGCCCTGGAGAAGGAGTTCGGCTTCGCCCCGCCCCGGGAGCACGGATACGACGTCGTACGGGCCATCAGGGCCATGCGCGACGACAGGGCGAAGGTGTTCTTCGCGATGGGCGGCAACTTCGTGTCGGCCTCCCCCGACACCGAGGTCACGGAGGCGGCCATGCGCCGCGCCAGACTCACCGTGCACGTGTCGACGAAGCTGAACCGCTCGCACGCCGTCACGGGCGCGCGGGCACTGATCCTGCCCACCCTGGGCCGCACCGAGCGCGACCTCCAGGGCGGCGGCGAGCAGTTCGTGACCGTCGAGGACTCGATGGGCATGGTGCACGCCTCACGCGGGCGTCTGGAGCCCGCGAGCGGGCAGCTGCTGTCCGAGACCGCCATCGTGTGCCGGCTCGCCCGCCGCGTCCTCGGCGCGGGCAGCCGGACGCCGTGGGAGGAGTTCGAGAAGGACTACGCGACCATCCGCGACCGCATCGCGCGCGTGGTGCCCGGTTTCGAGGACTTCAACGCGCGCGTGGCCGACCCCAGCGGCTTCGCGCTCCCGCACGCCCCGCGCGACGAGCGGCGCTTCCCCACGGCCACCGGCAAGGCCAACTTCACGGCCGCGCCGGTCGAGTACCCGCAGCTGCCGCAGGGCCGTCTCCTGCTGCAGACGCTGCGCTCGCACGACCAGTACAACACCACGATCTACGGCCTGGACGACCGCTACCGGGGCATCAGGAACGGCCGCCGGGTCGTGCTGGTCAACCCCGAGGACGCACGGGCGCTGAAGCTCGCCGACGGGTCGTACGTGGACCTGGTGAGCGAGTGGCGGGACGGCGTGGAGCGCCGGGCCGACGGCTTCCGGGTGGTGCACTATCCGACGGCACGCGGCTGTGCGGCCGCCTACTACCCGGAGACCAACGTCCTGGTGCCGCTGGACGCCACCGCCGACACCAGCAACACCCCGGCCAGCAAGTCCGTCGTGGTCCGTCTGGAACAATCGTCGACCGACTGAGCGTTTGCTCAGGAGGGCCGGCGCCCGACCGCCGGCGGCGCACGCGAGCGACGAACGGAGCCCCATGGGCGAGCAGCACCAAGTGAAGTTCCCGCAAGAGGTCATCGACGAGTACGCGACCCTCGGCATCGACCTGGTCGCGATGTTCTCCGCCGGGCATCTGGGCACCCGTATGGGCGTGCGGATCGTGGAGGCGTCGGCGGACCGGGTCGTCGGGACGATGCCGGTGGAGGGCAACACCCAGCCGTACGGGCTGCTCCACGGCGGCGCGTCCGCCGTGCTCGCGGAGACCCTGGGATCGGTCGGCTCCATGCTGCACGCCGGCAGCTCCAAGATCGCCGTGGGTGTCGACCTGAACTGCACGCACCACCGGGGCGTGCGGTCCGGGCTGGTGACCGGTGTCGCCACACCGCTGCACCGGGGGCGTTCGACGGCGACGTACGAGATCGTCGTCAGTGACGAGGCCGGCAAGCGGGTGTGCACGGCCCGGCTGACCTGCCTGCTCCGGGACGCTCCGGCGGTCGCGGGTGAGCGGGCGCGGACGTCGCACTGATGCGCGCGGACGCGGGGCCGGCCGGGGCGAAGGCCGCTTCTCCCCTGGTCTCCCGCGGCGGCCAGGCCCTAGCGTCGGGGCATGACAACGGGAAGAGCCCTCTGGCCGGGGGCGGTGCTCGGGCTGGCGCTGCTGACCGGTGTCCTGGCCACCGGGTGCGCACAGTCGGGTGCGACGGGCCGGCCTGCGTCCGCGACGGGCGGACCGACGGCCCCGCGGGGCGGCGGCTCACCGTCGCCGTCGGCCACCCCGCCCGAGGAGCTGTGCGCGAAGCTCGTCGCGTACTGGTCGCGGGAGACGATGGACGACGACACCTACGGGGACTATCAGTCCATGGGGCTGTCGAACGGGCAGTACGACATCCTTCGGAAGGTCGTGGACGCGGCACGGGCCGAGAAGAGGCGCGCGGGTTCCGCCGCCGCGGAGCGGCTGATCGACCGGCGGGCGCGTGCGGACTGCCGGAAGCGGTACCGCTCGGGCGGTCCGGGCGAGGAGCACTGGCAGTGAGCGGGGTCGGTCCCGTGGAGCCGGGCGAGGGCACGCGCGCGTGGGACGTACCGGAAGCGGACCTCGCGCCCCCTCCGGAGCCTCCTCACGGGCGGTTCACGCGGGTGTACGCCCGGCACCGCCGTGCCCTGCTCGCGGCGGCCGTGGCCGTCGTCGTGCTCGCGGGCTGCGGCTACCTGTACGCCACCCGTCCGAAGCCGGAACCCGAGCCCGAGGCTCCTTACCCGTCCCAGGCGCTCGTCGTGAGCTATCTCGGCCCGGTGACCCGGTCCGCCGGGGCGTCGCGCGCGAGCTTCGGCTTCGAGGTCGGGCTGAGCGTGCGGTCCGGCCCCCCGGTCACGGTCGAACAGATGACCCAGCCCTACGCGGGGCTCTCCCTGCGGACGGACCCTCGCACTCCGGTCCGGATCGGGACGGACCGGCCCCGAAAGATCGTCATCACCATGCGCGTCACGGAATGCGGGAAAGTGCCGAAGAACGCCGGACTGCCTTTCCTCGACGTAACTCTACGTAATACGCGCGCAATAGAAGCACACAGCTTCATCCTGGGTGAGCGCTACGCGCAGGACCTCTCCGACGCCCTTCAAGTCGCCTGTAGCAACGATTCCTCGTCAGTACCAAAACCCTGAACACTCCTGAACCTACCCGCGCCAACCCTGCACGTTCTCACTATGTGGACAGGGCGAATCGGCCTGAATTCCGCACATCCACCCACTGAGTACCGCTCTGCATTACCTCGTGTCATAACAAGAGCGTCACAGCCTTGGCCAGACTCTCCTACACATTCCCTACACCCGCCTAGAGTCACGGCCAGTCACCGCGCCAACGGAATCGAAGTCACGTCTTCGGCCCAGCGCTCGACTCGGCCGCTTCCAAACAGGAAGGGCCGTGCCAGGGAAAGGACTGATCGTGCGTCAACGTTCGCTCATAGCCATCACCGCCGCGCTGGCGGCGGGAGCACTCACTCTCACCGCCTGCGGTTCGCGCGACGGGGGCAACGGCGGCTCGGACACCGGCAGTGGCACCACTGTCGTCATCGGCGTCGACGCCCCGCTGACCGGTGACCTGTCCGCGCTGGGTCTCGGCATCAAGAACTCCGTGGACCTGGCCGCCAAGACGGCCAACAAGGACAAGTACGTCGAAGGCGTCACCTTCAAGGTCGAAGCCCTCGACGACCAGGCGCAGCCCTCCTCCGGCCAGCAGAACGCCACGAAACTCGTCGCCGACAAGGACGTCCTCGGTGTCGTCGGCCCGCTGAACTCCTCAGTCGCCGAGTCCATGCAGAAGGTCTTCGACGACGCCAAGCTCGTCGAGGTCTCCCCGGCCAACACCAACCCGGCCCTCACCCAGGGCCCGGACTGGCAGACCTCGAAGGTCCGCCCGTACAAGTCGTACTTCCGCACCGCGACCACGGACGCCATCCAGGGCCCGTTCGCCGCGCAGTACGTCTTCAAGGACGCCAAGAAGAAGAAGGTCTTCGTCATCGACGACAAGAAGACCTACGGCGCCGGTCTGGCCGCCACCTTCTCGGACGAGTTCAAGAAGCTCGGCGGCAAGATCGTCGGCACCGAGCACATCGACCCCGAGACCAAGGACTTCTCCGCGGTCGCCACCAAGGTCAAGTCCTCCGGCGCCGACGTCGTCTACTACGGCGGCGAGTACCCCCAGGCCGGTCCCCTCAGCAAGCAGATCAAGGCCGCGGGCGCCAAGGTCCCCGTCGTCGGCGGTGACGGCATCTACAGCGCCGACTTCATCAAGCTCGCCGGCGCCAGCGGCACCGGCGACCTCGCCACCTCCGTCGGCGCCCCGGTCGAGGAACTCGACTCCGCCAAGGAATTCGTCGCCAACTACAAGACCGCCGGCTACAAGGAGGCCTACGAGGCCTACGGCGGCTACTCCTACGACTCCGCCTGGGCGATCATCGAGGCCGTCAAGAAGGTCGTCGAGGACAACAACGGCAAGCTGCCGGACGACGCCCGCGCCAAGATCACCGAGGCCGTGCAGAACGTCTCCTTCGACGGTGTGACCGGCAAGGTCTCCTTCGACGAGTACGGTGACGCCACCAACAAGCAGCTCACCGTCTACGCCGTCGAGGGCGGCGAGTGGAAGGCCGTCAAGTCCGGCACCTTCGCCGGCTGACCCACACCCACACACATCCCTGAGCCGCGCGGGGCGCCGCACCACTGGCGCCCCGCGCGGACTCACATCCGGTCACATCCCTCGATATATCCGAAGTCTCGGAGGACATGCGGTGAACGAACTGCCGCAGCAGCTGGTCAACGGCCTGCTACTGGGATCCATGTACGGGCTGGTCGCCATCGGCTACACGATGGTCTATGGCATCGTCCAGCTCATCAACTTCGCCCACGGTGAAATCTTCATGGTGGGCGGATTCGGCGCCCTCACCATGTACCTGTACGTGCTGCCCGACGGCACGTCCATGTGGGTGGCACTGCCCCTCATGCTCATCGGCGGCATCCTCGTCGCCGTACTCGTGGCGGTCGGCGCGGAACGATTCGCCTACCGCCCCCTGCGCACAGCACCACGCCTCGCGCCCCTCATCACCGCCATCGGCCTCTCCCTCGCCCTCCAACAGGCGGTATGGGCCTGGTACCCCAACGCCCGGTCCGCGATCACCTTCCCCCAGATCGAAGGCGGCCCCTTCGAGATCGGCAGCGTCACCATCCAGACCGGTGACATCTTCCTGCTGCTCGCCGCCCCCATCAGCATGGCGATCCTCGCGTACTTCGTGATGAAGACCCGCACCGGCCGCGGCATGCAGGCCACCGCGCAGGACCCGGACACCGCCAAACTCATGGGCATCAACACCGACCGCATCATCGTGGTCGCCTTCGCCCTCGGCGCCGCCTTCGCCGCCGTCGGATCCGTCGCCTACGGCCTCAAGTACGGCGAGGTCCAGTTCCGCATGGGCTTCATCCTCGGCCTCAAGGCCTTCACCGCCGCCGTCCTCGGCGGCATCGGCAACATCTACGGCGCCATGCTCGGCGGCCTGGTCCTCGGCGTCGCCGAAGCCCTCTCCACCGCCTACATCTCCGACATCCCCGGCATGGACCAGTTCGGCAGCCAGTCCTGGGCCAACGTCTGGGCGTTCGTACTCCTCATCCTCGTACTCCTCGTCAGGCCACAGGGGCTGCTCGGCGAGCGCGTGTCGGACAGGGCGTGACACCGATGACCACACAGACCACCGCACCCCGGACCACCGGCAAGACCACCGCCGGCGACCCGCACAGCCTCGTGGGCATCCCCCCGCACATCGGCCGCGCCCTCGCCACCGGCGGCGGCGCCCTCGCCGTCGTCTCCGCCTTCCTCGCCTGGACCTGGACCTCGGCCTTCCCCGGTGACCTCACCGTCTACGGCTACCCGGGCGGCCTCCAGGTCCTCGTCCTCATCGGCGGCGCCCTCACCGCACTCCTCGGCCTGTCCTCCTACGGCATCAAGGGCCTGCGCTGGCTGACCCCCGCAGGCGCCGACAGCGCCCTCAAACTGGCCGCGCTCGGCACCTTCGCCACCGCCTGGTACACGATCATCGCGATCAGCGCCCAGCTCGGCGGCGTCGTCAACCTGGAGCCCGGCGGCTGGATCGCGGGCATCACGACCCTCGCCGCCCTGCTCGGCGCCCTCTCCCTGCCGTACGCGCTGCCGGAGACCGACCCCGGCGACCCGGACGACACCGGCTGGGACCAGTTCCGCCACAAGGCACGCACCCAGCGGACCATCGTCAAGGCGGCCTTCGCCTCCGGCACCGCCACCCCCGCGCGCCAGCTCCCCCCATACGCCGAAATCCTGATCATCGTCGGCGCACTCGCCCTCGGCCTCACCGTCTTCACCTACGGCATCGGCACCGAGTACGACGAACTGTTCATCGGCTTCCTCATCACCGCGGGCTTCGGCTTCGGCGCAGCCGCAAAGGCCGGCCTCGTGGGCCGGATCTCGGCGCTCACCGCCAAGCACCGCAACGTGACGATGATCGGCGCGTTCACCGCGGCCGCCGCCTTCCCGTTCACCCAGTCCGACGACCAGTACGCGACCATCGGCGTCTACATCCTGATCTTCGCCACCGTCGCCCTCGGCCTGAACATCGTCGTCGGCCTCGCCGGCCTCCTCGACCTCGGTTACGTCGCCTTCCTCGGCGTCGGCGCCTACACCGCGGCCATGGTCTCCGGCTCCCCCTCCTCCCCCTTCGACATCCACCTGCCGTTCTGGGCATCCGCCATCCTCGGCGCCGCCGTCGCCATGATCTTCGGCGTCATCATCGGCGCCCCCACCCTGCGCCTGCGCGGCGACTACCTCGCCATCGTGACGCTCGGCTTCGGTGAGATCTTCCGGATCACCGTCCTCAACATGGACGGCACCTCCGGCCCCGACATCACCAACGGCTCCAACGGCATCTCCTCGATCCCGAACCTCAACATCCTCGGCTTCGACTTCGGCCAGGAACACACCTTCCTGGGCTTCACCATCGCCCGCTTCGCCAACTACTTCCTGCTGATGCTCCTCATCACCCTGGTCGTGGTCATCGTCTTCCGGCGCAGCAGCGACTCCCGCATCGGCCGCGCCTGGATCGCCATCCGCGAGGACGAGACCGCCGCCCTCGCCATGGGCATCAACGGCTTCCGCGTCAAGCTCATCGCCTTCGCCCTCGGCGCCGCCCTCGCCGGCCTCGCCGGCACGGTCCAGGCCCACGTCACCTACACGGTGACACCCGAGCAGTACCAGTTCGCCGCAGTCGTCCCGCCCAACTCGGCCTTCCTCCTCGCAGCGGTCGTCCTCGGCGGCATGGGCACCATCAGCGGCCCGCTCGTCGGCGCCGCACTGCTCTACCTCATCCCGTCCAAGCTCCAGTTCCTGGACGACTACCAGCTCTTCGCCTTCGGCCTCGCGCTCGTCCTCTTGATGCGCTTCCGCCCGGAGGGCCTCATCCCGAACCGGCGCCGCCAGCTCGAATTCCACGAAGAGGCCGAAGCGCCCGCAGTCCTCAGCAAGGCAGGGGCCTGACCACGATGACTACCAACACCACCACCAAGGACACCGCCCCCGGCTCCAGCGCCTCCGGCGAGACCGTCCTCGACGCCCGCGGCGTCACCATGCGCTTCGGCGGCCTCACCGCCGTACGCAACGTCAACCTCACCGTCAACAGCGGCGAGATCGTCGGACTCATCGGCCCCAACGGCGCCGGCAAGACGACCTTCTTCAACTGCCTCACCGGCCTCTACATCCCCACCGAGGGCGAAGTCCGCTACAAGGGCCAGATCCTGCCGCCCAAGTCCTTCAAGGTCACCGCGGCCGGCATCGCCCGCACCTTCCAGAACATCCGCCTGTTCGCCAACATGACGGTCCTGGAAAACGTCCTCGTCGGACGCCACACCCGCACCAAGGAAGGCCTCTGGTCGGCCCTCCTGCGCGGCCCCGGCTTCCACCGGGCCGAGAAGGCCTCCCGCGAACGCGCCATGGAACTCCTCGAGTTCGTGGGCCTCGCCGACAAGGCCGAACACCTCTCCCGCAACCTGCCCTACGGCGAACAGCGCAAGCTCGAAATCGCACGAGCCCTGGCCAGCGAACCCGGCCTGCTCCTGCTCGACGAGCCCACCGCAGGCATGAACCCCCAGGAGACGCGAACCACCGAAGAACTGGTCTTCGCCATCCGCGACCAGGGCATCGCCGTCCTCGTCATCGAGCACGACATGCGGTTCATCTTCAACCTCTGCGACCGCGTCGCCGTCCTCGTCCAGGGCGAGAAGCTCGTCGAGGGCGACAGCGCCACCGTGCAGGGCGACGAGCGCGTCGTCGCCGCCTACCTCGGCGAACCCTTCGAAGACGCACCCGGCCAGGACGAGGTCGCCGAAGTCGAGGCCGCCGAAGCACACGCCGCGCCCACGCAGGACGCCGCGCCCGGCAAGGAGAACGACCGATGACCACACTGCTCGAAGTAGAGGACCTCCGGGTCGCCTACGGCAAGATCGAAGCCGTGAAGGGCATCTCCTTCAAGGTCGAGGCCGGCGAGGTCGTCACCCTCATCGGCACCAACGGCGCCGGCAAGACCACCACCCTGCGCACCCTGTCCGGCCTGCTCAAGCCCGTCAGCGGCCAGATCAAGTTCGACGGCAAATCCCTGAAGAAGGTCCCCGCGCACGACATCGTCGCGCTCGGACTCGCCCACTCCCCCGAGGGGCGGCACATCTTCCCGCGCATGACCATCGAGGACAACCTCCGCCTCGGCGCCTTCCTGCGCAACGACAAGCCCGGCATCGAGAAGGACATCCAGCGCGCCTACGACCTCTTCCCCATCCTGGGCGAACGTCGCAAGCAGGCCGCCGGTACGTTGTCCGGCGGCGAGCAGCAGATGCTGGCCATGGGCCGCGCGCTCATGTCCCAGCCGAAGCTGCTCATGCTCGACGAGCCCTCCATGGGCCTCTCGCCGATCATGATGCAGAAGATCATGGCGACGATCGCCGAGCTGAAGTCCCAGGGCACGACGATCCTGCTCGTCGAACAGAACGCGCAGGCCGCGCTCTCACTCGCCGACCAGGGCCACGTCATGGAGATCGGCAAGGTCGTCCTGTCCGGCACCGGCTCCGACCTGCTGCACGACGAGTCGGTCCGCAAGGCGTACCTCGGCGAGGACTGACCTCGCTCGCACACGACGAGGCCCGCGCCCCCTTTCAGGTGGGGGGTGCGGGCCTCGTCGTATGTATGTGTACGTGTACGGGGGAGCGGGGTCAGCCCTTGGCCGCCTTCTTCTCGTCGGCGTCCTGGATGACGGCCTCCGCCACCTGCTGCATCGACATCCGACGGTCCATCGACGTCTTCTGGATCCAACGGAACGCGGCCGGCTCCGTCAGCCCGTACTCCGTCTGCAGAATCGACTTCGCACGGTCGACGAGCTTGCGGGTCTCCAGGCGGAGGGTGAGGTCGGCGACCTCCTTCTCCAGCTCCTTCAGCTCCGTGAACCGGGACACGGCCATCTCGATGGCCGGCACGACGTCACTCTTGCTGAACGGCTTCACCAGGTACGCCATCGCACCGGCGTCCCGGGCACGCTCGACAAGGTCGCGCTGCGAGAAGGCGGTCAGCATCAGAACGGGCGCGATGCCCTCCTCGGCGATCTTCTCGGCGGCGGAGATGCCGTCCATCTTGGGCATCTTCACATCGAGGATCACGAGATCCGGCTGGTGCTCCCGGGCCAGCTCGATGGCCTGCTCACCGTCACCGGCCTCGCCCACTACGGAGTAGCCCTCCTCCTCGAGCATCTCCTTCAGGTCGAGACGGATCAACGCCTCGTCCTCGGCGATGACGACGCGGGTCGTCAGCGGAGGCACGTGTGACTTGTCGTCGTCGGCGACGGGCTGGGGCGACTCGGGGGCGGTCACTTGGGCTCCTCGTTCGGGGCAGGGGTACTGCTGACAAGAGGGTACCTAGCTGCGGTAAGGTGGGGGCACGGCGAGTGACCGCCAACCTTCGTTTCAAAGGGGCCCCGGTAGCCCAGCGGCAGAGGCAATGGTCTCAAACACCATCCAGCGTCGGTTCGAATCCGACCCGGGGTACTTTTCCTTTAGTTCCAAGGTCACGACACGCAAGCGGATGTCCACGTTCTCGTGAACATCCGCTTTTTGCTGCGCGCGGACGCGATCAGTTGCACAGAGTAGTCGCATGTACGACATGAGTACACGCAAGCGAGCACTCGCACTGGTCTCCCAGGGGCGCAGCCTCAACTCAGTGAGCCGAGAGACTGGCGTCTCACGATCGGCGATCCGGTGTTGGCTGACCCGGATCGAACCACTTGAACGCACACCTCCCTGTGTCCGATGCCGGGACACACCAGGAGCACCGGAAGACCCCGCAACGTATGCCTATCTACTGGGTCTCTACCTGGGCGACGGCTACATCATCTCCAAACCGCGGCAGCGCTATCTGATGGTCACGTGTACGGCGTCCTGGCCCGGTCTGATCGATGCAGCCGAGGACGCCATGCGCAAGGTGCTGCCCTGGCCCAGCGTCAGCCGACTCCAGCGAGCTGGGTGCGTCGACGTGAAGTCCTTCACCAGGCATTGGACTTGCCTCTTCCCTCAGCACGGCCCCGGCAAGAAGCACGAGCGCCGAATCGCTCTAGAAGCCTGGCAGCAAGCCATCGTCGACACCCACCCCTGGGACTTCGTCCGAGGCCTCATCCACTCCGACGGCTGTCGACTGACCAACTGGACGACCCGCCTGGTCGGCGGCGAACGCAAGCGCTACGAGTACCCGCGCTACTTCTTCACCAACAAGTCCGACGACATCCGGCAGCTCTACACCGACACCCTCGACAAGCTCGGCATCGAGTGGACGCACTGCACCCGCGACGGCAACCCGTACAACATCTCCGTCGCCAAGAAGGCCTCCGTCGCCCTCATGGACACCCACGTAGGCCCGAAGTACTGACCCCCTACTTCACTTCGGGCTGTCGTCCGTCCCGATGTGATGCACCCGCACCATGTTCGTGAAGCCCGCGACCCCCGGCGGTGAGCCCGCCGTGATCACGACCACGTCCCCCTTCTTGCAGCGGCCGTACTTGAGCAGCAGCTCATCCACCTGGTCGACCATCGCGTCCGTCGAGTCGACACTCGGGCCCAGGAAGGTCTCCACCCCCCACGTGAGGCTCAACTGCGAGCGTGTCGCCGGGTCCGGGGTGAAGGCCAGGAGGGGAATCGGCGACCGGTAGCGGGAGAGGCGGCGGGCCGTGTCGCCGGACTGGCTGAAGGCGACCAGGAACCTGGCGTCGAGGAAGTCGCCGATCTCGGCGGCCGCGCGGGCCATCGCGCCGCCCTGGGTGCGGGGTTTGTTGTGCTCGGTGAGGGGCGGGAGGCCCTTCACGAGCATGTCCTCCTCCGCCGCCGCCACGATCCGGCTCATCGTGCGGACCGCCTCCACCGCGTACTTGCCGACGCTCGTCTCGCCGGAGAGCATCACCGCGTCCGTGCCGTCGAGGACCGCGTTGGCGACGTCGCTGACCTCGGCGCGTGTCGGCCGGGAGTTGTTGATCATCGAGTCGAGCATCTGCGTGGCGACGATGACCGGCTTGGCGTTGCGCTTCGCGAGCTTGACCGTGCGCTTCTGGACCAGCGGGACCTGTTCGAGGGGCATCTCGACGCCCAGGTCGCCGCGCGCGACCATGATGCCGTCGAAGGCCGCGACGATCTCCTCGATGTTGTCGACCGCCTGCGGTTTCTCGATCTTGGCGATGACGGGGAGTCGGCGGCCTGCCTCATCCATGATCTGGTGGACGCGTTCGATGTCCCGGCCGGAGCGGACGAAGGACAGCGCGATGACGTCGAAGCCCGTGCTGAGCGCCCAGCGGAGGTCTTCCTCGTCCTTGTCCGACAGCGCCGGCACCGATACGGCGACTCCCGGCAGGTTCAGTCCCTTGTTGTCCGAGACGACGCCGCCTTCGACGACCCTGGTGTGGACTCGGGGGCCGTCCACGGCCGTGACTTCCAGCGTGACCTTGCCGTCGTCGACGAGGATGTGGTCGCCGGGGCTGACGTCGGCCGCCAGGCCGCCGTACGTCGTGCCGCAGATCTCGCTGTCCCCTTCCACTCCCTCCTCGACGCTGATCGTGAAGGTGTCGTCGCGTTCAAGGAGTACGGGGCCTTCGGTGAAGTGGCCGAGGCGGATCTTCGGGCCTTGAAGGTCGGCGAGGGTGCCGACGCTGCGGCCGGTCTCGTCGGCGGCCTTGCGGACGTGCTGGTAGCGCTCGTCGTGTTCGGCGTGGCCGCCGTGGCTGAGGTTGAAGCGGGCGATGTCCATGCCGGCCTCGACCAGGGCCTTGATCTGGTCGTACGAGTCGGAGGCGGGCCCGAGGGTGCAGACGATCTTTGCTCGGCGCATGTTTCGAGCCTATGGCTTACCCACCGGTAGTGATTTGGTGGAGCGTGACTACTCAACGGCCTTTGGGTGAAAGGTAATTGACAAGTGGTCACAAGGGTTGAAGGGTGCTCCGGCCCGAGCGGCCCGGGGCGCTTCTGCGGCAGGCTGGTCACAGTTGTGGCGGGAGCATCGTGAAGCGGGCGTTGACCTGTGCGTGGACGTGCTGGCGTTGGGGTTCCAGGTCGAGGGGGGCGGCGGTGGTGTCCTCGGCTTCGGCGATCATGGATCGCATACGTCCGCCGTGGGCGGCGTGGTGGATGGGCTGGGGGGCCTCCGCGCCGATGTCGGCGAGTTCGACCAGGGCGGCCAGGGAGGTTCCCAGGGCCTCGGCGTACTCTCTGGCGCGCTGCACGGCTTCCCGTACGGCCTGCTGTCGGGCTCGTTTGTGGGCGGGTGAGTCGGGGCGGAGGGACCACCAGGGGCCGTCGACGCGTGTGAGGTCGAGGTCGGCGAGGCGTGTGGTGAGTTCGCCCAGTGCGGTGAAGTCGGTCAGCTCGGCGGTGATGTGGACGCGGCCGTGGTAGGCCTGGATCCTTTCGCCTCTGCCTTTCTCCTTCAGTTCGGGGGTGATGGAGAGGGCGCCGGTCTCCAGTCGTTCGACTGCTTCGCCGTAGGTCTTGACGAGGTCGAGGACGGTGGTGTTGCGGCGGGTGAGGTCGTCGAGGGCGGCGCGCCGGTCCTTGCCTCGGGCGAGGACGGTGACTGTGATGCGGGCTGTTTCGGGGTCGACTTCGAGGTGGGCTTCGCCGCGGACGGCGATGCGGGGCGCGTCGGGGGTGCCGTAGGGGACGGCGGTGGGGTGGGTTTCCTCTGGGCTGGTGGCCATACGTCCCACTCTGTCATCGGCGGTGTGGTCGCCGACCCCGCAGGTCACCAGATCGAAACCTGTTGGGTCTGTTGCGGTGGGGGCGGTGCGGGTCAGAATCTACGCGCGTCGTCGCATGTGGTCGTTTGTTCTGTCGGCCATTGTCTACGCGCGTTGAGATCGTCCGTTCCCCCGAGGAGTACCCGACATGCCCTTGAACCGCCGGAAGTTCCTGAAGAAGTCGGCCGTGACCGGTGCGGGAGTGGCCATCGCCGGTTCGGCCATGGCCCCGAGTGCGCAGGCGGCCGAGGTGAAGGGTGGCAGGAAGAAGGACCCGACGCGGTACGGCTTCACCGTGATGGGGACGACCGACCTGCACGGCAATGTCTTCAACTGGGACTACTTCACGGACAAGGAGTTCGACGACAAGGCGCACAACGATGTCGGTCTGGCCAAGATCTCCACGCTGGTGAACCAGATCCGCGAGGAGAAGGGGCGGCGGAACACGCTGCTCATCGACGCCGGTGACACCATCCAGGGCACGCAGCTGTCGTACTACTACGCGAAGGTGGACCCGATCACCGCCAAGGGTGGTCCGGTGCATCCGATGGCGCAGGCGATGAACGCGATGGACTACGACGCGGCGGCGCTGGGCAACCACGAGTTCAACTACGGCATTCCGGTGCTGCGGAAGTTCCAGAAGCAGTGTCGTTTCCCGCTGCTGGGTGCGAACGCGCTGGATGCGAAGACTCTGCTCCCGGCCTTCCCGCCGTACAGCATGCACCGGATGCGTGTGCCGCACGGGCCGGATGTGAAGGTGGCGGTCCTGGGTCTGACGAACCCGGGTATCGCGATCTGGGACAAGGCCAATGTGCAGGGGAAGATGACGTTCCCGGGGCTGGAGGAGCAGGCGGCGAAGTGGGTGCCGAAGCTTCGGTCGATGGGGGCGGATGTCGTCATCGTGTCGGCGCACAGCGGGTCTTCGGGCACCTCTTCGTACGGTGATCAGTTGCCGTACATCGAGAACGCGGCCGGGCTGGTGGCCGAGCAGGTGCCGGGGATCGACGCGATTCTGGTGGGGCACGCGCACACGGAGATCCCGGAGTACTTCGTCACCAACAAGGAGACCGGCAAGCAGGTGGTGCTGTCGGAGCCGCTGAAGTGGGGGCAGCGGCTGACGCTGTTCGACTTCGAGCTGGTGTGGAGCAAGGGCTCCTGGAAGGTCGAGAAGGTCGGCGCGCAGGTTCTCAACTCCAACACGGTGGAGGAGGACCCGAAGATCGTGTCGATGCTCGTCGACGAGCACAAGAAGGTCGTCGCGTACGTCAACCAGATCATCGGTACGAACGCGGCCGAGATGACGTCGGTGGAGGCGCCGTACAAGGATGTGGCGATCATCGATCTGATCAACCACATCCAGGCCGACACGGTGAAGCAGGCTCTTTCCGCTTCCGAGTACGCGTCGCTGCCGGTGTTGTCGCAGGCGGCGGCGTTCTCGCGGAGTGCGGTGATTCCGGCGGGGAACGTCAGTATTCGGGACGTGGCGGGTCTGTACGTCTTCGAGAACACGCTGGAGGCGCGTCTGATGACGGGTGCGCAGATGAAGGCGTATCTGGAGTACTCGGCGAACTACTTCGTGCAGACGGCGGCGGACGCGGCGGTCGATCCGGCGAAGCTGACGAACGCGAACGGGACGCCGGACTACAACTACGACGCGGTGAGTGGTCTGTCGTACGAGATCGACATCGCGAAGCCGGCGGGGTCGCGGATCGTGAATGTGCGGTTCGAGGGTGCGGCGTTGGCGGACGACCAGAAGTTCGTGTTCGCGGTGAACAACTACCGGGCCAACGGCGGTGGCAACTTCCCGCATGTCGCCGCGGCCCAGCTGTTGTGGTCGAACTCGGACGAGATCCGTAACACGATGATCGCGTGGGTGAAGGCGAAGGGGTCGATCGACCCGGCGGCGTTCGCGTCGGTGGACTGGAAGCTGACGCGGAACGGTACGCCGGTCTTCTAGAGGTTGTGCCCGTCTTCTAGAGGTTCAGGAGTGACAGGTCCACGGCGTCGGCGATGGCTTTCGCGCCGGCGTCGTTGACGTGGAGGCCGTCGCCGCTGTTGTAGTCGTCGTGGATGCGGGTGGGGTGGTCCGGGTCCGCGACGGCGGCGGCGATGTCGATGACGGCGTCGAAGGGGTGGGTGTCGCCGAGGAGCCAGGTGTTGACCTCGGCGCGTACGGCTTGGCCTTCGTCGGTGTCGTAGCCGGGGTAGACGGTGCCGGCGTAGGGGCCGAGGGTGGCACCGATGACGGTGAGGCCGGCGGTGTGGAGGCGGTCGGCGAGGGTGGTCAGTGCGGTGGTGAGGTCGGCGGCCGTGGGGAGTTTGGCGGGTTCGGGGAAGGCGATGGCGCCGGGCAGGCCGAGGTCGTTGAGGCCGGCGTGGATGATGACGTGGCTGGCGCCGGGTATGTCGAGGACGTCGTGGTCGACGCGGGAGAGCAGGTGGGCGCCGATCTCGTCGGTGAGGAGGCGGTTGCCGGAGATGCCGGTGGCGACGACCCAGCCGTCTGTGAGGCGGCGGTCGAGCTGGGCGGGGAAGCTGCTGCCGGTGCCGGGGGTGGTGGCCATGCCCTCGATCCAGGAGTCTCCGAAGGCGACGGCGATGCGGGTGTTGTCGGTGGCGAGGACGTCGATGCCGGTGACGAAGTGCCCGGTGATGAGTTCGTCGGATTCGTCGAGGGACGCGGCGGTGAGCTGGTCGCCGGGGACGGCGTGGCCGACGTCGTAGGGGATCGCGGTGTGTGTGGTGAGGCCGGTGTCGCCGGGGAGGTAGAGGCTGAGGGCGAGTTCCTCGCCTGCGGTGACGGGGCCTTCTACGGGGTCGCTGATGATCTCCTCGCCGGGTGGGACGGTGACGGTTTCGGCGCCGGCGAAGAGGAGGGTGACGTCGGTGGCGGGGTCGATGGCGCTGCCTTCGGTGCGGCGGGCGAGGTGGGCGCCGCCGATGTCGAGGGGTGTGCGGCCGTAGAGGTTGCTGAGGCGGACGCGTAGGGCCTCGCCGCCGCCTGCCGGGCGGAGGGTCTGTCGTACGGTCTGGTCGGTGAAGCTTCGGACTTCGAAGAGTTTGAAGGCTTCTTGGGGGTCGATCACGGCGGAGCGGTGGGCGGCGATCCAGGTCGTGCCCGTGCGAGTGCTGGTCATGGCCGCAAGGTAGGCAGATTTTTTGCAGCCGTCACCACTCCTGCCCTACTTCTTTGCTCGTCGATTACCTCAGGTCGACGAGTGGGGTCAGTGGGGTGAGGGTTTGCTCCTGCCGGGCGGGTGGGATCTGTGGCCGGGGTTCGAGGCCGAACGTGGTGAAGGCGGTGCGGCCGGGCAGGGGGTAGGGCTCTTTGCCGGTGAGGGTGTTGAGGATGGTGGCGCTGCGCCAGGCGGCGAGGCCGAGGTCGGGGGCGCCGATGCCGTGGGTGTGCAGTTCGGCGTTCTGGACGTAGACGCGGCAGCCGGTGGCGGTGACGGACGGGTCGAGGATCATCCGGAATCTGTCGTCGACGCGGGGGCGCTCGCGGCTGTCGCGCCGCATGTACGGGTCGAGGCCGGCGAGCACGCGGTCGAGGGGCCGCTCGTGGTAGCCGGTGGCGAGGACGACGGCGTCGGTGGTGAGGCGGGAGCGGGCGCCCTGTTCGAGGTGTTCGAGGTGGAGTTCGACTTTGGTGGTGGCGAGCCGGCCGGCCGTGCGGACGTGTACGCCGGGGGTGAGGACGGCGTCGGGCCAGCCGCCGTCGAGGGTGCGGCGGTACAGCTCGTCGTGGATGGCGGCGATCGTGTCGGCGTCGATGCCCTTGTGGAGCTGCCATTGGGCGGTGACGAGCCGGTCCCGGGTCGGTTCGGCGAGGGCGTGGAAGTAGCGGGTGTAGTCCGGCGTGAAGTGTTCGAGGCCCAGCTTGGAGTACTCCATGGGCGCGAACGCCTCCGTGCGGCCGAGCCAGTGCAGTCGTTCCCGGCCGGGGGGCCGGTGGCGCAGCAGGTCGAGGAAGACCTCGGCTCCGGACTGTCCCGCGCCGATGACGGTGATGTGTCCGGCGGCCAGGAGGCGGTCGCGCTCGTCGAGGTAGTCCGCGGCGTGGATGACGGGCACGCCGGCCGCCTCGACGAGCGGCTTGAGGGGTTCGGGAACGTACGGTTCGGTGCCGACGCCGAGCACGATGTTCCGTGCGTAGGTACGGCCGAGTGCCGCGGTCTGTCCGTCGCCGTCCAGTTGGGTGTGGTCGACCTCGAACAGGTCGCGTTCGGGGTTCCAGCGCACCGAGTCGACCTGGTGGCCGAACCGCAGTCCCGGAAGGTTCTCGGCGACCCAGCGGCAGTAGGCGTCGTATTCGGCGCGCTGGATGTGGAATCGCTCGGCGAAGTAGAACGGGTAGAGCCGGTCGCGGGTCCTGAGGTAGTTCAGGAACGACCAGGGGCTCTTGGGGTCGGCGAGCGTCACCAGGTCGGCGAGGAAGGGGACTTGGACGGTGGCGCCTTCGATGAGCAGTCCCGGGTGCCAGTCGAAGGCGGGGCGCTGTTCGTAGAAGACGGCGTCGAGTTCGGCTAGGGGTTGTGCGAGGGCGGCGAGCGAGAGGTTGGCGGGTCCGATGCCGACGCCGACGAGGTCGCGGGGGGCTTCGGGTTCCGGCTGGTCGTGCTCTGGGGGCGTGCTCATGCGGGGGCGTGTCCTTCGGGGAGTTCTGCGGGTGCTGCGGGTTCTGTGAGTTCTGTGGGTTCTGTGAGTTCTGTGGGTTCTGCGAGTTCTGCGAGTTCTGCGAGTTCTGCGGATGCTGCGGGTGCTGTGGATGCTGCGGGTGCTGCGAGTTCTGTGGGTGCTGTGGCTTCCACGAGCTTCAGCAGGGTGGCGAGGTCGCCCGGCCGGGTGTGGGGGTTGAGCAGGGTGGCCTTGAGCCACAGTCGGCCGTCGAGTTCGGCGCGGCCCATGACGGCCCGGCCGTCGTGGAGCAGTTGGCGGCGTACGGCGGCCACGGCGTCGTCGGACGCCCCGGTGGGCCGGAAGAGGACCGTGCTGATGGTGGGCCGGTCGTGGAGTTCGAAGCCGGGGTGTGCCTCGATGGTGGCGGCGAACTCCTGCGCGAGAGCGCAGACTTGGTCGACGAGGCGGCCGATTCCGGCGCGGCCCAGGGTCTTGAGGGTGACGGCGATCTTGAGGATGTCGGGCCGTCGGGTGGTCCGCAGGGACCGGCCGAGCAGGTCGGGCAGGCCGGCCTCGGTGTCGTCGTCCGCGTTGAGGTAGTCCGCCCGGTGGTGGAGTACGGCGAGGTCCGGTGCGTCGCGTACGGCGAGGAGTCCGGCGGCGGCCGGTTGCCAGCCGAGTTTGTGCAGGTCCAGGGTGACGGTGTGGGCGCGGGCGAGGCCGTGCAGGCGGGCTCGGTGCCGGTCGCTGAGGAGAAGGCCTCCGCCGTAGGCCGCGTCGATGTGGAGCCGGGCGCCGTGGGTTGCGCAGAGGTCGGCGATGTCGGGCAGCGGGTCGATGAGTCCGGCGTCGGTGGTGCCGGCTGTGGCGGCGACGAGGAGGGGCCCTCGGAGGTGGGTGAGAGCGTCGTCCAGGGCGGCGGGGTCGAGGGTGCCGGCCGGGGTCGGGATCACGACGGGCTCGGGGAGGCCGAGGAGCCAGGCGGCGCGGGGGAGGGAGTGGTGGGCGTTGGCCCCGCAGACGAGCTGTACTCCCGCGTGCGCCTCTCTGGCCAGCAGGACGGCGAGGTGGTTGGACTCGGTGCCGCCGGTGGTGACCAGTGCGTCGGCGGCACCGGTCTCCTGGGCCAGCGCCCGGGTCACCAGTGCTTCGAGCGTGGAGGCCGCCGGGGCCTGGTCCCAGGAGTCGAGGGACGGGTTCAGCACGGAGGCGGCCAGGTCTGCGGCGGCGGCCACGGCCAGGGGTGGCGTGTGCAGGTGGGCCGCGCACAGGGGGTCGGCCGGGTCGGCGGTGCCCGCCGCGAGGGCCCGGACCAGCCGGTGGAGGGCGTCCGGCTCGCCTTCGGCGGGCAGGGGCTCACCGAGCGCGTCCCGCACCTGCGCCGCGACCGCCTCCGGGCCACCGGCGGGGAGGGGGCCGCCCCGGGCCTCGGCCCCCTCCCGCAACGCGTCGAGCACCGTGTCGAGCAGCGGGCGGAGCGCGCCGGGACCTCGGGGTCCCGAGGCGAGGGGCGGAGTGGTCATGGATTCCTCCGGAGCACGGGGAATCCCATTTTGTACGCCGATCGGGTGCCGAGCCCGAAAAGGCCGTTGATTACAACCGAAAGAGGGTACGGGAACACGCCTTGAACGGCGGCGCTCCCCAAAGGGGCCCGGGGAACTGCGCGACCAGCCACGAACGGCCTTCAGCCCGCAGCCCCCGCAGCCTCGACGGCGGAACCCGGAAGGACCCGGCTCCTACGCCTCTCGCACTCGCAGCGCACGCGCCAGGTCGTCCAGTTGATCCACCAGCTTGCGTCGCAGTGCCGGAATCAGGTCGCCGTGCTGAAGACACCGCTCCCCCAGGTCGAGCGTCTCCGGGTCCACCGCATGCACCGGGAACGCCCACCGCCCTGCGGCTTCCGCGATCGCCGGTCCTCGCCTGGCGGCCAGCGAAACCGCGTCGGCCCAGTAGCGCTCGACGTACTCCCGCAGGAGGTCCGCCTGCTCGGGTTGCCAGAATCCCTGGGCGGTGGCGGTGAACAGGTAGTTGGAGAGGTCGTCGGTGGTGAACATCGCCTCCCAGGCGGCGCGCTTGGCCTCGGGTTCGGGCAGCGCGGCCCGGCAGCGGGCGGCGCCCTCCTGGCCGCTGGCGCTGGGGTCCCGTTCCAGTTCGTCGGCGATCGCGGCGGCGTCGACCGCGCCGAGGACGGCGAGCCGGCCGAGGACGCGCCAGCGCAGTTCGGGGTCGAGTTCGGGGCCGCCGGGGACCGTGCCGTCCGCGAGCCAGGCGGCGATGGTCTCGGGGTGGGCGGCGACGTCGATGGCGTGGCGTACGGCGGTGAGGCGCAGGCCGGGGTGGTCGCCGTCCTCGGTGCGGCGGATGAGGTCGCGGCACAGGGAGCCGAGGGTGGACAGGCCGGTGGCGCGCTGCTCGGGGGCGAGGAAGCGGTCGGCGACCTGGGTGGTGGCGAAGGTGAGGACGCCCTGGACGATGGCGAGGTCGCTCTCGCGCGGGAGGTGGGTGCGGGCGGCTTCCAGGTAGGCGGTGGCGGGGAGTTCGGCGTCGCGTACGGCGTCGCGCAGGGCGTTCCAGACGACGGCGCGGGTGAGCGGGTCGGGGAGGCCGCAGAGGTGGTCGGTGACGGCGGCGAAGGAGTCGGGGTCGAAGCGGATCTTGGCGTAGGTGAGGTCGCCGTCGTTGAGGAGGAGGAGTGCGGGTCGTTTGCCGATGGGCTGGTGGGTGGAGTGGGGGAGGTCGAGTTCGACGCGGTTGCGGAGGGTGAGGTGGCCCTGGTCGTTGCCGGGGTCCCGGTCGTAGATGCCGACGGCGATGTGGTGGGGGCGGTCGCCGGTGCGGTCGACGGTGAGGGTGTGGGTGCCGTCGGCGGCGCGGGTGATCCTGGGGGTGAGGGTGTCGACGCCGGTGGTGCGGAGCCAGGCGTCGGCCCAGGCGTGGACGTCGCGTTCGGTGGCGCCGGCGAGGTTGTCGATGAAGTCGGCGAGGGTGGCGTTGCCGAAGCGGTGCCGGGTGAAGTGGGCGTTGATGCCGGCGAGGAAGTCCTTCTCGCCGAGCCAGGCGACGAGCTGGCGGAGGGCGGAGGCGCCCTTGGCGTAGGAGATGCCGTCGAAGTTGAGGAGGGCGGCGGCGGTGTCGTCGACGTTCTCGGGGGCGACGGGGTGGGTGGAGGGGCGCTGGTCGGCGTCGTAGCCCCAGGCCTTGCGGGCGATGCCGAAGTCGACCCAGGTGTCGGCGAAGCGGCTGGCTTCGGTGAGGGTCTGGTAGCCCATGTACTCGGCGAAGGACTCGTTCAGCCAGATGTCGTCCCACCACCTGAGGGTGACGAGGTCGCCGAACCACATGTGGGCCATCTCGTGGGCGATGACCATGGCGCGGGTCTGGCGTTCGGTGTCGGTGACGGCGGAGCGGTAGACGAACTCGTCGCGGAAGGTGACGAGGCCGGGGTTCTCCATGGCGCCGGCGTTGAATTCGGGGACGAAGGCCTGGTCGTAGGAGTCGAAGGGGTACGGCTCCTCGAACTTTTCGTGGTACCGGTCGTAGAGGGCGCGGGTGACGTCGAGGATCTCGTCGGCGTCGGTGTCGAGGTGGGGGGCGAGCGAGCGGCGGCAGTGGATGCCGAAGGGCAGGCCGCGGTGTTCGGTGCGCACGGAGTGCCAGGGGCCGGCGGCGACGGCGACGAGGTAGGTGGAGATCGGCGGGGTGGTGGCGGCCCGCCAGGTGCCGTCGTCCTGCTGTTCGGTGATGCCGTTGGCGAGGACGGTCCAGGCCTCGGGGGCGGTGACGGTGAGGTCGAAGACGGCCTTGAGGTCGGGTTGGTCGAAGGCGGCGAAGACTCGTTGGATGTCGTCCAGGAAGAGCTGGGTGTAGACGTAGGTCTCGCCGTCGGTGGGGTCGGTGAAGCGGTGCATGCCCTCGCCGGTGCGGGAGTAGCGCATGGTGGCGTCGACGCGCAGTTCGTGCTTGCCCGGGTTGAGGCCCTTGAGAGGGAGGCGGTTCTCGTCGAGGGTCTCGGGGTCGAGGGGTTGTCCGTCGAGGGTGACGGAGCGCAGTTCGGCGGGCTTGAGCTCGACGAAGGTGTCCGCGGCCTTCTTCTTCCCCCGCACGGTGAAGTGGATGACGGTACGGGAGTCGAAGGTCTCGTCGCCGCGCGTGAGGTCGAGTGCGATCTCGTAGCGGTGGACGTCGAGGAGCCGAGCACGGGCTTGCGCTTCGTCGCGCGTCAGTACGGACATGAGGGACATGCTGCCTGATGCCTTTGGCACAGGACAGGGGCGGGCCTGGTACGCGACCTTTGTCCGGTCGCGTGCGCCGTGTGTCCGGCCGTATGCGGCCTATGCCCGGTCCTTCGCGCCGTCGTGCTGTGCGGGTACGCGCCCCCGGTCGTGGTGGTCGTCGTCGGCGCCCTTGAGTTCCTCGTGCTCCTTGAGGCGGGTGCGCAGGTCGCGGACCTCGCGTTCCAGGGCGTGGGAGCGTTCGTGGGCGTCGTAGAGGTAGCGGACCTTGGTGCGCAGGGCCCAGGGGTCGACGGGTTTCATGACGAGGTCGGCGACGCCGAGGCGGAAGGCGGCTGCGGTGAGTTCGGCGTCGGGGCCGAAGCCGGTGAGGAGGATGACGGGGATGTGCTGGGTCTGTTCCACGCCGCGCATGTAGTGGACGACGTCGAGGCCGCTGACGCCGGGCATGCGGACGTCGAGGAGGAGCAGGCCGACCTGGCCGCGGAGGACTTCCTTGAGTGCCGCGTCGCCGCTGGTGGCGCGCGTCAGGCGGTAGCCCAGCGGGGCCAGGGCGCTCTCCAGGGCGTACAGCGTGTCCTCATGGTCGTCGACGATGAGGATCCTGGCTTCCGACGGCATGACCTCTCACGGCGTGTAGTCGTTGCCTGACAAGGAGTGCTCACGCAGGATGCCCGTCGGCGGGCTCGATGTCACTCCCCTGCGTCTGGCGCTGTGCCGGTCGTGCCCACTGTGCCGTTGAGCGCGTCGTCCGCGATGCGTTCGTGGTGCCGGATGACCTCGGCGATGATGAAGTTCAGCAGCTTCTCGGCGAACGCCGGATCCAGCTTGGCACTTTCGGCGAGTCCGCGCAGGCGGTTGATCTGTTGTGCCTCGCGGCCGGGGTCGGCGGGGGGCAGTTGGTGCGCGGCCTTGAGGTGGCCGACCCGTTGGGTGCATTTGAAGCGTTCGGCGAGCATGTGGACGACGGCGGCGTCGATGTTGTCGATGCTGTCGCGCAGCCGGGTGAGTTCCGCCCGGACGTCCGGGTCGACCTCGTCGGCCGGCGCGGCCGCGATGTTCGCGTCGTCGGTGTTGCTGGTGGTCATGGTCGTCACCCTAGCGACGCTGTGGTTCGGTGCCCGCACCGGCTTAGAGTGGAACGTATCGGGGCGTCTTTGGGGGTGCGGACGTGGCGAACGGCGGACCTGTCGAGCACGGCTACCCGCATCTGGACACCGTGCGGGCGTCGATCACCGCGCTGTACAAGCGGCTCTCGTACGACACGATCCAGCTGTTCGCCACCAGTGTGGCACCCGTCGACGTGGCGTTCTGCGACACGGACGATCTCCATCTGGGTGCGCAGCGGGTGGCGCGGGAGCTGGTGCGGCACTATCGGCTGCCGGAGGCCCGGATGGTCGTCGGTTTCCGGGAGATGACCCATGCGGCGAGCGTCGAGCTGGCGGCGGGGCCCGAGTACTTCGTCGAGCTGAACGACCGGTTCCGCAGGCACCGGCGGGACATCGGGGCGGCGCTCGCGCACGAGGTCATGCACGTCTATCTGCACCGGCTCGGGCTGTCCTTCCCCGGCACGCGTGAGAACGAGATTCTCACGGACACGGCGGCGGCATATCTGGGGGCGGGGTGGCTGCTGCTGGACGCGTACCGGGAGGATTCCGCGTCGTCGCAGAAGCTGGGGTATCTGACGCCGGAGGAGTTCGGGTACGTGCTGGCCAAGCGGGCGCAGGTGTTCGGTGAGGATCCCTCGGTGTGGTTCACCAGCGCGCAGGCGTATTCCGCGTATGCGCAGGGCCGGGTGCGGGCTCGCCGGGACGAGCGGCAGCCGCCGCTGACGGCGGCGGGGTGGGCGGGGCGGCGGCGGTACGCGCGGGATCGGCGCCATGCGCAGGACCTGCGGTCGGGCTCGGCGGGGTCGGGGGTGCCGTATGTGTTCACGCCTGAGGGGCGGGGGCCGCTGCGGGTGTCGTTTCCCTGTCCGACGTGTCATCAGAGGATTCGGGTGCCGGTTCGGGGGCGGGTTCGGGCGCGGTGTGGGTTGTGTCGGACGGTTCTGGAGTGCGACACGTAGGTCATTCGGGGCGCGTACGGGGGTGGTTGGTGCGGTGCGCCGGCAGGTGCGGGTGTGTGGGCTGGTGTGGGGCCTGGTGTGTAGGGGCTGGCGTGTAGGGGCTGGTCGCGCAGTTCCCCGCGCCCCTGGGAGTGGCGGGCCCCTGAGAGCGGCGGGCCCGGTCATGAGGCGCCGTACACCGGGCGTGGTTCCTCCGCCTCGGCCAAGAGCTTTCGTACGGTCTCCCCCGCCCCCTCCGGCGTCCAGCGCGCCCCTTTGTCCGCGGTGGGGCCCGGGTGCCAGCCCTCCATGACGGTGATGCGACCGCCCTCCGTCTCGAAGACCCGGCCGGTGACGCCCTCGCTCGCGGCGGAACCCAGCCACACCACCAGTGGGGAGACGTTCTCCGGGGCCATCGCGTCGAAGCCGGTGCCGGGGGCGGGGGCGGCCATGGCCTCGGCGAAGGCGCCCTCGGTCATCCTGGTGCGTGCGGCGGGGGCGATGGCGTTGACCTGGACGCCGTAGCGGGCGAGTTCGGCGGCGGCGACGAGGGTGAGGCCGACGATGCCGGCCTTGGCGGCGCTGTAGTTGCCCTGGCCCAGTGAGCCCAGCAGGCCCGCGCCACTGCTGGTGTTGACGATCCTCGCGGTGGGTGTGCGGCCGGCCTTGGTCTCGGTGCGCCAGTGTGCGGCGGCGTGCTTCAGGGGGAGGAAGTGGCCCTTGAGGTGGACGCGGAGGACGGCGTCCCAGTCGTCCTCGTCGAGGTTGACGAGCATGCGGTCGCGGAGGAAGCCGGCGTTGTTGACGAGGGTGTCGAGTCGGCCGTAGCCGTCCAGGGCGGTGCGGACGAGGGAGGCGGCGCCGTCGGTCGTGGCGATGTCCCCACCGTGCGCGATCGCTTCTCCTCCTGCCGCATGGATCTCCTCGACGACCCGGGCGGCCGGGCTGTCGGGGTTCGGTGTGCCGTCGAGTCCGACGCCGAGGTCGTTGACGACCACGCGGGCGCCCTCGGCGGCGTACGCGAGCGCGTGCGCGCGGCCGAGGCCACGCCCCGCCCCGGTCACGACCACGACGCGCCCTTCGCAGAGCCGGTGCGTGCTGTTCATCGCGGTTCCCCTCTCTCGTGTCCTTGTCGGCGGTGGTCTGCGCCGCGAGGTGCGTGGGCTGCACCTCGCCGGGTGAGCCACGCCTCGTGGGCCGTGGTCTGCGCCGCGAGGTGCGTGGGCGGCGGCGCGAGGGCTGTGGGCGGCTCCCCGCTGCGGGGCCCCGCCCCACCGGGTGCGAGCCACGCCCCCTGGACGGTGAGCAGCACCGGAGGGCCATGGCCAGCACCCCACTGCCGGTGGGCTACACCCCACCGGATGCGAACCACGCCCCCTGGGTCGTGGCTGTGCCCGGCCTTTCGTGGCCCGCCGCGCCGGGTGGCTCGTCGGCGCCTGTCGGATCGTCGCCGGTCGCCCTCTTCTTCTCGTCGGCCGGTATCGGATCGTCGTCGACCGCCACCCGTTCATCGTCGGCCGGTATCGGTTCATCGTCGGCCGCCACCCGCCCCTCGTCGGCCGGTATCGAATGACCACCGGCCGCCACCCGCCCCTCGTCGGCCGGTATCGAATGACCACCGGTCACCACCCGCCCCTCGTCGGCCGCCGCCGCGTCCAGGAAGGCCGGGCGTTCGCCGCCGCCGTGGACGAGGAGGGAGGCGCCGGTGATGTAGGCGGCCGCGTCGGAGGCGAGGAAGACCGCCGCGTCGCCGATGTCGGAGGGGGTGGCGAGGCGGCCCAGCGGGACCGTGCGGGCCACGGCGGCGATGCCGTGGTCGTCGCCGTAGTGGAGGTGGGCGAGTTCCGTGCGGACCATGCCGAGGACGAGGGTGTTGACCCGTATCTCCGGGGCCCACTCGACGGCCATGGAGCGCGCCAGGTGCTCCAGGCCGGCCTTGGCCGCGCCGTACGCGGCCGAGCCGGGCGACGGGCGGCTGCCGCTCACACTGCCGATCATCACGATCGCGCCCCGGGCCCGCCGGAGATGTTCGTGGGCGGCGAGGGAGACGGTCAACGGGGCGGTGAGGTTGAGTTCGACGACGCGGGCGTGGCGGCGTGCGTCGGTCGCGGTGAGCGGGCGGTAGGGGGTGCCGCCGGCGTTGTTCACGAGGACGTCCACGCGGGGCAGTTCGGCGAAGAAGCGGTGCACGGCTTCGGGATCCCGGACGTCCAGCGGCATGAACTCGGCGCCCTTGAGAGGTACTTCGGGTGGGCGGCGGGCGCAGGTCACGACCTCGGCGCCGGCTTCGGCGAAGGCTCGGGCGATGCCGGCGCCGACGCCGCGCGTGCCGCCGGTGACGACGGCGAGCTTCCCGTTGAGCCGCATCCGCTGCTACCTTCCACCCAAGAGACGTACCTAACAAACGTTAGGTGGAAGGTAGCTGATGCGCCGATGAGTGTCTCCACCTCGTCCCCGGAAAAGGGGATTTCCGTCGTCACGATCGATTTCCCGCCGGTGAACGCGCTGCCGGTGCGCGGGTGGTTCGAGCTGGCCGACGCCGTGCGCGGTGCGGGCCGTGATCCCGAGGTCCGGTGTGTCGTGCTGGGCGCGGAAGGGCGCGGGTTCAACGCCGGCGTGGACATCAAGGAGATCCAGGCGGCGGGCCACACGGCGTTGATCGGCGCCAACCACGGCTGTGCGGAAGCCTTTGCCGCCGTGTACGAGTGCGAGGTGCCGGTGGTCGCCGCCGTGCAGGGGTTCTGTCTGGGCGGCGGCATCGGGCTGGTGGGCAACGCGGACGCGATCGTGGCGAGCGAGGACGCGACCTTCGGGCTGCCCGAACTGGACCGGGGCGCGCTGGGCGCGGCGACGCATCTGGCCCGGCTGGTGCCTCGGCATCTGATGCGCGCGCTGTACTACACCTCGCGTACGGCGACCGCCGCCGAGCTGCGGGCGCACGGCTCGGTGTGGCGGGTGGTACCGCGTCCCGAACTGCCATCCGCCGCACTGGAGTTGGCACGGGAGATCGCCGCGAAGGACGGCCGGCTGCTGCGGCTGGCGAAGGCCGCCATCAACGGCATCGACCCGGTCGACGTCCGCCGCAGCTACCGCTTCGAGCAGGGCTTCACCTTCGAGGCAAACCTCAGCGGGGTAGCCGACGAGGTCCGCGGCACCTTCGGGAGGGCCGGTACGGCCGGGGCGGCGAAGGCACCGGGGCAGGCCGGGGGAAGCGCCACGAACGAGAGGGACCTGGGTGAGTGACAAGACGATGACCGCCGACGAGGCCGTCTCGCGGCTGGAGAGCGGGATGGCCCTCGGCATCGGCGGCTGGGGATCACGCCGCAAGCCGATGACCCTGGTGAGAGCACTGCTCCGGTCCGAGATCACCGATCTCACGGTCGTCTCGTACGGCGGCCCGGACGTCGGCATGCTCGCCGCCGCCGGACGCATCCGGAAACTGGTCGCCGCCTTCGCCACCCTCGACTCCATCCCCCTCGAACCGCACTTCCGCGCGGCGCGCGAGCGGGGCGCGTTCGAGCTGATGGAGGTCGACGAGGCGATGTTCATGTGGGGGCTGCGGGCCGCCGCGAACCGGCTGCCCTTCCTCCCGGTCCGGGCGGGCATCGGCTCGGACGTGATGCGGGTCAACCCCGGTCTGCGGACGGTCACCTCCCCCTATGACGACGGGGAGACCTTCGTCGCCATGCCCGCCCTGCGCCTGGACGCCGCGTTCGTGCACGTCAACCGGGCCGACCGACAGGGCAACGGCCAGTATCTGGGCCCGGACCCGTACTTCGACGACCTCTTCTGCGAGGCCGCCGACACGGCGTACGTGTCGTGCGAACGGCTCGTGGACACGGCGGAGTTGACGAAGGAGGGCCCGCCCCAGTCGCTGCTGGTCGGTCGTCATGTGGTCACGGGCGTGATCGAGGCTCCGAACGGCGCGCACTTCACCTCCTGCGCCCCCGACTACGGCCGGGACGAGGCCTTTCAGAAGACGTATGCGGGCACGGCGTGGGAGGACTTCGCGGAGCGGTTCCTGACGGGTGACGAGCCCGCGTATCAGTCGGCCGTGCGGGCGTGGCACAAGGAGGACTCATGAGCACGGCACCCGTGCACACTGCGACCCGCGCCGAGTACTGCGTGATCGCCTGTGCCGAGGCCTGGCGTGGGGCCGGGGAGATCCTCGCCAGTCCCATGGGCCTCATTCCGTCCCTGGGCGCGCGCCTCGCCAAGCGGACGTTCTCGCCGGATCTGCTGCTGACCGACGGTGAGGCGCTGCTCGTCGGCCTCGACGGCACCGTCGAGGGCTGGCTGCCCTACCGGCGGCACCTGGCCCTGGTCACCGGCGGCCGACGGCACGTGATGATGGGCGCGAGCCAGATCGACCGGTACGGCAACCAGAACATCTCGTGCGTCGGCGACTGGGCGAAGCCGAGGCGACAGCTCCTCGGTGTGCGGGGCGCGCCGGTCAACACCCTGAACAACCCGACCAGTTACTGGGTCCCCAGGCACTCCCGGCGGGTCTTCGTCGAGAAGGTCGACATGGTGTGCGGGGTCGGCCACGACCGCGTGGCCGAGCATCCGGCCGCCGCCCGCTTCCACCACCTCCCGCGTGTCGTGTCCGACCTCGGGGTGTTCGACTTCGCGACCCCCGACCACGCGATGCGGCTGGCCTCGCTGCACCCGGGTGTCACGGTCGAGCAGGTCAAGGAGGCGACCGGCTTCACGCTCGCCGTCCCGGACGAGGTGCCGTACACGCGTGAACCGACCGATGCCGAGCTGAGGCTGATCCGCGAGGTGATCGACCCGGAGGACACGCGCGTACGCGAGGTCGGAGGCTGACGGAAGAGCGAGCGGCCGACAGAGGAGAGTGACTGATGGAAACGGCACTGACCCGGCTCGTCGGCATCCGCCTTCCGATCGTGCAGACCGGTATGGGCTGGGTGGCCGGCCCCCGTCTGGTCTCCGCGACGGCGAACGCGGGGGCGCTCGGCATCCTGGCCTCCGCGACGATGACGCCCGCGCAACTCCGGGACGCCGTACGGGAGGTGAAGTCCCGTACGGACGGCGCGCCCTTCGGGGTGAACCTGCGGGCCGACGCGGGGGACGCGCGGGAGCGGGTCCGGATCATCGTCGAGGAGGGCGTCCGGGTGGCGTCGTTCGCGCTCGCCCCGTCCAGGGAGCTGATCGCCGAGCTCAAGGACGCGGGCGTGGTCGTCATCCCGTCCGTCGGCGCGCGGCGGCACGCCGAGAAGGTGGCCGCGTGGGGTGTGGACGCGGTGGTCGTGCAGGGCGGCGAGGGCGGCGGGCACACCGGGGAGGTGGCGACGACCGTACTGCTGCCGCAGGTCGTGGACGCCGTCGACATCCCCGTCGTCGCCGCCGGCGGATTCCACGACGGGCGCGGGCTGGTGGCCGCGCTGGCGTTCGGGGCGGCCGGGGTGGCGATGGGCACCCGGTTCCTGCTCACCTCGGACTCGACGGTGCCCGACGCGGTGAAGGCCCGCTATCTGGCCGCCACGGTCAGGGACGTGACCGTCACCAGGGCCGTGGACGGGCTGCCGCACCGCATGCTCCGCACGGAGTTCGTGAGCGCGCTGGAGGCGTCCGGCCGGGCGCGCGCCCTGGCGCGCGCCGTGCGCCACGCGGCCGGCTTCCGGCGGCTCTCCGGGCTCACCTGGCGCCGTATGGTCCGCGACGGCCTCGCCCTGCGGCACGGCAAGGACCTCACCTGGAGTCAGGTTCTGCTCGCCGCCAACACGCCCATGCTGCTCAGGTCCGCGATGGTGGACGGCCGTACGGACCTGGGGGTGATGGCGGCCGGGCAGGTCGCCGGGGTGATCGACGACCTGCCGTCGTGCGCGGAGCTGGTGGAACGGATCATGAAGGAGGCGGAGGAGGCGCTGACGTCCTTGGGGCGACTCGGCACCGCCCCGTGACCGTCCCCGCCATTCACTGACCGTCGCACCCACCGCTCGGTGACCGTCGCACCCTCGCTCGCTGACCGTCGCACCCTCGCTCAGTGACCGTCACCCTCCCAGCGCCAGGACACCGTCGTGCTCGGTTGACCATCCGGGTGTAGCAGCCCGTGGCGCCGCGCTGCACGGCGCAGGTGTATTCGCGCCCGTCGGAGTTGCGGTGGACGGTCACGAACGGGACGAGCATGACGGCCAAGGGTTCGGACAGGGGGTGCTCGGCAGCCTCACTCAGTGACCGTCACAGCCGCTCGATGATCGTCACGTTCGCCTGCCCGCCCCCCTCGCACATCGTCTGGAGCCCGTACCGGCCGCCCGTGCGCTCCAGTTCGTGCAGAAGGGTCGTCATGAGCTTGGCGCCGGTCGCGCCCAGGGGGTGGCCGAGGGCGATGGCACCACCGTTGACGTTGACCTTCTCCGGGTCGGCGCCCGTCTCCTTCAGCCAGGCCAGGACGACCGGCGCGAAGGCCTCGTTGATCTCGACGAGGTCGATGGCGTCGAGGGTGAGGCCGCTCTTCTTCAGGGCGTACGCGGTCGCCGGTATCGGCGCGGTGAGCATGCGGATGGGGTCCTCGCCACGTACGGAGAGGTGGTGCACGCGGGCGCGCGGGGTCAGCCCGTGCTCCTGGACGGCTCGTTCGGAGGCGAGGAGGAGCGCGGCGGCGCCGTCGGAGACCTGGGAGGAGCAGGCGGCGGTGACGGTGCCGCCGTCGATGACCGGCTTCAGCGCGGCCATCTTCTCCAGGGAGGTGTCCCTGCGGGGTCCCTCGTCGACGGTGACGTCCCCGTACGGCACGGTCTCGCGCGTGAAGCGGCCCTCGTCGACGGCCCGTACCGCCCGCCGGTGGGAGCGCAGCGCGTACTCCTCCTGGTCGCGGCGGCTGATGCCCCACTTCGCGGCGATCATCTCCGCGCCGGCGAACTGGTTCACCGGCCGGTCCCCATACCGTGCGCGCCACCCCTCGCTGCCCGCGAAGGGCCCGTCCGTGAGCCCGAGGGGCACGGCGGCCTGGCGGGAGGCGAAGGCGATGGGGATCATCGTCATGTTCTGGACGCCGCCCGCGACCACCAGGTCCTGGGTGCCGGAGAGCACGGCCTGGGCGGCGAAGTGCACGGCCTGCTGCGAGGAGCCGCACTGCCGGTCGACGGTCGTACCCGGCACTTCTTCGGGCAGCCCGGCCGCCAGCCAGCTGGTCCGGGCGATGTCCCCGGCCTGCGGTCCGACGGTGTCCAGGCAGCCGAAGACGACGTCCTCCACGGCGGCCGGGTCCACGCCCGCGCGTGCGACGAGCGCTTTGAGGGCGTGCGCGCCGAGGTCGGCCGGATGGACCTGGCCGAGCCCTCCCCCGCGCCGCCCGACGGGCGTCCGGACCGCTTCGACGATATAGGCCTCGGCCATGGCAACTCCCCTGACGTCAACGGTTGTTCACATACGGCTCTTCACGTACCGCTTTCAGTAGCGCTGCCACGTACGGCGATCCCGTCCAGGACCATCGACAGGTACTGTCGGGCGATCTCCTCCGGGCTGTACTTTCCGCCTGGCCGGTACCAGGACGCGGCGACCCAGACCGTGTCGCGCACGAAGCGGTAGGTGACCCTCGTGTCGAGGTCGGCCCGGAGCTCTCCCAGGGCGACCCCGCGCTCCAGCGTGGACAGCCATGCCTTCTCGAACTTGGTCTGCGACTGCTCCAGGAAGAAGAACCGCCGCTCCTGGGCGATCAGTTGCTTCGCCTCGTTCTGGTAGATCCGGACGGCGGCACAGTGCCGGTCGATCGCCCGGAAGGACTCGGTGACCAGGGATTCGAAGGTGTCCCGGGGACCCGTTCCGGCATCCAGGACGGCGTCGTACCGCTCCCAGAGTTCGTCGAGGAAGGTCCGCAGGATCTCCTCCAGCATCGCGTCCTTGGACTCGAAGTAGTAGTAGAGGCTGCCCGCGAGCATGCCCGCGTCGTCCGCGATCCTGCGTACGGTGGTCGCGTTGTACCCCAGGTCGGCGAAGACGTTCGCGGCCCTGTCGAGGAGTTCACCGCGGCGGGCGGGCGCGGCGGCGGTCGCCCGGGGCTTCTTCTTGGTCGGCACGCTGTTCGTTGTCCTTACGGGTGCTGGTTGCTGACGGAGACGATCTCACCCGTCATGTACGAGGAGTAGCCGGACGCGAGGAACACGATCACGTTGGCGACCTCCCAGGGTTCGGCGTACCGCCCGAAGGCCTCGCGCGCGGTCAGTTCGGCCAGCAGTTCGGGGGTCGTGACCTTCGCGAGGTGCGGGTGCATGGCGAGGCTCGGTGACACGGCGTTGACCCGGACCCCGTACCGGGCCGCCTCGAGGGCCGCGCACCTGGTCAGTGCCATCACGCCTGCCTTCGCGGCAGCGTAGTGCGCCTGCCCGGCCTGGGCGCGCCAGCCGACGACGGAGGCGTTGTTGACGATCACGCCGTCACCGCTCTGCCGCATCAGTCTCAGCGCCTCCCGGGTGCAGCGGAACGTGCCGTTCAGTGTCACGTCCAGCACCTTGGACCACTGCTCGTCGGTCATGTCGACGAGGTCCGAGGTGCCGCCGAGGCCGGCGTTGTTGACGACGATGTCGAGCCGTCCGTGCAGCCGGACGGCCGCCTCGAACAGCGCCCGCACCTGATCCTCGTCGGTCACGTCGCACGGCACCGCTCGGACGGACTCCGCTCCGAACTCGGCGGCCAGCTCGCCCTTGTACTCCTTGAGTCTGCGTGTGTGGGCGTCGCTGATCAGCACGCGGGCGCCCTCCTCCAGGAAGCGTCGCGCGGTCGCTCCGCCGATGCCCGCACCGGCCGCCGCGGTGATCACGGCGGTGCGTCCGGCGAGCAGGCCGTGGCCGGGGAGATACGCCGGAGGCTCGACGGTGGTCATGCGGGCACGCTAACCTACCAAACACTTGTTAGGGAAGACCGAACGCCACCTGGTCGACCGAACGTTGCTCGGCCGGCCTTGCCGGACCGGTCAAGCGTTTGTCAGGCAAAGAAGGGGTGTGCCCCATGGACCTCGCCCGTTCGCCCGCAGACGAGTCCTTCCGCGCCGAGGCCCGCGCATGGCTGCGCACCCATGTCCCGCCCGAGCCGCTCCCCTCCCTGGAGACGGCGGAGGGCTTCGCCGCCCACCGTGTCTGGGAGTCCGAGCTGGCCGCCGACCGCTGGTCGGTGGTGGACTGGCCGACCGAGTACGGCGGCCGGGCCGCGGGCCTGCTGCGCCGACTGGTCTTCGAGGAGGAGTACTACGCGGCGGGCGCCCCGGGCCGCGTCGGCCAGAACGGCATCAGCCTCCTCGCTCCCACCCTCTTCGACCACGGCACGCGGGAGCAGCGGGCCCGTGTGCTGCCCCCGATGGCCTCCGGCGAGGTGGTGTGGGCCCAGGCCTGGTCGGAGCCCGAGGCCGGGTCCGACCTTGCCTCGCTCACCTCCAGGGCGGTACGCACGGACGGCGGTTGGCTGCTGACCGGCCAGAAGACCTGGTCGTCGCGCGCCGCCTTCGCGGACCGGGCGTTCGGCCTGTTCCGCAGCGAGCCGGGCACCCCGAAGCCCCACCAGGGCCTGACGTATCTGATGTTCGACCTGCGCGCGCCGGGCGTGACGGTCCGCCCGATCGGCCGTCTCGACGGCAGGCCCGCCTTCGCCGAACTCTTCCTCGACGAGGTGTTCGTACCGGACCAGGACGTCATCGGCGAGCCCGGCCAGGGCTGGCGCATCGCCATGTCCACCGCAGGCAACGAACGCGGCCTGACGCTCCGCCCCCCGGGCCGCTTCCTGGCCTCCGCGGACCGGCTGTTCGACCTCTGGCAGGCCCAGGGAAGCCCGGCGTCCGCACACGACCGCGTGGCCGACGCGTTGATAGGTGCCCGCGCCTACCAGCTCTTCACCTACGCGGCCGCCTCCCGCTTCCTGGAGGGCACGCCGGTCGGCCCCGAGTCCAGTCTGAACAAGGTCTTCTGGTCCGAGTACGACATCGCCCTGCACGAGACGGCACTCGAACTGCTCGGGGAGGAAGGCGAGTCGACGGACACCGACTGGTCCGAGGGCTATGTCTTCTCCCTCGCCGGCCCGATCTACGCCGGCACCAACGAGATCCAGCGCGACATCATCGCCGAGCGCCTCCTCGGCCTGCCGAAAGGCCGCCGCTGATGCGTGACCTCATCCTGAAGGGCCGCCGCTGATGCGCTTCCTCCTCGACACCGAGCAGCGGGCGTTCGCCGAGTCGCTGGACGCCATGCTGACGGCCGCCGACACACCGGCCGTCGTACGGGCCTGGGGGCGCGGGGAGCATGGGGCGGGGCGCGCGCTGTGGTCCCGTATCGCGGAAGCCGGAGTGTTCGCGCTGGCGGCACCGGAGGCGTACGAGGGGGTCGGCCCCCTGCCCGTCGAGCTGGCCGTCGCCTTCGTGGAGCTGGGGCGGCACGCGGTGCCGGGCCCGCTCGTGGAGACGGCCACGGCGGCGGTCCTCCTGGCCGGTCTGCAGGACCCGGGCCCGGCCGAGCGCCTGCTCCCGGCGCTGGTGTCGGGGGAGGCCATGGCCACGGTGGCACCGTCGCCGGAGTCGTACGCCCTGGACGGGGACGCGGCGACGACCCGTCTGTCGTACGACTCGGGCACCGGTGAACTGCGGCTCTCCCCCGGCCACGGCCCGGTCCGCCCCTCTCTGGACCCGGCCCGCCGCCCGACCCCGCTCTCCCCCGGCGGCGAACTCCTCGCCACGAACCCGCCCTCCCTCGCCGCGGCCCTGACCTGGGCCCGTCTCGCGGTGGCCGCCCAGGCCCTCGGCGTCGGGCTGGCTCTCCTGGACAGGACGGTGGCGTACGTCGGGCAGCGCACCCAGTTCGGTGTGCGCATAGGCTCGTTCCAGGCGGTGAAGCACCGGCTGGCGGACGCGAAGGTGGCCCTGGAGTTCGCGCGTCCGCTGGTCCTCGGGGCGGCGGTCACGCTGGACCCCGCGGATGTGGCGGCGGCGAAGGTGACGGCGTGCGAGGCGGCGTACACGACGGCGCGCACGGCGCTCCAGCTGCACGGCGCGATCGGTTACACGGCGGAGTGCGACCTGTCGCTCTGGCTGACCAAGGCCCGAGCGCTGCGGACCGCGTGGGGCGGCCCGGCCGAGTGCCGCGGTACCGTGCTCAGCGCCGGTCGCCGCCGGTGATCTCCCCGGTCGGCCTCAGCCCACCGCCTTCTTCACCAGGGCGCTGATGAGCTGTTCGTCGGCCGCGGTCAGCTCCTTCAGGGCGTAGGCGGTCGGCCACATCGCGCCCTCGTCGAGTGCCGCCTGGTCGCTGAAGCCGAGTGTGGCGTACCGGGACTTGAACTTCTCCGCGCTCTGGAAGTGGCAGACGATCTTGCCGTCCCTGGCGTACGCGGGCATCCCGTACCAGAGCTTGGGCGCGAGGTCGGGAGCGGCGGTCTTGACGATCTCGTGGATCCGCTCGGCGAGAACCCGGTCCGCTTCCGACATCTCGGCGATCTTCGCGAGCACGTCCTGCTCCGCTGCCGCCTCTTTCTCCGCCCGGGACGCACCACGCCGTGCCGCCGTCTTCTTCTGATCGCGTGCGTGCTCCTTCATCGCGGCCCGTTCCTCGGCGGTGAAGCCGTCGTACTTCTCGGCGGGCGTGCCAGGGTTCTCGGCGGGCATGCCGGAGTTCCCGGCGGGCGACTTCGTGGACGGCATGGCAGGTGTCCTCTCGGAGAAGGTGAGACGTGGCGGTGCGGAGGTACGGGATCGGAGGTCAGGACGGTGTGGGAGCGGGCGGCGCGGCGGCCTCCCAGACGAAGCCGTCCGGGTCGGTGAGGGCGTCGGCGGTGCTGCCGAGGACGATGCGGTGCGAGCCGGTGCCGTCGTTGGGGACGCCGAGATCCTTGGCCAGCGCGCGGCGCTTGTAGAGCGCCAGCTTGACGGGGCTGGACCGACCGGGGGCGAACTCGGCGTACTTGCCGCCGAAGCTCTTGGCCACGGTCAGGCCCCGGCCCACGTAGAACTGCTTGGTGGCCTTCACGTCCTCGACGCCGAGCAGCAGGACGATCTCGTCGATCTCGCGGGTGGCGGGGCCGGTGTCCTTCTTCGCCGAGGTCGCGATCTTCCAGACTGTCCCGTCCGGGGCCTGGACGACGCCGCCGTAGCCCCACATCGACTTCGTGGCGGGCTTCAGGACCGCGGCACCGGCTTCCACGGCGGCGGCGACGAAGCCGTCCACGGTCGCCGGCCCGGACACCGTGAGCGCCAGGGTGAAGCCGCGAAATCCGGTCGAGTGCGCCTCGGACGCCCGCAGGCGTAGGTACGTGTCCACGCCGAAGGCTCTGTAGAAGCGGCGGGCGGCCTCGGGGTCGGCCACTTCGAGGGTGACGGACGCGAGGGTCATGCGGGCTGCGGTGGAAGTGGTGGTTGCCATGTCCCTCACGCTATGGGCTGGGCGGTGGCCGGGGCTTCTCGATTCCTGACCGGTCTCGCCACCTGCTTGGCCACGCACGCGGGCATCCCCTCCACCGTGATCGCCGAGCCCGCGTCACGGGCCGTGTTCGCGGCGTCGGCAAGGTCGGACGCGGCATCTGCCGCCTGGCGCCTGAAGGCCCCGGGAGGCATGCCGACCAGCTCGGTGAAGCGAGTGGTGAACGTGCCCAGGGACGCGCAGCCGACCGCGAAGCAGACCTCGGTGACGCTGAGATCGCCCCGCCGCAGCAGCGCCGTCGCCCGCTCGATGCGACGCGTCATCAGATACGAATACGGCGACTCACCGTAGGCGGCCCGGAACTGCCGACTCAGGTGCCCGGCGGACATGTGCGCATCGCGAGCGAGCGCCTCCACGTTCAGCGGCTGCGCGTACTCCCTGTCGATCCGGTCGCGGACGCGGCGCAGCAGCGCGAGATCGTTCAGGCGCTGCGCCTGGACGCGCGCACGCCGCCATTCGGGCTTGCACATGGGAACCCTCCTCCTCAGCGCAGCTCCTGGATGCGGACCAGGTTGCCCGCGGGGTCGCGGAAGGCGCAGTCCCGGATGCCGTACGGCTGCTCGGTCGGCTCCTGGACGACCTCCGTGTCACCGGCCTGTACTTTCTCGAACGTGGCGTCGAGGTCCGGGGTGGCCAGCAGGATCCAGCCGTAGGTGCCCTTGGCCATCATCTCGGTGATGGTGCGGCGCTCATCCTCCGTGATGCCGGGATCGGCGGCGGGTGGGGCCAGAAGGATCGACGTGCCGGGCTGGCCGGCCGGACCGACCGTGATCCAGCGCATCCTGCCCTGCCCGGCATCGCTGCGGACCTCGAAGCCGAGGACGTCGCGGTAGAAGGCGAGCGACGCGTCCGGGTCGTCGTGCGGCAGAGCGGTCGTGTGAATGGTGATGTCCATGACGAGCAGGCTAGACGCGACTCCGTGCGCTGCGCTTCTCGATTCCTGCTCGGTCCGGGGTCGACACCGCGAGCGGCGCGAAGGCGTCCCGCCCGAAGCTCGGCCTCGCCATGCAGCCGCTGCGCAAGGGCGACACGTTGAAGGTCACCCGCTCGACCGTCTCTCCCGCTCGGCCGTTTCTCCCGTTTCCGTCCTCCACCTGGTGCCCCTCGGTGCCGAACCGTGCGAGCGAGGCATCGGCCTGCACGTCATCGAGCAGGGCATCACACCTCCAGAACCCGAAGCCAAGGCACTCCCCCTGCCCACGACGCCCCGATCGTTCGCTATTTTGTTCGCCGCCGTCCTCACCGGCTCGTCATCAGCCCCGCACCCTCAAGGAGCCGGCCGTGGAACCCGAGTCCCCGTCATCGTCCGAGCCCGCCGTCACCACCTGCTACCGCCACCCGAAAGTGGAGTCGTACGTCCGCTGCACGCGCTGCGAGCGGTTCATCTGCCCGGACTGCATGCGCGACGCGGCCGTGGGCCACCAGTGCCCGGAGTGCGTGAAGGAGGGCTCGAGAACGGTCCGCCAGGCCCGCACGGCCTTCGGCGGCCGGATCTCCACGGTCCCGCTGGTGACGTACGTCCTGATCGGTCTGAACGTCGTGGCCTACGTCGCCGAAGTGCTCCGCCCGGCGATCGTGGACGACTTCGCGATGCTGGGCCGGGGCCTGCTCGGCTCGGACGGCCTCCACTACGTCTGGCAGAGCGCCTACCCGGACGACTTCCACCTCGAAGGCGTGATCGACGGGGAGTGGTACCGCCTCCTCACCGGCGCCTTCCTCCACCTCCCGCCCACCGAGGGCACGTTCGGCATCCTGCACATCGTGATGAACATGGTCACCCTGTGGAACGTCGGCAGGATCGTCGAGTCCCAGCTCGGCCGCGCCCGCTACCTCGCCCTGTACCTGCTCTCGGCCCTCGGCGGCTCCGTCCTCGTCCTCCTCCTCGCCCCCGACACCAACACGGTCGGCGCCTCCGGCGCCATCTTCGGCGTCTGCACCGCGTACTACGTCCTGGCCCGCCGCCTGGGCGCCGACCCGGCGGGCATCAACCGCTTCATGGCGGGCCTGCTGGTGTGGCTGGTCATCTCGGCGGTCGTGACGTCCTGGCAGGGCCACCTCGGCGGCCTGCTGACCGGCGGCCTGATCGCCCTCGCGTTCGCCTACGCGCCCCGGGACCGGCGGCGGGTACTCGTGCAGGCGGGGGCGTGTGCGGCGGTGCTGACGCTGTTGGTGGTGCTGGCGCTCGCCAGGGTCGCGGGGATGACGGCATGAGCGAGAGGTGACCGCCGGGCAGCGGGCCTTGCGCTCCCGGCGGTCACCGGACATGCGACGGCGCCTGCCCAGTCGTCCGGTCGGGGACTGGCGGGCAGGCGCCGTCTGTGTTCCGTACGCCGTTGTACGGGACGTATGTGGGGTGACCCGTCAGGTCACCGTCCTGTGTGGGGCCCTCAGACCATCAGCGAGCGGTCCGTCGGCCGGATCGGCGCCGGCAGTTCGCTCGCCCCCGTGAGGAAGCGGTCGCAGCCCTGGGCCGCGGACCGGCCCTCCGCGATCGCCCACACGATCAGCGACTGACCGCGACCCGCGTCACCGGCCACGAACACGCCCGGCACGTTGGTCTGGAAGTCGGCGTCGCGGGCGATGTTGCCACGCTCGTCGAGGTCCAGGCCGAACTGGTCCACCAGACCGTTGTCACGGTCGGTGCCCGTGAAGCCCATGGCGAGGGTGACCAGCTGGGCGGGGATCTTGCGCTCCGTGCCCGGCTTCGGGGTCAGCCTGCCGTCGATGAACTCGACCTCGGTGAGGTGCAGGAACTGGACGTTGCCGTCCTCGTCGCCCTCGAAGTGGGTGGTGGAGACGGAGTAGACCCGCTCACCGCCCTCCTCGTGCGCGGAGGTGACCTTGTAGAGCATGGGGAAGGTCGGCCACGGCTGGTTCGCGGCGCGGTCCTCGCCCGGCTGCGGCATGATCTCCAGCTGTGTCACGGAGGCCGCGCCCTGACGGTGGGCCGTGCCCACGCAGTCCGCGCCCGTGTCGCCGCCGCCGATGACCACGACGTGCTTGCCCTCGGCCGTGATGGGGGGCGCCACGAAGTCGCCCTCCTGGACCTTGTTGGCCAGCGGCAGGTACTCCATGGCCTGGTGGATGCCGGCCAGCTCGCGGCCGGGGACCGGGAGGTCACGGGCGGTGGTGGCACCCGCGGCGATGACGACGGCGTCGTACCGCTTCTTCAGGTCCGTCGCCTTGAGGTCGCGGCCGATCTCGATGCCCGTACGGAACCGGGTGCCCTCCGCGCGCATCTGCTCGATGCGGCGGTTGATGTGCCGCTTCTCCATCTTGAACTCGGGGATGCCGTAGCGGAGCAGACCGCCGATGCGGTCCGCGCGCTCGTACACCGCGACCGTGTGGCCGGCCCGCGTCAGCTGCTGGGCGGCGGCCAGTCCCGCCGGGCCCGAGCCGATGACGGCGACCGTCTTGCCGGACAGGCGCTCCGGGGCCTGGGCCGCGACGTCGCCGCTGTCCCACGCCTTGTCGATGATGGAGACCTCGACGTTCTTGATGGTGACGGCCGGCTGGTTGATGCCGAGGACGCAGGCCGACTCGCAGGGGGCGGGGCAGAGCCGCCCGGTGAACTCCGGGAAGTTGTTCGTCGCGTGCAGTCGCTCCGACGCCGCCGCCCAGTCCTCACGGTAGGCGTAGTCGTTCCACTCGGGGATGAGGTTCCCGAGCGGACAGCCGTTGTGACAGAACGGGATGCCGCAGTCCATGCAGCGGGACGCCTGCTTCGAGATGATCGGAAGCAGCGAACCCGGGACGTAGACCTCGTTCCAGTCCTTCAGTCGTACGTCGACGGGGCGGGACTTGGCGACCTCGCGCCCGTGGTTCAGAAAGCCCTTCGGGTCAGCCATTGATCGCCGCCTCCATCATCTTCTCGGTGATCTCGGTCTCGGAGAGACCGGCCTGCTCGGCGGCGGCCTTGGCGGCGAGCACTGCCTTGTACGTGCTGGGGATGATCTTGCTGAAGCGCTCCACGGCGACGGGCCACTCGGCGAGCAGCTTCTCTGCGACCGTCGAGCCGGTCTCCTCGGCGTGGCGGCGCACCACGTCGTGCAGCCACTGCTTGTCGGTGTCGTCGAGGGCCTCGATCGCGCCCACGTTGCCGACGTTGACGTTGTCGCGGTCAAGGTCGATGACGTACGCGATGCCGCCGGACATGCCGGCCGCGAAGTTGCGGCCCGTCTCGCCGAGGACGACCGCGTGGCCGCCGGTCATGTACTCGCAACCGTGGTCGCCCACGCCCTCGGAGACGACCGTCGCGCCGGAGTTGCGGACACAGAACCGCTCGCCCGTACGACCGCGGAGGAACAGTTCGCCGCCGGTCGCGCCGTAGGCGATGGTGTTGCCCGCGATCGTCGAGAACTCGGCGAGGTGGTCGGCGCCCCGGTCGGGGCGGACGATCACACGGCCGCCGGAGAGGCCCTTGCCGACGTAGTCGTTGGCGTCGCCCTCCAGGCGCAGCGTGACACCGCGCGGCAGGAAGGCACCGAAGGACTGGCCCGCCGAGCCCGTGAAGGTGATGTCGATGGTGTCGTCGGGCAGACCGGCCCCGCCGAACTTCTTCGTCACCTCGTGGCCGAGCATCGTGCCGACCGTGCGGTTGATGTTGCGGACCTTTATCTGGGCGCGGACCGGCTGGGCGTCGGTGGCGTCCGAGGCGGCGAGGGCGTCGGCGGCGAGCTTGATCAGCTCGTTGTCGAGTGCCTTCTCCAGGCCGTGGTCCTGCTCGATCACCTGGTGGCGGACGGCGCCCTCGGGCAGCTCGGGCACGTGGAACAGGGGCTCCAGGTTCAGGCCCTGCGCCTTCCAGTGGTTCACCGCGCGGGTCACGTCGAGCGTCTCGGCGTGGCCGACGGCCTCCTCGATGGTGCGGAAGCCCAGCTCGGCGAGGATCTCGCGGACCTCCTCGGCGATGAACTCGAAGAAGTTCACGACGTACTCGGCCTTGCCGGAGAACCGGTCGCGCAGCGTCGGGTTCTGCGTGGCGATGCCGACCGGGCAGGTGTCCAGGTGGCAGACGCGCATCATGACGCAGCCGGAGACGACCAGCGGCGCGGTGGCGAAGCCGAACTCCTCGGCGCCGAGGAGCGCGGCGATGACCACGTCACGGCCGGTCTTCAGCTGGCCGTCGGTCTGTACGACGATGCGGTCGCGCAGGCCGTTGAGGAGCAGGGTCTGCTGGGTCTCGGCGAGGCCGAGCTCCCAGGGACCGCCGGCGTGCTTCAGCGAGGTGAGCGGCGAGGCGCCCGTGCCGCCGTCGTGGCCGGAGATGAGGACGACGTCCGCGTGCGCCTTGGAGACACCCGCGGCGACCGTGCCGACGCCGACCTCGGAGACCAGCTTGACGTGGATCCGCGCCTGCGGATTCGCGTTCTTCAGGTCGTGGATCAGCTGGGCCAGGTCCTCGATGGAGTAGATGTCGTGGTGCGGCGGCGGGGAGATGAGGCCCACGCCCGGCGTCGAGTGACGCGTCTTCGCGACCCACGGGTACACCTTGTGACCGGGCAGCTGACCGCCCTCACCGGGCTTGGCGCCCTGGGCCATCTTGATCTGGATGTCGTCCGCGTTGACCAGGTACTCGGAGGTCACACCGAAGCGGCCGGAGGCGACCTGCTTGATCGACGAACGGCGCGCCGGGTCGTACAGGCGGTCCGGGTCCTCGCCGCCCTCACCGGTGTTGGACTTGCCGCCCAGCTGGTTCATGGCGATGGCGAGGGTCTCGTGCGCCTCGCGGGAGATCGAGCCGTACGACATGGCGCCGGTCGAGAACCGCTTGACGATCTCGGAGGCCGGCTCGACCTCGTCGATGGAGATCGGCGGGCGCTCCCCGGTCTTGAAGCCGAACAGGCCGCGCAGCGTCATCAGGCGCTCGGACTGCTCGTTCACGCGGTCCGTGTACTTCTTGAAGATGTCGTAGCGGCGCGTCCGGGTCGAGTGCTGGAGGCGGAAGACCGTCTCCGGGTCGAACAGATGCGGCTCGCCCTCGCGGCGCCACTGGTACTCGCCGCCTATCTCCAGGGCACGGTGGGCCGGCGCGATGCCGCTGGCCGGGTACGCCTTGGCGTGGCGGGCGGCGACCTCCTTGGCGATGACGTCGATGCCGACGCCGCCGATCTTGGTGGCCGTGCCGTTGAAGTACTTCTCGACGAATTCGTCCGCGAGACCGACGGCCTCGAAGACCTGGGCGCCGCGGTAGGAGGCGACCGTGGAGATGCCCATCTTCGACATGACCTTCAGGACGCCCTTGCCGAGGGCGTAGATCAGGTTGCGAATGGCCTGCTCGGCCTCGATGTCGGAGAGGAACGTTCCGGCGCGGACGAGGTCCTCGACGGTCTCCATCGCCAGGTACGGGTTGACGGCCGCGGCGCCGAACCCGATGAGCAGGGCGACGTGGTGGACCTCGCGGACGTCACCGGCCTCGACCAGGAGGCCCACGTGGGTGCGCTCCTTGGTACGGATGAGGTGGTGGTGGACGGCCGCGGTGAGCAGCAGCGACGGGATCGGCGCGTGCTCGGCGTCCGAGTGGCGGTCGGAGAGGACGATCAGCCGGGCACCGTTGTCGATGGCGGCGTCGGCCTCGGCGCAGATCTCCTCGAGGCGCGCGGCGAGGGCGTCACCGCCGCCGGAGACCCGGTAGAGGCCGGAGAGCGTGGCGGCCTTCATGCCGGGCATGTCGCCGTCGGCGTTGATGTGGATGAGCTTGGCCAGCTCGTCGTTGTCGATCACCGGGAAGGGCAGGGTGACGCTGCGGCACGACGCGGCGGTCGGCTCCAGGAGGTTGCCCTGCGGGCCCAGCGAGGACCGCAGACTCGTGACCAGCTCTTCACGGATCGCGTCCAGCGGCGGGTTGGTGACCTGCGCGAACAGCTGGGTGAAGTAGTCGAAGAGCAGCCGCGGACGCGCGGACAGCGCGGCGATCGGCGAGTCCGTGCCCATCGAACCGAGCGGCTCGCCACCGGTCTTGGCCATCGGCGCGAGGATGATGCGCAGCTCCTCCTCGGTGTAGCCGAAGGTCTGCTGGCGGCGGGTGACCGAGGCGTGGGTGTGCACGATGTGCTCGCGCTCGGGCAGGTCGGAGAGCTCGATCTCCCCGGCCTCCAGCCACTCGGCGTAGGGCTGCTCGGCGGCGAGGCCGGCCTTGATCTCGTCGTCCTCGATGATGCGGTGCTCGACGGTGTCGACGAGGAACATCCTGCCGGGCTGCAGACGGCCCTTGCGGACGACCTTGGCGGGGTCGATGTCGAGGACGCCGACCTCGGAGCCGAGGACGACGAGGCCGTCGTCGGTGACCCAGTAGCGGCCGGGACGCAGACCGTTGCGGTCGAGGACCGCGCCGACCTGCTTGCCGTCGGTGAAGGTGACGCAGGCCGGGCCGTCCCAGGGCTCCATCATTGTGGCGTGGAACTGGTAGAAGGCGCGGCGGGCCGACTCCATGGAGTCGTGGTTCTCCCACGCCTCCGGGATCATCATCAGCACGGAGTGCGGCAGGGAGCGGCCGCCGAGGTGGAGCAGCTCCAGGACCTCGTCGAACGAAGCGGAGTCCGAGGCGTCCGGCGTACAGATCGGGAAGATCCGGTCCAGCGTCTCCTGCCCACCGAACAGGTCGGAGGCCAGCTGGGACTCGCGCGCGGTCATCCAGTTGCGGTTGCCCTTGACCGTGTTGATCTCGCCGTTGTGCGCGACGAAGCGGTACGGGTGGGCGAGCGGCCACGACGGGAAGGTGTTCGTGGAGAACCGGGAGTGCACGAGCGCGATCGCGGAGGCGAAGCGGCGGTCGGACAGGTCCGGGAAGAAGGGCTCCAGCTGGCCGGTGGTCAGCATGCCCTTGTAGACGATCGTCCGCGCGGACAGCGAGGGGAAGTAGACGTCGACCTCGCGCTCGGCGCGCTTGCGCAGCACGAAGCTCTTGCGGTCGAGGTCGATGCCCGTGGCGGGCACGGCCGCCGCGTCGGCGACGAAGACCTGACGGAAGGAGGGCATCGTCGAGCGGGCGGTGGCGCCGAGCAGCTCGGGGGCGACGGGCACCTCGCGCCAGCCGAGGACGGTCAGGCTCTCCTCGGCCGCGATGGCCTCGATACGGGCCGCGGCCTCGTCGGCGCCGTCCTCGGGCAGGAAGGCGATACCCACGGCGTACGAGTCGGCCGCGGGCAGCTCGAATCCGGCCACCTCACGGAAGAACGCGTCGGGAACCTGCGAAAGAATGCCGGCGCCGTCGCCGGAGTCGGGCTCGGAGCCGGTGGCACCGCGGTGCTCCAGGTTGCGAAGAACCGTGAGCGCCTGCTCGACCAGCGCATGGCTCGCCTCGCCGGTGAGGGTGGCCACGAAGCCGACGCCACAGGCGTCGTGCTCGTTGCGGGGGTCGTACATACCCTGCGCAGCAGGGCGAGCATCCATGAAGGACCACTTCTGGCCATTCGCGGAGTGCTGGGACGGCTGGCGCGGCGTACGCATCGGCTCTCCCGTCGTCGTCATTTGGCTGGGGGTACCTCCCAGGCCCTGAAGGCTCTGGGGGAGCGATTGCCGAGGGACGACGCTGGCCCTCTGCGCAAAGTGCAAAATTTCGTGCAGGTTACATGATGGAGCGATTCTCGGGAACTGGATACTTCGTCCCAACATGCGGACGCCACGGGCGCGGAGGGGGTGCCGCGCACGGTTGCGTAAATCAGGGGGAGCCGACCGGACAGATCAATGTCGGCCGACCGGGGGCACAGAAGGCGGCGTCGCCCACTGCATCAGGGTGCTTGCAGGCGTCTTTGCCCGCGGCGCTTACGGCTCATGCCCAGCGGTTAAGCATTCGAAACCGCCTGGTAACGACTACTTATGCGGCCCCGCGCATACGTAGCCATCCGATCCATCATACGGCCGCTCCGATCAGGCTGCCCAGGGCGTACGTCACACCCGCCGCGGCGCCACCGAGGGCGAGCTGCCGCAGCCCGCTGAACCACCAGCTCCTGGCCGTCACCCTGGCCACCACCGCCCCGCACCCGAAGAGCCCCGCGAGCGCCACCAGCACGGCGGGCCACAGCGTGCCCGCGCCGAGCAGGTAGGGCAGTACGGGCAGCAGGGCGCCCAGCGCGAAGGAGCCGAAGCTCGACACGGCGGCGACGACGGGCGAGGGAAGGTCGCCGGGATCGATGCCCAGTTCCTCGCGGGCGTGGATCTCCAGGGCCTGCTCCGGGTCGTGCGACAGCTGCCGCGCGACCTCCCGGGCGAGCCCCGCCTCGACCCCACGGGTCTCGTAGAGCGCGGCCAGCTCCTTCTCCTCGTCCTTGGGGTGCTTGCGCAACTCCCGCCGCTCGACGTCGAGTTCGGCCTCGACGAGTTCTCGCTGCGAGGCCACGGAGGTGTATTCGCCGGCGGCCATGGAGAAGGCTCCGGCCGCGAGACCTGCGAGCCCGGCGACGACGACCGCATCCCGGCCGGCCGACCCGCCCGCGACACCGGTCATCAGCGCCAGGTTGGACACGAGTCCGTCCATCGCCCCGAACACGGCAGGCCGCAGCCAGCCGCCGTTCACGTCCCGGTGGGTGTGGTTGTCGCGGTGCGCCTCGTGCAGCGCGGCTTCGGTGTCGATGATCGCCACGGTCAAGCCCCTTTCCTCGCATCGAACGTACGCTCGGAAAATTGCTTCTGCCAGCAAGGAAGGCCGTACTTACCAGGGGCCGCAACTGTTCGAGAAACCGTTGCCGCTCATTCGTACACGGCTCTGCACAGATGTCGACCGGGTGATACAGCGGCGTTCCGGGGGCCGTCGGGGCACCCGATGTGGCAGAGATCTTCACAGCGAAATCTTCGACGTCGCGAAATCTTCGGAGCGGATCAACTGCCCGTAGGGCCAGACCTGCCCACCGGGCCAGAGAGGCGCCATATGCCTTCCATCGCCTGCATTCCTTCGGTCCCGGCGCCCGGGGACGCCGCCGCTCTCCGCGAGCGGGCGCGGGGGGCCATGCTCGGGCTCGCCGTCGGGGACGCGCTGGGGGCGCCCGCCGAGAACATGAAACCCTCCGAGATCCGCGCACGCTGGGGGCGCATCACGGGGTACGTGGCCGAACACCCCTCGGGCACGGACGACACCGAGTACGCCATCTTCTCCGGGCTGCTGCTGGCCCGGCACGGCTCGGCGCTCACCGTCACGCATGTGGAGACGGCCTGGCACCAGTGGATCGCGGACCGGGACGAGGGCCCGTTCCGGGGCGCCGGCTTCAGCGAACGCGGCACCCTGGAGAACCTCCGCCGGGGCCTGGCCGCGCCGATCTCCGCGCAGCACCGGCACGCCTGGAGCGACGGCCTGGCCATGCGCGCGGCCCCCTTCGGCGTCTTCGCCGCGGGCCGCCCGGCGGAGGCCGCCCGTCTGGTCGCCATCGACGGCTCGGTCAGCCACGAAGGCGAGGGCATCTACGGCGGCCAGGCGGTCGCGGCGGGAGTGGCGGCGGCGATGGGGGGCGCCCCCACGATCGCCGTGGTCGCCTCCGCCCTCGCCGTGGTCCCCGACGACTCCTGGACGGCCCGCTCCCTGCGCCGGGCGGTGGCGATCGCCCACCGCGGCGAACGCGCGGTCCGTTCCGCGGTCGTCATCGGCGGCTACCCCTGGACCGACCTCGCCCCCGAAGCCGTCGCCCTCGCCTTCGGCGCCTACGCGGCGGCCGACGGCGACTTCACCGAGTCGGTGCTGACGGCGGTGAACATGGGCCGCGACGCCGACACGACCGCCGCCGTCGCCGGCGCCCTGGCCGGCGCGACCCGGGGCGCGTCCTCGATCCCGCCCGAGTGGGCCACCGCCATCGGCCCGGCGAGGGGCAGCTGCCTCCCCTCCATGGCAGGCCACCACGTCCTCGACGTGGCCGAGCTCCTGGTCCCCGGCGAGGGCGGCAAATGGGGCACCACCACGACCCCCCTCCACCGCGAGGAGCGGCCCTGCCCACCTCCGACCGCCTTCACCCTGGCCCCACCCACCAAGACGGAGACCCCCTCATGACCCCACCACCACCGTGGGACGAAACCACACCCGCCGGGCCATCGAAGCCGGGCGACGGGGCTTCGCATTCGGCAGCACCCGGGCCGTACGACGGGACGACCCGTACGGCAACACCGGCACCGTGTGGCGAGACAGCGCGCGCGGCGACACCCGGACCGGTCGACGACACCACGCCCACCTCGTGGACGGTGGCGAACACATCCGGCGGGAACGGACTCGCTGTCACGGCGAAGCCGGTCGAAGCCGTGCACCTGGTCGCGGCGAACCCGGTCGAAGCCGAACTCACGGACACGGCCAACCCCATCGAAGCCACGCACACAGTCGCGGCCAACCCGATCGAAGCCGAACTCACGGACACGGCCAACCCCATCGAAGCCACGCACACAGTCGCGGCGAAGCCGATCGACCTCGACCCCGGGGTCGTGGCGAAGCCGTCCGGAACCGCACCCACGGTCGTGACGAGGCCGATCACCCCCGCACCCGCACCCGCAGTCGCCGACGCCGACGCCGACGACGACGGCCCACCGGGGCCACCCGCACCCGACGACGAAAGCCGCACGGGCGGTGCGGGTGGGAACAAGCCGGCCGAAGGCGAAGCCGAGGCGGGCCGGGCGGCGTACCCCCCGGAGGGCCACCGCATCGAGGGCCTCCTGCTGGGCCTGGCCGCGGGCGACGCCGCCGGCTGGCCCGCAGCCCGCCACCGAGCCGCCCGCATGCCGGAGTGGACCCGCCGCCTGACCCGCGAACTGGACACCTTCGCCGAGCAGAACGCCACCACCACACTCCCGGTCCCCATCGCCCTCAACCAACCACCCGAACCCCTCCGCCTCGGCCCCTCCGACGACGCGGAATGGGCCGCGTTCGCCGCCGAGGCCCTCCTCCGTGCCGGTGACGCTGCCGCCTTGGGCGACCTCAGCCTGGAACGCCGCACCCGCGCCTCGATCGACCTCTCCTGGAACGCCGTGGCCAGCGAGATCGCCGCCGCCGCCGAACGCGCCCCCGAGGTCGAGTCCGCCGTACTCCCCCTGCGCGCCCGCATCTCCGTACGCGCCGGACTCGGCAACCTCGCCACCGGCCTGCGCCCACCCGCCACCGGCCACGACAACCCCCACTACTTCGACGACGCGGCCTGCGTACGCGCCTGCGTGCTCGCCGTGGCCCACCCGGGCGACCCTCGCCGCGCCGCCGATCTCGCCGAGTTCGACGCCCGCTACACCCAGGACGGCGACGGCGTGCACGGCGCCCGCGCGATGGCCGCCGCGCTCGCCCTCGCGCTCGTCGGCGCGAACGTCGACGACTGCACGGCAGCCGCCCTCGCCGAACTTCCCGCCGAGACGGAGATCGGCCGCAACGCCCGCCACGCCCTGGATCTCGCCCACCGCCACAAAAAAGAAGGAACATTCGCTCTGGTCCCGCTCCTGGAGCACCAGATCGTCGACCACGTCTACAGCTACGGCATCGCCGCCGCCGAGACCGTCCCCGTGGCGCTCGCCCTGGCCACCGCCGCCGAGGGCCGGATCGCCGAGGCCGTCCCCGCCGCCGCCTGCCTCTCCCGCGTCGCCGACTCCGCCCCGGCCCTCGCCGGCGCCCTCACCGGCGCGCTCAGCGGCGCCGCCGCCATCCCCGACACCTGGCGGGAAGCCTGCCGCACCCTCTCCGGCTGCGCACTCCCCCGCCTCACCGGCACCGATCTCGTACACCTCGCCGAACTTCTCGCAGCCACGGAACTCGGCACTCCAGGAGGATGATTCGGGCATGACGTCCCCAATGGATCCCAACCCGCACGCAATGCCCCATGCCGGAGCAGGCGTTGCGGCGAACGCCGCGGCAAGCCTCGAAGAGCGCATCACCGGCGCCCTGGTCGGCGCCGCCGTAGGCGACGCCCTCGGCGGCCCGGTCGAGGGCTACACCCCGGAGCAGATCCTCGAACGCCACGGCGGCCGCGTCCACGGCATCGTCGGCCCCTGGAACGGCGACGGCTGGCGCACCGCCCGCCCCATCGCGCCGTACCACAAGGGCGACGGCCACGTCACCGACGACACCTTGATGACCCACGCGCTCGTGCGGGTGTACGACCGCGTACGCGACCACCTTGACGCGTACGCCATCGCCGAGCACCTGGTGCCGGACATGATGACGACCCCGCGCTGGATCCCCGAGCTGGAGGCGGAGGCCCTCCCCCTCCAACGGGTCTTCCTCGCCGAGAAGTGGCTCGTGGCCCGCATCCACTACGGCCACATCGACCCCCGAGAGGCCGGCACCGGCAACATCGTCAACTGCGGCGCCGCGATGTACATGGCCCCCGTCGGCCTGGTCAACGCGGCCGACCCGCCCGGTGCGTACGCCGAGGCCCTCGACATCGCGGGGGCCCACCAGTCGTCCTACGGCAGGGAGGCGGCGGGCGTGTTCGCGGCGGGGGTCGCGGCGGCGTGCACGCCGGGCGCGACCGCGGAGTCGGTGATCGAGACGTGCCTCGCCGTGGCCAAGGACGGCACCCGCGCGGCGATCGAGGCCGTGTGTGAAGTGGCCCGCCGCCACACGGACTTCGAGTCGGCGCTACGGCCGCTCCGCGAGGCGGTGACACCGTTCGACACGGTCGGCCCCGACTACCGCGCTCCCTCCCTCAACGCCCGCCGCCCCTCCCGCCTCCACGCGATCGAGGAACTCCCCATCGCCCTGGGCATGTTGCTCGTGGCGCGCGGCGACTACCGTCACGCGGTCCTGGGTTCGGTGAACTACGGCCGCGACTGCGACTCGATCGCCACGATGTCGGGAGCGCTGGCAGGGGCACTGGGCTCGCAGGTCCCGTCCGACTGGGCCAAGACGGTCGCGGAGGCCAGCCGCCTGGACCTGCACGCCCCCGCCACGGCCCTGACGGCGGTCACCCTCCAGATCCACGCCCAGGACCTGCACCGCCGCCGCGCCCACGAGGCCGCCCTCGCCACCCTGGCCCCCCTCCGGTGACCCCCCTCCGACTCACCTGGGTCCAACCGGAAGACCTCCTGGGCCACGAACTCCACCAGGCGGTCCAGGACGGTCGCGAGCCGTCGGCCATCGCCGCCCGCTGGCGAGGAGCGGGCGGCCCCCCGGCCCCGCCCCGCGCCGGCGCATCCCCGCATCGGACGTCCCGCTACTTGCGCCAACTCGCCGAGGACCTGCTGGACGAACTGGCAGACCTACCCAGCAGCTTGGCGGAACACGAGCCGACCGAGCTGAGCAGGATCAAGGCGTTGTGCCCGGACTGGCCGATGCGTCCGGCCGAGCCCACCGGTCCTGCTGGGCCGCCCCGTCCCGGCCACTCCACCCACCCCGCTCAGCCTGCGGGCAGTCGTGCCGCCGGGGCGGCACGGGTGGGCGCAGGCGGCACCCTGCAGGCGCAGGCCCGCGACACCCTCCCCACCCCGGCCACGTACACGCGGCGACTGGAGGCGGCCTGGCTCGGCCGCGCCGTCGGCTGCCTCCTCGGCAAACCCGTCGAGAAACTCCCCCTCCCCGCGATCCGCCAACTCGCCCGGGCCACCGGCAACTGGCCCCTCACCACCTGGTTCACCGCCCGTGGCGTCCCCCCGGAACTCCTCGCCGCCCACCCCTGGAACCGCCGTTCGGCCCCCACCTCCCTCGCCGAGAACATCGACGGCATGCCCGAGGACGACGATCTCAACTACCCCCTCCTCAACCTCCTCCTGCTCGCCCGCCACGGCCGCGACTTCACCACCACGGACGTGGCACGGCTCTGGCTCGACGAACTCCCCGCAGGCCGCACCTTCACCGCCGAACGCATCGCCTACCGCAACCTCCTCACCGGCATCGACCCCCCGCACACAGCCCGCCACCGCAACCCGTTCCGCGAATGGATCGGCGCCCTGATCCGCGCCGACGTCCATGGCTGGACCAACCCCGGCGACCCGGCCACCGCGGCCGAACAGGCCCACCGCGACGCCGCCCTCACCCACACCGCGAACGGCGTCTACGCGGCGATGTTCGTCGCGGCCACCATCGCGGAGGCGGCCACCGGCACCCACGACGTCCACCACTGCCTGCGCACCGGCCTCAAGGTCGTCCCCCCGGACTCCCGTCTGGCGAAGGCGATCGACCACGCCCTCCGACTCGCCACGGGCGAGCGCGACTTCGACACGGTCGTCGACGAACTCCACTCCACCTACGCCGACCACCACTGGGTGCACGCCCTCCCCAACACGGCCCTGCTCACCGCCGCACTCACCCATGCGGACGGCGACTTCACGGCCTCCGTCTGCCGCGCGGTGTCGGGCGGTTGGGACACCGACTCCAACGGCGCGACGGCGGGCAGCATCGCCGGCCTCCTGACCGGCTCCCCGGACGCCCTCCCCGACCGCTGGACGGCCCCCCTCAAGAACCGCCTGGCCACCTCGGTCGCCGACTTCAACGGCGTCGGCTTCGACACCCTGGCCCACCTCACCCTCCGGGAGACCCCCCACCCATGACCCAGGCGTACGACCCCCCGCTCTCCCACCTCCGCGTGCTCGACCTCGCCACTCTCTTCGCCGGCCCCCTCGCCGCCACGATGCTCGGCGACTTCGGCGCGGAGGTCATCAAGATCGAACACCCCACGAAGCCGGACCCGTCCCGTGGCCACGGCCCGTCGAAGAACGGCGTGGGCCTGTGGTGGAAACTGCTGGGCCGCAACAAGCGCACCCTGACGCTGAACCTCTCCACCCCCGGCGGCCGGGACACGCTCCTGCGCCTCGCCGCCACCGCCGACGTGATCATCGAGAACTTCCGCCCCGGCACCCTGGAGAAATGGGGCCTGGGCTGGAAGGAACTCTCCGCCGCGAACCCCCGTCTGGTCCTCGCCCGCGTCACCGGCTTCGGCCAGTTCGGCCCGTACGCGCACCGCCCCGGCTTCGGCACGCTGGCCGAGGCGATGAGCGGCTTCGCCGCGATCACCGGCGAGCCGGACGCCCCTCCTGTCCTGCCCCCCTTCGGCCTGGCCGACTCGATCGCGGGCCTGGCGACGGCATACGCGGTGATGACCGCACTCGCCGCGCGTGACCGGACGGGCGAAGGGCAGACGGTCGACATGGCGATCATCGAGCCGATCCTCACCGTCCTCGGTCCCCAACCCCTCTGGTACGACCAGCTCGGCCACGTCCAGCCCCGTACCGGCAACCGCTCCGCCAACAACGCGCCCCGCAACACCTATCGCACGGCGGACGGTACATGGGTGGCCGTCTCCACCTCGGCCCAGTCGATCGCGGAGCGGGTGATGCGCCTGGTCGGCCGCCCCGAGCTGATCGACGAGCCCTGGTTCGGCTCAGGCGCGGAACGGGCCCGTCACGCCGACGTCCTGGACGAGGCCGTCGGCGCGTGGATCGCCCGCCACACCCGCGAGGAGGTCATCGAGGTGTTCGAGAAGGCGGAGGCGGCGGTGGCCCCCATCCAGGACGTACGGGAGGTGATGACCGACCCCCAGTACCGGGCCCTGGACACGATCACGACCGTCGACGACCCCGACCTCGGCCCCCTGCGTATGCAGAACGTCCTCTTCCGCCTCTCCGCCACCCCCGGCGCGATCCGCTGGGCGGGCCGCGCACACGGCGCCGACACGGACTCGGTCCTCACCGAACTGGGCCTGTCGGAACCGGACATCGATGCCCTCCGCCAGGAGGGCGCCCTGTGACCCCCGGTTCGACGACCCCCTTCCCCCTGACCTGGCTGTACGTCCCCGGCGACCGCCCGGAGGTGGTCACCAAGGCCCTGGCCTCCGGCGCGGACGTGGTGATCGTGGACCTGGAGGACGCGGTGGCGCCGAACCGCAAGGCCTACGCCCGCGCGGCGACCGCCGAACTCCTCTCGAGCCCGTCCACCGTCGCGGTTCACGTACGCGTGAACGCCCTGGGCACCCCGGAGGCCGAACAGGACCTCAAGACCCTCTCCTCTCTCCCCGGGCTGGCGGCCCTCCGCCTGCCGAAGATCACGTCCCCCGCCGACGTCGCCGGCGTAGCGGAAAGAACCGCCCCCGCGGAAGGAGGAGCGATCCCCCTGTACGCGCTCCTCGAATCGGCCCTGGGTGTGGAACGCGCCTACGACATCGCCACCGCCCATCCCGCCCTCCGCGGCATCGCGCTCGGCGAGGCTGACCTCCGCGCCGACCTGGCCGTCCGGCACGACTCGGCCCTCGACTGGCCCCGCTCCCGGGTGATCCTCGCCGCGCGCGCCGCGGGCCTCCCCTCACCGGCCCAGTCGATCTACCCGGACACGAAGGACCTCGAAGGGCTGGCCGCCTCCTGCGCCCACGGCCGCGCCCTCGGCTTCCTGGGCCGCGCCGCCATCCACCCTCGGCAGCTCCCGGTGATCGAACGCGCCTACGCCCCCACCCCGCGGGAAGTGGAATCGGCCGAGGAGACCCTCAAGGCCGCGACCACCGCGCCCGGCGCCCAGGCCCTCCCCGACGGCCGCTTCATCGACCCGGCCGTGGTGGCAGCCGCCCGCAGAACCCTCACCCTGGCCAACCGCCCCACCAGACGCTGATCCGCCCCCGCCGCCCCTACCCATTCCCATCCCCAGGGGCTGCGCCCCTTCGACCCCCCTCTGCGGGCCCGGTGGGGGCTGGTCGCGCAGTTCCCCGCGCCCCTGAAAAAGCAGGGGCTGCGCCCCGTGCTTTTCCAGGGGAGCAAGGCCGTGGTCTTTCAGGCCCGCAGGGCCTGATCTTTCAGGGGCGCGGGGAACTGCGCGAGCAACCACGAACCCCCCGCAGCCGCCCCACCGCCTCAGTCACCCCACCCCGCCCATCTCCCCGCCCACCCCGCAACCCAAAGACCCACCCGCCCGGAAGGGGCGGATGGGTGGGGAACATCCCTCGCGGCGCGGCGGATCACCGCAACCTAAGCGCCACGTCAGCTCTTCTCGGCGGACTCGGCCTTCTTCTCGACCACGGAGTCGGAGGCGGCATCCGCGTCCTTCTCCTTCTTCGCATCGGCCTCGCCCGAGGGCTCCGCGGACTCCGCGGACTCCGAGTCCTCGTCGTCCTTCTGCTCGCCCTTCTCCACGTCCGCAGCGGCAGGGTCCCCGTCGGAGACACCCGGCTCGACGACCTCTTCCCGCCCGGGCCGCTTCCGGGCCGACAGGACGATGTAGATCACGGCGAGGATGAAGACGAACAGCGCGGTCCAGTTGTTGAGGCGCAGCCCGAAGATGTGATGGGCCTCGTCGACCCGCATGTACTCGATCCAGAACCGCCCCACGCAGTACGAGGCGACGTACAGCGCGAACGCCCGCCCGTGCCCGAGGTTGAAGCGACGGTCCGCCCAGATGACGAGGAGCGCGACACCGATGCACCACAGCGACTCGTAGAGGAAGGTCGGGTGGTACGTGCCCGGCAGCCGCCCGTCCGTGGAGGACGTGATCTCCACGGCCCACGGCACGTTCGTCTTCCTGCCGTACAGCTCCTGGTTGAACCAGTTGCCCCACCGCCCGATCGCCTGCGCGAGGGCGATGCCGGGCGCGACGGCGTCGGCCCAGGCGGGCAGCGGGATGCCACGCCGACGGCAGCCGATCCACGCACCCACCGCGCCGAGGGCGATCGCGCCCCAGATGCCGAGCCCGCCCTCCCAGACCTTGAAGGCGTCGACCCAGTCACGGCCCTCGCTGAAGTACAGCTCGTAGTCCGTGATCACGTGGTAGAGCCGTCCGCCGACCAGGCCGAAGGGCACGGCCCAGACCGAGATGTCGGCGACCGTACCGGCCCGTCCGCCCCGCGCGACCCAGCGTTTGTTGCCGAGCCAGACGGCTACGAAGACACCGATGATGATGCAGAAGGCGTAGCCGCGCAGCGGGACGGGACCGAGGTACAGCACCCCGCGCGACGGGCTGGGAATGTAGGCAAGTTCCATGGCAGGGTCGACGCTACCCTGCCGGGCCCGGCCGACGGCAGGCGGCCCGGCAACGGGTCCATAACGCCGTACCACAACTGCCTTGACTCCTCAGGGCCCCCCGCAGCCCCTCGGCTCACACGCGACTCACCCCTGGGCGTTCGCCTCCACCATCTGCTTCAGCTTGGCGGGGGTCATGGACTGGTCCGCGTAGATGTTGGTGCCGTTGAGGAAGACGCTCGGGGTGCCGGAGAAGCCGCCCTTCTGGAACGCCTCGTTCGACTTCGCGACCCAGCTGTTGTGCCTGCCGTCCTCGACGCACGTGCGGAAGGCCGCGGTGTCCAGCCCGTCCACCTTCTTCGCCAGGTCGAAGAGCTTGGTCTCGCTGGCGAAGTCGTCGCTCGTCTCGGCGGGCTGGTTCTGGTACAGCACGTCGTGGTACGCGGGGAACTTCCCCTCGTTCTGTGCGCACGCGGCGGCGTTTGCGGCCTTGCGGGAGCCGCTGCCGCCCATGTTCCCGTCGATCAGGGTGGCGAGGTGGTACTCGACCTTCAGCTTCCCGGCCTCGGTCAGCTCGTGGATCGTCGAGCGGTAGGCGTCCTCGAAGGACTTGCAGGCCGGGCAGCGGAAGTCCTCCCACACCGAGAGGGTCGACTTCGCGCCGGCGTCCCCGACGGGGATCGCGAGGCTGTCCTCGCCGTTGGCCCCCGAGGGCGCCACGACCGGGCCCGCGGTGTCGGCGTCGTCGTCCTTGCCCGCGTTCGCCGCCACGACGCCGATCACGGCGGCCAGGCCCAGCACGCACAGCACCGAGGCGCCCACGATCAGCACCCGACGGCGCTTCTCGCTGGCCTTCTGCTTCTCGCGCTCCTCCGCCAGTCGTTCACGGGCGGTGCGCTTTCCCTCACGGTTCTTCTCGCTCACATCCCGCAGAACGAACCGGGGAGGCGCACCGCGCCTCCCCGATCCCACTTCCACCCGTTCGGGTGAGCGTATGGCCCGTTACGTTCAGCGATCCCCGTACGACAAACGGGTGAACGTCACGAGCCCCCTGGGCGCGCCGGATCGCACGCCCGATCACGCGCCCCGGCGTACGCCCTTCGCGAGGTCGCCCGCGAGTTCCCGTACGGCGTTCAGACCGGCCGCCTCGTCGGGGGCGTCCAGCATCCGCTTCACGAACGCGGAGCCGACGATCACACCGTCGGCGAACCCGGCGACCTCGGCGGCCTGCCCGGCGTCGGAGACGCCGAGGCCGACGCAGACCGGCAGGCCGGAACCCGTGGCCCGGGTGCGCTCCACCAGGTCCTGGGCCTGCGCGCCCACCGACTCGCGGGTGCCCGTGACCCCCATCAGCGAGGCGGCGTAGACGAAGCCGCTGCCCGCCGCGGTGATCTCGGCGAGGCGGGCGTCCTTGCTGCTGGGCGCGACCACGAAGACGGTGCCGAGACCGTGCTTGTCCGCGTGCTCCCTCCACAGCGCCGACTCCTGGACGGGCAGGTCGGGCAGGATGCAGCCCGCGCCACCCGCCTGAGCCAGCTCGGCGGTGAAGCGCTCGACGCCGTAGCGGTCGATGGGGTTCCAGTACGTCATGACGAGGACGGGCTTCCCGGTGGCCTCGAAGGCCTCCCGGACCGTGCGCATCACGTCCGCGATCTTGACGCCGCCGCGCAGGGCGATGTCGTCGGCGGTCTGGATGACGGGACCGTCGAGGACCGGGTCGCTGTGCGGCAGCCCGACCTCGACGACGTCGGCGCCGCCCTCGAAGACCGCCTTGATGGCGGCGATACCGCCGTCGACGGTCGGGAACCCGGCCGGCAGATAGGCGATGAGCGCGGCCCGCCCCTCCGCCTTGGCGGCGGCGAGGGTGTCGCTCAACAGTTGGATGTTGCCGCTCACTTGGCGTCCCCCTCGATCTCGGCGAGATCGGCCGCGTCGGCGGCGACCTCGGCGTCGGCAGCGGTTTCGTACAGGCCGAAGTACCGCGCGGCCGTGTCCATGTCCTTGTCGCCGCGCCCGGACAGGTTGACGACGATCAGCCCGTCCTTGCCCAGCTCCCTGCCGACCTCCAGCGCGCCGGCGAGCGCGTGCGCGCTCTCGATCGCCGGGATGATGCCCTCGGTGCGCGACAGCAGACGCAGCGCCTGCATGGCAGCGTCGTCGGTGACCGCGCGGTACTCGCCGCGGCCGCTGTCCTTGAGGTACGCGTGCTCGGGGCCGATGCCCGGGTAGTCGAGGCCCGCCGAGATCGAGTAGGGCTCGGTGATCTGCCCTTCCTCGTCCTGGAGGACGTACGAGCGCGACCCGTGCAGGATGCCCGGCTCACCGGCGGTGAGCGTCGCCGCGTGCTCACCGGTCTCGATGCCGTGACCCGCGGGTTCGCAGCCGATGAGGCGTACGTCGGCGTCCGGGATGAAGGCGTGGAAGAGCCCGATGGCGTTGGACCCGCCGCCCACGCAGGCCACGGCGGCGTCGGGCAGCCGCCCGGCGCGTTCGAGGATCTGACGCCGTGCCTCGACCCCGATCACCCGGTGGAAGTCGCGGACCATGGCGGGGAAGGGGTGGGGCCCGGCCACGGTCCCGAACAGGTAGTGCGTGCGGTCGACGTTGGCGACCCAGTCCCGGAACGCCTCGTTGATGGCGTCCTTGAGGGTCCGGGAACCGGACTTCACGGCGACGACCTCGGCGCCCAGCATGCGCATGCGGGCGACGTTCAGGGCCTGCCGCTGGGTGTCGATCTCCCCCATGTAGATCGTGCAGTCGAGCCCGAAGAGCGCGCAGGCAGTGGCGGTGGCGACGCCGTGCTGGCCCGCTCCCGTCTCGGCGATGACCCGCGTCTTGCCCATGCGCCGGGTGAGCAGGGCCTGCCCGAGCACGTTGTTGATCTTGTGCGATCCGGTGTGGTTCAGGTCCTCGCGCTTGAGGAACACCCGCGCCCCGCCGGCGTGCTCGGCGAACCTCGGCACCTCGGTCAGCGAACTGGGCCGCCCCGTGTAGTGCACGAGCAGATCGTCGAGCTCGCGCGCGAACTCGGGGTCGTGCTTCGCCTTGTCGTACTCCACGGCGACCTCGTCCACGGCGGCGACCAGCGCCTCCGGGATGAACTTGCCGCCGAACGCGCCGAAGTACCCCTCGGCGCTGGGAACCTGACCCTCGGGGTCGGGAATGAAGAACTCACTGGACATGCGGTTACCTCGCAGGGGCACAGCCCCGGGTTGGTCGGACGATGGGTTCACAGTGATCACGCACACGCTGGCTGAGAGCCGCGGAATCGGCTCACCGTCGCGAACGGTCGTCGGACCTCGCTCCGGTGGCAGTGATTCCGCCGCGGACGAACGCCCCCACGGCGCATACCGGCGGTTCCGTACGACCGGAACCCCTGCACGGGGGTCCGGCAACGGCACGTCGCCGTGCGTTCGGTGGAGGACGCGGCTCAGCTCACCGCAGGTGACGCGTCCGGGGCCATCGCATGCCGTTCACCTGGCCCGGCTCGTCGCCGATGACGTACCGGACCCGGCGCCCGTGGACCCGGCGGGCGGGCGCCCGGCAGCCACGGGGACGGCACCCGCGCGCGAGGCGGGCGTAGGGGTCCCTGGTCGTCATGGAGATCGAGAACATCAGGGCACAGCCTACCGGCCCCGGATCACCCGTGTGGGTGATCTCGACCGACAAGGCCGCCCCCGCGCACCCCGACGCCCCGGCCGGGACGAACCCCGGCCGGTCGGCGACGAAGGCGCGGTCGGTCATGGCCGGGTCAGCCCCGCCCGTGCCGCAGCGCCGGGTGCTCGCCCGCGGCGACGAGGTCGGCGACGGCCGTCCTGGGGTCCTTGCCGGTGACGAGGGACTCGCCCACCAGGACGGCGTCGGCGCCGGCGTTGGCGTAGGCGATGAGGTCGTGCGGGCCCCGGACGCCGGACTCGGCGATCTTGATGATGGAGTCGGGGATCTCGGGGGCGACCCGCTCGAACGTGGTGCGGTCGACCTCGAGGGTCTTCAGGTTGCGGGCGTTGACCCCGATCACCCGGGCACCGGCGTCGACCGCGCGTTCGACCTCGTCCTCGTCGTGGACCTCGACGAGCGGGGTGAGTCCGATGGACTCGGCACGCTCGATCAGCGACTCCAGCGCCGGCTGGTCGAGAGCCGCGACGATCAGCAGGACCACGTCGGCGCCGTACGCCCGTGCCTCCCACAGCTGGTACGAGGTGACGATGAAGTCCTTGCGCAGGACGGGGATGTCCACGCGCGCGCGGACGGCCTCCAGGTCGGCCAGCGAGCCGCCGAAGCGGCGCTGTTCGGTGAGGACGGAGATGATCGCCGCGCCACCCGCCTCGTAGTCGGCCGCGAGACCGGCCGGGTCGGCGATCGCGGCGAGCGCGCCCTTGGAGGGGCTGGACCGCTTGACCTCGCAGATCACCTTGACGCCGTCGCCACGGAGGGCGGCCGCGCCGTCCTTGGCCGCCGGAGCCTTCGCCACGCGCTCCTTGAGCTCGTCGAGGCTGACGCGCGCCTGCCGCTCCGCGAGGTCGGCACGGACTCCGTCGATGATCTCGTCGAGCACACTCACGCGAGCGGCCCCCTTTCAGACGGTGAAAACGATGAAAATCAGTGACAACGTTTGACGGTCATGTATTGACAGTCGAGCGGTTCTCAGGGTTCTGGCAGTTCACTGTGATGGTATCCGCAGGAGGGCGTAGGCCTCACATCCGGTTGACGGCGGTCCCACTACCTGGACGTTCACCGTTTGATCAAGGATGGAGCCAGCTACCGAACGGCAGGTTCCGGACAACCGTGAAGACCAGCGCCAACGCGCCGAGCGACCACATCCGGACGGGGCCGAGCCGCAGGCGCAGAGGTCGCCCGCGCGCCACATGGACCACCCAAACGGTCCACAGCACCGCGAAGCCCACGAAGCCCGCCACGGCCAGCGCGTTGTCGGTGAGGGCGGTCGCGACATCCCCGTGCGCGAAGGCGTGCGCGCTGCGCAGACCGCCGCAGCCGGGGCAGTAGAGGCCGGTGAAGCGCCACAGCGGGCAGACGGGGTAGTGGCCGGGGTCGTTGGGGTCCACGGCCGCGACGTAGGCGAAGGCCCCGCCGACGGCCGCGAGCACCCCGGCGGGCACACCGAGCGCGCGGAGCGTGCGCCCCGGGCCACGACCGGGGCCGCTGATCGCGGCGGTCGCATCGGCCGTTTCGGCGCGCGACGGCGGCGCGGTCGGCTGGGTCTCGGGGTTCACACACCGCATTCTGCCCCGCGCGGGCCGTACGCGCGCCCGAGGGGCGGCTCCGTGGCACGGAGCCGCCCCTCGGGCGGAAAGTCAGCTCTTGGCGGCGGCCGGCTCGGGAGTCGTCGCGGTCTGCGCGCGGACCGTCGCCTTCTCGTACACGGCGTGCGCGTCCTTCGGCTGGCCCAGGCCCATGGCGCGCATGACCATGCCGACGACACCGCCGAGGACGATGATGACCATTCCGGCCCAGAATCCCAGCGGCTGGGCCATCACCATGTAGGCGCCCGAGACGCAGAAACCGATGAAGGTGATGGTGACGCCGGTCCAGGCGGCCGGGGTGTGACCGTGGCTGCTGCCCGCCATGACTTGCTCCTCGTTGTTCATTGCGTGGTGCGATGCGTGTGGCTCGATGCCTGTACTGAGTCGGACGCTCGTCGTCCATTGTCCCGTACGACTGCGAGTGCCTTGAGCGGGGGTGTCCCCTCCCGCGTTCCGGTTCGCGCGGTCCGGGGGTCGTGCGGTCCGTGCGGTCTAGGCCGGATCGGATCCCGTGGGGTCCTCGCCCCGGTCCAGGGCCTTCCACATGTCCTCGGGCCGGTCGGGGTCGACCGGCTCGGCCTTGCGCGGCCGGGGTGTGCCGTCCCGTTCGTAGCGGCCGGACATCGCGGGCCACATCCGTCCGTAGCGAAGCGCCAGCAGCCCGGCGAGCAGGATGAGCGCGCCACCGGCGGCCGCGACGTACGGCCAACCGGTGTGGCCGATCGCGTCGACGGCCGCGGCGGTGTCGCCGGAGGCCTCGGCCGCCTTGTCGTCGAGCGCCGAGCTGTCGTACGCGCCGAGCAGCGCGGCGGCGATCGTGCCCGCCCCGGAGAGGGCGAGCAGGGCGGCGACCAGGACGCGCCCGGACCGGCGTACGGCGAAGACGGCGACGAGCGCGGCGAGGCCCACCACGGCGAGGGCCGCGGGCACGCCTGTGACGTCGCTGCCCTGGGCGGTCAGCGGGAAGGCGCCGCCGGCCACCGAGATGGTGCCCTCCGACCAGCGCTGGCGGCTGGCGAGCAGCGCGACGGCCGCGCCGAGGGCACCGCTGAGCAGCGCCAGGGCGAGGCTGCGTCGGCCGGCGCGGACGGACGCGGATTCGGAACGGGGGTGAGGTACTGCGGTCACGTACTCCACTATCGCCTGCGCCCCGGGCGGGTTGTCACCCGGGGCGCACGTGAGAAGCGCCCTATTGTCCGAGCCGGTTGGCCGTGTGCACCGCGCGCAGGACCGCCGCCGCCTTGTTGCGGCACTCGGTGTCCTCGGCGACGGGGTCGGAGTCGGCGACGATGCCGGCGCCGGCCTGGACGTACGCCGTGCCGTCGCGCAGCAGTGCCGTGCGGATGGCGATGGCGGTGTCGGAGTCGCCCGCGAAGTCGAGATAGCCGACGCAGCCGCCGTACAGGCCCCTGCGGGACGGCTCCAGTTCGTCGATGATCTGCATGGCGCGCGGCTTCGGGGCGCCGGAGAGAGTGCCGGCGGGGAAGCAGGCGGTCAGGACGTCGAAGGCCGTACGGCCCGCCGCGACCCGGCCGGTGACGGTGGACACGATGTGCATCACGTGCGAGTACCGCTCGACGGACATGAAGTCGACGACCTCGACCGAGCCCGGTTCGCAGACCCGGCCCAGGTCGTTGCGGCCGAGGTCGACGAGCATCAGGTGCTCGGCGCGCTCCTTGGGGTCGGCGAGCAGCTCCTCGGCGAGGGCCTGGTCCTCCTGCGGGGTCGCGCCCCGGTGCCGGGTGCCGGCGATGGGGTGGACCATGGCGTGCCCGTCCTCGACCTTGACCAGGGCCTCGGGGGAGGAACCGACGACGTCGAAGCCGTCGAAGCGGAACAGGTACATGTACGGGGACGGGTTGGTCGCCCTGAGGACGCGGTAGACGTCCAACGCGCTTGCCGTGCACGGTGTTTCGAAGCGCTGGGAGGGGACGACCTGGAAGGCCTCGCCGGCCCGGATGCGTTCCTTGATGTCCTCGACGGCCTCCTGGAAGTCGGGGCCGCCCCACAGCGCGGTGTACTCGGGCAGCTCCGAGGGCGGCAGGGCCGCCGGGGGCTGGGGGACGGGCCGGGCGAGGTCGGCCTGCATGGCGTCGAGGCGGGCGACGGCGTCGGCGTGGGCCTCGTCGACACCCGTGTCCAGGTCGTTGTGGTTGATGGCGTTGGCGATGAGCAGGACCGAGCCCTCCCAGTGGTCCATGACCGCCAGGTCGCTCGTCAGCAGCATGGTCAGCTCGGGCAGCCGGAGGTCGTCCCGCTCGCCGGGGCCGATCTTCTCCAGGCGGCGCACGATGTCGTAGCCGAGGTAGCCGACCATGCCGCCGGTGAAGGGCGGCATGCCCTCCTGGTGGGGGGTGTGGAGCGCCTCGATGGTGGCGCGCAGGGCGGCGAGGGGGTCGCCGTCCACGGGGACGCCGACGGGCGGGGTGCCGAGCCAGTGGGCCCGGCCGTCGCGGGCGGTGAGGGTGGCGTGGCTGCGGACGCCCACGAAGGAGTAACGGGACCACGAGCGGCCGTTCTCCGCGGACTCCAGCAGGAAGGTGCCGGGGCGTTCGGCGGCGAGCTTGCGGTAGAGCGCGACCGGGGTGTCGCCGTCGGCGAGGAGTTTGCGGCTGACGGGGATGACCCGGCGGTCGCCGGCCAGCTTGCGGAACGTCTCGAGGTCCATGGCGGCTGACCTTACTGATCCAGTGACGGTACGTCGGAATCGGCGCCGCCCTCGACGGCCTTGAGGACGTCCTCGTCGAAGCAGGTGCGGGCGCCGGTGTGGCAGGCGGCGCCGACCTGGTCGACCTTGACGAGGACGGTGTCGGCGTCGCAGTCCAGGGCGACGGACTTCACCCACTGGAAGTGGCCGGAGGTGTCGCCCTTCACCCAGTACTCGTGGCGGCTGCGCGACCAGTACGTGCAGCGGCCGGTGGTGATCGTGCGGTGCAGGGCCTCGTCGTCCATCCAGCCGAGCATGAGCACCTCACCGGTGTCGTACTGCTGGGCGATGGCGGGCAGGAGCCCGTCGGCGCTGCGCTTGATGCGCGCGGCGATCCGGGGGTCCAGCGCGCTGGGAGTGCCGGGGCCGGCGGGGGCTCCGGGACCGGGAGGGCTGCTGGAGGACGGCGTGCTGGTCATGCGTGCCATTGTGCCGCGCCGCGCCGACCGGCCCGGTCCGTTGTCCACAGGCCGGACCCTCTTGTCGTACGAATGGCACCCCGGCCGGGCATCCGTCGCCACGTGTCGGCCGGACCTGCGCTGGGCGGAGCATCGGCGCGGTCGTAGGCTGGCTGCATGTCGACCCATGCCAAGCGTGAACGGCTTCTCTTCGCCGACCTGTTGGAGACCGCGGGCCCTGAGGCCCCCACCCTGTGCGAGGGCTGGACGACCCGTGATCTGGCCGCGCACGTGGTCGTGCGCGAGCGCCGCCCCGACGCCGCCGGGGGCATACTCATCAAGCAGCTCGCGTCGCGCCTGGACCGGGTGATGGCGGAGTTCGCCGCGAAACCCTATGAGGAACTGATCCAGCTCGTCCGCACCGGTCCGCCGCGTTTCTCGCCGTTCTCCCTCAAGCAGATCGACGAGGCGTCGAACACGATCGAGTTCTACGTCCACACCGAGGACGTCCGCCGCGCCCGGCCCGAATGGTCGCCGCGCGAGCTCGACCACGTCTTCCAGGACGCCCTCTGGTCCCGCCTGGAGCGCACCGCCCGCCTCATGGGCCGCGGCTCCCCCACCGGCCTGGTCCTGCGCCGCCCCGACGGCCGGACGGCGGTGGCCCACCGCGGCGCCCCCGTCGTCACCGTCACCGGCGAGCCCTCCGAGCTGCTGCTGTTCCTCTACGGCCGCCAGCAGGTCGCCGACGTCGAACTGGAGGGCGAGAAGGAAGCGATCACCAAGCTGCACGAGACGAAGCAGCTGGGTATCTGAGCAGGCCCCGCCGCACGCACCGACGGAGATGCCCCGGCCGCCCTCGGGCGGCCGGGGCCGGAGCGGTGCGCGACGTCACCGCACCGGGTGCCCCGCCCCCCGCAGCGCGTTCTTGACCTCGCCGATGCGCAGGTCGCCGAAGTGGAAGACGGAGGCGGCGAGGACGGCGTCGGCGCCCGCTTCGATGGCCGGGGCGAAGTGGGCGAGTCCTCCGGCGCCGCCGGAGGCGATGACGGGGACGGTGACGTGCTTGCGGACGGCGGCGATCATCTCCAGGTCGTAGCCGTCCTTGGTGCCGTCCGCGTCCATCGAGTTGAGCAGGATCTCGCCGGCGCCGAGTTCGGCGGCCCGGTGGGCCCACTCGACGGCGTCGATGCCGGTGCCCTTGCGGCCGCCGTGGGTGGTGACCTCGAAGGATCCGGCTTCCGTGCGGCGGGCGTCGACCGACAGGACCAGCACCTGGCGGCCGAAGCGCTCGGCGATCTCACGGATGAGGTCGGGGCGGGCGATCGCCGCCGTGTTGACGCCCACCTTGTCCGCGCCCGCCCGCAGCAGCTTGTCCACGTCCTCGGCCGTGCGGACGCCGCCGCCGACCGTCAGCGGGATGAAGACCTGCTCGGCGGTGCGGCGCACCACGTCGTAGGTGGTCTCGCGGTTGCCCGACGAGGCGGTGATGTCCAGGAACGTCAGCTCGTCGGCGCCCTCGGCGTCGTACACCTTCGCCATCTCGACGGGGTCGCCCGCGTCGCGCAGGTTCTGGAAGTTGACGCCCTTGACGACCCGGCCGTTGTCCACGTCCAGGCAGGGGATGACTCGGACCGCCAGGGTCATGAATCCACGGCTCCTTAGGAATGGCCTGATGTCCTGGGAAAGGCCCGCGAAGGCCTAGCCTCTGAATGCTTCGATCTCTACTTCGACGAGGATGCGCGGGTCGACGAAACCCTCCACGACCAGCAGGGTCGCGGCCGGACGCACCGGGTCGAAGATCTCCTTGTGGGCCCGCCCCACGTCCTCCACGTCCCGCATGTGGGTCAGGTACATCCGCGTACGGATCACGGACCCGGCGCCGAGCCCGAACTCGCCGAGCGCCTCGACCGCGCTGGTGAAGGCCACCTTGGCCTGTTCGTACGGGTCGCCCTCCCCGTACAGCACATCGCCCCTGAAGGCCGTCGTGCCCGCCACCAGGACGCGGTCGCCCGCCGCGACGGCGCGCGCGAAACCGAAGGACTCCTCCCAGGGACTCCCGCTCTGCACACGCCGCACGGCTTCGGACGTCATGACGACACAGCCTCCAGGGCCTCTTCCAGGGTGAACGCCTTCGCGTACAGGGCCTTGCCGACGATGGAGCCCTCGACACCGAGGGGCACCAGCTCGGCGATGGCCCGCAGGTCGTCGAGGGACGACACGCCGCCGGACGCCACGACCGGGCGGTCCGTCGCGGCGCACACGTTGCGCAGCAGCTCCAGGTTGGGGCCCTGGAGGGTGCCGTCCTTGGCGATGTCCGTGACGACGTAGCGGGCGCAGCCCTCCTTGTCGAGGCGCTCCAGCGTCTCGTAGAGGTCGCCGCCGTCGCGGGTCCAGCCACGGCCCTTCAACGTCGTACCGCGCACGTCCAGACCCACCGCGATCCTGTCGCCGTGTTCGGCGATGACCTTGGCGACCCACTCGGGGGTCTCCAGGGCGGCGGTGCCCAGGTTGACCCGGGTGCAGCCGGTGGCCAGGGCCTTCGCCAGGGAGGCGTCGTCCCGGATGCCGCCGGACAGTTCCACCTTGATGTCCATCGCCCGGGTGACCTCGGCGACCAGGTCCCGGTTGTCGCCGGTGCCGAACGCGGCGTCCAGGTCGACCAGGTGCAGCCACTCGGCGCCCGCACGCTGCCAGGCGAGGGCGGCCTGGAGCGGGGAGCCGTAGGAGGTCTCCGTGCCGGACTCGCCGTGGACGAGCCGGACCGCCTGGCCGTCGCGGACGTCGACGGCGGGAAGGAGTTCGAGCTTTGCCATGGCTACAGGGTTCCGATCCAGTTGTTCAGCAGCTGCGCTCCGGCGTCGCCGGACTTCTCGGGGTGGAACTGGGTGGCCCACAGGGCGCCGTTCTCCACGGCCGCCACGAAGGGCTTGCCGTGCGTCGACCAGGTGACCCTGGGCGCGGTCAGCGCGGGGTTGTGCGTCTCCAGGGCCCAGTCGTGGACGGCGTAGGAGTGCACGAAGTAGAAGCGGGCGTCGGCGTCCAGGCCGGCGAACAGCGTCGTGTCGGCCGGTGCCTCGACGGTGTTCCAGCCCATGTGGGGCACGATCTCGGCCTGGAGCGGCTCGACCGTGCCGGGCCACTCGTCGAGGCCGTCGGTCTCCACGCCGTGCTCGATGCCGCGCGCGAAGAGGATCTGCATGCCGACGCAGATGCCCATCACCGGTCGGCCGCCGGAGAGCCGGCGGTCGACGATCCAGTCGCCGCGCGCCTCCTTCAGTCCCTTCATGCAGGCGGCGAAGGCGCCGACGCCGGGCACCAGCAGCCCGTCGGCGTTCATGGCGGTGTCGAAGTCACGCGTTATCTCGACCTGGGCGCCCGTACGCGCGAGGGCGCGCTCGGCGGACCTCACGTTCCCGAAGCCGTAGTCGAAGACGACGACCTTCTTGGATCCGGTGCTCAATTCCACACCTCCAGCCGCAGGATGCCCGCGACGAGACACATCGCGGCGCCGATCGAGAGCAGTGTGATGAGGCTCTTCGGCATGTCCTGCTTGACGAACGAGATGACCCCGCCGACCAGGAAGAGGCCGACGACGATCAGGACGGTGGAGAGGCCGTTCACAGCGCGCCCTTCGTGGAGGGCAGGATGCCGGCCGCGCGCGGGTCGCGCTCGGACGCGTAGCGCAGGGCCCGCGCCAGCGCCTTGAACTGGCACTCGACGATGTGGTGGGCGTTGCGCCCGTACGGCACGTGCACGTGCAGCGCGATCTGGGCCTGGGCGACGAACGACTCCAGGATGTGCCGGGTCATCGTGGTGTCGTACTCGCCGATCATCGGCGCCATCTTCTCGGGCTCGGTGTGCACGAGGTACGGGCGGCCGCTCAGATCCACCGTCACCTGGGCGAGGGACTCGTCCAGCGGGACCGTGCAGTTGCCGAAGCGGTAGATGCCCACCTTGTCGCCGAGGGCCTGCTTGAAGGCGGCGCCCAGCGCGAGGGCGGTGTCCTCGATGGTGTGGTGGGAGTCGATGTGCAGGTCGCCGTCGGTCTTCACGGTCAGATCGAACAGACCGTGGCGGCCGAGCTGGTCGAGCATGTGGTCGTAGAAACCGACCCCGGTGGAGATCTCCGTCCTGCCGGTGCCGTCGAGGTTGATCTCGACGAGCACCGAGGTCTCCTTCGTGGTGCGTTCCACTCGTCCGACACGGCTCATGCGCTCTGCTCCTTCTTCAGTTCACGTACCGCGTCGAGGAACGCGTCGTTCTCGGCGGGAGTTCCGGCGGTGACCCGCAGCCATCCCGGTACACCGTTGTCCCGGACCAGGACGCCCCGGTCGAGGATCCGCTGCCAGACCTCGTGCGCGTCCTCGAACCTGCCGAACTGGACGAAGTTGGCGTCGGACTCGGTCACCTCGTAACCGATGGCGCGCAGCTCGGCGACGAGCCGGTCCCGCTCCGTCTTCAGTTGCTCGACGTAGCCGAGGAGGGTGTCGGTGTGTTCCAGGGCGGCCAGCGCGGTCGCCTGGGTGACGGCGGAGAGGTGGTACGGCAACCGTACGAGCTGGACCGCGTCCACGACCGCCGGGTGCGCGGCGAGGTAGCCGAGGCGCAGACCGGCCGCGCCGAAGGCCTTGGACATCGTCCGCGAGACGACCAGGTTCGGCCGTCCGTCGAGCAGCGGCAGCAGCGAGTCGCCGTGGCTGAACTCGATGTACGCCTCGTCCACCACGACCATCGACGGCTTGGCCGCCTGCGCGGCCTCGTACAGCGCGAGGACGGTCTCTTGTGGGACCGCGTTGCCCGTGGGGTTGTTGGGGGTGGTGACGAAGACGACGTCCGGCCGGTGCTCGGCGATCGCCTTCTCGGCGGCGGCGAGGTCGATCGTGAAGTCGTCGCCCCGGGGTCCGGAGAGCCAGCCGGTGCCCGTGCCGCGCGAGATCAGCCCGTGCATCGAGTACGAGGGCTCGAAGCCGATGGCGCTGCGGCCGGGTCCGCCGAAGGTCTGCAGAATCTGCTGGATGACCTCGTTGGAGCCGTTGGCCGCCCAGACGTTCGTCAGGTCGACCCCGTAACCGGAGGTGTTCGTCAGGTACTCGGCGAGCCGTGTCCGCAGCTCCACCGCGTCCCGGTCCGGGTAGCGGTTGAGGTGCCGGGCCGCCTCCCGCACCCGCTCGACGATCCGCTCGACCAGCGGTTCGGGCAGCGGGTACGGGTTCTCGTTGGTGTTCAGCCGTACGGGAACATCGAGCTGGGGCGCGCCATAGGGGCTCTTGCCGCGCAGTTCGTCCCGTACGGGAAGATCGTCGATTCCGAAGCTCACTTGCCAGGTACCTTCCAACCGAACCGTGCCTTGATCGCCGCGCCGTGCGCGGGCAGGTCCTCCGCCTCCGCGAGCGTCACCACGTGGTGCGCGACCTCGGCCAGCGCGTCCTTCGTGTAGTCGACGATGTGGATGCCGCGCAGGAAGGACTGCACGGACAGACCGGAGGAGTGGCAGGCGCAGCCGCCGGTCGGGAGCACGTGGTTGGAGCCGGCCGCGTAGTCGCCCAGCGAGACCGGCGACCAGGGGCCGATGAAGACGGCGCCCGCGTTGACCACGCGCTCGGCGACCGCCGTGGCGTCGGCCGTCTGGATCTCCAGGTGCTCGGCACCGTACGCGTTGACGACCCGCAGGCCTTCGTCCACCCCGTCGACCAGGACGATCGCGGACTGTCGGCCCGCGAGTGAGGGCCGGATGCGGTCCTCGACGTGCTTGGTGGCCTCGACCTGCGGCTGAAGCTCCTTCTCGACCGCGTCGGCGAGGGCGACGGAGTCGGTGACGAGCACGGCGGCCGCGAGCGGGTCGTGCTCGGCCTGGCTGATCAGGTCGGCGGCGACGTGCACCGGGTCGGCGGTGTCGTCCGCGAGGACCGCGATCTCGGTCGGGCCCGCCTCGGAGTCGATGCCGATGACCCCGGTGAAGTACCGCTTGGCGGCGGCCACCCAGATGTTGCCGGGGCCGGTGACCATGGGGGCGGGCGGGCAGGACTCGGTGCCGTACGCGAACATCGCGACGGCGGTGGCGCCACCGGCCGCGTACACCTCGTCGACGCCGAGCAGCGCGCAGGCCGCGAGGATCGTGGGGTGCGGGAGCCCGTCGAAGTCGGCCTGCGCCGGGGAGGCGAGGGCGATCGAGGGGACCCCGGCCTCCTGCGCCGGGACCACGTTCATGATCACGGACGAGGGGTACACCGACCGGCCGCCGGGGGCGTAGAGGCCGACGCGCTCGACCGGTACCCACTTCTCGGTGACCGTGCCGCCGGGGACGACCTGGGTGGTGTGCGTGGCGCGGCGCTGCTCGCGGTGGACGATGCGGGCGCGCCGGATCGACTCCTGGAGGGCCTCGCGGACGGCCGGGTCGAGCTGTTCCAGCGCCCGGGTGAGGGCCTCGGCCGGGACCCGTACCGAGGTCAGGCGTACGCCGTCGAACTTCTCCGCGTAGTCGATCAGCGCCGCGTCGCCCCGATGATGCACGGCCTCGCAGATCGGACGCACCTTCTCCAGGGCGGCCGAGACGTCGAAGTCGGCTCGGGGCAGCAGGTCGCGCAGGGCGGGTCCCTCGGGGAGGGCGTCACCGCGCAGATCGATTCGGGAGATCACGGTCCCAATTCTCTCAGACCCGCGTCGGCCGTCATCCGCGCGTTCCACTGGGTGATACGGAGCCACCCGGGAACCTGCAGCATCACCTTCACGTCTGGTGTTCAGGACGTCACTCAGCGGGCATCACCAGCGTAAACAGTTGCGCGATACACGTGAGTGCACAGGACGGGGGAAGGAAGCGCGTGAGCGAGGGGCCCGGCATCCGGGACGACGGGGACCTGCCGGACGACCTGACCGCCGCCGAGGCAGGCATGTGGCAGGCGTTCCGCAACGGCAGCGTGTACGACCTGCGCGACGGGGACATCGTCGTGGACGACCCGCACGGCGGCCACCCCTGGGGGCCCGAGCGGACCGTTCGGGCCCGGATCGTGGCCTGGCTGCTGCTGGACGGGCCGGCCGCGCTGGCCGGGCGGGTGTCCGCGCTGAAGCTGGTCGGCGTCCAGATCAAGGGTGTGCTGGAGCTGGCGGGCGGCCAGGTGGTGCCGTACGTGGAGATGAAGGGCTGCCGGTTCGAGAAGGAGATCCTGCTGCCGGAGGCCCGGTTCACGACCCTGCGGCTGGTGGACTGCTCGGTGCCCCGGCTGGAGGCGGCCCGGCTGCACACGGAGGGCGATCTTCATATGCCGCGCTGCCGGTTCCACAACGGGGTGCGGCTGGCGGACGCCCACATCGGCACCGATCTGCTGCTCAACCAGGCGGTCGTCTACCGCGACCGGCACGGCCGCTCGCTCTCCGCCGACGGGCTGACCGTCGCCCAGGACGTCCAGGCCGAGATGCTGGAGTCGCACGGCGAGCTGAGCCTGCGCGGCGCGACCGTCGGCGCCTCGCTCAGTCTGCGCGGCAGCCGGCTCGCCAACCCGTACGGCCGCCTCGCCCTGAACGCGCCCCAGCTGACCGTCGAGCGCACCCTGTATCTGACCCCGGCCGGTATCGGCAATCCGCTGCACACCAGCGGCAGCACGCCCGCGCGCGGCACCCGCGTCCAGCGGTTCGAGTGCGAGGGCGGGATCCGGCTGGACGACGGGCGGTTCGGTGACTCCGTCGACCTGGAGCGGGCCCGGTTCACCTTCACGGATGACCAGGAGCTGTCGCTGCGCCGCGTCCAGGTGCCCGAGCTGCGCTTCCTCGGCGACAGGCCGGAGCGCGGCAAGGTCGTCCTGTCCGGGGCCCGCGTCGGCGTCCTGATCGACAGATCGGAGAGCTGGCCGGGCCCCGGCAACCTCCACATGGGCGGCTTCCAGTACGAGAGCCTCGTGCCGCGCGACCGGTTCCCGCTGGCCAGGCGGCTGGAGTGGGTGGCGGCGGCCACCGCCGAGTACAGCCCGGAGCCGTACGAGCGGCTGGCGACCGTACTGCGGGCCGGCGGGGACGACGAGGGCGCCCGCGAGGTGCTCCTCGCCAAGCAGCGCCACCGGCGGGAGAACCTGCCGCTCGCGGCCAAGCTCTGGGGCCACGCGCAGGACTGGACCGTCGCGTACGGGTACCGGCCGGGCCGGGCCGCGGTGTGGATGGCGCTGCTGTGGGCGCTGACCTCGTTCGCCTTCTCGCACGCGGACCATCCGCCGATGAAGAGCGGCGAGCACCCGAACTGGAACCCCTCGCTGTTCGCCCTGGACCTGCTGCTGCCGATCGTCGACCTCGGCCAGGTCGGCTACTGGCAGCTGGACGGGGGCTGGCAGTGGCTGGCCGCCGTGGTGATCATCCTGGGCTGGATCCTCGCGACGACGGTGGCGGCGGGCGCCACCCGGCTCCTGAGCCGGAACTGAGCCGTTCTCTCCGGAGGTCGCTCGGCGTTCCGGACCTTAGTCTGGGCGGCAGACAACCCAAAGCTTCTTCCCACCGTCTTGATACCGAAACCATCGATTGCGTGACCACGATGGCGAGAACCCGGTCCGCGAGAGCGGCGCCGGCTCAGGCGCAAAGGGGTGTCATGGGTCCGCTGCGCGCGCTCGTCCGTACCGCCCGGATGGCACGTCACACCTCACGGCTCGGTGCCGGTCTGACCGCCGACGACGAGGTCCTGCTCGACGCCCCCGACGGGCGGCTCGGACCCGCGCTGGTGGCGGCCGGCCGTGGTGAGTACGCGCCCGCGGCGAAGCTGCTGGCGATCACCCGGGAGGCGGCCGAGTGGGAGAACCGCGACCGGTACGCGTTACGGCTGGCCGCCTTCGCCCAGGCGCGCGACGGGTGGCTGCGGGCCTGGCAGACGGCCGCCCCGCACGACCCTGACGCCCTGCTGATCAGGGCCGAGCTGGCAGTGGCCCGCGGCTGGCGCTCCCCCGCCCGGGTCGAACTGCTGCGCGAGGTGAACCCGTTGATCGCCGCGGCCGCCGAGGGGGAGCCGCGCGACCCGGTGCCCTGGCGGATCGCCCTCGACCACGCCCGGGGCACGGGCCTCGGCCACACCGGCTTCGAGCAGCTGTGGGCGGAGGCGGTCCGCCGCTCCCCGCACCACTACGGCTGCCACGTCTCGGCATTGAAGTACCTCTCGGCCGCCTGGTACGGCTCGCACCGCGAGTGCTTCGACTTCGCCGAGCGGGCCGCCGAGGACGCGCTCCCCGGCTCCCTCGTCCGGGCCCTGCCGGTACGGGCGGCCCTGGCGTACCTCGCCGAGGGGGGCGGGGCCGTGATCCCCCGCGCACGTCTGGACGAGGCGGCGGACGGCGCGATCGCGCTCTCCGCCGAGTACGAGCCGGGCGACCCCTGGCCGGCCGAGGTCCGCAATCTGCTCACCTACGTCCTGGTCCGGCTGGAGCGCTGGACGGACGCCCTGACCCAGCTGCGCCTGATCGGCCCGTACGCCACGTCGTTCCCGTGGGACCGGATGTCGGACGATCCGCTGGGCCAGTTCCTCCAGCTGCGGGACGGCGTACGGCTGGAGGTGGCGTGCTCGATCCCGCTGCGCGCACGGCCGGAGCGGCCGACGCGAGCCGAGGGTTAGGTCTCACCGGAGGTCACCAAACGAGTACGGACGAACACGCCCGCCCCGACGACCATTAGGCTCTGGCCTCGTGACCACCGTCCGGCTGCCGCTCTTCCCCCTGAACTCGGTGTTGTACCCGGGGCTCGTGCTTCCTCTGAACATCTTCGAGGAGCGCTATCGCGCCATGATGCGCGAGTTGCTGAAGACCCCCGAGGACCAACCCCGCCGCTTCGCCGTCGTCGCCATCCGCGACGGCCACGAGGTCGCGCTGAGCGCCCCCGGCATGCCGGATCCGACCGCCCTGCCCGACCGGGGCCCGACCGCGGGCTTCGGCGAGGAGCCGACCAAGGCGTTCCACTCCGTGGGCTGCATCGCCGACGCGGCAACCATCAGGGAGCGCGACAACGGCACGTACGAGGTCCTCGCGACCGGGACCACCCGGGCGCGTCTGCTCTCCGTGGACGCCTCGGGCCCGTTCCTCGTGGCGGATCTGGAGGAGCTGCCGGAGGACGCGGGCGACGAGGCGGGCGCGCTGGCGGAGGGCGTGCTGCGGGCGTTCCGCCAGTACCAGAAGCGACTCGCGGGCGCCCGGGAGCGCTCGCTGTCGACGGGCGCGGACCTCCCGGACGAGCCGGCCGTCGTCTCGTACCTGGTCGCCGCGGCGATGATGCTCGACACGCCCGCCAAGCAGCGGCTCCTGCAGGCCCCCGACACCGCGTCCCGCCTGCGCGACGAGCTGACACTCCTGCGCGCCGAGTCCGCCATCATCCGTAGTCTGCCGTCGTTGCCCGCGTCGGAGCTGACGCGGGGCCCGACGAGCCTCAACTGACGTACACGAGAAGGCCGATGGCGAAGAAGTCGAAGAAGCAGCAGGCGGGCGGAACGCCCGCGACGGTGGCCCTGAGCGCGGCCGGCATGGAGTTCACCGTGCATGCCTACGAGCACGATCCCGCGCATCCGTCCTACGGCGAGGAGGCGGCCGAGGCGATGGGCGTCTCCCCCGAACGGGTCTTCAAGACCCTGGTGGCGGACGTCGACGGCGTGCTCGTGGTCGCGGTCGTGCCGGTGGCGGGTTCGCTGGACCTGAAGTCGCTGGCGACGGCGGTCGGCGGCAAGCGGGCGGCGATGGCGGACCCCACCCTGGCGGAGCGCACGACGGGCTATGTCCGGGGCGGCATCTCCCCCCTCGGCCAGCGCAAGAAGCTCCGCACGGTGCTGGACGCCTCCGCGGACGCCCACGACACGATCTGCGTCTCGGCCGGGCGCCGCGGCCTGGAGGTCGAGCTGGCCCCCCGGGACCTTCTGAAGCTGACGGAAGCGGTGGCCGCGCCCATCGCCCGCGCGTGACCCCGGTGTAGTTCCTGGGGGTCACGCGTCAGGGCTCGGGGGTTTCCGGTGCGTGGGCGGGTGCGGGTGCGTGGGCGGGTGAGTGGGCTTCTCGCGCAGTTCCCCGCGCCCCTGAAGGACCAGGCCCTGCGGGCCTGAAGTGCACGGGGCACAGCCCCTGCTTTTCAGGGGCGCGGGGAACTGCGCGAGCAACCACGACGCCCCCGCAGACGCCGACGCACCCGAACCCCCGGCCCACCAGGCGCCCAGGACGTCACGCGACCGGCGCCCCGTACCCGTCCTTGATCTGCTCACCCTCGAACGGCTCGGGATCCCGCGGCCCGAACAACGCGGTCAGCCCGAGGTGGACGAGCAACGCCGCCAGCGGCCACGCCAGCAGCGCCCCCTTCGCGGCGAGCTTCAGCGGCGCGGAGAACGTCACCCCCTGCCCGACCTCCTTGGCCCGTGCCGCGACATCGGTCTCGGGTCCGAGCCAGACCCCGAGCCGCCACGCCAGCACGGCGCCCAGCAGCCCGCCGACCGTGAGCGCCACGACGAGGGGCACCCCACCGCGCCGGCGCAGCACGAAGACGACGAGTGCGCTCAGCGCGCCGGCTCCCAGCGCCAGCAGCGTGAACGTGCCGTCGACGCCGACGGCCTGTTCGCCCTCGGTGTCCTTGAAATAGACCGCCGACCCGTCGGAGACGAGCGGTACGTGCGGCGCGAGCCACCACCACATGAGCCCGAGCAGCGCGCCGCCGAGCAGCGCCATGACCGCGGTGACGACGGCGGCCTCGATCAGCTCGGTCCTCAGCCCGGGACCGGCCGGCTTCTGCGGCTCGTACCAGAGTTCCGCCTCGTCCCCGCCGCTGGTGGGCGGCGGAGCCCAGGGGTCGTTCGGGGACTGGTCGTGCGGCGGCGGTGGGGGAGTCAACGGTGCGGTCACTCTGCCATCGTGCCAGGCGCGGCTGTGCGCCGCGTCACCGGACGGCGGCCCGCCGGTACGCCCAGGTGGCGACGGCCAGGGAGACGACCCCGACCCCCGCGCACACGGCGAGGTCACCGAGCACGAACGCCCAGTCGGGGTCCGGCCCGAAGGTCCGCGCGAAGGCCTCCACACCGTAGGTCGAGGGCAGCAGGTCCCGCGCGAACCGGATGAAGCCCGGCATCCTGTCGGCCGGCAGCACGCCCAGCAGGAGCGCCGCCGACATGCCGAGCTGCCCGAGCACGGTGGCGAGTTCCGGGCGCGGGGCGAGCAGGCCCAGTGCGGCGCCCAGCCCGGCGAGCGCGGCCCCGGCGAGCGGGATCACGGCGACGAGCACCCAGAGGTGGGTCAGCGGCAGCCCGAAGAGCACACAGCCGAAGACGGCGGTCACGACGGTCCCCGGCACGGTGAAGGAGGCGTACGCCCCCGCCGCGCCCAGCACCACCGCCGCCGGTGGCACCGGCAGCGTCGCGTAGTGGTCGAGCCCTCCGCTGGACCGCAGCTGTCCGAAGTACTGGGCCAGCAGGTTCAGCGCGACGAAGGCGACGACGAGTACCGCCGAACCGGCGACCACGGCGTGCGCCTCGGCACCGCCGTCCACCACACCGCGCATCAGGATCATGATCCCGATCGACTGGAAGGTGGCCACGAACAGCAGCGGGATCCGCGCGACGCGTGCCCGGGAGAGCTGCGCCCGGTACACGGCACAGAGCGACGGCCACAGGCGCGCGCGGGGCCCGAGCTCGGCGGCTCGGCGCTCCACGTGCTCCTCGGCGGCCAGGGCCTGGCCCGGCAGGATCTCGGCGGGTACGACACTCACGTCGAGCGGCTCCTCTTCGCTTCGGCTGTCGCCCATTTTCGTACGGCCGTGGCAGCCCTGCCGTTCACATCCGCACCGACTGTTCTCCGGCACACGCCCGCGTCCCTCACCCCTTGACCAGTCCCTGTGCACTGCCCGCGCTGCCGCCGAGTGCCAGGTAGACGTCCTCCAGGCTCGGCGTGGCGAGGGTGAAGTCGTCGAGTGCCACGAAGGCGGCGCCCCCGGTCACCGTGGCCACCACCGCGCGCGCCTCCTCGGGGGCGAGCCGGAGCGTCCAGCTGCGCCCGGACTCCACGGCGCGCGGACGCAGCGCGGCGACCTCGGGCACGTCCAGCGGGGCCTTCTCCCGCCACACCAGCTCGACGCGCACCTCGCCCGCGACCTGTTCCTTCAGTCCGGTCGGCGTGTCGCAGGCGATGACCCGCCCTTTGTCGAGGACGGCGACCCGGTCGAGCACGGTCTCCGCCTCGATGACGTTGTGGGTGACCAGCAGGACGGTGGTGCCGGACTCGGCGCGCCGCCGGTCGACGGCGGCCCACACGGCCCGCCGGGCCACCGGGTCCATGCCGCTGGTCGGCTCGTCGAGCACGAGCAGCGGCCGCTCCCCGACCAGCGCGGTGGCGAAACAGGCGAGCCGCCGCTGCCCGCCGGACAGCTTCTTCAGCGGCCGCGCGGCGAGCCCGGTCAGCCCCAGTTCCTCCAGCACCGCGTCCCGCTCGGCCCGCGCCCGCCGTACCTCCAGCCCACGCAGCCGTCCGGTGGTCTCCGCTGCGAGCGCCACGGTCAGTTCGTCGAGGGCTGTCGACTCCTGCCCCAGATAGGCGAGGATCCGCGCGGCCCGCTCCGGATGCCGCACGATGTCGTGGCCCAGGATGTCGACGGTGCCGTCATCGGGCCGCATCAGCCCGGTCAGCTGCCGTACGAGAGTGGTCTTGCCCGCCCCGTTGGGTCCGAGCAATCCGAAGATCTCCCCGCGCCGGACCTCCAGCGCCACCGCGTCGTTGGCCCGCACCTCGGGGGTCCCCGGCGTACCCCGCCGCCCCCGCGTCGCCGGATACGTCTTGGTGAGCCCCCGCACAGCACACACGACATCCCGACCGTGTCGGATCACCTGTGCCGTACGCGTACTCACGAGGGACGAGCCTACGGGGTCTCGGAGGCGAATTTCCCTCCGGGTCGCTCCAGCCGAGCCCGAAGGCTCCGCCGCGTGGGCGCGACCAGCCGCGACGAACCGGCCGATCACTCGCGAACAGGCGTCCCCGAGCCACCAGGCGCCCCTACCGCTCCCCCGCGGGCGCGTGCTCGACCCCTGTCCGCGCATCGATCTCCCGCCAGAACCCGGCCCGGATCGCATACCGGTCATGCTCATCGATCTGATCGTCCTTGTGGGCCAGCAGCCCGAACCGGGCCGCGTACCGCAGCAGCTCCCCGTCCACCCGGTGGGGAACCCGTGGGTACATCGCCGACAGCTTCTGCAGATGCGACTGATCGGTCAGCCGGGCCATCCACCGCCGAGCGAACACCTGACCGACCTCGAAGGGGTCACCTCCGACCGTCGTGATGTCCTCCTCCCGATCGGCCCACCGCTGCTCCGCCGTCGTCAGCTGCGCCAGCGTCGGCATGGCCGCAGCCTCCGGCGGCTCCGACGCGCCCCCGGGCCGGTCCACCCACCCCTTGTCGGAGGACCACCGCAACGTGGCCGTCGCCGGATGCTGCACGGCGTGCGCCCCGGGCCCCCGCATCGCCGCCAGGTCCTTCGGCGTCGGTACGCCCTTGGGGGTTGCCGTCCGTTCCTCGACCCCGTTGCGCGCGGGGCCCGCCGCCGAGGCGTGTTCGGGTTCTCCGGGCGTCCGCTCGACGGCGGGCGCGAGGGCCGACTCGGGCAGCGGCGCCGACAGGATCGCGGCGATCTCCGGCCGCGGCACCGACTGCGGCGCACAGATCCCGCCGACGTCCTTGGCCCGTACCGCCTTGGTGATCCAGATCCGGTCGAGCACGCGCCGCTCGTCGGCCTCGGCGACCAGGTCCTCGGACTGGTTGTAGTCGCCGTCGGCGGCCTGCACGGCCCACAGGTGTACGGCGACACCGTGCTCCTTGGCGGCCATCATGCCCGGCAGCAGATCCCCGTCACCGGTCACGAGGACCACGTCGGAGCAGGCGCGGTTGCGGGCCAGTTCGGTCAGTTCGGCGTGCATGGCGGCGTCCACGCCCTTCTGCGCCCACCGCCCGTCACTCCGGGTCAGCGCGCCGAGCCGGACGGTCACCCTGGGCATCACGCGCAGCCTGCGGTGCTCGGGCTGCGGGACACGGTCGGGGGCGCCGTCGAACCAGTAGATGCGCAGCAGCGGCCGCTCGGTGTCGGCCTCGGCGCGCTCGCGCAGCCCCTGGATGAGGGCGGCGTGATCGACGGTGATGCGGGAGCGGGAGGGTTCCCCGGCGAGGAGGCTGGCGGCCGCGCCGAGCAGATACCCGGCGTCCACCAGGACGATGCAGCGGTCCACGCGGTCCACCCTCTTTCCGGGAGGTTTGCTTCGGGCTTGCTTCGAGTCTGCCCGACCGCGCGAAGGTTAACGGCCGGAACTCGATCTTCGGCGTGGCGTCTTCACCACGAGCTTGCTCCAACGCGGCACCCACGCCGACGCGTCACCGCACGCGCTCCGGCAACTCTCGTCACGGACGGTGATTTTCCGAAATGCGCGCGTTATCATGTTATGTGAGTCTGGTCGCGGCCCTGGCCCCTAGATCCCCCACAGGAGGCAGATCCCCATGGCCAAGAACAAGAAGCAGGACCGGAAGCAGCCGCAGTCCGAGCGTGGTCAGCAGGAGGCCCAGCGGTCCTCGCTGGAGTCGCAGGCCGAGCAGCGCGCGACCCAGGTGACCCCCGGCGACATGGCCCGCAAGGGTCGGCAGAAGCGCTTCGGTCACAACTGACATCCGCGGGACGGGCTGTTGCAGCCCGGGCACACGGAAGGGCGCGTCCGGAACACCGGATGCGCCCTTCGCTCGTTCACGCCCGCCGTCCCGCCGGGGGCGCCGCCCTGCCGGGGCCGCCGTCCCGCCGGGGCCGCCGCGGCCGCTCAGCCGGCCAGGCAGGACGGGCCGAGCAGCACCTTCAGGTCGCCGAACAGGGCGGGGTCCGGCTTCACCCGGTGCCGGTCGAGGCGCAGCACGGTCGTCTTGGTCGGGCCCTGGAGCCTGATCCGGACCTCGCTGTCGCCCTTGTGGTGGCTGAGGATCTCACCAAGGCGGCTGACCATGGGTGGGGTGACGCGGGTGGCCGGGATGGTGAGGATCACCGGCGCGTTGGTGCCCGCGTTCGACAGGTCGGGGACCTGCATCTCCATCGCGACCAGCCGGGGCACCTCCTCGCGCTTGTCGAGGCGGCCCTTCACGAACACCACCGCGTCCTCGACGAGTTGGGTCGAGACGAGCTGGTAGGACGCCGGGAAGAACATGCACTCGATGGAACCGGCGAGGTCCTCCACCGTGGCGATGGCCCAGGCGTTGCCCTGCTTGGTCATCTTGCGCTGGAGGCCCGAGATGATGCCGCCGATGGTGACGACCGCGCCGTCGCCGTGCTCACCGCCGGTGAGCTGGGCGATGCCCGCGTCGGCCTTGTCGGAGAGCACGTGCTCCAGGCCGAAGAGCGGGTGGTCGGAGACGTAGAGACCGAGCATCTCCCGCTCCTGGGCGAGCAGATAGGTCTTCTCCCACTCGTCGGTGGTGAACTCCACGTCGAGTCCGAAGCCCGGCTCGGTGTTCTCCTCGTCGCCCATGCCGCCGAAGAGGTCGAACTGTCCTTCGGCCTCCTTGCGCTTGACCGCGACCACGTTGTCGATCATCGAGTCGAAGTGCGCGGTGAGGCCCTTGCGGGTGTGCCCCATCGTGTCGAAGGCGCCCGCCTTGATCAGCGACTCCGTGGTGCGCTTGTTGCAGGCGACCGCCTCGACCTTGTCGAGGTAGTCGGGGAAGGAGGCGTACTTCCCCTTGGCCCTGCGGCTGCGGATGATCGACTCGACCACGTTCGTGCCGACGTTGCGCACGGCTTCGAGGCCGAAGAGGATCACGTCGTCGCCCTGGGCGGCGAAGTTGTGCTCGGACTCGTTGACGTTCGGCGGGAGCACCTTGATCTTCATGCGCCGGCACTCGTTGAGGTAGACCGCCGACTTGTCCTTGTCGTCCTTGACCGAGGTGAGCAGCGCGGCCATGTACTCGGCCGGGTAGTTCGCCTTCAGATAGCCGGTCCAGTAGGAGACCAGGCCGTACGCGGCCGAGTGGGCCTTGTTGAAGGCGTAGCCGGCGAAGGGGACCAGGACGTCCCACAGGGCCTGGATGGCCTCGTCGCTGTAGCCGTTCTTCCGGGCGCCCGCCTGGAAGAGGACGAAGTTCTTCGCCAGTTCGTCGGGCTTCTTCTTGCCCATCACGCGGCGCAGGATGTCGGCCTCGCCGAGCGAGTACCCGGCGATGATCTGGGCGGCCTTCTGCACCTGCTCCTGGTAGACGATCAGGCCGTAGGTGACCGCGAGGACCTCTTCGAGCGGCTCCTCCAGCTCCTTGTGGATCGGCGTGATCTCCTGGCGCTTGTTCTTGCGCTCCGCGTAGTTGATGTGCGAGTTCATGCCCATCGGGCCCGGCCGGTAGAGGGCCGAGACGGCGGAGATGTCCTCGAAGTTGTCGGGCTGCATCTGGCGGAGCAGCGAGCGCATGGGGCCGCCGTCGAACTGGAAGACGCCGAGGGTGTCACCGCGGCAGAGCAGTTCGAAGGTCTTGGGGTCGTCCAGCGGGAGGGCGAGCATCTCCAGGTCGATGCCCTTGTTGGCCTTCACCATCTTGATGGCGTCGTCCATGATCGTGAGGTTGCGCAGGCCCAGGAAGTCCATCTTCAGCAGGCCGAGCGACTCGCACTGCGGGTAGTCCCACTGGGTGATGGTCACGCCGTCGGTGTGCCGCACCCAGATCGGGGCGTGGTCGACGATGGGCTCGCTGGACATGATCACGCCGGCCGCGTGCACACCCATCTGCCGGACCAGGCCCTCGACACCCTTGGCGGTGTCGATGACCTTCTTGACGTCCGGTTCGTTCTCGTACATTCCCCGGATCTCGCCCGCCTCGCTGTAGCGCGGGTGGGAGGGGTCGGTGATGCCGTTGAGGTCGATGCCCTTGCCGAGGACGTCGGCGGGCATCGCCTTGGTGAGCCGGTCGCCCATCGCGTACGGGTAGCCCAGCACGCGCGCGGAGTCCTTGATGGCGTTCTTCGCCTTGATCTTGCCGTACGTGCCGATCATGGCGACCTTGTCGGCGCCGTACTTCTCGGTGACGTACCTGATCACCTCGACGCGCCTGCGCTCGTCGAAGTCGATGTCGACATCGGGCATGGAGACACGCTCGGGGTTGAGGAACCGCTCGAAGATCAGACCGTGCGGGATCGGGTCGAGGTCGGTGATGCCCATGGCGTACGCGACGATCGACCCGGCGGCGGAACCACGGCCGGGGCCGACCGCGATGCCCTGCTTCTTGGCCCACATGATGAAGTCGGCGACGACGAGGAAGTACCCCGGGAACCCCATCTGGATGATGACGTCCATCTCGTACTCGGCCTGCTTCTGGCGGTCGTCGGGGACGTCGCCGTTGAAGCGGCGGGCCATGCCACGGCGGACCTCCTCCTGGAACCAGGTGACCTCGGTGAAGCCGTCGGGGATGTCGAACTTCGGCATGAGGTTCTTGGCCTCGAACATGCCGGAGGTGTCGATCTGTTCGGCGACCAGCAGGGTGTTGGCGCAGCCCTCCTGCCAGGCGTCCGAGGAGTCCACGGCGTACATCTCGTCCGTGGACTTCAGGTAGTAGCCGGTGCCGTCGAACTTGAAGCGGTCCGGGTCGGAGAGGTTCTTGCCGGTCTGGATGCACAGCAGCGCGTCGTGCGCGGTCGCCTCGTGCGCGTACGTGTAGTGCGAGTCGTTCGTGACGAGAGGCGGGATGCCGAGCTTCTTGCCGACCCTGAGCAGGTCCTCGCGGACCCGGTGCTCGATGTCGATGCCGTGGTCCATCAGCTCCAGGAAGTAGCGGTCCTTGCCGAAGATGTCCTGGTACTCGGAGGCCGCCTTCACCGCCTCGTCGAACTGGCCGAGGCGCAGCCGGGTCTGGAGCTCGCCGGAGGGGCATCCGGTGGAGGCGATGAGCCCCTCGGACCACTGGGAGATGGTCTCCTTGTCCATTCGGGGCCACTTCTGCAGCCAGCCCTCGGCGTACGCGTCCGAGGAGAGCTTGAAGAGGTTGTGCAGGCCCGTCCTGTTCGCCGCCCAGATCGTCTTGTGCGTGTAACCACCCGAACCGGACACGTCGTCGCGCTTCTGGTGCGGCTGGCCCCACTGGATCTTGCGCTTGTTGCGCCGGGACTCGGGGGCGACGTACGCCTCGATGCCGATGATCGGGGTGACGCCGGCCTTCTTCGCGGTGTGGAAGAAGTCGTAGGCCCCGTGGAGGTTGCCGTGGTCGGACATGGCGATGTGGGTCATGCCCATCTCGTTGCACGCGTTGAACATGTCCTTGAGCCGCGCGGCACCGTCCAGCAGCGAGTACTGGGTGTGGACGTGCAGGTGCGTGAACGGCGGCTTTGACACGGCTTCGGCCTCCAGGGGACACAGGGGAAACAAGCGTGAACGACTTCCCCACGGGCTGCGGACAGTCTGGGGGACAGCGTCGAAGTCTATGCCTCGGCACTGACACCGCGAGGGAGTCCCCCGTACCTTTCGGGGAGGAGTCGCGGGCACTCGCGCGCGCCTTCGCACGTTGTGAAGTCGACCCACCCGTGATCCACCAGGAGGCACCCAGCGATGTCGGTTCCGCAGCTCAACGACGAGCGACGCGGCGAGGAGATCCTCGCCGTCTTCGACACCGCCTTCGGCCAGCTCCTGGCCGCCGACCCGGCCGCGTTCCGCGTGAAGTTCCGGAAGATGGCGGCCTCGGCCTTCGCGTTCTACCGGGGTACGGCGTGCCTGTTCTACAAGGATCTGGACGACGAGAAGGCGTCCGGTCCGTTCCTGGACGAGCGCACCTCGCGCGTGTGGATCCACGGCGACCTGCACGCGGAGAACTTCGGCACGTACATGGACTCCACGGGCCGCCTGATCTTCAACGTGAACGACTTCGACGAGGCGTACGTCGCCCCCTTCACCTGGGACCTGAAGCGCTTCGCCGCCTCCGTGGCGCTCATCGGGTACGCGAAGGCGCTCGGCGACGAGCAGATCACCGAGCTGGTTCAGACCTACGCGGCCGCCTACCGCGAGCGGATCCACGCCATCGCGACCGGCGCCAAGCGGGACGAGGTGCCTCCGTTCACGCTGGACACCGCCCAGGGCCCGCTGCTTGACGCGCTGCGCGACGCTCGCTCGCTGACCCGCTTCGGTCTCCTCGACTCGATGACGGAGATCCGCGACTTCGAGCGCCGCTTCGCGCCGGGGGGCGGCTCCATCGAGCTGGACGCGGCGACGCGCTACAAGGTGCTGGCCGCCTTCGACGGCTATCTGGAGACGCTCCCCGAGTCCTCGCTGACCCGCCCGGACTCGTACCGGGTGAAGGACGTCGTCGGCCGCCGGGGCATCGGGATCGGCTCGGCGGGCCTGCCGTCGTACAACATCCTGCTGGAGGGGCAGAGCGACGCGCTGGAGAACGACGTCGTGATCTACATCAAGCAGGCCCAGACCCCGGCCGTCTCCCGCCATGTCACCGACCAGCGGATCCGTGACTACTTCCAGCACGAGGGCCACCGCACGGTGATCTCCCAGCGGGCTCTGCAGGCCCACGCCGACCCGTGGCTGGGCTGGACCGAGCTGGACGGCGCCGGGCAGCTGGTCGCCGAGGTGTCGCCGTACGCGGTGGACCTGGACTGGAGCGACATCGACGACCTGGAGGAGATCGCGGCGGTCGTCGCCGACCTCGGCCGGGCCACGGCCACGATGCACGCGGCGGCGGACGACCTGACCGGGCAGTCCCTGGTGCCGTTCTCCACGGAACGGGCCATCGACGCGGCGATCGCGGCCGACGAGGAGGGCTTCGCGCCCCTCCTGGTGGACTTCGCGCACGCGTACGGCGCACGCGCGCGTGCGGACCACCAGATCTTCGTCGACCTCTTCCGCAACGGCCGGATCCCCGGCCTGCGAAACCACTGAACCACTGAACAGCCCCGCGAAACCCCGGCCCGCGGGCCATCACCGAGAAATGAGATCGCGCACTCACAGGGACCTTTAGCGGTCCCTTACGGGTGTACGTGGGACACTCTCCAACGCCATGGACATATCCGGGACCCCCTTCAGAGCCGCACGCGCGGCGCTGTTCGCAGCGGTCGTCGTGACGCTCAGCACCGCGTCGCACGTGCTGCTGTCCGGGGTCCCGCTCCCGCTCACCACCGTCGCCGCGATCACCGCCGCCGTCTTCCTCGTGGCCTACGCGCTGGCCGGCCGCGAGCGCGGCTTCGGGCGGATCGCCGGTGTGCTGATCCCACTGGAGCTGACCGCCGACACGGTGTTCACCACGGGTCAGCACGCCTGCTACGGCGAGGCGGGCGGACCCGTCACCGGTCCGCTGCGCCAGGTCGGTCTCGACATGCTGTGCGGCGGCGGCAGCGTCGGCGCGCCGCTGGCGCGGGTCACCGGCGGCTCCGAGCGGGCGGCGGCACTGCTGGCGGGCGCCGGTCCGGGCGCCGCCTGGCTGCTGCTCGCCGCGCACATCGGCGTCGGTCTCCTGGCCGCCGCCTGGCTGCGGCGCGGCGAGCGGGCGCTGGCCCAGCTGTTGGACGCCGCGGTCGCCGCCGGCTTCCGGCCGCTGCTGATCGCGGTCGCCGCGGTCATGGTGCGGCCCCTGAGGGCACAGCACCGGCCGACGCGCACCGCGCACCGTACGGCCAGTGCCCGCACCCTTGTCCACACGCACTCCCTGGGACGGCGTGGACCGCCGTGCTCGGTCACCTTCGCGTGACCACCTCCTGAGCACGAGCAGATCCCCCACCACCCGTACCCGCGCACCATGTGTGCGCGTCCCACAGGGAGTTCACCCACATGAGCAAGCGGAACAGCAGCGCGGCGAAGTCGGCGGCCCGTGAGCGGCTGCGCCTGGAGCGCGAGCGTCAGGCCAAGCGCGCGAAGGTCAGGCGGCAGGCGATCGTGGCGGGCTCGATCGTCGCGGTCCTCGCGATAGCCGGCGGCATCGGCTACGCCGTCGTCCAGAACAACAAGCCCACCAAGTGGGAGGCGGCCGCCGAGGCCACGGTGGTCGCCCCGGCCAATACCTCGGGCAAGAACGGCACCACCGTGCTGATCGGCGACTCCAAGTCCGACAACGTGGTCCACCTGTACGAGGACCCGCGCTGCCCGGCCTGCGCCAGCTTCGAGCAGACCGTCGGCGAGACCGTCAACAAGGGCATGGACGACGGCGACTACAAGCTCTCCTTCACGATCGGCACCTTCCTCGACGGCAACCTCACCGGCGAGGGCTCGAAGAACGCGCTGAGCGCGCTCGGGGCCGCGCTGAACGTCGGCCCCGAGGCCTTCCTCGACTACAAGGCCGCGCTGTACTCGACGAAGTACCACCCGGAGGAGTCGACCGACGAGTTCGCCAAGGACAGCTATCTGATCAAGGTGGCGAACACGGTCGACGCGCTGAAGAACAACAAGAAGTTCCAGGACGCCGTCGAGAAGGGCACCTACGACGCCTGGGCGATGAGGATGAGCAAGTCCTTCACCGACGCCGACGGTGTCAAGTCGACCCCGACCATCAAGATCAACGACAAGAAGATCGCCAACCCGTCCACGGTCGAGGACTGGGAGAAGTCGCTCAAGGACGCGGGCGTCACCAAGTAGCCGGCGCACGCCGCGCCGGCGGGTCCGCGCGAACGGGTCCGCGCAAGCGGGCGGGTGCCCCGGGACGTTCTCCCGGGGCACCCGCCCGAACGATGACAGCGGAGACTACGGCGCGATGTACGGCTTGACGCGCTTGCGGTAGTCCTCGGGCCGGACCTCGTTGTAGTACTTGTCGGCGTCCTCGTCGTCCGAGGTGAAGATGTAGACCGGGCACTCGTCGGACTCGGCCTTGCCCGTGTGCTCGTACTGCTCCTTGCCGGTGCGCGCGTCGAGGACCCGCAGCCGGTACGAGGTGTTGTACGTCCGGATCTTCAGCGGCTTGCCGTCGGCCTCCATGTCGCAGACCTTGCCGGTCGCGGTGGCCTTGGTGCGCTCCAGGCAGACGACCAGTTCCGCCTGCTCCGGCTTGTCCTCGTAATCGAGGAACCAGCCCTTGGGGAAGTCGCCGTCGACGGGCACACTGCTCGTCCAGCCGTCGCCGGTGCTGTTCATGAGCTGCGCCGGGTGCACGGTCTTCTTCGTACGGTCGTAGGCCGGCAGCCCCTCGAAGCCGAGCCCGTCCGTGCAGACCCGCTCCAGGTCCTGGGTGGTCAGCGGCACCTCCGGTTCGTCGGCGGCGGCACCGGCCGACGACGACCCGCCGCCGCTCCCGCCCCCGGTGGTTCCGGCGGGTGACGAACACCCGCACAGGACCACGCCCAGCACTCCGGCGGCGACCCATATCCGGGCACGCTGCATTGACGACCTCCCTGCCGAAAGAAAAAGAAGCAGGCAGGGCATGTTCCCCCGGGCCATGCCCTGTCCCCCCTGCCCTGCCGAAACAGAAGCGTGCCGGACGCCGGGCCCCCGGGTATCGGGGAAGATCCCCCATGTAGTTGTGCGACCCCTGTGGAACGGGGGCTACCCTGTACGCGCCTCGAAGGTGCATTCGAGGGGTGCCCGGCGGGGGTGTCGTACGGGGCGTACGGGGGTTGCCACGACCATCCCGACAGGGCGCAGGGGGCCTGGAGTTGTCGTCGTTCTCTTTGATGCCGTCTTCCTCGACGTTCTCATCGTCACCAACGTTCTCTTCGTTCTCGTCGCTGTCGTCGCCCGCTCTGATCGGCAGAGAGGCGGAGCGGGACCTGCTGGCCACCGCCGTCCGGGCGGCCCGGGACGGGCGGGGCTCGTCGGTGTTCGTGCTGGGCGAACCCGGTATCGGCAAGTCCCGGCTCGTCGAGGAAACCGCGTCCGCCGCCGTCGGCGCCGGGTCACGGGTACTGCGCGGCCGGGCCGCGGCCGCCGGGCGCGCGGTGCCGTTGCGTCCGCTGGCGGAGGCGGTGTTCTCGGGGTTACGGGGCGACGGGCCGCCCTCGGACGGAGACCTGGGCCTCTACGAGCCGCTGCTGTCCCGGCTGTGCGGTCTGGCACCGCAGGACGGCGCACCGCTCGTCGGGTACGCCGAGGCGGTGCTGCGGCTCCTGCACGTCCTCGGCCGGGACGGGGGGTGCGTCCTGGTGCTGGAGGACCTGCACGACGCGGACGCCGACACGCTCGCCATCGTCGACTACCTGACGGACAACCTCTCCGGTCAGCGGACCGTCCTGCTGGCCACCCTGCGCGGTGAAGCCGGCCCGGCGCTCGACCTCGCCGAGGCCGCCACCTCCCGTCGTACGGCCCGTACGGTCCGCCTCGCACGCCTCGGAGCGGCCGGCACCGCCGAGCTGGCCGCCCGGTGTCTGGGCCACGACACCGCCGAGGACGTCCCGGCGGCGGTGCTGGACCGGCTGCACACCGTCTCCGAGGGCGTTCCCTTCGTGGTGGAGGAGCTGCTGCGTGCCATGGTCGACGGCGGCGGTCTCGTCAGGGACGGGGACTGTCGCTGGACGGTGGCCGGTTCGCTCGACCCCGGTGTCCCCGACACCGTCGCCGCCGCCGTCCTCCAGCGCGTGGACCAGCTGCCGCCGCCCGGCATCGCCCTCCTGGAGGCGGCGGCGGTCCTCGGCAGACGCTTCCCCGTGGACATCGCCGCCCGCGCCGCGGGCCTGGACCACGCCACCGCCCTCATCCAGCTCCGCCACGCGGCCCACGCCCACCTCGTCTCCGGCGCCACCACCCCGTCGGACCCCGGCTGGCACACCTTCCGCCACGCCCTGACCGCCGACGCCATCACCCGACGGCTGCTCCCGCCCGAACGCGCAGCCCTCTGCCTGGCCGCGGCGGACGCGATCGAGGCGGCGAGAGGGGTGAGCCCTGCGGGGACGAGTCATGAGGAGGCGAGCCGTGAGGCGAGCCGTGAGGCGAGCCGTGAGGCGAGCCGTGAGGCGAGCCGTGAGGCGAGCCGTGAAAGGGGGAACATCGGCGGGGACAGCCCGACACGCCCGGGTGCGCCAAGCGCGGCGGGCCTCGACACGCCGACCGTCCGGAACGCCCGTGGCGCCGAGCCCGCCGACCTTCCCGTGCCCCCGTACACGGAGCCCAACGCCTCCCTCGCGATCGCCGCGCCCGCCGAAACCGGCACCTCCCGCCCCCTCACCCCACCCGCCGTGCCACGCGACCCCCACCAGCCGCTCGGCGGAAACGCCGGCGACGACCTGTACCGCCTCGCCGCGGAGCTGTGCGTGACCGGCGGCAGGCCGGCGCGGGCGGCCGTGCTGCTCACGCGGGCCGGCAAACAGGCGGTCGCGCGGGGCGCGTTGCTGACCGCCGTGGAACTCCTGGACCGCGGACTGGAGTTGATTGGCGACACGCCGGACGCGCCGCCCGAGGCCGTGGCCGGGCTGCTGGAGGAACTGCTCAACACGCTGGTCCTCACCGGTGACGTACGGCGCGTCCCCGAACTCGGGGATCGGCTGGACCGTGTCCTGACGGTGTGGGGCGCGCCGTCCACCCGGCGGGCAGCGGGCTTTCTGACACGCGCGCGGGCCGCGGCGACCGCCCAGCAGTGGGAGGCGGGCCTGACCGCCGTACGGCAGGCGAGGGACCTGCTCGGCGACACTCCCGACCCTGCGTCCCGCGCCGCCCTGGACGCGGTCGCCGCTCACCTGGTGCTCAACTCGCAGCGCCCGGACCGGCTGGAGAGCGCACGGGTGCTCGCCGAGGGCGCCGTCGCGACCGCCGAGGAGGTGGGGCTGCCGGAGGTGGCGTGCAAGGCGCTGAACATGCTCGGCTACTGCCTGCGGCCCCGGGACCTGGGCGAGGCGGAGGACGCGTTCGCACGGCTGGTCGCCACCGCCGAGGCCCACGCTCTGCCGGTGTGGCGGATCCGCGGCATGCTGGAACTGGGTGTGCTCGACCGTGTCCGGTTCACCGGCACCGACCGGCTGCTCGCCGCACGCGGGGCCGCCGAGGAGACCGGCGCGGTGCTCATGACGGCCTGGGCCGACATGCATCTGACCCTGGCGCACATCCTGCGCGACGAACAGGACCGGGCGACGCGGTCCGCGCGTCGGCTCCAGGCGACGGCCCGCAGACTGCGGCTGCGCGAGGTGGAGCTGATCGGCGCCGGCGTGGACGGCATCATCGCCGCCTCGCTCGGGGAGCGCGAGAAGCTGGACGCCACCCTGCGCACCCTGGAGCGCGCGCTCGCGGGCCGGAGCGCCGGGGCGCTCTGGGGCTACGCCGACACCTCCGTGTGGGGCTGGGCCCAGGGCATCTGCTCCCTGCTGCGGGAGGAAACCGACCGCGCGCTGGCCGAGTTCACCGAGGCGGACGGCGTCATGCGGGCACTGCCCAGCACCGGCGGTGTCACCGGTTTCCTCGGCCCGTACCTCCTGCTGCGCACCCTGCGCGGCGCGACCGACTGGGCCGAACTGGACGGCCCGGGCACCGAACGGCTTTCCCAGGTCCACTGGGACCGTCCCTTCGCCGGCTGGTCCCGGGCCGTGCTGCTGGGCCGCGAGGGCCGGGCGGCCGAGGCCACCAAGGCGGCGGAGGAAGCCCTGGCCGGCACCGACGGCATCCCCTTGGCCGCCCATCTCTGTCTGCGCCTGGGTGCCCAGGCCGCACTCGCCGACGGCTGGGGCCGGCCCGTCGAATGGCTGCGCGCCGCCGAGCAGTTCTTCCACGACCGGGGCACGACCCGCGTGTCGGCCGCGTGCCGGGCCCTGCTGCGCGACGCCGGCTCCCCCGTGCCGCGGCGTCGCCAGGGCCACGACGCCATCCCGCAGGAACTGCGGCGCGCGGGGGTGACCGCCCGGGAGTACGAGGTCCTGCGCCTGCTCGGCGCCCGACTCGGCAACCAGGAGATCGCCGAGCACCTCTTCCTGTCCCCCCGCACCGTCGAGAAGCACCTCGCCAGCCTCCGCGACCGCACCGGCCGCGCCGACCGCGCCGCCCTGATCGCCCTGGCCAAGCGGTACGCCGACGAACAGTGAGCGACGGGCCGCCGCGAGAAGACCGACGGCACATCAGCCCGCGTCGCGGCCTCCGCCGAACGTCGCAGAGACAGAAACAGGAACAGAGACAGGGGCAGGGGCAAGGGCAAGGGCAAGGGCAAGGGTGACGGAGGCCGGCCGCCACAGCTCCGCGGACCGACGAACACCCCACAGCCGCCTGAACATTGAGCGGATTGCGGGCTGCCGCCTTACCTCCGACCCTACCGATCAGTAATCTCATCGGCCGTGACCAGTCGCAGATCTCACCCCAGCCCCGACTCCCCCATCCAGCCCGCGGGTTCGTCCGCCCCGAGCCGCCGTACGGTCGTCAAGGTGGCCACGGTCGGGGCCGTTCTCGCGGCGCCGCTGGCCGCCGTGATCCCTGCGCACGCGGCCGAGGCCCCCGCCTTCCTGCACGGCGTCGCCTCCGGCGACCCGCTGCCCGACGGAGTCCTGCTGTGGACCCGGGTGACACCCACCGCCGCCGCGATACCCGGCTCCGGACTCGGTCCCGACGTCGAGGTCGGCTGGACCGTCGCCCTGGACAAGGCCTTCACCAACATCGTCGCCAAGGGCTCCACGACCGCGACCGCCGCCTCCGACCACACCGTCAAGGCGGACGTGCGCGGCCTCGCGCCCGCCACGAACTACTGGTTCCGCTTCTCGGCCGGCGGCACCGACTCACCCGCCGCCCGCACCCGCACCGCCCCGGCCGCCGACGCCGCCACCACCGGCCTGCGCTTCGGCGTGGTCTCCTGCGCCAACTGGGAGGGCGGCCACTTCTCCGCCTACCGCCATCTGGCCGCGCGCGGCGACCTGGACGCCTGGCTGCACCTCGGCGACTACATCTACGAGTACGGTACCGGCGAGTACGGCACCCGCGACAAGGTCGTACGGCCGCACACACCGACCCACGAGATCGTCTCCCTCGCCGACTACCGCGCCCGGCACGCCCGTTACAAGACCGACCCGGACCTGCAGGCCCTGCACGCCGTCGCGCCGGTCGTCGCCATCTGGGACGACCACGAGATCGCCAACGACGCGTGGTCGGGTGGCGCCGAGAACCACACCGCGGGCACGGAGGGCACCTGGGCGGATCGCCGGTCGGCGGCCAAGCAGGCGTACTTCGAGTGGATGCCGGTGCGCCCGGCGATCGCGGGCACGACCTACCGCCGGCTGCGCTTCGGCAAGCTCGTCGACCTGTCGCTCCTTGACCTGCGGTCCTTCCGCTCGCAACAGGTGGGCATCGGCGACGGCGAGGTCGACGACCCGGACCGTACGTTGACCGGCCGGGCCCAGCTCGACTGGCTGAAGGCCGGACTGAAGTCCTCCGACACGACCTGGCGCCTGGTCGGCAACTCGGTGATGATCGCCCCGTTCGCCCTCGGCAACCTCACGGCCGACCTCTTCGAACCTCTCGCCGAGCTGCTGGGCCTGCCGAAGGAGGGCCTCGCCCTCAACCCCGACCAGTGGGACGGCTACACCGACGACCGCCGCGAACTCCTCGCCCACCTGCGGCAGAACGCGATCCGCAACACGGTCTTCCTCACCGGCGACATCCACATGGCGTGGGCCAACGACGTACCGGTCAACGCCGGCACGTACCCGCTGTCGGCCTCCGCCGCCACCGAGTTCGTCGTCACGTCCGTCACCTCCGACAACCTCGACGACCTCGTCAAGGTCCCCGAAGGCACCGTCACCGCGCTGGCCTCCCCGCTGATCCGCGCCGCCAACCGGCACGTCCACTGGGTCGACACCGACCGGCACGGCTACGGCGTTCTGGACATCACCGCCGCGCGGGCCCAGATGGACTTCTACGTCCTCTCCGACCGCACCAGGGCCGACGCGACGTCGTCCTGGGCGCGTTCGTACCGGACTCGGAGCGGGACGCAGAAGGTGGAGCGGACGTACGACCCCGTGTAGGGGCCTCGATACGGGTCGTGCGGGCCGCCGGAGGTCAGAGCGAGTCGAGGAAGCCGAGCGCCACCCGCCAGGTGGCCTCGGCGGCCTCCTCGTCGTAGTCCGGCAGCCCGGGGTCGGTGTAGAGGTGGCCGGCACCGGCGTATCTGTAGACCTCGACGTCGGCGCCGGCCTTGCGCATCTGGAGGTACCAGGCGCTCAGCCAGTCGTCCGGCTCGAAGGGGTCCGGCTCGGCGATGTGCAGCTGGACGGGCAGGTCGTCCACGGACGCGGTGGCGGCGATGTCCGACGTGCCGTGCAGAAGCAGCAGCCCGCGCGCGTTCTTGTCGCCCAGGGCCAGGGTCTGTGCGGTCGCGGCGCCCAGGGAGAACCCGGCGTAGACGAGTCCCCGCCCCGAGTAGGGCGCGGCGGCCAGGACCGCCCGCTTGAGAAGCTCCTCCCTGCCCAGCTCCTTGTTGAAGGCCATGCCGTCCTCGACCGTGTCGAATGTCCGCCCGTCGAAGAGGTCGGGGGTCCACACCTCGTGTCCGGCGGCGCGCAGCCGGTCCGCGGCCTCGCGCACGGCGGGCCTCGGACCGTAGGTCGAGTGGAAGAGCATGATGTTCATGAGGCCATGGTGCCAGCCGGGTCCGACAGCGATCTCCGGCGCCCGTACCCCGAGGGCGGCGGAAGTCACATGTTCATGACCCCACGCGGCCGGTTACGTTCGAAGGCATGGAGAATCTACTCCGCCCATTGATCGTCATCGGTGGCTCGGTCGTCCTCACGCTGCTCATCGGCTGGACGACCGACCTGCTGCTGCGCAAGGCGGACCAGCGGCACCACGAGACACCTCTGTGGGGCCTGCTGCGCCGCGGTCGCATCCCCTATCAGCTGGTCCTGTGCGCTGCCTTCCTCAGAGCCTCGTACGACGAGGCGCAGCTGCTGGAACAGCACCGGACCGGCATCGGGCGCACCCTGACGCTGGTGCTGATCGGTGCGACGGCCTGGCTGGTGATCCAGATCGTGGCGGCGGTCGTGGAGACGACGTACAGCCGTTACGCCCGCGCCCACCGCGATCCGGCCCGGGTGCGCCGGGTGCGGACGCAGGTGACGTTGATCATGCGGGTCGTCTCGGCGATCGTCGGTGTGGTGGCCGTGGCCTCGATGCTGCTGACCTTCCCGGCGATGCGCGCGGCCGGCGCCTCACTGCTGGCCTCGGCCGGGGTGCTGGGCATCGTCGCCGGTATCGCCGCGCAGTCCACGCTGAGCAACCTCTTCGCCGGGCTGCAGATCGCCTTCGGCGACATGGTCCGCCTCGGTGACGTGGTCGTGGTGGAGGGCGAGTGGGGCACGGTCGACGAGATCACCCTCACCTTCCTGACGGTCCGCACCTGGGACGAGCGCCGCATCACGATGCCGGTCTCGTACTTCACCTCGAAGCCCTTCGAGAACTGGTCCCGCGGCGGCGCCCAGATGACCGGCACGGTCTTCCTCCATGTCGACCACGCCGCACCGCTGCCCGCGATGCGCGACCGGCTCCGCGACATCCTCCGTTCCTGCCCCGCCTGGGACGGCCGCCACTACGACCTGACCGTCACCGACTCGACCCCCTCCGCCATGGAGGTCCGCGCCCTCGTCACCGCCAAGGACCCGGACGACCTGTGGACCGTCCGCGTCACCGTCCGCGAACAGCTCATCCACTGGCTCACCGAGAGCCACCCGTACGCCCTTCCCCGCGTCAACACCGCCGACGCGGTCCTCCCCCCGAACCATCCCAACGGCCACACGGACGGCCTGTCACCCCGCATCACGCGAGGCCGCGTCCACGAGCCACCGAGGTCCGCGGGCAGGGGATGAACCCGGCAAGGCCCGGGGGCCGGGCCCGGGCCCGGCCCCCGGGCCTGAGCCCGCACCCGGCTCCCGCAGCGGCCCTCCACATCACCGGGCGGCGCCACACCCTTCACCGTGATCCCACGCGGCCCGAACTCCCGCGCCGTACCGAACGAACGGGTACGCATGCAGCTCCGCCCCCACGCGTACGCATACAGCTCCGCCTCCGATCGCGAACACCTTCACAGCCGCCAACGGTGATCAACCCCCGCAGGAGACCCGCACTTGGCTGCCAAGGAGTAACGGGCGGTGCGCGGGTGGGAGACCCCACGGCGAGCACCCCCACCCACCCGCACCTCACCGCAGACTACGCACATCCAAGTGCCGCAACACCCGATCCACCACCTCGGGATTCGCCCCCGGCTCACTCCGCGCAGCCAACACCTCGTGCCGAGCCGCGCTCAGCATCTCCCCCTGGATCCGCCGCATCCTCCGAAGCCGCCGCACCCGCTGCTCATGCCCCTCCCGCCGCTCGTCCTCCCCCACCTCCGGACTGATCCGCACCCCGATCTCGAAGGCCCGCCGCAGCAACCGCTCGGACATCTCCTCCGGCAGCTCCTCCACCTCCTCGATCTCCTTCAGCCGCCGCTTCGCCGCCTTGGCCGCCCGCACGGCCAACGCCTTCTCGAACTCCTTCTCGGCCCCCTCATCGGCCCGCACCCCCAACCGCCGCACCAGCCACGGCAGCGTGAGCCCCTGCAGCACCAGCGTCGCCATGATCACCCCGAACGCGATGAACACGATCTCGTCCCGGTCGGGGAACGGCGCCCCACCCTCCGTCTCCAGCGGAATCGCGAGCGCCAGCGCCACGGACGCCACCCCCCGCATCCCTGACCACCACATCACCACGGTCTCGCGCCACGACATCGGGATCTCCTCGTCGTAGTCCCGCTTCGCGTGCCACCGCCGAGCGAGCCACGCGGCCGGCAGCAACCACACCAGCCGTACGAGCACCACGACGGCCACGACGGCGGCCGCCCAGCCGAGCATCTCGCCCCACCGCCCGGACGCCGTACGGATCGCGTTGTGCAGTTCCAGCCCGATCAGCCCGAAGGCGACACCGGTGACCAGCGTGTCCACGACGTCCCAGACGGTGTGCCCGGCGAGCCGCGTCAGGACGTCGTCCGCCCCGAGCGCGTACTCCGCGAGGAACAACGCGGTCGTGAGCACCGCGAGGACCCCGGACCCGTGCAACTCCTCGGCCATCACGTACGACGCGTACGGCACGAGCAGTGTCAGCCCGATCTGCAGCGTCGCGTCCTCGAGGAAGTCCATCAGCTTGTTGGCGGCCCAGCCGAGCGCGACCCCCACGGCGACGGCGACGACCGCCGACAGCACGAGCTGGAGCGCGGCGCGCGGCCACGAGAAGGTCCCGCTCACGGCGGCCGCGATGGCCACGTGGTACAGCACGATGGCCGTGACGTCGTTGAAGAGGCCCTCGCCCTCCAGGATCGACACCAGCCGGCGCGGCAGCCCGAGCTGTCCCGCCACGGCCGTCGCCGCCACCGGGTCGGGCGGCGCGACGAGGGCGCCGAGCGCCACCGCCGCCGCGATCGGCAGTCCGGGCACGATCGCGTTCGCCACGGCGGCCACCGCGGCGGTGGTCACGAACACCAGTGCCACGGCCAGCAGGAGGATCGGCCGCAGGTTCGCCGTGAACTGCCGCCAGGACGTCCGCCGCACCGCCGCGTACAACAGCGGGGGCAACAGCAGCGGCAGGATGAGTTCCGGCGGGATCTCCACGTTGGGCACGAACCCCGGCACGGCGAGCGCGATGCCCAGCAACGTCATCAGCACCGGCGCCGGCAGCTTCAGCCGCTCCCCCACCGGCACACTGACCACGGCCCCGACCAGCAACACGAAAAACAGGGCCAACTGATCCATGGGGGCGCTCCGCTGGTGCTAGACGATCAAGACCGGCCAGATCTTCAGGGTGCCCCACCCGCACCGTCGAACGCTAAATCGTCCGCCGCATCGCCCGGTGAGGTATCCCCGCGTCCAGGAACTCGGCCCCGTGCGCCACGTATCCGAGCCGCTCGTAGAACCCCAGCGCGTGGGTCTGCGCCCCCAGGTCCACCGCGGTCAGCCCACGCTCCCGAGCCGCCTCCTCGACGGCCCGCACCAGCGCGACCCCGACACCCAGCCCCCGGGCCTCCGCCACAACCGCGAGCCGCCCCAGGGACCCCACACCGGGAGTTCCACCGGTCTTGCCCGCGGCGGCCTCCCCGTACAACAGCCGCCCGGCCCCGAGGGGTGTCCCGTCGTCCCGTACGGCGAGCACGTGCACGGCCCCGGCGTCGTACGCGTCGTACTCCAGGTCCTCCGGCACCCCCTGCTCGACGACGAAGACCTCCTTGCGCACCGCGAAGCACGCCTCACGGTCGGCGGGATCATCGGCGACGCGCACCACGTAGGACACCGGCACGGGGCTCACGCGTACGTCTCCTCCCGCACCTTGTCGAGGGCCTTCTGCAGATCCGCGGGGTAGTCGCTCTCGAACTCGACCCAGCTCCCGTCCCCGGGGTGCTCGAAGCCGAGCCGTACGGCGTGCAGCCACTGGCGGGTGATGCCGAGCCGCTTGGCGAGCGTCGGGTCGGCGCCGTACGTCAGGTCGCCGACGCACGGGTGCCGGTGGGCCGACATGTGGACGCGGATCTGGTGGGTGCGCCCGGTCTCCAGCTTGATGTCGAGCAACGAGGCTGCGCGAAAGGCCTCGACCAGGTCGTAGTGCGTGACCGACGGCTTGCCCTCGGCGGTGACGGCCCACTTGTAGTCGTGGTTGGGGTGCCGTCCGATGGGCGCGTCGATGGTGCCGCTCGTGGGGTCGGGGTGTCCCTGGACCAGCGCGTGGTACCGCTTGTCGACGGTCCGCTCCTTGAACTGGCGCTTCAGCGACGTGTACGCCCGCTCCGACTTGGCGACCGTCATGAGGCCCGAGGTGCCCACGTCGAGCCGGTGCACGATGCCCTGGCGCTCGGCGGCGCCGGACGTCGAGATCCGGTACCCGGCGGCGGCGAGACCGCCGATGACGGTCGGTCCGGACCAGCCGGGGCTGGGGTGCGCGGCCACGCCGACCGGCTTGACGATCACGAGCACGTCATCGTCGTCGTGGACGATCTCCATGCCCTCGACCGGCTCGGCGACGATCTGCACGGGCGCGGGCGCCTGCGGCATCTCGACCTCCAGCCAGGCCCCGCCGTGCACCCTCTCCGACTTGCCGACCACCGACCCGTCGACCATGACCTTCCCCGCGGCGGCGAGGTCGGCCGCCTTGGTACGGGAGAAGCCGAACATGCGGGAGATGGCGGCGTCGACACGCTCGCCCTCCAGGCCGTCGGGCACGGGCAGGGTACGGATCTCGGGAACGGTGCTCACCCGTCGAGTATGCCGGACGGGTGAGAGCCGCCCGACCGGGCCTGTGGACAACCTGCCCGACGCGGCCCTCCCGCTCTCAGTCCTTGTGGACGGTCCCGTCCGGGTCGAGTCCCCGGAACGACAGCAGCACGATCAGGATGCCGCCGCACACGATGGCCGAATCCGCGAGGTTGAACACCGCGAAGCCCTTGGGGGCGATGAAGTCGACCACCGCGCCCTCGAAGACGCCCGGTGAACGGAAGATCCGGTCGGTGAGGTTGCCCAGCGCACCGCCGAGCAGCAGGCCGAGCGCGATCGCCCAGGGCAGGCTGTAGAGCTTGCGGGCGAGCCGGGCGATCACCACGATCACGATCGTCGCGATCACCGTGAAGATGATCGTGAAGGCCTCACCGAAGCCGAAGGCCGCGCCCGCGTTGCGGATCGCCTCGAACTTGAGCCAGTCCCCGATGATCTCGATCGGCTCGTGGTGCTCCAGCTTCGCGACCACGATCATCTTGCTGACCAGGTCGAGCGCGTACGCCAGCGCGGCGACCCCGAACAGCACGGCGATACGGCGCTTGCCGCGCGGCCGGGCGGCCGCGTCGGCCTGCTCCGCCACGGCTCCGTTCTCGCCGTCGGACTGCTCCGGGTCGGCCCCCGCCGCGTCTGGAATGTCCGGCGTACCGATGATGCGCTCCGCCTCTGCCACGTGAGTCCCTCAACCTAGGTTCCTGACTGAGGACAAAGGTACGACACGACCCTCACGGACCAGGGGCTCAGGCGGCGATCACTAGCGGCGTTCCTGCTTCTGCTTGCACTCCACACAGAGTGTGGCCCGGGGGAATGCCTGCATCCGTGCCTTTCCGATCGCATTGCCGCAGTTCTCGCAGAGCCCGTACGTGCCCGAGGCGAGCCGGTCCAGGGCGCGCTCGGTCTGGTCGAGCATCTCGCGCGCGTTGTGGGCGAGCGAGAGCTCGTGCTCGCGCGTGATGTTCTTCGCCCCGGTGTCGGCCTGGTCGTCGCCCGCGCCGTCCCCCGAGTCCCGCATCAGGCCCGTGAGCGACCGCTCGGAGGCCTCCAGCTCGGCCCTCAGCCGCATGGCCTCGGACTGCAGCTCCGTCCGGGCCTCGGTGACCTCCTCCGGGCTCCAGGGGTCCTCACCGGGGCGTACCGCGAGCTCGCCGGGCTCCACCGCCGCCGGCCGCGCCTTGGGGACGGCGGAGGGCTTCCTCTTCGCCGCCGTAGCCGTACCAGGAGTGTTCTTCGCAACCACCGTCGTGGCTCCCGTCGTCTCGGCGGCCTCGGCCGCGCCCGCCTTCTTGACCATGCTCTTCTTCGCAGAGGGGCTCTTCGCCGCGCTCTTGGCCGTGCTCCCGACCGCGCTCTTCCCGGCGGCGGTCTTCTCCGCCACCGCCGGCTCGGCCGCCGCGGCCTTCGACGCCGTCGTCGCCCTCCTGGCCGCGGTCTTCTTCACGGCCGTCTTCCTGACGACCGTCTTCTCGGCCTCGGCCTTCTTGGCCACCGCTTTCTTCGCCACCCTCTTCGTGCCGGCCGCCTTCACCGCCACGGCCTTCTCGCCCTCACCTCCACCGCCGGAGGCCACCGTGGATCTGCCGGACGCCGACTGCTGTTCGGCGGTCTTCTTCGCCACCATGGCCGCGGCCCCTTCACATATTGTGATCTTGCACGCGAATCGTGCTGGGACGATAAATCGTCCCGAGTCCCTCGGCAACGGGGCAGACCACCCGTTCCACCCGTCCCACGACCGTCGCGCGGCGAGCCTGCAAGCGTTGTGCCCAGCTCCCCGCCGGGTATTCCGCCCCGCCGGACGTCCCAGGATCCGGACGCCCGACCCGCTCCATTCGGGTCACCCCGCAGGTCACCGCACCCCCGGTCGGCGAACCCGCCGAGAGCCCCGCCCCACCCCTCCCACCGCCCCCGGAAAACCGGTCGGCCGCCGTCCGTGCGGCGCCGTACACTGGGCGGAGCGAGAAGCGTGGATGGGGACGAGTAGCGTCGTACGCAGCCCAGAGCGACCCGGGGACGGTGGAAGCCCGGGGGCGAGCGCGATGTGAAGATCACCCCGGAGCCGCCGGAAGAAAGCCGCAGCCCGCGAGGCACGGCGAGTAGACCCGGTATCGCGACCTCAATGAGGGGGCTCACCGACGCGTAGGGCGCACAGGGGAGCCAAGGAGGGTGGTACCGCGGGAGCGCGCCGCACAGGGCGTACGAAGGATCGAAGCTCTCGTCCCTCCGACGGAAGGCAGCAAGTCCGTTGGAGGAAGCCCGCTCATGACAGAGCCGACGTACCGCCAGGTGCCCGCCCAGGTCGATCTGCCCGCGCTCGAGCACGCGGTGCTCGACTTCTGGCGCGAACAGAAGATCTTCGCCAAGAGCCTGGAGCAGTCCGAGGGCCGCCCCGAGTGGGTGTTCTACGAGGGTCCGCCCACCGCCAACGGCATGCCGGGCGCCCACCACATCGAGGCTCGCGTCTTCAAGGACGTCTTCCCCCGCTTCCGCACGATGCGCGGCTACCACGTGGCCCGCAAGGCCGGCTGGGACTGCCATGGCCTCCCCGTGGAGCTGGCGGTCGAGAAGGAGCTCGGCTTCAACGGCAAGAAGGACATCGAGGCGTACGGCATCGCCGAGTTCAACGCCAGGTGCCGCGACTCCGTGACCCGGCACACCGACGCCTTCACCGAGCTGACGACCCGTATGGGCTACTGGGTCGACCTCGACGACGCCTACCGGACCATGGACCCCGAGTACGTGGAGTCCGTCTGGTGGTCGCTCAAGGAGATCTTCAACAAGGGCCTGCTGGTCCAGGACCACCGCGTCGCACCCTGGTGCCCCCGCTGCGGCACCGGTCTGTCGGACCACGAGCTGGCGCAGGGCTACGAGACGGTCGTCGACCCCTCGGTGTACGTCCGTTTCCCGCTCACCTCCGGTCCGCTCGCCGACGAGGCCGCGCTCCTGGTGTGGACGACCACGCCATGGACGCTGGTGTCCAACACCGCGGTCGCCGCCCACCCCGAGGTCACCTATGTGGTAGCCACGGACGGCACCGAGAAGCTCGTCGTCGCCGAGCCACTCGTCGCCAAGGCGCTCGGCGAGGGCTGGGAGACCACGGGCCAGACCTTCACCGGCGCCGAAATGGAGCGCTGGACCTATCAACGTCCGTTCGAGCTCGTAGAGTTCCCCGAGCCCGCCCATTTCGTGGTGAACGCCGAATACGTGACGACCGAGGACGGTACGGGCCTGGTCCACCAGTCCCCCGCCTTCGGTGAGGACGACCTCAAGGTCTGCCGCTCGTACGGCCTGCCCGTGGTGAACCCGGTCCGCCCCGACGGCACCTTCGAGGAGGACGTCCCCCTCGTCGGCGGCGTCTTCTTCAAGAAGGCGGACGAACAGCTCACCGAGGACCTCCAGCAGCGCGGCCTGCTCTTCAGGCACATCCCGTACGAGCACAGCTACCCGCACTGCTGGCGCTGCCACACCGCGCTCCTCTACTACGCGCAGCCGTCCTGGTACATCCGCACCACCGCCGTCAAGGACCGTCTCCTCCAGGAGAACGAGAAGACCAACTGGTTCCCGGACTCGGTCAAGCACGGCCGCTTCGGCGACTGGCTGAACAACAACATCGACTGGGCACTCTCCCGCAGCCGCTACTGGGGCACCCCGCTGCCGATCTGGCGCTGCGAGGAGAACCACCTCACCTGCGTGGGCTCCCGCGAGGAGCTGACGCAGCTCTCCGGCACCGACCAGTCGGACCTCGACCCGCACCGCCCGTTCATCGACGCGGTCACCTTCCCGTGCCCCCAGGACGGCTGCGGCAGCACCGCCACGCGCGTCCCGGAGGTCATCGACGCCTGGTACGACTCGGGGTCGATGCCGTTCGCGCAGTGGGGCTACCCGTACAAGAACAAGGAACTCTTCGAGTCCCGCTACCCGGCCCAGTTCATCAGCGAGGCCATCGACCAGACCCGCGGCTGGTTCTACACGCTGATGGCCGTCGGCACCCTGGTCTTCGACAAGTCGAGTTACGAGAACGTCGTCTGCCTCGGCCACATCCTCGCCGAGGACGGCCGCAAGATGTCCAAGCACCTGGGCAACATCCTGCAGCCGATCCCGCTCATGGACCAGCACGGCGCCGACGCCGTCCGCTGGTTCATGGCCGCCGGCGGCTCCCCCTGGGCGGCCCGCCGCGTCGGCCACGGCACCATCCAGGAGGTCGTCCGCAAGACGCTCCTCACCTACTGGAACACGGTCGCCTTCCAGGCCCTGTACGCCCGCACGTCGAACTGGGCGCCCAGCGCGGCGGACCCGGCCCCGGCCGACCGCCCGGTCCTGGACCGCTGGCTGCTGTCCGAGCTCCACGCCCTCACCGACCAGGTGACCGGCGCCCTGGAGGCCTACGACACCCAGCGCGCCGGCAAGCTCCTCTCGGCGTTCGTCGACGACCTGTCGAACTGGTACGTACGCCGCTCGCGCCGCCGCTTCTGGCAGGGCGACAAGGCCGCGCTGCGCACCCTGCACGAGGTCGTCGAGACGGTCACCAAGCTGATGGCCCCGCTGACCCCCTTCATCACCGAGCGGGTCTGGCAGGACCTGATCGCGCCGGTCTCCCCGGGCGCCCCCGAGTCCGTACACCTGGCGTCCTGGCCCGAGGCCGACCTGTCCGCGATCGACCCCGAGCTGTCGAAGCAGATGGTCCTGGTCCGCCGCCTGGTGGAGCTGGGCCGCGCCACGCGCGCGGAGTCGGGGGTCAAGACCCGCCAGCCGCTCTCACGCGCCCTGGTGGCGGCGACGGGCTTCGACTCCCTCGACCCCGAACTGCACACGCAGATCACGGAGGAGCTGAACGTCAGCTCGCTCGCCTCGCTCTCCGAGGTCGGCGGCTCCCTGGTGGACACGACCGCCAAGGCCAACTTCCGCGCCCTGGGCAAGCGCTTCGGCAAGCGCGTCCAGGACGTGGCCAAGGCCGTCGCGGGCGCCGACGCGGCCGCCCTGTCCCTCGCCCTGCGCGAGGGCACGGCCTCGGTCGAGGTCGACGGCGAGACCATCACCCTCGCCCCCGACGAGGTCATCATCACGGAGACCCCGCGCGAGGGCTGGTCGGTGGCCTCCGACTCGGGTGCCACGGTCGCCCTCGACCTGGAGATCACGGAGGAGCTGCGCCAGGCGGGCCTGGCCCGTGACGCGATCCGCCTGATCCAGGAGGCCCGCAAGAACAGCGGCCTGGACGTGGCCGACCGTATCGCCCTGCGCTGGACGGCCACGGACCCGGCGGTCACCGCGGCCCTGACCGAGCACTCGGCCCTGATCGCCGACGAGGTTCTCGCCACGGACTTCGCCGCAGGCGAGGCCGACGGGACATTCGGCACGCCCTTCACGGACGAGGGTCTGACGTTGACCTTCCGTCTGCGCAAGGCCTGACCGACAGCGTCTGCCACGAACGGCCGCCCCGGACCCGCGGGGCGGTCCGTGGCTGATCCCGCGGTTCCCCGCGCCCCTGACGGGACGCGAGCCCGGCTGCCTGCCCGAGCTGCGGGCAGTCGTGCCGCTGGGGCGGCACGGGTGGGCGCAGTGGCACCCGGCAAGCGCCGGTGAGCGGAGCCCGCCCCCGCCGCCCGGCACCACCCCCGGGCAACCAAGAAGGCCTGGGGCACCGTGAGAGATCTCGGTGCCCCAGGCCTTCGGCGTTGCGTCCACCACACATCCGCGCGCATCCCCGAACAACCGCCCCGACGACCCACCGGAGCTCGCGCAGCAAAAGGGCGGGGCCCCGGAAAGAAATCCGGGGCCCCGCCCTGAACGCTGCCGACGCCTATGGCGTACCAGTAATCGTCAGTTGTCGTCCTCGTCGATGAGGAACCCGCGCATCGGCGAGGGAGCCTGCCCCATCGGAGAGGGACCCTGAGGCCGGACCGGAGCCATCGGCTGGGTCATGGCCGGCGACATCTGCTGCTGACCGCCGTAGGAGGGCGCGGCCGGAGCAGGGGCGCCGCCCATGCCTCCGCCCATACCGCCACCCATGCCTCCGCCCATACCGCCCGGGTTTCCGCCGTACGACGGGGCGCTCGCGCCGGCCGGAGCCATCGAGGGCGCCGGGGACGGCGGCAGCGACGCGGTCGCCGGGGTGCGCGGCGGGGCCAGCGAGTCGTCCGCCTGGGTCTCCAGCTGACGCAGCTGCGACTCCAGGTACGACTTCAGACGCGTGCGGTACTCGCGCTCGAAGCCACGCAGGTCCTCGACCTTGCGCTCCAGCGTGGCGCGGGCGGACTCCAGGGAGCCCATCGCCACGCGGTGCTTCTCCTGCGCGTCCCGCTCCAGCGCGTCGGCCTTGGCACGGGCGTCCCGCTCCAGACCCTCGGCGCGGCTACGGGCCTCACCGACGATCTTGTTGGCCTCGGAACGGGCCTCGGCGATCGCCTGGTCGGCGGTCTGCTGGGCCAGCGAGAGCACACGCGCGGCACTGTCGCCGCCGGGGCCCTGACCGGGGCCGCCCATCGGACCACCCATGGGGCCGCCCATAGGGCCACCCATCTGCTGCATGGGGGGCTGGCCGCCCATGGGACCCTGGCCCATCTGGCCCTGACCCATCTGACCCTGACCCATCTGGCCCTGGCCCATCTGCTGCTGCATCTGGCCCTGACCCATGGGGCCCTGGCCCATCGGTCCCTGACCCATCGGGCCGGGACCCTGCTGCCCACCCTGGCCACCGGGGCCGGCAGGCAGCTGCGGAGCACCGCTCGGCAGCTGGGGCGGGCCACCCATGGGGCCCCCCATCTGCTGCGGCGGGCCCGATATCCCAGCGGGTACGGGTCCACCGGGACCGCGCATACCCTGCTGCTGCATACCGCCCTGTTGTTGCATGCCGCCCTGCTGCATGCCGCCCTGCTGCATGCCACCTTGCTGCATGCCGCCCTGCTGCTGGTCCTGAGGCTCCGGAGGCTTGCGCATGTTCTGCTGGTTCTGGGCAGCAGCGCGCGTGGCCGCGGCCAGTTTGGCGCGCAGGTCCTCGTTCTCGCGGAGCAGGCGCGTCAGTTCGGCTTCGACCTCGTCGAGGAAGGCATCGACCTCGTCCTCGTCATAGCCTTCTCGGAGGCGGACGGTCGTGAACTGCTTGTTCCGCACGTCCTCGGGGGTCAACGGCATCTCTTCACCTCAACGTAGTCATCGGCAGTCGGCAAGACCGGATCGTCCACAGTCACCTCGCGAGTCCACCCACGATGCTGATCAGGATGTAGACGATGATCATCAGTACGAAGAAGGACAGGTCGAGCGCCACGCCCCCGAGACGCAGCGGCGGGATGACCCGCCGCAGAAGCTTGAGCGGTGGATCAGTGACAGTGTAGGTGGCCTCCAGAACGACCACCATCGCCTTGCCGGGTTGCCACGAGCGGGCGAACTGGAACACGTAGTCCATGACCAACCGGAAGATCAGCACGATGAGGAAACACATCAGAGCGACCCAGAGCACTTGCCAAACCACGCTCATGATCCGTGCTTCCCTCTCCCCTGTTCCATGCCTTGTTCCGGTCGTGCGTCTCAGCTCTGGTTGAAGAACCCGCCCTCTGCGATGCGGGCCTTGTCCTCCGCCGTGACATCGACGTTAGCAGGCGACAACAGGAACACCTTCTGCGTCACCCGCTCGATGCTGCCGTGAAGACCAAACACCAAACCGGCCGCAAAGTCGACAAGTCGCTTCGCGTCTGTGTCATCCATCTCAGTCAGATTCATGATCACCGGGGTGCCCTCACGGAAGTGTTCCCCGATGGTACGGGCCTCGTTGTAGGTCCGCGGGTGCAACGTGGTGATCCGGTAAGGCTCTCGCTCGGACACGACCTTGGGCATGATCACCGGTGCGTTCTTCTCCAGACTCGAACGTTCTTGTGTGATGGACGCCACGGGTGCGATCCGGGCGGGTCGCGCCGATTCCGCGGGAAGCGAAGTGGCATGCGACACCGGTTCGCGCTGCACCGGGGGCTGCACCACTCGTACCGATTCGTCCCTTTGGGACTGATGTGACTGGTGCGCCTGATGTACCGGCTCGTGCCGGCGGTGGTCCCGCTCGGGTTCCGCGTCGAGCTCGGGCTCGAAGTCGTCATCGGGGTCGAATCCCCTGCCGTCGTACCCATCGTCCTCCACGAGGCCGAGGTAGACCGCCATCTTGCGCATCGCGCCGGCCATGCTCTGAGTCCTCCGCTCTGTGGTGGATCGACTGACGACTTCCCAAGTGCCCGTGATCCACGAGGTCGTTGCGCCCGCCTCTCGACGGAATGACCATATTTTCTGCTGTGGTCCGACTTCTTGGCGACGTTACCCGAGCCCGGGACGGACTCCGAGTACCGCGGTGCCGACGCGCACATGTGTCGCTCCGGCCGCCACGGCCTCCTCGAGGTCCGCACTCATCCCTGCGGAGACCATGTTCGCAGCCGGATGAGCCCGGCGCAGGTCGGTCGACAAATCCATCAACCGCTCAAAAGCGGCCCGTTGCCGTCCGGCGTACTCCCCGGTGAGCGGCGCGACGGTCATCAGACCATCGACCCGCAGCCCCGGCGCCCCCGCGAGGAGGTCGGCCAACTCTTCGATCCCGTCCGGCCCGACACCTCCTCGCTCTCCCCGGCCGCCCACGTCCGCGTCGAGCGCGACCTGGATGAGACATCCCACCTCACGCCCGGCCCGAACGGCCTCTTTCGACAGAGTCGTGACAAGCCTGGAACGATCGACAGACTGCACGAGATCCGCATAACGCACCACAGAACGAACTTTGTTGGTCTGCAACTGTCCCACGAAGTGCCACACAAGGGGCAGATCCGAGCATTCGGCGGCCTTGGGTGCCGCGTCCTGGTCCTTATTCTCGGCGACATGGCGCACACCGAGTTCCGACAGGATCCGCACATCGCCCGCCGGGTAGGTCTTGGTCACCACGACCAGGGTGACCTCGTCCCGCTTGCGCCCCGCGGCCGCACAGGCCGCCGCGATGCGACCCTCCACCTTCGCCAGGTTTCCGGCGAGTTGCTCCTTACGGTCCGTCATGTCCATCAGTCCAGCCAGACATATCCCGCGAGTCGCCCCGTGGCGCGGTCGCGGCGGTACGAGAAGTGGTCGCGCGACTCCAGCGTGCACACCGGCGACTGCTCCCGGTCGTGCACCCCGAGGCGCTCCAGCTGTGTGTGCACTCCGGCGCAAACATCGACCGAGGGCGTGCCCCAACTGGTCTCGGCGTACGCCGCCGGCTCGACGGTGGCCACCTCGGCGCGCATCGCTTCGGGCACTTCGTAACACCGGCCGCAGACGGCGGGTCCGGTGCGGACGACGATCCTGGCGGGGTCGGCGCCGCGTTCGGTCATGGCCCGTACGGCGGCGGGGACGACCCCGGCGACCATGCCGGGCCGGCCCGCGTGGGCGGCGGCCGCGACCCCGGCGACGGGGTCGGCCAGCAGGACGGGTACGCAGTCGGCGGTGAGGACGGCGAGCGCGAGACCGCGCCGGGTGGTGACGATCGCGTCGACGGACGGGATGTCGTCGGCACCCCACGGTCCGTCGACCACGGCCACGTCCGCGCCGTGCACCTGGTTCATCCAGACGACCCGGTCCGGCTCCAGGCCGAGCGACTTGGCCGCCAGCTCCCGGTTCGTCGTCACGGCCTCGGCGCCGTCCCCGACCGCCCCGCCGAGATTGAGCTCCTCATACGGAGCGGCGCTCACCCCGCCCCACCTGTCGGTGAAGGCGAAGTGCGCGCCGCTCACGTTCTCGCGCTGTCCTATCACTTGAGGAAGTCCGGCACGTCCAGCTCCTCCGCAGCGCTGTCCGAGTAGGACCGGGACGGCGGGACGGGCGGGGCGACCGGAACCTCGTTCACCGGCTCGGGGGCGGGCGCCGGCTCCTCCTTCGGCTTGACGCTGCCGAGCGAGCCGAAGGACGGGCGGGTCTCGGCGGGTCGCGCCGGCGCGGGCTCCTCGCGCTTGGCCGCGGCCGAGCCGAGGATGTTGTCCCGCTTGGCCGGGGGCTGGCCACCGTCGAAGCCGGCCGCGATGACCGTGACCCGGACCTCGTCGCCGAGCGCGTCGTCGATGACCGCGCCGAAGATGATGTTCGCCTCGGGGTGGGCGGCCTCGCTGACCAGCTGGGCGGCCTCGTTGATCTCGAACAGGCCGAGGTCGGAGCCACCGGAGATGGAGAGCAGCACACCCCGGGCGCCGTCGATGGACGCCTCCAGGAGCGGCGAGGAGATCGCCATTTCTGCGGCGGCCACCGCGCGGTCGTCGCCGCGGGCCGAGCCGATACCCATGAGGGCCGAACCGGCCTCGGACATCACGGACTTGACGTCGGCGAAGTCGAGGTTGATCAGGCCCGGCGTGGTGATGAGGTCGGTGATGCCCTGGACACCGGAGAGCAGGACCTGGTCGGCCGACTTGAACGCGTCCAGAACGGAGACCTGGCGGTCCGAGATGGACAGCAGCCGGTCGTTCGGGATGACGATGAGGGTGTCGACCTCCTCGCGGAGCTCGGCGATGCCGTCCTCGGCCTGGTTGGCGCGGCGGCGGCCCTCGAAGGTGAAGGGGCGGGTGACCACGCCGATGGTGAGGGCGCCCAGCGAGCGGGCGATGTTGGCCACGACGGGCGCGCCGCCGGTACCGGTGCCGCCGCCCTCGCCGGCCGTCACGAAGACCATGTCGGCCCCCTTGAGGACCTCCTCGATCTCCTCGCGGTGGTCCTCGGCCGCCTTGCGGCCGACGGCCGGGTTGGCGCCGGCGCCGAGTCCGCGGGTGAGTTCCCGGCCGACGTCGAGCTTGACGTCGGCGTCGCTCATCAACAGAGCTTGCGCGTCGGTGTTGATGGCGATGAACTCGACGCCCTTGAGACCGACCTCGATCATCCGGTTGATGGCATTGACACCACCGCCGCCGACACCGATGACTTTGATGACTGCGAGGTAGTTCTGCGGTGCTGCCACGTCGAAGGCCTCTCGCCTCGAGTTACGTGTCGCCGCTTCGCGAGGGACCCGCGATGCGACGACTGATGCCGAAGTGGGACGGTCCGAACGCCGACCCGAACCCTAACGCTGAAGTTTAGGGTTACCAGTGTGACTGTTCCTTGGACTCTTCCGAACAGGACACTAAGTCGACAAGTGGCGCGCGTTCAACGAACACGCCGAACCTCCCGTTTTTCTTTTCACCCTATGTGATCAGCCATAGCCGTGCCCAACCAGGGTGCTGGCCTGCACGGATGCGCGTCAACTCCCTGATGACGCGGGCGCGGTGGGAACGCTCACGTCGAAGTGACCCGCGTCCGGGGCGGCTTTCATCAGGGCGGTGAGCGCGCGGGCCTTCGCGCGCCCCTTCTCCGCACTTCCCCACGCGACCGTACGGTCTCCGGTCAACTCCAGCGAGACGGAGTCGTAGGAGCGGACCTTGACGACCAGGGTGTCGTGCGCGAGCGCGGCCGGAACGGCGTCGGCGACCCGTACGGCCTCCCGTACGAGCCGGTCCTCGTCGAATCGCCGCAGACTGGCTGCGGACGAACCCGACCGGGACACCGCCAATTCGAGTACGGGAACGCCTTCCGGGGCGCGCGGAACCGTGGCAAAACGCACACCTTTCGCGTCTACTTCGACGTACTTGCCCGAATTTCCGGTCGCTTCGACAATCAGGACCGGAGTACGTTCACTCACTTTCAGCCCGATTCCGTGCGGCCAGGAACGGATGACCTCGACCGAGTCGATTCGGGGCAATTCATCGAGCAGTCGCGACTCGATCCCGTCCAGGTCGACGGAGATCAGGGGATCACCGAGCGGCACGTCGGCGGCCTCGCGCACCTGGGCCTCGGTCAGCACGCGGGTGCCCGTGACGGACACCCGCTCGACCCGCAGCCACGAGGAGCCGTACAGAACCCAGACCGAGGCGCCACCGATCAGCACCAGGGCGACCGCGGCGGCGATCAGCGCCCGGGGGCCGGGAAGCCGTCGCCGCGGCGGCGTGCCGGGGTCCAGATCCTCGTCCGCGCCGCGTTCGGCGGTGGTCGGTCCGGCCACGCGCACTCCCTCTCCTGGCTCGGTTCGCCCCCGGGGCGGCTCACTCGCCGATCCGCTCCCTAGCGGCGTCCACGCTTGGCCGCGATCGCCTCGTACACCATCCCGACGAGCAGGTCGTCGGCGTCCCGGCGGCCGAATTCGCCGGCCGCGCGGGACATCTCGTACAGCCGGTGCGGGTCGGCGAGGACGGGCAAAACGTTCTGCTGCACCCACTGCGGCGTCAGTTCCGCGTCGTCGACCAGCAGTCCGCCGCCGGCCTTGACCACCGGCTGAGCGTTCAGCCGCTGTTCGCCGTTGCCGATGGGCAGCGGGACGTAGGCGGCCGGGAGCCCGACGGCGGAGAGTTCGGCGACGGTCATCGCGCCCGCGCGGCAGAGCATCATGTCGGCCGCGGCGTACGCGAGGTCCATCCGGTCCACATACGGTACCGGGATGTACGGGGGCATTCCCGGCATCTGGTGTACCTGCGGCAGTTCGTTCTTCGGGCCGACCGCGTGCAGGATCTGGATCCCGGCCTGCTGGAGGTAGGGCGCGACCTGCTGGACCACCTCGTTGAGACGGCGGGCGCCCTGGGAGCCGCCGGAGACCAGCAGGGTCGGCAGGTTCGGGTCGAGGCCGAACAGGGCGCGGGCCTCGGGACGGGCGGCGGCCCGGTCGAGGGTGGCGATGGCGCGGCGCAGCGGGATGCCGATATAGCGGGCGTCACGGAGCTTGCTGTCCGGTGTGGAGACGGCGACCTGGGCCGCGTACCGGGAACCGATCTTGTTGGCGAGACCGGGGCGCGCGTTGGCCTCGTGGACGATGATCGGCACACCGAGGCGCTTGGCGGCGAGGTAACCGGGCAGGGCGACATAGCCGCCGAAGCCGACGACGGCGTCCGCCTTGGTGCGCTCCAGGATCTGCTCGGTCGCCTTGATCGTGCCGCGCAGCCTGCCGGGCACCGTGATCAGCTCGGGGGTGGGCTTGCGTGGCAGGGGTACGGCGGGGATCAGCGCGAGTTCGTAGCCGCGCTCGGGGACGAGGCGCGTCTCGAGGCCGCGCTCCGTGCCCAGGGCCGTGATGCCCACGGTCGGGTCCTGCCTGCGCAGGGCGTCCGCGAGGGCGAGCGCGGGCTCGATGTGACCGGCGGTTCCGCCACCGGCGAGTACGACATGCACCGAAATTCACCGCTCTCCGGACGAACGTGCCGAGGCACGCCGTCTCATCGTGTTCCATCTCCCGGGCCCCGAAGGGCCGCCGCCACGCTTTCTACCAAAGCGGGGTTGCCGCATGGCGAGCGCCGCCCGCGCAGCGGGCTCGTCGCGCGCGAACGCGATCAAGAGCCCGATGGCGAACATGGTCGGCAGCAGGGCGGAACCTCCGTAGGAGAACAGCGGGAGCGGGACTCCGGCGATCGGCAGCAGACCGAGCACCGCACCGATGTTGATCACTGCCTGAGCGGTGATCCAGGTGGTCACGCCTCCCGCGGCATACCTGACGAAGGGGTCCTCCGTGCGTCCGGCCACGCGGATACCCGCATAGCCTAGAGCCGCGAAGAGGGCGAGCACCGACAGCGTCCCCGCGAGGCCCAGTTCCTCACCGGTGACGGCGAAGATGAAGTCGGTGTGCGCTTCCGGGAGTTGGCCCCATTTTTCCACACTGGCACCGAGCCCGGAGCCAAAGATTCCGCCCGAGGCGAGGGCGTAGATGCCGTGTACGGCCTGCCAGCAGTCGGCCCCGTCCGTACGGGGTTCGGTGGCTCCGATGCAGGCCAGGCGGGCCATGCGGTTCTCGCTGGTCCTGATCAGGACGAACCCGATGAACCCGGCGATGGACAGCACGCCCACGAACAGTCGCGTCGGCGCCCCGGCCAGCCACAGCAGGCCGAACAGGATCGCCGTGAGAATGATCGCGGTGCCCATGTCACCGCCGAGCATGATCAGCCCGAGGAGCATGAACGCCACCGGAACGAGCGGCACCAGCATGTGCTTCCACTGTGTGAGCAGCCGCTTGTCCTCCTTGCGGGCCAGCAGATCCGCGCCCCACAGCACCAGCGCCAGCTTTCCGAACTCGCTGGGCTGGATCTGGAAGGAGCCGCCGATGGCGATCCAGTTCTGGTTGCCGTTGATCGACTGCCCTATTCCGGGCACCTGAACCAGAGCCATCAGGAACACACAGCCGGCCAGCAGCGGGTAGGCCAGCGCCCGGTGCAGCTTGACCGGCATCCGCGAGGCCACGAGCAGCAGGACGGTGCCGATCGTGGCCGCGAGGAACTGCTTGCGGAAGAAGAAGGTCCCCGGCAGCGACTTCTGCAACGCCGTGATCTGGGAGGCCGAGTAGACCATCACAAGCCCCAGCACGGTGATCAGCAGACTGCCGCCGAGGATCAGGTAGTACGCGGTCAGCGGCCGGTCCCACGCCTTGCGTGCCCGGGTGAGGAACCGTCGCACGGGGTCCTCGCGCGGCGGCCGCGGGACGGGCGGCCGCCGTGTGACGCGCTGGAGGGGCGCACGGCTCGTACGGCTACTCGGCATCGGGGGCGCCTTCGCCGCCGACCGACCGGATCCGTGTCACGCGTCCCTCCCAGTCTCACCCGGCGCCGCCAGGCGAAGCCGGGCCGGGTCAGCCGTCCGCGGAGGAGAGTTCGCGCACAGCCTCCGCGAACGCGTCCCCACGCTTGTTGTAGTTGACGAACATGTCCATCGACGCACAGGCCGGCGCCAGGAGCACCGTGTCACCCGCCCGCGCCAGCGTCCGCGCCGAGCGGACGGCGGCGAGCATCGCCCCAGTGTCGGTCCGGTCGAGGTCGACGACCGGCACTTCGGGCGCGTGTCGCGCGAGCGCTTCCCGGATCAGAGCGCGATCCGCGCCGATCAGCACGACGCCCCGCAGCCGCCCCGCCGCACTGGCGACGAGTTCGTCGAAGGTAGCGCCCTTGGCGAGTCCGCCCGCGACCCACACGATCGACTCGTAGGCCGCCAACGAGGCCTGCGCCGCATGCGTGTTGGTGGCCTTGGAGTCGTCGACGTACGCGACGCCGTCCACGTCGGCCACGTGGGCGATGCGGTGCGCGTCCGGCGTGAAGGCCCGCAGCCCGTCCCGTACGGCCTTGGCGGGCACCCCGTAGGCCCGCGCGAGGGCCGCCGCCGCGAGGGCGTTGGCGATGTTGTGCGGGGCCGGCGGGTTCACGTCCGCGACCTCGGCGAGCTCCTGGGCGTTCTTCTGCCGGTTGTCGACGAAGGCGCGGTCGACCAGGATGCCGTCCACGACGCCGAGTTGGGACGGCCCCGGGGTGCCGAGCGTGAACCCGACGGCCCGGCAGCCCTCCTCGACATCCGCCTCGCGCACCAGGTCCTCGGTGGACGGTTTGTCGGTGGCATCCACGTTGTAGACGCAGGCGACTCGATTGCCCTCGTAGACGCGGCCCTTGTCGGCGGCGTACGCCTCCATGGAGCCGTGCCAGTCGAGGTGGTCGGGGGCGAGGTTGAGGACGGCGGCGGAGTGGGCGCGCAGGGAGGGCGCCCAATGGAGCTGGTAGCTCGACAACTCGACGGCCAGTACGTCGTACTGCTCGTCGCCCAGGACGACGTCCAGCAGCGAGACCCCGATGTTGCCGACGGCGGCCGTACGCAGGCCCGCCGCCGTCAGGATCGAGGCGAGCATCTGCACGGTCGTGGTCTTGCCGTTGGTGCCCGTGACGGCCAGCCAGGGGGCGGCGTCGGGGCCGCGCAGGCGCCAGGCGAGCTCGACGTCTCCCCAGATCTCCAGACCGGCCTCACGGGCCGCCGCGAAGAGCGGCTTGTCGGGCTTCCAGCCGGGGGTGGTGACGACGAGTTCGGTGCCCTCGGGCAGGGTGGCGCCGTCACCGAGGCGCACGGTGATGCCGAGCGCCTCCAGGTCCGCGGCCTGCGCCCGGGCGCGCTCGTCGTCGCCGTCGTTGACGACCGTGACGGTGGCGCCGAGGCCGCGCAGGACCTTGGCCGCCGGGATGCCGGAGACGCCGAGCCCGGCGACGGTGACGCGCTTGCCCTGCCAGTCGGTCACTTGTCGGCCGCCCATCCCGCGTAGAAGAGGCCCAGTCCGACGATCACGCAGATGCCCTGGATGATCCAGAAGCGGACCACGACCAGGACCTCGGACCAGCCCTTGAGCTCGAAGTGGTGCTGGAGCGGGGCCATGCGGAAGACGCGCTTGCCGGTCAGCTTGAACGAGCCGACCTGGATGACGACCGACATCGTGATGAGGACGAACAGGCCGCCGAGGAGCGCGAGCAGCAGCTCGGTGCGGGAGCAGATCGCGAGACCCGCGAGCGCGCCGCCGAGGGCCAGCGAACCGGTGTCGCCCATGAAGATCTTGGCCGGCGAGGTGTTCCACCACAGGAAGCCGAGGCAGGCGCCCATCAGCGCGGAGGCCACGATCGCCAGGTCGAGTGGATCTCGTACCTCGTAACAGGCGCCCGGGTTGGTCAGGGTCAGCGTGTTGGCGCAGGACTCCTGGAACTGCCAGACGCCGATGAAGGTGTACGCGCCGAAGACGAGCACGGAGGCGCCGGTGGCGAGGCCGTCCAGACCGTCGGTCAGGTTCACGCCGTTCGACATGGCGAGGATCATGAACAGGGCCCAGATCACGAACAGCACCGGGCCGATGGTCCAGCCGAAGTCCTGTACGAAGGAGATCTTGGTGGAGGCCGGCGTCTGGTCGCGGACGTCCGGGAACTGCAGCGCGAGGACCGCGAAGCTGATGCCGACGATCAGCTGGCCGGCCATCTTCGCCTTGGCCCGCAGACCGAGCGAACGGCGCTTGACGATCTTGATGTAGTCGTCGAGGAAGCCGACGAGGCCCATGCCGCCCATCAGGCCGAGCACCAGCAGACCGGAGAAGGTCGGCGGCTGGCCCGTGATCACCTTGGCCAGGAAGTACGCGACGATCGTCGCCAGGATGAAGGCGATACCACCCATCGTCGGCGTACCGCGCTTGCTGCCGTGCGTGCGCGGGCCGTCGTCGCGGATGTACTGGCCGTAGCCCTTGCGGGCCAGCAGCTTGATCAGCAGCGGGGTGCCGACCAGGGTCAGGAAGAGACCAATGACTCCTGCGAACAGGATCTGCTTCATCATCGGGCGGCAACCTCACCCTCGTTGCCGCTGTCGAGCAGCGCCTGCGCCACGCTCTCGAGCCCGACCGACCGGGACGCCTTCACGAGTACGACGTCTCCCGGGCGCAACTGACTGCGCAACAGGTCGACCGCCGCCTGTGCGTCGGACACGTGCACCGACTCCTCACCCCACGAACCCTCGTTATATGCGCCCAGTTGCAGCCAGGACGCTTCCCTGCCCCCGACCGCCACGAGCTTGCCGACATTGAGCCGGACGGCGAGCCGTCCGACCGCGTCGTGCTCGGCGAGCGATTCGTCCCCGAGCTCGGCCATCTTGCCGAGCACCGCCCACGTGCGCCCCCCTTGTGCCTGTGCGGCCTTGCCCATCGCCGCGAGCGCGCGCAGAGCGGCTCGCATGGACTCGGGGTTCGCGTTGTAGGCGTCGTTGACGACCGTCACGCCGTCCGGGCGCTCGGTGACCTCCATGCGCCAGCGGGAGAGGGAGTCCGCCTCGGAGAGCGCGGTGGCGATCTCGTCTGCGGACATGCCCAGCTCATGGGCGACGGCGGCCGCGGCGAGCGCGTTCGACACGTGGTGCTCACCGTACAGGCGCATGGTCACATCGCTTGCACCGGAGGGTGTGTGAAGCCTGAAGGCGGGCTGTCCGGCGTCCGTGAGCGTCACGTTCTCGGCGCGTACGTCCGCTTCGCCGGACTCTCCGAAGAGGATCACCCGGGCCTTCGTACGGGACGCCATGGCCCGGACGAGGGGGTCGTCGGCGTTGAGGATCGCGGCGCCGCCCTCCTCCGCGGAGGGCAGTGCCTCCACCAGCTCGCCCTTGGCCTGCGCGATCTGCTCCCGGCCGCCGAACTCGCCGATGTGGGCGGTACCGACGTTCAGCACGAGGCCGATCCTCGGCGGGGTCAGGTCGGTGAGGTACTTGATGTGGCCGATGCCCCGGGCGCCCATCTCCAGGACCAGGAAACGGGTTTCCTCCGTGGCGCTGAGCGCGGTGAGGGGCAGCCCGATCTCGTTGTTGAGGGAGCCGGGCGTGAACACGGTCGGCGCCTTGCGCCGGAGCACCTGTGCGACGAGGTCCTTGGTGCTGGTCTTGCCCGCGGAGCCGGTGAGGGCCACGAGGGTCGTGCCGAGCCTGTGGACGACGTGCCGGGCGAGGGCGCCGAGCGCCGCCTGGACGTCGGTCACGACGATCGCGGGCACGCCGACGGGACGGGACGCCAGCACAGCTGCCGCACCCGCCTCGACGACCGCGGCCGCGAAGTCGTGTCCGTCCACGCGCTCGCCGGCGAAGGCGACGAAGAGGCTGCCGGGCTCCACTTCACGGGAGTCCCGGACGACCGGTCCGGTGACCTGCACCGACGGATCCGGTATGTCGTGCGTCTGCCCGCCGACGACTTCTGCGATCTCGGCGAGGGAGAGGGCGATCACAAGTTCATCCCTGGGTCTGCTGGATAGCTTCGCGAAGCACCTGGCGGTCGTCGAAGGGACGTACCACGCCGGCGATGTCCTGGCCCTGCTCGTGGCCCTTGCCCGCGACCAGCACGGTGTCGCCCGGCTGCGCGCGGGCCACCGCCGCGGCGATCGCGGCGGCCCGGTCCTCGAAGAGGAGGACCTCGCCGCGCTCGTGCGCCGGCACGGACGCCGCGCCTTCGAGCATCGTCGCGAGGATCGCCAGGGGGTCTTCGGAACGGGGGTTGTCGGAGGTGAGTACGGCGGTGTCGGAGAGCCGGGCCATGGCGGCGCCCATCGGCACGCGTTTGGTCCTGTCCCGGTCACCGCCGCAGCCGAGCACGACGTGCAGGCTGCCCTCGGTGACCTTGCGCAGCGCCTTGAGGACCGACTCGACGGCGTCCGTCTTGTGGGCGTAGTCGACGACCGCGAGGTACGGCTGCCCGGCGTCCACGCGCTCCAGCCGGCCCGGCACACCCGGTACGGCGGCGATGCCGTCGGCGGCGGTCTGCGGGTCGATCCCGGCGACGGCCAGCGCGGCGACGGCCGCCAGGGTGTTGGCGACGTTGAAGGTGCCCGGCAGCGGCGACCTGGCAGTGATCCGCTCGCCCTTGGGCCCGACCACCGTGAACGTCGAGTCCATCGGCCCGACCTGGACGTCCTCGGCGCGCCAGTCGGCGTCCGGGTGCCCCTCGGCGGAGAAGGTGACGACCGGGACCGTGGCTTCGTCGACGAGTCGGCGGCCGTACTCGTCGTCGAGGTTGACGACGCCGAGCCTGCTGCGTTCCGGTGTGAAGAGCCGCGCCTTGGCCTGGAAGTAGTCCTCCATGCCGGAGTGGAACTCCATGTGCTCCGGGCTGAGGTTGTTGAAGACCGCCACGTCGAAGACGCAGCCGTCGACCCGGCCGAGGACCAGCGCGTGGCTGGAGACCTCCATGACGACCGAGTCGACACCGCGTTCACGCATGACCGCGAACAGGGCCTGGAGGTCGGTGGCCTCGGGGGTGGTCCGCTCGGACTTGATGCGCTCGTCGCCGATACGCATCTCGACCGTGCCGATGAGTCCCGTGGAGCGCACGGTCCGCAGACCGCCCTCGACGAGGTACGCGGTGGTGGTCTTGCCGGAGGTGCCGGTGATGCCGATCTGGAGCAGGTCACGGCCCGGGTGACCGTAGATCGTGGCCGCCAGCTCGCCCATCCGCGCGCGCGGGTTCTCCACGACGAGCGCGGGGAGCCCGGCGGCGGCGACGCGCTCGGCGCCGCTCGGGTCGGTGAGCACGGCGACGGCGCCGAGGCCGACCGCCTGGTCCACGAAGTCGGCGCCGTGCAGACGGGCACCGGGCAGGGCGGCGTACACGTCGCCGGGGCGGACGGCCCGCGAGTCATGGGTGATGCCCGTGACCTGAGCGGCGCTCCCCGGCTGTTCGGCACCCACCTGGCCGGCGAGCTCCGCGAGGGGTGTGGCGGAGACCTGGATCGGCCTGGGCGGTCCCGGATATGTCACGGGAACGTCCTTCTGGGTGGTTTGGGACTGATCAGCGTGTGGCACGGCGGTGAGCGTACCGGGCGTACCCCCGCCGGAGCTAAAGAGGAGCCCGCCCGGAGCGCGGTCCGGCACGGGTGGTGGTGGCACACGGGTGGGCGGGGGTTTGTGCGCGCGGGGCTGTGAGGCGTGGTTCCCGGGGTCGGGAGTGATCATGGTCACGAGTCGGTTCCTGGCTGGTTGCGCTGATCGGCGGTGATCAGGAGGGGGTCAGGAGGCGGGTCAGGAGGCTGGTCAGGGTGTGAAGGCGACGGGCAGGTTCGCGGGCTTCGCCCCGGTGGGCGGGACCTGGAGGGTCTTCAGGGCGAACTCCATGACCTCCTTGTAGATGGGTCCACAGATCTGGCCGCCGAAGTAGTTGCCCTTGGTGGCGTTCTGGATCGCGCAGTAGACGGTGATCCTCGGGTTGTCGGCGGGCGCGAACCCGGCGAACGACGAGGTGTAGCCGCGGTATCTGCCGGTGGCCGGATCCACACGGTTGGCCGTACCCGTCTTGCCCGCGACCCGGTAGCCGGGGATACGCGCCTTGGTGCCCGTGCCCTCCTCGTCGTCCACGACGGACTCCAGCATCCGGGCGAGGGTCTTCGCCGTCTTCTCGCTCACGACCCGGGTCTTCTCGGGCTTCTTGGCGGGAGTGAAGCGGCCGTCCGGCCCCTTGGTGCCTCTTACGAGGGTCGGTTCGACGCGTACACCGCCGTTGGCGATCGTCGAGTAGACGGAGGTCGCCTGCATGGCGTTCATCGACACGCCCTGACCGAAAGGGATCGTGTACTGCTGCGAGGTCGACCAGTCGCCGGGCGCGGCGAGGATGCCCTTGGTCTCGCCGGGGAAGTCGAGGCCCGTGTAGCCGCCGATGCCGAACTTGCGCAGGTACGAGTACAGGATCTTGTTGGACTCGCGCTGGTTCCCGCCGAGTTCGCCGGTGGCGAGGATGGTGCCGATGTTGCTGGACTTGGCGAGGACGCCGTTGAGCGTCAGGTACCAGGTCGGGTGGTCGATGTCGTCCTTGAAGAGCCGGTCGCCGCGGTGCAGCCGGTTGGGCACGGTGACGTGCGTGCCCGGCGTCGCGACGTTCTCCTCCAGTACGGCGGCCATCGACATGACCTTGGCGGTGGAGCCGGGCTCGAAGGCGTCCTGGAGGGCCGCGTTGCCCAGCGCGTCCGGGTTCGCCTTCGTGAGGTCGTTCGGGTCGAAGCCGGGCGAGTTGGCCATGGCGAGGACCTCGCCGGTGCGGGTGTCCTGCACTATCACGTAGCCGCGGTCGGCCTTGGACTTCTTCACCTGCTCGGTGATGGCGTTCTGCGCGGCCCACTGGATGTCGCGGTCGATGGTCAGCTCGACGTCGGAGCCGGCGACGGCGGGGGTCTCGGTGGAGCCCGCGGTGGGCACGAGACGGCCGCCGGACTGGGCGTAACGGATCTTGCCGTCCTTGCCTGCCAGACGGTTGTTCAACTGCTGCTCGATGCCGCCGCCGCCCTTGCCCTCGGCGTTGACCCAGCCCAGTATCCCGGCGGCGAGGTCGCCGTTGGGGTACACGCGCTTGCTGCTGGGCTCCTGGAAGACGCCGGCCAGGACGTTGACCGTGCCCTTCTCGTCCGCGGCCCGCTGGACGAGCGCGGACTTCAGGTCGCTGATCTGGTTCCAGACCTGGGGGGTCTGGCGGCGGGCGAGGAGCACGTAGCGCGTGTTCTTGGTGCTCAGCCTCTCGGTGAGCGTCTCCTGGTCCGCCCCGAGGATCGGCGCGAGGAGCGCGGCCGCCTGCTCGGGTCCGTCGTCGATCCTCAGCTGCTCGCGCGTGAACATCGTCGGGTCGGCCGTGATGTCGTTGGCGTCGGCGCTGACCGCCAGCGCGACGCCGTTGCGGTCGGTGATCCCGCCCCGCTCGGCGGCCAGCACCCGGCCGACGTACCGGTTCCGGTCGGCCTTGGCGGCGTACTCACTCGCGTCGACGGCCTGTACCTGAAGCAGCCGTACGACGAAGGCGATCATCACCAGGGTCAGCGCGAGGCTCACCATGCGCAGCCTCGGGCGCGGGCTGCCCAGGCGGATGGTGCGCGCGGCCGGCTGCCGGGACGAGGCCGGGCGGCGCTGCCCGGGGCGGGCACCGGGGCCCGGCCTGCGCTGCTGGCCACCGGGGCGCACGGGCCGGGCGGGTCCCGGTACGCGGCGGCGGGGGGGCTGCCTGCCTGAATCGGCCACTTCCGTCACCTGCCGGGGGTCGTCGGGAGCTGGGTGGACTGTACGAACGGGCTGGTGGGTGTGGGGGTCGGGGTGGGAGTGACCGCGGGCTCCGGCATCTCCGGCGACTGCGACTGCATCTGCGGCTGTGACTGCGTCTGCGGCTGTGACTGTGTCGCAGTGGCCGACGGCGCGGAGGGCGTAGGAGTCACGGGTGCGGGGGTCGGACTCACGGGCGGGCCGGGGTCGAGGACCTCGGGTGCGAGGACGAGCGGCATACGGGCCACGGCCTGTTGGGCGGCGCTCGGGACGCCCTTGACCGTGCCGTCGGGGTTCAGGAAGGCCGGGTCGCCGCCGGGGACCATGCCCAGCTCGCGGGCGCGGCGCTGGAGGGCGTCGGGCGCGGAGTAGGCGTCGACGTCCCGCTGGAGCGCCTGTTCCTGGTCGGTGTAGCTCTTCACGTCGTCCTGGAGGTCGTCGAGCTTGAACGACCCTTCACTGAGTGCGGAGTTCAGCACGAGGAGGCCGATGAGGCCACCGCCCAGCAGCAGGACGACGAGGAGGACGAACGGAGTGCGGGCGGCACCCTTGGGCCGCACGGGCAGGAGCCGCGCGAGACGGGCGGCCCGGCCCCTCAGTTCGGGTTTCCTGTTCACACGGCCTCCCCGTGAGTCCGGTTTCCGGACTCACCCGCCGTCCCCGCGAGTTCGCTTTTCGGACTCACTCACCGTCACCCTTCACGCACCGTGTGCGGCCGCCTCGTACGCCTCGTGCGCCTCATTCAAGGTGCTCCCGCACGCGTTCCGCCCCGCGCAGACGCGCGGGGGCGGCGCGCCGGTTCTCGGCGACCTCTTCCTCGGTGGGAAGTTCGGCACCACGGGTGAGGAGCTTGAGCCTCGGCTGATAGCGCTCGGGGACCACGGGCAGCCCGGGGGGCGCGGTGGTGGCGGCGCCCGCCGCGAACACCTGCTTGACGAGGCGGTCCTCCAGCGAGTGGTACGACAGGACGGCGATCCGGCCGCCGACCGCGAGGGCCTTCACGGCGGCGGGGATCGCCCGCTCCAGGACGGTGAGTTCACCGTTGACCTCGATGCGCAGCGCCTGGAAGGTGCGCTTGGCCGGATTGCCACCGGTGCGCTTGGCCGCCTGCGGCAGAGAGTCGCGGATCAGTTCGACGAGGCGGGCGCTGTTCGTGAAGGGCTTCTTGTCGCGCTCGCGCACGACCGCGGAGACGATCCGCTTGGCCTGCTTCTCCTCGCCGTACGCCCGGAGGATCCGGACGAGTTCGCCCGGCGCGTAGGTGTTGAGGACCTCGGCCGCGCTGATGCCGGTCGTCTGGTCCATCCGCATGTCGAGGGGGGCGTCCTGGGCGTACGCGAAGCCCCGGTCGGCCTCGTCGAGCTGCATGGAGGAGACACCGAGGTCGAACAGGACGCCCTGGACGCGCGGGAGGCCCAGCCGGACAAGCACATCGGGGAGTTCGTCGTAGACGGCGTGCACGAGGGTGGCGCGCTCGCCGAACGGGGCCAGCCGTTCACCGGAGAGGCGCAGGGCCTCCTTGTCACGGTCGAGGGCGACGAGCCGCGCCTCGGGGAACCGGGTGAGGAGCGCCTCGCTGTGGCCGCCGAGGCCGAGTGTGCAGTCGACCACCACCGCGCCGGGCTCCGCGAGGGCCGGGGCCAGCATGTCCAGGCACCGCTGGAGCATGACGGGGACGTGGCGGCTGTTGCTCAAGGGGCCCTCTCAGGTCCGGCGCGAGCCGCACGTACGCGCCGCGCACGCGGGGAGACGCCGGGCTGTCACCGGTTCTCCTGGGGATTTCAGTCCAGCAGGGGGCCTCGCCTCCCGCTCCGCGTCACTCTAGTCCACGGCCGATCGCGGTCAATCAACCGGCCTGCGCGTCGCGACGCCTCCCCCGGGCGAACCTGCGAATCAGGAGAAATCACCCGTACGGCCGTGATCCGGCCACTCCTGTGGGTTACCTCACAACAAGCCTCAATGACGTTCTTTGTCCTCTCTCACAGGGCGCCCTCAGCGGGCGTGACCAGTACCGTCGTGGCTATGACGACCTCCGCAGCAGTTCCCACCGGCCCCGAAGGCGCCATATCCGACGGCACCGTCACCGACCGCCTCGTCGAGGCGAACCAGCGGTACGCGGCCGCGTTCGCCGACCCCGGGATGGACGCCCGCCCCGTCCTCCGCGTCGCGGTCGTGGCCTGCATGGACGCCCGCCTCGACCTGCACGACGCGCTCGGCCTGTCGCTGGGCGACTGCCACACCATCCGCAACGCGGGCGGCGTGGTCACCGACGACGTGATCCGGTCCCTCACCATCAGCCAGCGCAAGCTCGGCACCCGCAGCGTCGTCCTGATCCACCACACCGGCTGCGGCCTGGAGTCCCTCACCGAGGACTTCCGCACCGAGCTGGAGGCGGAGATCGGCCAGCGCCCGGCCTGGGCCGTGGAGTCCTTCCGGGACGTGGACCAGGACGTACGGCAGTCCATGCAGCGGGTGCGCACCAACCCGTTCCTGCTGCACTCGGACGACGTTCGCGGCTTCGTCTTCGATGTGAAGACGGGTCTGCTGCGGGAGATCGACCCGGCCTGAGCCCCGTCGAACCCGACCGCCGGGACCGCGCTCCTACCGCCCGAGGACGGTCCCGCGCAGCCCCGGTTTCCTGTCAATCTGCTGGCATCTCAGCCTTTAATTGACCACAAAACCGACATAACGCGGACTGTTGTCCACAGGCGAGTGACACGGATTGGTAACGGCAGCAAGAATGCGGATGTGACGTCACGCTGAGCAGTTCGCGCGTGGTGTCCGTGTTTCGGGGTGGGCCGGTCCGCATCGCAGAGCGACGGCCTGGAGAAAGAACGGGCCGAGGAGGGCCGTGTGACGACCTATGACGATCGAGCGAGCCTCACTGATCTGACCAGCACTGTGGAGCGAGTCCGCAGTTCGGTCGAAGGAGTGATCGAGGGCAAGCCTGAGGTCGTACGGCTTTCGCTGACAGTGCTGCTCGCCGAGGGGCATCTTCTGATCGAAGACGTACCCGGCGTCGGCAAGACCATGCTGGCCAAGGCACTGGCGCGGTCCATCGACTGCTCGGTGCGGCGTATCCAGTTCACGCCGGACCTGCTGCCCTCGGACATCACGGGTGTGTCCATCTGGGATCAGCAGCGCAAGGAGTTCGAGTTCAAGCCGGGCGCGATCTTCTCTCAGATCGTGATCGGCGACGAGATCAACCGGGCCTCGCCGAAGACGCAGTCCGCGCTCCTGGAGTCCCTGGAGGAGCGGCAGGTCACGATCGACGGCACGACGTACGAGCTGCCGACCCCCTTCATGGTGGTGGCCACGCAGAACCCGGTGGAGATGGAGGGCACCTATCCGCTGCCGGAGGCCCAGCGCGACCGCTTCATGGCCCGCGTCTCCGTCGGCTACCCCAGCCCGGAGGCCGAGCTGCGGATGCTCGACGTCCACGGCGGGGTCTCGCCGCTGGAGGACATGCAGCCGGTGGCGCACGCGCACGAGATCGTGAAACTGATCGAGGCCGTCCGCAATGTGCACGTCGCGGAAACGGTCCGGCGGTACGCGGTGGACCTGGTCGGTGCCACCCGCAGCCACCCGGACCTGAGACTCGGCGCCTCGCCGCGTGCCACGCTGCATCTGCTGCGCGCGGCGAGGGCGACCGCCGCCCTGAGCGGCCGGGAGTACGCCCTGCCGGACGACATCCAGTCGCTGGCCGTGGCCATCCTCGCCCACCGGCTGCTGCCCACCGCCCAGGCCCAGCTCAACCGCCGTACGCCGGAGCAGGTCGTGCAGGAGATCCTCCAGCGCACGCCCGTACCGCAGGCGCCCCAGGCGCAGAGCGGCTTCGGCTCGGTCCACGCCACGCCCGCGTATCCGCAGCAGCCGCCGCGGAGGCTTGGATGACCACCGCCGGGCCGGCGCCCGCCCCGGAGCAGGACAAGGGCGGGCTGCGCACGGCCCTCACCGGCCTCACCACACGGGGCCGCTCCTTCCTGGCCGCCGGCATAGCGGCCGCCATATGCGCGTACGTCCTCGGGCAGAGCGATCTGCTGCGGGTGGGCCTGTTGCTCGCCGTGCTGCCGCTGGTCTGCACGACCGTGCTGTACCGCACCCGCTACCGGGTCGCGGGCAGCCGCCGCCTCTCTCCCGCGCGGGTGCCCGCCGGCAGCGAGGCCCGCGTCCATCTGCGGATGGACAACGTCTCGCGGCTGCCCACCGGGCTGTTGATGCTCCAGGACCGGGTGCCGTACGTGCTCGGTCCGCGTCCGAGGTTCGTGCTGGACCGGGTGGAGGCGGGCGGCCGCCGCGAGGTGTCGTACCGCGTCCGCTCCGATCTGCGCGGCCGCTACCCCCTGGGCCCGCTCCAGCTGCGTCTGACCGACCCGTTCGGCATGTGCGAGCTGACCCGGTCCTTCTCGACGTACGACACGCTGACGGTCATCCCGCGGGTGGACGCGCTGCCGCCGGTGCGGCTGAACGGGGAGGCGAAGGGGTACGGCGACGGCCGGCAGCGCTCGCTGGCGCTGGCCGGCGAGGACGACGTGATCCCGCGCGGGTACCGGCACGGGGACGACCTGCGCCGGGTGCACTGGCGCTCGACCGCGCGCTACGGCGAACTGATGGTGCGCCGCGAGGAACAGCCGCAGCGCGCCCGCTGCACGGTGCTGCTGGACACCCGGGCCGAGGCGTATCTCGGCGCGGGCCCGGACTCGGCCTTCGAGTGGGCCGTCTCCGGCGCCGCCTCCATGCTGGTCCACATGCTCGAACGGGGCTTCTCGGTACGGCTGTTGACGGACACCGGCAGTTCGGTGCCCGGCGAGGGTGCCGACGGGTTCGCGGGCGCCAGCCAGGAGTCCGCCGATGCGGCGGGGCTGATGATGGACACCCTCGCGGTGATCGACCACTCCGACGGCAAAGGCCTCTCGCCCGCGTACGACGTGCTGCGCGGCGGCAACGAGGGGCTGCTGGTCGCCTTCCTCGGCGACCTCGACGAGGAGCAGGCGACGGTGATCGGCAAGATGCGTCAGCGCAGCGGCGGGGCGGTCGCCTTCCTGCTGGACAGCGAGGCGTGGACGACCGAACCGGGTGAGGTGCCCGGTGCCGGGAGCGCGAGCGAGGAGTCGCTGCGTCTGCTGCAGGAGACGGGCTGGACGGCGCTGACCGTGCCGCGCGGCGCCTCGCTGACGGACCTGTGGCGGCAGGCGGACCAGCAGCGCACCGGTGTGATGTCCGGGAGCGGCATGGAGGGACGGTCATGAGCGGGCGGGCCAGACTGGCGCTGTGCGCCTGGGCCGCCACGATCATGGCGTCGTGCGCGCTGCTGCCGCTGGTCGACCCGGCGACCTGGATCTTCCAGGCGGCCCTCATGCTGGGCGTGCAGACCGGTGTGGGAGCGCTCACCCGGCGGGTTCCGCTGGCCCGGCCGCTGACGGTGGCCGCGCAGGCACTGGTCACGCTGATGATGCTGACGCTGGTCTTCGCCCGGGAGCGGGCGGTGGCCGGGATCGTCCCCGGCCCGGAGGCGTTCCAGTACTTCGCGACGCTGCTGCAGGCGGGCGCCGACGACGTGGGGCGGTACGCGATCCCGGCGCCGCTGAGCGACGGCATCCGCTTGATGATCATCGGCGGTGTGCTGGTGATAGGCCTCCTGGTCGACGCGCTCGCGGTGACGTTCCGCAGCGCGGCCCCGGCCGGTCTGCCGCTGCTCGCGCTGTACTCGGTCGCCGCGGGCCTCTCCGACGGCGCCGCGTGGCTGTGGTTCGTGCTGGCCTCCGCCGGCTATCTGCTGCTGCTCCTGACCGAGAGCCGCGACCGGCTCTCGCAGTGGGGCCGGGTCTTCGGCGGCGCGTCCGCCGCTCCGCGCGCGGAGTCCGCGGGCGGCGCCGTGGCCCCGGTGCGCACCGGGCGGCGCATCGGCGCGGTCGCGCTGGGCATCGCCCTGGTGGTGCCTCTCGGACTGCCCTCCCTCGACGGGGGACTGCTGGACGGCACGGGCACCGGCATCGGCGGGGGCTCCGGTGGCGGCACGATCGCCGCGGTGAACCCCGTGGTGGCGCTGAGCGGCAGCCTGAACGTGGACGAGGACCGCCAGGTCCTGTCCTACCGCACCAACACGGACAACGTGCAGGAGATGTATCTGCGGATCGTCTCCCTGGACAAGTTCGACGGCACCGCCTGGACGCCGACCGAGCGCTCCATCACCGGGGTGCCGGACGAGTTCGGCACCCCCATCGGTCTGGCCTCCGACGTCAAGCGGACCTCGATCGAGACCCGGATCGTCGCGGCGGAGGACTACGAGCAGAACTGGCTGCCGATGCCGTACCCGGTCACCGGCGTCGACATCGACGGCGACTGGCGGTACGAGCCCGCGGGGCGCACTCTCGTCGGTGACCACGGCCAGAACACCAAGGGCGCCCAGTACAAGGTCGAGAGCCTGATCGTGCAACCCACGGCGGAGCAGCTGGCCTCGGCACCGGAGCCGCCGCCGTCCCTGCGGCGGGAGTACACCAAGGTGCCGGCCTCGCTGCCGTCGGTGGTGGCGCGGACCGCGCTGGACGTCACCAAGGGCGCGACGAACAACTACGAGCGGGCGGTGAAGCTCCAGGACTGGTTCGCGTTCAGCGGCGAGTTCACGTATGACACCGAGGTGCGGTCCGGCACCGGCGCGCGGGCGATAGCCCGGTTCCTCCAGGACAAGGAGGGCTTCTGCGTCCACTTCTCGTTCGCGATGGCGTCGATGGCCCGCACACTGGGCATACCGGCCCGGGTGGCCGTGGGCTTCACCCCCGGCACCCCACAGACGAACGGCACGATGTCGGTGGGACTGCGCGACGCGCACGCCTGGCCGGAGCTGTACTTCGAGGGTGTGGGCTGGACCCGCTTCGAGCCGACCCCCAACCGGGGCTCGACTCCTCAGTACACGGTGCCGGAGGACCCCGGCACGAGCGGCCTGCCCGAGGTGCCCCGGCCCTCGCAGTCGGCGTCCACGGAGCCCTCGGCCGCACCGTCGGCGAGCGAGAGCTGCACGCCGCAGGAGGCGAAGCTGGGTGCCTGCGCGAGCGAGTCCGCGGCGGCCGTGGCGGGTTCGGACGACGAGGAGCGCTCCTTGTGGGGTCTGGTGTTCTTCTCTCCCTGGACCCTGCTGATCCTCCCGGGGGCGCTCCTGCTGCTGGCCATCCCGCTGCTGCCGATGCTGTGGCGGCTGCGGGTGCGGTCAGTACGGCTGGGCGCGCATGACGGTGCGGTGCTGAAGGGGGCCCATGGGCCCGCTTCGGCGCGGGAGGTGGCCGACGAAGGGGGCGGGCCGGAGGGCTTCCCCCTGACAGCACCGGGCGGAGCCACCGGGTACGGCCGTACGGAGGCCGCGGCGGCTCATGCGCTGGCCGCCTGGCAGGAGGTGACCGACACGGCGTGGGACTACGGGATCGCGCCGGACGAGTCGCAGACGCCCCGCAAGGCCGCCGCGCGGATCGTGCGCCTCGGAGAGCTCGAACCGGCGGCCGCGGACGCGGTGAACCGGGTGGCGGCGGCGGTGGAGCAGGTCCTCTTCGCTCCGCGTCCGCAGGTCCCTGCGGGCCTCGCCCGGGACGCGCACCAGGTCGGGGTAGGCCTCCGGGCGCACGCCGGCCGCCGGACGAAGCTCCGGGCACTGCTGCTGCCGCGTTCGGCCATCCGGGTGGCCTGGGCCTTCTCCGCCCGCTGGGCGCGGACCAGGGACGACCTGCTGTCCCGCATCCCGACGCCACGGCTGCCCTGGCGACGCCCTTCGCCGAGCCAGAACAGCTGACGGGCTCCGCACACGTCTGCCCCCGCCGGGCGAACCCGGCGGGGGCAGACGTGTGCAGGTGCCGTGCAGACGTGTGCAGGGGGCCGTGCAATGGTGTGGGTGCGGGGCTCGGCTCCCCGCTCGACCGGGTGGCCGCGGCTGTGAGGTGCCCGGGAGCCGTCACCGGAAGAAGCGAGGCCGTTCGACGAGCCGCGACCGTTCGACGATGCGCCGCCGCACGGCGATCCACTGCCGTTCGACGATCCACGGCCGTTCGACGACCCACAGTCGATCGACGATCCACTGCCGTTCGATTTTCGGGCGTGCTCGAAGGGTGACCGCCCTGTGGGTGGTCACCCTTCGTCCGTCTTCAGCTGTGGCTGTCGAATCGGCGGTTCGGCGGGCTCAGTGGCCGCCCTGCTCGTCACGACGGCGCTGCCAGCGCTGTTCGATTCGGTCCATCATGGAGCGGCGCTGTCGTGTCTGACGCGCAGCGGCGGAGCCTGTGGCACCGGTGGGCTGCTCACCCGGCTTGGGGGCCTTGCGCCAACCGGTGACGGCGAGCACGGCGCAGCCCAGCATGACGAGGAATCCCACCACGCTGACCCAGATCTGCTGTGCGACCATTCCGGCCATGAGGAGCGCGATACCCACCAGAAAGCCCGCGACCGCCTGGTAGACCCGCCGCCGGGTGTACGTACGCAGCCCGCTTCCCTCAAGCGCTGACGCGAACTTGGGATCTTCGGCGTACAGCGCTCGCTCCATCTGCTCGAGCATGCGCTGCTCGTGCTCTGAGAGCGGCACGGAGTCCTCCTCATCGTGCGGTCGCCGGGGCGACCCGGGGGGTCCTCTTCAGGATAGGCAGGGAATCGCCCCCTTGAAACCCGCCCCTCTACGCCAATTCGCCAACCGGAACCCGCCATGGCGCCCCGACCCGCTGAGGTGTGAATTCCCCAGCGGACGGCCCGTCATGCCGGAACGGCCTCCCTCGATCATACGGCCACGAGCGCCCGATCGGGGGGCCTGTGGCGTACTCCATCCGCCGCCGAGCCCCTGATCAGCGGGTCACCCCCTTCGCCCCGGGGGACGGATCAGGACCCGGCGGTCCCTCGCGTCTCGCCCAGCACGTGAAGCTGTGTGGCCACGGAGTGGAAGGCGGGCAGTTCGGCGACCGCCGCCTCCAGCTCGAGCAGGGCGTCCAGAGCGCCGGGCTCGGTGTCGACGAGGACGCCGGGGACCAGGTCGGCGAAGACCCGGACGCCGTGTACGGCGGCGACTTCCAGGCCCGCGCCCTCGACGAGCGTGGTGAGCTGCTCGGCGGTGAAGCGGTGGGGAACCGGATCACCCTCGCCCCAGCGTCCGTTCGGGTCGTCGAGCGCCTGCCGGGCCTCCTTGAAGTGCCCGGCGAGGGCCCGCGCGAGCACCGCTCCACCCAGGCCCGCGGCGAGCAGGCTGAGCACACCTTCGGGCCGCAGCGCGGCGACCGCGTTGCCGATGCCCTCGGTGGGGTCGTCCACGTACTCCAGGACGCCGTGGCAGAGCACGGCGTCGTACCCGCCGCGATCGACGACGTCGAAGAGGCCGTGCGCGTCGCCCTGGACGCCCCGCACCCGGTCGGCGACGCCGGCCTCGGCGGCCCGGCGCTCCAGCGCGAACAGTGCGTTCGGGCTGGGGTCGACGACGGTGACGCGGTGGCCGAGGCGGGCCACGGGCACCGCGAACTTGCCGCTGCCGCCCCCGGTGTCCAGCACGTCCAGCGACACACGCCCCGTGGCCTTCACCCGGCGGTCGAGGGCGTCCTGGAGGACCTCCCAGACCACGGCGGTACGGAGGGAGGCGCGGGGGCGGGAGGGATCGGAACGCAGCGACGTCGTCCGGGGGTGGGAGACGGGTGGGCGCATCGGGTCCGACACGGCAGTTGACTCCTCGGCGCGGCACCGCCTGGTGTGCGGCGGAGCGATGGGCTTGCGTCTCCGCCGGGCCAGGGGGCCGCGGTGGAGGGTGCTGATGTCCCAACCCTAATGGGCGGCACCGAGGCGGTCGGTCAGCCCGCGTCCGGGACTCCCGGGGTGCCGTCCTGGCGGGGCTGGGGCAGCACCGGCTGGAGCACCAGCATCCGTTCGACCAGGCGCAGGAACATCGCCACGTCGCGGATGAGGTCGTCGGCGTCCCGGGCGCTCGCCGCGCCCTGTATGCCCGCCTCGGCACGCGCGCGGCGGGCTGCGCCGGAGGCGAACAGCACGCTCCACTCGGCGAGTTCGGGCGCTATCTCGGGGAGCACTTCCCAGGCGCTGCGGATCTTGGCGCGACGCCTCGGGGTGAGTTCCGGGCGGCCCCGGGCGGCGAGCACCGCGGCGGCGGTGCGCAGGGCGGCCAGATGGGCGGTGGCATACCGCTCGTTCGGCATCCGGTGGCCGGACGCCTCGTCGAGTCCGGAGCGGGCCTGGGCGAGCAGGTCGAGGGCGGCGGGCGGGGCCGTCGCCCGCCGCAGCACGGGGTGCACGTCGCTCGCCGGGCCGGTCAGTGAGGGGGCAGGGCCGGGGGCGCGGCGCCGGTTGGCGGCTGCTGCGTGGTGGCTGGCCATGACGAACCTCCTGTCGTCTTCGGACGGCACGCTCCGACACGAGGTGCCGTATGTGCCCATCGTGAGGTATGCCACTGACAATCCGTTCTGACCTGCTGTTCTTTCTCAGCGAGAGTGGCGAGAGGAGCTTCGCCTGAGCTGCGGTTCGCCATGATCACTGAACGGTTCGCGGTGTAGCTGTCTCAGCGATCATGGCGTTTTTGGGGTTCCGCCAGCGGGCCCGGTCCGCCTGGACCATGTAGAAGAACCTGTTGATGGGGTCGCCCGTGGGTTGTCTCCGGGGGTCCAGACCGAGGCGGGCTCGCAGGTGTGCTTTGAACTTCCACTCCTGGAGGCCGAGGCCGCGGAGGTAGCCCACGTCCAGGTGAATCGGCATGAGTGCGGAGGCAAGGGTCACGAGTTCCGGGTGGGTCATGATGTGGGCGGGCAGTTCCCAGGTACGGAACTGCTCCGGGAGAATTAGCTTCCTGCGGCGGTGCTGCCAGAGATCTTCAAATTTCGGCTCCCGGCTTGGGATGTGAACCCAGCCGCTGATGATCCAGCGTGCATCCCGGATGCAGCAGGCCATGATGTGGCTGCCGTGGGCCTTCCGGAGCTTGCGAAGGTTCCGTTGCGCTCGTTCGATCTCGGGGACTGCTGAGACGTCCCAGGGTTCAGGTGTCTGCCAGACGTGGTGGCGGTGACACACGATGTCGGGCAGGGCCAAGTGTGCTCGGACCCCAGTTGTGATACCGCGGCGGACGGTGCACTGGCGGCAGATGACCGCATTGGGCGAGTGAGCTTGGCGCATCCAGACAGCGGGAACGTCCGTGGGCAGCTCTGACGCATCGCGGGTCGACCAGGAGAGGGCGGGCAGCGCCTTCCGTAACCGTTCGACGGGAATCCCAGACATGACGGCAAGTCGTGCGACGGCGGGCTGGTTGAGGGTGGCTTCCCAGGGCAGCGTGGTGCTGCTCGCTCCAGTTTTGTGGGGCACTGCAATGTGTCGCCAGAGGGCCGTGTGCGGGATGCGGTTGGCGTGAGCGAGGCGAGCGACGTAGGAGGGCAGGGACTCGCTTCCCCAAGGGCGGACGGGGACGGCCAGGCTCCTCGCGAGTGTCAAAGTTTCGGGGGCGTACTGAGCGCGGTTCATCCGGCACGTCGCTGGGCGGTTCGGGCTCGACGTGAACGCGCGCTGAGCGGTGCGCTCGTCTCGGCTGCGGTGTCGAGGGGGATCTCCGCCAGCAGCTGCTTGGTGATCTTCTCGGCGCCGGATGCCATGGCCCGCAAGGCTGCGGCCCTGATCAGGTGCGCGAGGCTGCCGATCATGCCGGAGGTGCGTTGATAGAGGAAGTCTGCGTGGGCGGCCAGCATGCCCGGGGTATGCCGATGTAGCCGCAGGGACTGTTCCATGGTGGCCAGTAGGGCGAGCCATTCCTGACGCTGGGCGGGGGTAGCGATGGTGAACGGCTTGGCGTGGACGCTGACGAAGCGTCCGGCGATCTGTTTGCCGCGGGTGCCGTTGAACAGCCCGGCGGACTCGACGTCGATGCCGGTGTAGACGAACGTGGCCGCGATTCGTTCTGAGAGGTATTTGAGCTGGTCAGAGACCTCGGCGCCGGATCTGGTGGTGAGCGAGATGTTGTGGATCTCGTCGACCAGGACGAGTTCGCAGCGCAGTTCGGCCAGGACCTCACAGACCGCATTGGTGATCTCGGTTTGGTTCATGCGGCGCAACAGCGGGATGCCGAGGAACCGGGCGAACTCGATTGCGAGCATCTTCGGAGTGGCGGCCGGGGGAACGGTCACGTAGGCGATGGGCAGCCTGGGGCCGCAGTCGGCGGGAAGCCGGCGGCGGACGTGCTGTTCGTGGGCTTTGCCGAGTTGGGTGATCGCGGTGGTCTTGCCGGTGCCAGCCTCGCCGGAGACGATCAGGCCGCGGCGGGCGGAGACCTGGCGGCGGTTGAGGAGGGTCAGCTCCCGGCCTGTGCGGATCACTTCCATCACGGTCGGGGTCTTCGCGACGAACAGCTGGGTGTGGTGCTCGGCTCTGGCCTCGTCGTAGAGCTCCCGCTCGATGTCGCTCAGTGACAGCAGTGCGGGGCGGTCCAGCAGGGGCTCGCTGACCGGGACGTTTTGGACGAAGCGGCTCCATCCCTCCTTCGTGGTCAGGGGGAACTCGCGGTCGGCCGGGTCGCCGTCGGTCACCGGTAGTCCTCCTCGCTGAAGGGGTCGAAGACTCCGAACGGGATGACCTTGGCCAGCTCCGTCGGAGTTCCCTCCTCGCCGTCGATGTCGTCCTCGCCAGGTTCCGCGGCCGGCCGCAGAGGCGTGGCCGTCCGGGGCGGCGGAACATCGCCAGGCGACTCTCCTGCTTCGCGTCCGGCCCGTCGCAGCAGCGCGTCCAGAGCCCTGGCGACAGCGGTCTGGTCGTCGCCGTCCAGACCGCGCTCGACGACCTGACGCCGGGCCTGGCGCCAGAGCGCGTCGGAGAACGGACGGGCCACCAGCGGCAGCAGCGTCCATTCTGCGGTGATCCAGCCGCTGGCACGGTGGTTGCGTACGAACACGTGGCTGAGGTCGTGCGGGTCGTAGTGGACCTCCCACTTGCCACGCTGGACCGCGACGCCAGACGACTGCCTGCGGTAGGCGGCCAACTCCGTTGCGTCGTAGGTGCGGTGGGCGATGCGGATGCCGTAGTCGTTGATCACCCGCCAGGTCACCGGCAGCAGCTCGATGTAGTCGGACGGACCCAGCGGCATCGGCAGGTAGCCGCTGGTGGCGACCTGGAGCGCGTAGGCGTCGTTGGGCGACAGGGGTCGGCCGGGCAGGAAGGGATGTACCAGTCCGTCGTGCGGGCGCATCTGCCAGTGGATGACCCATTCCTGGAGCAGGTCGTCGAGTTCGGGCAGGCTGAAGGCCGCTTTGCGGGCCGGGTCGACACCGCGCCGGCTGACGTCCCGTCCTGTGTAGCTGGCGACATGCTGGCAGAACAGGGTGTTGATCGAGGAGAACGTGCGCTCGACGACGCCCTTATCCGTCGGGGTGCCGGGATGGGCGAGCTGGACGGAGATGCCCAGGCGCTGGCAGGCGGCAGTGAACGTCTGCGAGAGGTAGACGGTGCCGTGGTCGGTGACGATGGTCTCCGGGACGATCACCGGTTTCGCGGCGGCGTGCTCGAACCGGGCGTCGATCTCCAGCAGGCGGGCGTGCGGGAGTCGGGACGTCGACGCGGCGAGCGCCTGCGGCCAGGTGGGGCGCATGACTTCGGGCACCAACATCTTCGCCAGTAGCAAGGCAGCGTCCACCGCCTTTGTGCTCTCCGGCCGCAGCACCGCCGCGCAGATCGTCCGGGTGGCGATGTCGACCGCGATCGTCAGCTCCGGCCTGCGGACCGTGCCGTCGTCCAGGACGGCCAGCAGATCGAGCTTGGTGGTGTCGATCTGGACCTGCTCGCCCGGCCGACTGGCCGTAGTCGGAGTAAACAGTCCTGTGGGCCGGTTGGCGTTCTGCCGCCGGGTGGTGGCCGCGCTGAAGGTGTGCCGCCCCGTGGAAAGCTGCTCGACCAGGCGGTAGAAAGCCGCCCTGGACGGCATCGCCACCGCCCCGGCCCCGTGCTCGGTCTCCAACAACTGCTCGACCCGCCGCATCAGCCGCGAACGGGTGCCGGTGGAGGTGTCGGTCTCCTCACCGATCGCGCGGACGATCGCGTCGATCACCCGCTGGTCGGCCCGTCCGGTCGGGGACGAGGGCCGCATCGCCCTGTGATCCACCAGCCCCAGCAGGCCCTGAGCCCGGTAGCGAGCCCGCATCCGCTGCAAGGTGCGCCGACCCACCGGCCGCCCCAGCGCGGCCAGTTCAGCGGTCTTCGCCCGCTCCCGCTCGGCCAGGATCGTGCGGGCCGGGTCGTATTCCGGCCGGGGACGGGTCCCTGATGCGGCGTCTGCAGGCAGCCCGCACTCCAGCTCCGAGACATGCCGTTCCCAGAACCGCGCATCGGCCACCGCCTCCGGCGGCAGTGACTCCAGCACGCCCGCCGACGCGAACTCCGCCTCGTTACCGGACAGACCGACGAGTGCGAATCCGTCCGAGGCCAGCAGGAAGGGCAGCAGCAGAGCCTGGTCCCCGCCGTCGGCGCCGTGCAGGCGCACCGTGACGCCCTCGATACCGACCACCGTGTGCTCGCTCTCCTCGAAGAGCACCCGGTCACCGACCCGAAGCACTCCCGGCCTGGACACCCCTGCCCTCATCACGCCGCCTCCGCCCGCCGGACCAGGGCGTACTCGCCCAGCACCACCGACAGGTCCGTCACCAGGCCGCCCGACCACAGCAGGTGGAACAGCACCGGCAGAACCGCGATCGGATCGCCGACCCGTTCAACACCGACCCGCAGGGGCGTCTCGCGGGTAAAGACGTCCAACAGCCGGTCGACGACAGGGGCTAGCCGGTGCCGCGGATGCCGGTAACCCGCCAGCCAGCGGACATTCGCCAGCTTCACCGGATCCGGTGCCCCGACCAGGCTGAACTCCCATCCGATCTCCCGGCAGGCCCGCTCGGTCGCAGCGAACGCCTCGGCGTCCCGCGGCTTGACCCGGTCCAGCGGACGGCAGTCCACCACCAGCCCGGTGCCGTCCGACCGCCGCGCGAACCAGTCCGGAGCATGGGACCGGCGGCGTCCGCCCAACGTCCAGAACAGCCACATCGGCTGCGACGCGAACCCCGTCACCCGGCTGTCGAAGTCCAGCAGCATCGCATGATCCCGCTCCAGCCAGGACTCGTAACCGACATGCCGACCGGCTGTCGCCGACCACCACAGCCCCGGATAGTTGCGCTGCCCCTTCCATGACGGGAACGACCTCACCGGACGGCAGTCCTCGAACTGCACCGCGGCGGCGTCGTACAGATCTACGTGGTGCTCGCCTCCAAGGCGGTCCACGTACGCCACCTCGAACCCGTCCCCCTGGGCGGGTGCACCCCCGGCCACCACCTGCAAAACAGCACCCACACCTCCACAGTGACGAGCCACAGACCACCCCGTTCGCCAACTCCGCCAAGTTCACCGAGACGAGTGATGCCCGGCTCGCCAGTGCTTGTGAAACGTGGGCGAGGTCAGAAGGAGCGATGGGAGGGAGAAGAAGACCAGATGGTCCGCCCCCCTCCCGTAAAGGTCATATCGCTATATTCGTACTGCTTTGTGAGGCGTCTTCCTTGGAATGCGGCTTCACGACGCCCCGCCCACGCGTACGGTCCATCTCGCGCCATTCCGGCCGCAGTCCAGCCAGATTCGTGGTGAGGAAGTACGCGGCGCCGCAGGTGAGCAGCACCGGCACGAGTCCGACAGCGGTCACGGCTGCCCCGGCGAGCAGCCCGCCGAGAGGGATGCCTGCCCAGGCCAGCGAGTCACCGAGTGCGTTGACCCGGCCCAGCATCCGGCGCGGCACCCGCTCGACGAGGACGGCCCCCATCACTGGGTTGATGAAGCCGGAACCGAACCCACTGACCGCGAAGACGGCGAGTACCATCCCCAGCGGGGCATCGAAGGCGAGGATCAGGAACCTCGGTGCCCCGGCCAGCAGGAACCCGGTGAGAACCACCACCCGCCGCCGCAGCCGGTGCGCGACCACTGCGGCGATCAGGCTCCCGCAGACCGCCGCGGCCCCCATCACGCTGCCCATCAGGCCGATCGCTGTCGGCCCGTTGCCGGAATCCCTGGCCCAGACGGGTACGAGCACCGAGGTGAACGCTGCGTCCAGCAGGTTGGTGATGCCGACCATGACGATGACGATGAGCAGCAGTGGCTCGCCGCGCAAGAAGGTGAAGCCCTCACCGAACCGCCGCCAGTAACCCGGTGCCGTTCCCTCGGCCTGTGAGGGGGCTTCCTCAGCCGCGTGTCCCATGCCGCGAGGCAGCGCGAGTTTGATGATCACTGATCCGAGGGCGAAGCAGCCCGCATTGACGGCGAGTCCGGTCAGGGGACCGAGCAGCGCCACCAGGGTTCCGCCGACCGCCAGGCCGACGGTTGAGGCGAGCCGCTCGATCACACCGGCCAGACCGGTGGCGCGCTCCAGCGGCACCCGGCCGCGCTCAGCCGCCTCCGGGACCATCACCTCCTTGGCCAGGTCGCCGGGTCCCCGGGCCGCGCCGATCAGCGCGACCAGAACCAGCAGAAGAGGAAAGGACAGCAGGTCCAGGGCGTGGAGCAGGGGAACCGCGGCGGCGGCGGTCGCGCTGGCCAGATCGGTGGTCCAGGAAACGGCCCGCGGGCCGATCCGGTCCACCAGCGGCCCGGTGAACGCCTTGACCACCACGTAGGGAGTCATCTCGCAGAAGGCGACCAGCCCAGTCTGGGTGGCGCTGCCGGTGGTGACCAGGACGAACCAGGGCAGTGCCACAACGGAGATCCGAGTGCCGGTCAGCGACACAACCATGGCCGCCAGCACCCCGCCCAGCGGCCGTAAGGACCTCTTGCCGGGTATGCCGCCGGCCTCTGAGGCGTCGTCGGTCATGATGTCGGGCTTCCTTCCTCTTCCAGCGCGTCGGAGGGGAGCGACGACGCGGCAGGCGCATCCAGTTCGGGCAGGATCTGCGTGATCACGGCGACCCGTTCGGCTCCCTCGGGGGCACTTGCCGCCGTCTCCGGTGCGTCTCGCCGGTAGCGCGCGATGACTTCCGTCAACTCCCGGTACAGAGCGGCGGCTTCCTCGGGCGTGAGCCGCAGGGCCCAGTCGCTCATGTCGAAGGTGTTCCGCCATGCGCTGGGCATCGTCTGAAGCCCGTTCAGGGCCTGCTGCGTGCGCAGGGTGTAGATGGCGGCGATTGACTGCTGATAGGCCAGCGCGGCCTCGGGCTCCCGCTCGGCCAGTTCCGGATCGTTGAACCATGTCGTCCGGTGCACCGAACGCCACCAGCGTTCGCGCGCGTTGCCGCGTTCGGTGTCCTCCTCGACGAAACCGGCCGCGCCGAGCTGCCGGAGGTGGTAGCTGGCCGTACCGGAATTCACGCTCAGCCGCTCCGCGAGGCGGGTGGCCGTCGACGGGCCGTACTTCCGCAGCAGCCCGACCAACTGCACGCGCACCGGATGCGCCAGGGCACGCAGCCCCTTGGCATCCAGGACAACCGAGTCTTCTTCAACGTCCGGGCCATCCGGCCTCTCCATTGCATCAGCCATGCGACACACGGTAGTCCGCAAAGAGTTCTTCGCAAAGAGGCATTCGCGAAGAAACCTTTGCGGTTCAGTCGGCCTGCGAGGCACCGCTGCTCATCTGTCGACCCGGTTGATGAGCAAGACCGGAAAGTGGCGGTGCGCACGACGTTCGCCAGCTTCGCCAACCTCACCGAGACGACCGGCGTACGGCTCGCCAACTACAGCGGACATTCGCCAGGTCAACAGAGACCGGACACCTGCCCTTTTGCTTCGATCAGAGGTTCGGAGTAGTTTTTGCACTGACCAGTCAGTGCAAAAAATCGCAGAGGGGCTTGGGGGACATGGCAGAGCCAGGGGAGGCGGACACGGGGCAGGGGACGGCCCGCGGTGTCGCCGTCGGTGCCGAGGGGTTCGGGCTCAAGGGGCCGCGCGGCTGGGCGTTCCGGGGTGTCGGGTTCGACGCGGAGGCCGGCTCGTTGGTCGCGGTCGAGGGACCGTCGGGGTCGGGCCGGACCTGTCTGCTGCTCGCGCTCACCGGGCGGATGAAGCCGAGCGAGGGCGAGGCGACGGTCGGCTCCCTGCGGCTGCCTAAGCGGATGGCGGCCGTGCGCCGGATCAGCGCCCTCGCCCATGTCCCCGGCGTGACCGACCTCGACCCTGCCCTGACCGTCGGGGAGCACCTGCGCGAACGGGCGCTGCTGCAGCGGCGGTTCGACGGCTCCCTGCGCGGGCTGCTGCGCTCCCGGGCCGAGCGCGCCACCGGGGCGAAGGCCCGGATCGCAGCCGCCCTGACCGCCGCCGGGCTCGACCGCGAGGCCCTGCCCAAGGGCTCCCGGACCGCCGTACGCGACCTGGACCGGATGGAGGCCCTGCGGCTGTCCGTCGCCCTCGCCCTCGTCGGCCGGCCCCTGCTGCTCGGCGTCGACGACACCGACCTCAAGCTCTCCGACGCCGAACGGTCCGAGATGTGGGCCCTGTTGAGGTCACTCACCGAGTCCGGGATCACGGTGGTGGCGGTGTGCAGCGAGGCCCCCCAGGGGGCGGTCGTCGTGTCGACGGCGCCGGACGGAGCCGCACGCGCGGGTGAACCGGACGGAGCCGCACGCGCGCGTGAAGACGTGGGCGCGCCCCCCACGCCCGAGACCGACGACAACCCCGACTCCGACCGCGACCCCGAATCCGACCACGACCACGACCACGACCACGACGACAAGGAGACGGCCGATGCGCTCGCCGAAACTCGCCGCGCTTGAGCTCAGGCGCTTCGGCCGGGGGAAGCTGCCGCGCGCCGCGCTGGTCTCGCTCCTGCTGCTGCCGTTGCTGTACGGCGCCCTGTACCTGTGGTCCTTCTGGGACCCGTACGGCCGTCTGGACCGCATCCCCGTGGCGTTGGTGAACGACGACAAGGGGGCGTCGGTCGGCAAGGAGAAGCTGACGGCGGGCGACGACATCGCCGAGGGGCTGCGCAGGAGCGACACCTTCGAGTGGCACCGGGTGAGCGCCGCCGAGGCCCGTGCGGGCGTCGAGGACGGCACGTACTACCTGTCGCTGACCATGCCGAAGGACTTCAGCGAGCGGATCGCGTCGAGTTCCGGGGACGTGCCGGAGACGGGCGCCCTTCAGGTGCGGACGAGCGACGCGAACAACTACATCGTGGGGCAGATCTCGCGGACGGTGTTCTCGGAGGTGCGGACGGCGGCGTCGACGAAGGCATCGCGCTCGTTCCTGGACCGGATCTTCATCTCGTTCTCCGACATCCACGGGAAGACCGAGGAGGCGGCGGACGGCGCCGACGACCTCAAGGGCGGCATCGACAAGGCGGAGAAGGGCTCCAAGAACCTCGCGGACGGCCTGAGGACGGCCAAGGAGGGCAGCGGGGAGCTGTCCGGTGGCCTGAAGGACCTGGACGAGGGCGCGGGCGATCTGGAGGACGGCGCCCAGCAGGTCGCGGACGGCACCGGCAAGCTCGCCGACAAGGTCGGCGCCGCGGCGGACCAGGTGCGGCCCTTCCTGAAGGACAACGGCGACACGATCGCCGACACCGCCACCCTGGTCGCCGACTCGGCGGCCACGATCCGGGACCACCTCGACGCGTTCGTGGAGACGGCACCGGCCGCCGCGACCGGCACCCGTGCCGCCTCGGACACACTGAACGACGTCCACAAGCGGCGCTGCGAGGAGGCCGTGCTGCCCGACGCGGCCTGCGCGGACCTGAAGAAGGCCAAGGACGCGGCGGCGGAGGCAGCCGTGCTCGCCGAGGACGTCAACACCGTGGTGAAGAACTACGGCGGTGACATGAAGGCCTTCGACAAGGACCTTCAGACCCTGGAGAAGCAGGCCCGCGCCCTCGCGAAGGCGGCGCCCACCCTCTCCACGGACCTCGACGACGCCGTCGCCAAGGTGAACGCGCTCGACAAGGGCGCCACGAAGGTCGCCAAGGGGGCCAAGACGCTGCACACGGGCCTCGGCACCGCGAAGACCGGCGCGGAGGACCTGGACACGGGGGTCGGCGCCCTGAAGACGGGCGCGGCCGACCTCAAGGGCGGTATGTACAAGCTGGCCGACGGCTCCGGGAAGCTCGCGGGCGGTCTGCACGACGGGGCCGAGCAGATCCCGGACTACGACGAGCGGGACCGCGACCGGCGTACGGAGGTGATGGCCGACCCGGTGCAGTTGGCGACCAGGGACCTGCACAAGGCGCCCAACTACGGCACCGGGTTCGCCCCGTACTTCATCCCGCTGTCCCTGTGGGTGGGCGCGATGGTGGCGTACATGCTGATCCAGCCGCTCAACCGGCGGGCCCTGGCGGCCGGTGCCTCGGCGTGGCGGATCGCGCTGGCGGGCTGGCTTCCGGTGGCCGCCCTGGGCGTGCTGCAGACGGTCGCGCTGATGGCCGTGCTGCACTGGGCGGTCGGCCTGGAGATGGCGCGGGCGGCCGGAACGGTGGGTTTCCTGTTCCTGGTGACGGCGTGCTTCGCGGCGATCGTGCAGTGGCTCAACGCACGCTTCGGAGCGGCGGGCCGGATCCTCGTCCTCGCCTTCCTGATGCTCCAGTTGACGTCCGCGGGCGGCACGTATCCCGTGCAGACCAGCCCGGACTTCTTCAACGCGGTCCACCCCTTCCTGCCGATGAGCCATGTCGTCGACGCCCTCAGGAGGCTGATCACGGGCGGCGGCCTCGGCCCGGTGTGGCAGGCCTGCGCGGTACTGACGGCCTTCACCGTCGGAGCCCTCGCCCTGACCGCCCTGTCCGCCCGCCGCAAGCAGGTGTGGACCCTGGACCGGTTGCACCCGGAGTTGAGTCTGTGACCGCGCACGGCACGGTTCCTGTGACAATCAGGCCCATGGAAAGCAGCAACGCCCCCGGCGGCGCAGGCGGGGGCCGCCGCGAGGCGACCCGGCAGAAACTCTACGAAGCGGCTGTCACCCTCATCGCGGAGCAGGGGTTCTCCGCGACCACGGTGGACGAGATCGCCGAGCGCGCCGGCGTCGCCAAGGGCACGGTCTACTACAACTTCGCGAGCAAGTCGGTCCTCTTCGAGGAGCTGCTGCGGCACGGCGTGGGACTTCTCACCGCCTCCCTCCGTGAAGCCGCCGAGCGGACCGCGCGGCAGGGAGGCAGCAGAGTCGACTCCCTGGACGCGATGATCCGGGCCGGACTGCTCTTCATCGACCGCTACCCGTCCTTCACCCAGCTCTACGTGGCCGAGCTGTGGCGCACCAACCGCGCCTGGCAGTCCACGCTGATGGTCGTCCGGCAGGAGGCGGTCGCGGTCGTCGAGGGGGTGCTGCGCGAGGGCGTCGAGGGAGGCGAGCTGAGCGACGAGATCGATGTCGGCCTGACGGCGTCGGCCCTGGTCGGCATGGTCCTGGTGGCCGCCCTGGACTGGAAGGCCTTCCAGCCGGAACGCTCCCTGGACGACGTCCATGCCGCGCTGTCACGGCTGCTCCAGGGCCGGGTCAGCGGAAGGCGCTGACCGGGCCGGAGCACGAACGAGAGCGCCGGTTCGAACTGGCCGCGTCCCCCGCGGGCCATCTCGAACCGGCGCTTTCCGTTCCCCCGTACTCCCCCGTGCCTCGCTCCCGCCGACCCACGTCGGCGGAAGGAGCGGTATGAGCGCGGGAGCCGTTCCGCCGCCCCGTGTCGGCGGTACCGCAGCCGCGCCCCTTCCCGTGCCTCCACTCTCCCGTTCCCGCAGGTGGGAGCCCATCCGTACGCGTACTCATCTCACCGGCTGAGTACGGGTACTCAGCCCTGCGTACTCAGCCCCATTTCCCCTGTTGCCAACTGGTGACGATCGCGTACGCGTTCCCGCTCCCCCGCGTCCGCCGGACAACCGCACCCCCCGCGGCTCTCCCACGAGATCGAACTGTCGGTGGCGGCCGATAAAGTTGCCGCCATGGCAAGAATCGCGGTGATCGGCGCCGGCCTCGGCGCCATGGCAGCCGCCGCCCGGCTGGCCGTCGCGGGCCACAGCGTGGTGGTGCACGAGAGCACGGCGACCTACGGCGGAGCCGTGGGGCGCTTCGAGCGCGAAGGCTTCGCGTTCGACACGGGTCCGGGGTTGCTGCCGCTGCCCGCCGTCTACCGCGATCTGTTCCTCAAGACCGGCAAGGAACCGCTGGAGAAGTGCGTCGACCTGGTCCAGGTCGACCCGGCGGCCCGGCACGTCTTCGCGGACGGTACGGACCTCCTGCTGCCCAACGCCTCACGCGCGGGCGTGGTCGCCGCTCTGGACTCCGCGCTCGGCCCGGGGGCCGGCGACCGCTGGGGCGACTTCCTGGTGCGGGCCCGCGAGGCCTGGGACCGTACCCGGCGCCCCCTCCTGGAGGAGCCGCTGTGGCCCGACTGGCGGGCCCTCGCCGAGCGCGAGCCGTACCCGTCGGTGCCCCACAAGCGGCTCCTGCGCACCCGCCGCGCCGGAACCCTCGCCGAGGTCGGCGCGTGGGAGCTGCGCGATCCCCGGCTGACGGCCCTGCTGGAGAGTCACGCCCTCGCGTACGGCCTCGATCCCAGGAACGTCCCGGCGGGCGCGGCGGTCCTGCCGTACATGGAGCACGCCTTCGGGACCTGGTACGTCCGGGGTGGCATACGGGAGTTGGCGCGGGCGCTGTACGAGCGGTGTCTGGCCCGGAAGGTCGAGTTCGCCTTCGGTGTCGAGGTCACGGGCATCGTCGAGAAGGACGGCCGGGCGGCCGGGGTCGAGCTGGCGGACGGTGCGCTGGCCGAGGCCGACTTCGTGGTCGCCGGGGTCGCGCCCGAGGTGCTGGGCCGATGGGTGCGGCAGTCGGCCGTGCGGAGTGCGGGCGAGGTACCCGCCCAGCGGGGGACGACGAGCCGTCTGACGGTGCTGTTGGCGCTGCGCGGTGGCCGGCCGGAGGGCACGGCGCACCGGACGGTGGTGCACACGGAGGACCGCGACAGCGAGCTGGACCTGCTGTTCGGGCCGTCACGCGAAATGGTGGCGGGACCGACGATGACGGTGCTGCGGCCGGACGATCCGGGACTGGTCCCGACCTCCGACCATGAGGCGGTCACGATCACGTGCGCGGTCCCCGCCGAACCCGACTGGAGCCGGGCCGAGTCGGAGGTATTCGATCTACAGGCGGAGCGGCTGATCGACGCCGCCGAGCGCGCCGTACCCGACCTGCGCGACCGCCTTCTCTGGAGCGAGGTGCGTACGCCGGCCGACATCGCCCGGACGACCGGTGCGGAGGGCGGCGCGGTCCCGGCCCCGGCGCTCGCAGCGGCCGACGGCCGTCTGCTGCACCCGTCCAACCGCACCGCGATGCCGGGTCTGTTCACCGTCGGCGGCTGGTCCCACCCCGGCGGCGGCCTCCCGCACGCCGGGATGTCGGGCGCGCTGGTGGCCGGACTGATCGTGGAGGGACCGGACTTCCGCGGCTCGCAGTGAGCCTCACCGGGGACCCGGTCGCGCTTCAGAAACGGTACTGCTGCTCGTCGTAGTCGTTCTGGCCGTTGCCATTGCCGTTGCCCTGGTACGGGTACTGCTGGTCCGCCGGGAGGTCGGTGCCGAACGCGTCGAACGAGTCGTCGGTGCTGCGCTGCTGCGGGACCCAGACACCACCGGGCGGGGTCTCGCCGCTGTAGCCGCCGTTGCCGTACTGGTCCTGGCCGTAGCCCTGTTGCCCGTATCCCTGCTGGCCGTAGGACTGGTCGTACGAGGCCGTGGCGTCGTACGTCTGGGTGCCGATGTACGGGTCGGAGTAGGCGGCGTACTGCTGCTGGTTCGGGTCGTAGCCGTAACCCTGCTGGTCGTAGCCGTAGTAGGCGAAGGCCTCGTCCTGCGCGGACTGGTCGGCGGTCGCGTAGGGCTGACCGGCGGCGCCCGCGTGGGTGTTCTCGTCGCCGTAGATGCCGTAGGTGCTGGTGTCGTCCGGCATGGGTTCCGGGGAGTAGACGGCGGCCGCGGAGGGCGTGGACTGCGGGCGGACGAACACGTCGTCGTCGCGGTCGTCGTCGTGCAGGTCGTCGCCCTGGCGGTACGTTCCGGCAGCCGTGGAATCCAGGTCCATGACCTCCAGGGTCGGGTCCTGACGGTCCGGTTCGCCACGCCGCCGCTTCTTGCCCGCCTTGACGAGCCTGCCGCCGTCCTCGCCCTCACCGGAGCGCGGGCGGACGGCCCAGCCGGCCTCGAAGCCGCGGCGGAACGAGAGGGTGACATAGGTCTGCCCGATCGCGAACGCGATCGCGCCCAGCGCGATGACGATCACGTTGGGGATCAGCACACCGAGGACGACGCAGAGGAAACCGGCGAAGGCGAGCAGCCGCCAGCGCAGACGCGCCTTGTACTGCAGCAGCACCTCACCCAGCAGCCACAACGCGACGACACCGAACGCGATGTAGAGGACCGTCCAGCCCATGTACGCCCCTCTCCCTGTGGCCGCTACGCAGTGTGTCGTACGCGAGTGCGACCGGTCTAGGCCCGTGGTGGATGGTGCGGGCCCAGGTTCTCGTGAATTTCCAGTGTCGCAGTGGAGTTGTTCAGGGTGATGAAGTGGAGTCCGGGGACTCCTTCGTCCAGCAGCCTCGCGCAGAACTCCGTGGCGAACTCGATGCCAATGGAGCGTACAGCGGCCGGATCGTCTTTGGCTGTGACGATCCGCTCTTTCAGGGCGTCCGGGATGGCGGCGTTGCTGAGTTGCGGCAACCGTTCCAGCATCTTCACGCTGGTGACGGGCATGACCTCGGGAATCACAGGGGTTTCACAGCCGGCCTTCGCGACCGCGTCCCTCAGACGCAGGTACGAGTCCGGGTGGAAGAACATCTGCGTGATCGCGTAGTCGGCGCCGGCGCGGCACTTGTCGACGAAGCGCGCCACGTCGCTGTCCCAGTCCGGGGACCGCGGGTGCATCTCCGGGAAGGCCGCGACACCCACGCAGAAGTCACCCGACTCCTTGATGAGCTGCACGAGTTCGGCCGCGTACGTCAGGCCCTGCGGATGCGCGATCCACTCGCCCATCGGGTCGCCGGGCGGGTCACCACGGACCGCGAGCATGTTGCGGATCCCGGCGTCCGCGTACTGGCCGATGATGTTGCGCAGCTCGGCGATGGAGTGGCTGACCGCGGTGAGGTGGGCGACCGGGGTGAGGGTGGTGTCGGCGGCGATCTGCTCGGTCGCCTTCACCGTGCCGGCCCGGGTGGAGCCGCCGGCGCCGTACGTCACGGAGACGAAGCTGGGGGCGACCGCCTCGATCCTGCGGAGGGCGTTCCACAGGTTCCGCTCACCCTTCTCCGTCTTGGGCGCCCAGAACTCGAAGGAGTACGTGGTCCTGCCCGTGGCGAGCATGTCACGCACGGTGCGTGCGTGATCAGTCCTGGTGGAAGCGGTTCCTAGGGCCATACCGGCAGGTTAGCCAGGTCGCGGCCGTCCCCCAACCAGAGGTGGGATTTTTGTCCGCTTTGCCGACCTCCTGTCCACGCCTTGGACAGCCGTGGTCCGCGCCGGGGGCCGGCTAGAGGGCGCGCAGACGCTTGGTGAACTCCGCCGCGGCGGCTCCGGGGTCGTCGGCCTCCGTGATCGCCCGGACGACGACGGCCCGGCGGGCGCCCGCCTCGACGACCTCGTCGAGATTGCCGAGGTCGATGCCGCCGATGGCGAACCAGGGGCGGTCGGTGCCGAGGGCGGCGGTGTACCGCACGAGGTCCAGGCCGGGGGCGTGGCGGCCGGGCTTGGTGGGGGTGGGCCAGCAGGGACCCGTGCAGAAGTAGTCCACGCCCTCCTGGACGGCCGCGGCGGCTGCCTCCTGCTCGGCGTGGGTGGAGCGGCCGATGAGGACGTCCGCACCGAGGACGGCGCGGGCGGCGGGGACGGGGAGGTCGCCCTGGCCGAGGTGAAGCACGTCCGCACCGATGGCGTGGGCGACGTCCGCGCGGTCGTTGACGGCGAGCAGCCTGCCGTGACGGCGGCACGCGTCCGCGAGGACCTGGAGGTGCTCCAGCTCCTCACCGGCCTCCATGCCCTTGTCGCGGAGCTGCACGATGTCCACGCCGCCGCCCAGGACCGCGTCCAGGAACTCCGGCAGGTCGCCCTGGCGCTTGCGGGCGTCCGTGCAGAGGTAGAGCCGGGCATCGGCGAGCTGTGCGGCGGCGTCGGGCATGCGTGAGTCCCCCGTTGGCGGTGCGGTGTCGGTGCGGTGTACGGGATCACGGCCCTCGCGGGCCCCGCCCCCGTACACCGCGCAGGCGGCTGCGTGACAGATTTCGGGTGTTTCAGGTGTTCCGGGTCAGACGGCGAGCGCCTGGGCGCGGCGCTTCACCTCCGTGCCGCGATTCTCGCTCAGAGCCTGGGCCGGGGTTCCGGGCAGGCTCGGGTCCGGAGTGAAGAGCCACTCCAGCATCTCTTCGTCGGTGAAGCCGTCGTCCCTCAGCAGGGTCAGGGTGCCGGTCAGGCCCTTGACCACCTTGTCCTCGTCGATGAATGCGGCGGGGACGTGCAGCGCGCGGTTCTCACCACGGCGTACGGCGATGAGCTGGCCTTCCTTCACCAGCTGCCGCACGCGGGTCACCTCGACGTCCAGCATCTCTGCGATGTCGGGGAGGGTCAGCCACGCGGGGACGAGAGCATCGATCTTTGCGTCAATCTCGGTCACGCCTCCAAGACTGCCATCTGGGACTGACAGTGGGTAGCCGAGCCCCTCCGACGGGGCCCGACAGCGGAGGTCGGAGAGCCCCGGGCAGCGGAAAATACGCCCCTGCCCTACACCGTCGCCGCCTTCAGGGGCCTGGCCGGGTCCTCCAGCATCTCCGGGTCCATCGGCGTGCCCGCCTCGATCAGGCGGCGGCCCTGGGCCAGGTCCCGGGGGCGGCCCACCGCCAGCAGGGCGACCAGCCGGTGCTCGCGGAGCCAGCAGACCGACCAGGCGGCGCCGGTGGGGTCGCCGCGCCGGACCATGGTGTCGGCGGAGGCGTGGTCGCCCGCGTACTGGACGAAGCGGCCGAACTGTTCGGACCAGAAGTAGGGGACGGGGTCGTAGGGCTCGGGGGTCTCGCCGACGATGTTCGCGGCGACCGTGCGGGGGCCCTGGAGGGCGTTGTCCCAGTGGTGGACGAGGAGGCGTCGGCCGTACCTGCCCGAGGGGAAGGAGGCGCAGTCGCCGACCGCGTAGACGTCCGGCGCGGAGGCGCGCAGGTGGTCGTCGGCCACCACCTCGCCGTGTGCGCCCAGCTCGATGCCCGAGTCCTTCAGCCAGGCCGTCGCCGGACGGGCGCCGATCCCCACGACGACCGCGCCGGCCGGTACCCGGGTGCCGTCGTCCAGGACCACCGTCCCGGGCTCGACGCGCTCCACGCGCGCGTGGGTGCGCAGGGTGGTCCCGCTGTCGGCGTACCAGGCGGCCATCGGCGCGGCCACCTCCGCCGGGAGCGCGCCCGCGAGCGGGCGGTCGGCCGCCTCGACGACCGTCACCGCGCAGCCCGCCTCGCGCGCGGCCGTGGCGAACTCGGCGCCGATCCAGCCCGCGCCCACGACCACGATGTCGTGCTGCCGGGCCAGCACGGGCCGCAGCCGCTCGGCGTCGTCCAGGGTTCGCAGCAGATGCACCCCGGGCACCCCCTCGGCACCCGGCAACCGGATCGGTTCCGCGCCGGTCGCCAGGACGAGGAGGTCGTACGGGACGGGCCCCGCGGCCGTGTCGAGTTCGTGCTCGGCCGGGCGCAGGCCCGACACCTCGCAGCCCAGCCGGAGTTCGATGCCGAGCGCCTCGAAGTCGACGTCGAAGGCGGATCCCTCCGCCTTGCCGAGCAGTACGGCCTTGGACAACGGCGGCCGGTCGTACGGCTGGTGCGGCTCGGCGCCGATCAGCGTCACCTCGCCCGAGAAGCCCTGTTCACGCAGAGCGACCGCGGTCTGCACGCCGGCCATGCCCGCGCCCACGACGACCACGCGCCGCGTCGGCGTTCCGCCCCTTTGCTGCGTCTGCTCGCTCACCCGGTCACCATAGACAACTGACATTCGGTCAGTCAGCCGGTGGAGCGTCGCGCGCTCCCCGTGGCCCGGCCCCCGGTCCCCTCGATCTGCTCCACCACGCTCGTCCCGCTGCCCGGCCGCGACTCCCACTCCCAGGTCTCCTCCAGCCGGACCCGCCCGTCGGGCAGTTCGACCACCAGGGACCGGCAGTGCCCGGACGCGGTGGTCCCGTCGGTCTTCAGCTGGACGTACCGGAAGTCCAGCCGGTCCCCCGCGCGCGTGCCCACGAGATGACCGCGCACGACGTCGCCGCCCGCGTACTCGGCCCAGATCTCGCCGTCCTTCTCGTGGTACGTGAACCGGGTACGGGTGCCCACCTGACCAGGGGCCTGGTCCGTGACCGGGGCGAGGACGAGACCGTCGAGCGAGCGGGCCATGGGCGGAGGCTCCCTTACTGGGACGAACGGCGAGGGCTAAGGTGGGCCAACGTAGAGCACTCGCGGGAGCCCGGACGCACCGGGCTGAGAGGGAGGCTGGCGGCCTCCGACCGTACGAACCTGATCCGGGTCATGCCGGCGAAGGGAGGGGCTGGACGCCCATGTCGCGTACGCACACGTCAGACGTCCTCGTCGTGGGGGGCGGAATCATCGGGCTCGTCACGGCGTGGCGGGCCGCGCGGCGCGGGTTCGCCACCGCCGTGGTCGATCCCGCGCCCGGCGGCGGCGCCGCGCAGGTGGCGGCCGGGATGCTCGCCGCGGTCACCGAACTGCACTACGGGGAACAGACGCTGCTGGGGCTCAACCTGGAGTCCGCGCGCCGCTACCCGGACTTCGCGGCCGAGCTGACGGAGGTGACCGGCCTCGACCTCGGCTACCGCCGCTCGGGCACGCTCGCCGTCGCGCTCGACGCCGACGACCGCGCCCATCTGCGCGAACTGCACACCCTGCAGCGCCGGTCGGGCCTGGACTCGGAATGGCTGAGCGGCCGCGACTGCCGCCGTCTGGAGCCGATGCTCGCGCCGGGCGTACGCGGCGGGCTACGGGTCGACGGGGACCACCAGATCGACCCGAGGCGGCTCTCCAGGGCCCTCGTGGCGGCCTGCGAGCGGGCCGGGGTGGTCTTCCACCGGACCTGGGCCGAGGAGCTGTCGGTGGTCCGGGAGCGGGCCGCCGGGGTCCGGGCCGGTGACGGTGACCGGCTGTCCGCCGGCCAGGTCGTCCTCGCCGCGGGCAGCCTCAGCGGGCGGCTCGCCGGGGTCCCGGACGACGTACTGCCGCCGGTGCGGCCGGTGAAGGGGCAGGTGCTGCGGCTGACCGTACCGAAGCCCTACGCGCCGTTCCTGAGCCGTACCGTGCGGGCCGTGGTGCGCGGCAGCCACGTCTACCTGGTGCCGCGCGAGAACGGCGAACTCGTCGTCGGCGCGACCAGCGAGGAGCAGGGCTGGGACACCACGGTGACCGCGGGCGGGGTGTACGAACTGCTGCGGGACGCCCATGAGCTCGTCCCCGGGATCACCGAACTGCCGCTCACCGAGACCCGCGCGGGCCTGCGCCCCGCCTCCCCCGACAACGCGCCGCTCCTCGGCCCCTCCGGGCTCGACGGCCTGATCCTCGCGACCGGCCACCACCGCAACGGAGTGCTCCTCACCCCGGTCACCGGCGATGTGCTGGCCCATGTGCTGACCACGGGTGAACTGCCGGCGGAGGCCCGTGACTTCACGCCGCTGCGGTTCCGCGCCCGCGCGGCCCGCGAACTGATGGAGCAGCCCGTATGAGCGCCACCGGGACACTGAACATCCTCGTCAACGGGGAGCGCCGGCAGATCGCTCCCGGCACGGCCCTCGACGCGCTCGTCACGACGCTCACCCCGTCCCCGTCCGGTGTCGCCGCCGCGCTCAACGAAACCGTCGTCCCGCGCGCGCGGTGGACGACCACCGCCCTCGCCGAGGGGGACCGCGTCGAGGTCCTCACCGCCGTCCAAGGAGGCTGATCCCATGGCAGACGACCCCTTCGTCCTCGGCGGCACGACCTACTCGTCCCGCCTGATCATGGGCACCGGCGGAGCGGCCGGCCTCGACGTGCTGGAACGTGCGCTGGTGGCCTCCGGCACGGAGCTGACGACGGTCGCGATGCGCCGCGTGAACGCGTCCGTGCACGGCTCGGTCCTGTCCGTGCTCGACAGGCTCGGCATCCGGGTGCTGCCCAACACGGCCGGCTGTTTCACGGCGGGCGAGGCCGTGCTGACGGCCCGCCTCGCGCGCGAGGCGCTCGGTACGTCCCTGGTCAAGCTGGAGGTCATCGCCGACGAGCGCACGCTGCTGCCCGATCCGATCGAGCTGCTCGACGCCGCCGAGACGCTCGTCGACGACGGTTTCACCGTGCTGCCGTACACCAACGACGATCCCGTGCTCGCGCGGAGGCTTCAGGACGTGGGCTGTGCCGCGATCATGCCGCTCGGGTCGCCCATCGGGTCCGGGCTCGGCATCCGCAACCCGCACAACTTCCAGCTGATCGTGGAGCACGCGCGCGTGCCGGTGATTCTCGACGCGGGTGCCGGTACGGCGTCGGACGTGGCTCTCGCGATGGAGCTGGGATGCGCCGGGGTCATGCTCGCCTCCGCCGTGACCCGGGCCCAGGAGCCGGTCCTCATGGCCGAGGGCATGCGGCACGCGGTGGAGGCGGGACGGCTGGCGTACCGGGCGGGCCGCATCCCCCGCCGGCACTTCGCGGAGGCGTCGTCACCGGGTGAGGGGCTGGCACGGCTGGATCCGGAGCGCCCTGCGTTCTGACCGGACCGGCCGGCGCGCTGAGCCGGATCCCACGTCACCCCACCCTCACTCGAACAGCCGAACGAGTTCCGCCGCGCACCCGCCTGTCACAGCCGTCCGATCCGGGTCACAGCTCTGCTGCAGTGCGTCTTCGGTGCCACGGGACTCATGGGCCTGTCGGCGGCGGCTCGTACACTCGCCTGCGTGGACACGACCCTTCAGGACCCGCTTGTCGGCCATGTGCTCGACGGCCGGTATCGAGTCGAGGCGCGGATCGCGGTCGGCGGCATGGCCACGGTCTACAGGACCGTGGACACCCGCCTCGACCGCGTGCTCGCGCTCAAGGTGATGCATCCGACGCTGGCCGCGGACCGGACGTTCGTAGAGCGGTTCATCCGTGAGGCCAAGTCGGTGGCCCGGCTGTCCCACCCGAACGTGGTGGGGGTCTACGACCAGGGCACCGACGGCTCGTACGTCTATCTCGCGATGGAGTACGTCGCCGGCTGCACCCTGCGTGACGTGCTGCGCGACCGCGGGGCGCTGCAGCCCCGGGCGGCGCTGGACATCCTGGAGCCGGTGCTCGCCGCGCTCGGCGCCGCGCACCGCGCCGGGTTCGTGCACCGGGACATGAAGCCGGAGAACGTGCTGATAGGGGACGACGGCCGGGTCAAGGTCGCCGACTTCGGGCTCGTACGGGCCGTGGACACCGTCACCAGCACCACCGGGACCGTCCTCGGCACCGTCTCCTACCTCGCCCCCGAGCAGCTGGAGCACGGCACGACCGACACCCGCGTCGACGTGTACGCGTGCGGCGTGATGCTCTACGAGATGCTCACCGGCGCCAAGCCGCACGCCGGCGAGTCCCCCGCGCAGGTGCTGTACCGCGCGCTGAACGACGACGTGCCGCCGCCGTCGGCCGCCGTGCCGGGGCTGGCGTACGAGCTGGACGAACTGGTCGCCTCGGCGACCGCGCGCAATCCGGAGCTGCGGCCGTACGACGCCGTCGCCCTGCTCGCGCAGACGCTGGAGGCACGGGCGGGGCTGAGCGACGAGCAGCTGGACGTGGTGCCGCCGCAGGCGATAGCCGGCGGCCATGACACCGCGGAGGACCGGACGAGCGTGATCCCGCGCTCGCTGTCCGTGTCGCGGTCGGTGGCGGTGGACCCCGACCCGTTCAACCGTACGAGCCGGTTCGAGTCGCCTCCGCCGCCGCCCCGGCGCCCGCGCAACGCCCCGGCGGCGCCCCGGCGTGGGCTGGTGGCGGTCGTCGTCGCGGTGCTGCTCGTCCTCGGCGTGGGCGGGGGCGTCTGGTACATCAACTCGGGCCAGTTCACGCAGGTCCCGGCCGTGCTGCAGCAGAGCCGGGCGGACGCCACGAAGCGGCTGGAGGGCGTTGGGCTGGACGTCGAGGTCGAGCAGGCGTTCAGCGACACCGTGAAGCGCGGCAGGGTGATCAGCACCGACCCGGCGCCCGGGGAGCGGATCCGGGACAACGACACCGTGACGGTGACGATCTCCAAGGGCCCGGAGACCGTGAAGGTGCCCGATCTGAAGGGGTACCGGCTGGACGTCGCGCAGAGCAAGCTGAAGGATGCCGGGCTCGAACCGGGCCTGGTGACAAGGGAGTTCAGCGACGAGGTCATCCGGGGCCAGGTGATCAGCACCCAGCCGGGCTCCGGCACCGAGATCTCCTCGGGCACGGCCGTCAGGATCCTGGTCAGCCGGGGCGCCCCGGTGGAGCTGCCCGAGCTGTCCGGTGCCTCGGTCGACGACGCCAAGGCCCAGCTGGAGGAGGCCGGCCTCAAGGTGGAGATCGCCTCGAAGCAGGTCAACTCCGAGTTCGACAAGGGGCTCGTGGCCGAGCAGTCGCCAGGGGCGGGCAAGCAGGTCGGCGTGGGCGACACCGTCACCCTGACGATCTCCAAGGGTCCCGTGATGGTCGAGGTCCCGGACGTCGTGGGTGACAACGTCGACGAGGCGACCCGCAGGCTGGAGGCCGCCGGCTTCGAGGTCGAGGAGGACCGGGGCATCCTCGGATTCTTCGCCGACGAGGTGAAGGGCCAGTCGGTGGACGGCGGTGACACGGCCCCCAAGGGGTCGAAGATCACGATCGAGATCGGCTGACCGAAGCCGGACCGGCCGTCCGGGATCGCCCGACCGGCCGGCCCCTCATCGGCGACAGCGTGCACTTCGTCGCCCTCGGGCCGTGCTCACTGGCGGGCGGGCTCGCCCAGAAGGTGATGGTGAGCATCGCCGGCGTGGCCGGGTGGCCGGGGCGGCCAGGGTGGCCAGGTGGCCGGGACGGCCAGGTAGCCGGGCGGCCAGGTAGCCGGGCAGCCGGGGCGGCCAGGTAGCCGGGCGGCCAGGTAGCCGGGACGGCCAGGGCAGCCGGGCGGCCAGGGCGGCCAGGTAGCCGGGACGGCCAGGGCAGCCGGGTGGCCAGGGCGGCCAGGGTGGCCCCCAGACCCTGGCCGGCGCGCCCGGCGATTCCGCAGCCGTTCGAGATCGGCCGGCTCCCTGGACCGGCAGAGCGAGATCGGCCGGCCTCCGGGACCGACAGAGCAAGGTCATCCGTGCGGGAGTCACAGGAAGCAGCCATGTCCGGACGGAAGTTGTGGGAGGCAGGGACGTCCGGGGGCAGCCGTCGAAGCTGCCGGTCCGGCGCCGTGGGGCGCATGACACCCTGGTGCCGTGAGCACTCAGCGGTCCTCCGGCCTCTCCGGCCTGTCCTCCAGCCCCTCCGGCAGCCCCTCCGGCCCGTCCCGTAACCCCGTCGGCGGGCACATCCCCGTCGCCGGTGGCCTGAACTCCGTCGGCCTGACGTACGCCCGGGATCTCGGGGCCGAGACGGTCCAGGTCTTCGTCGCCAATCCGCGTGGCTGGGCGACACCGACCGGGAACCCCCGGCAGGACGAGGAGTTCCGGGCGGCCTGTGCCGAGGAGTCGATCCCCGCGTACGTGCACGCGCCTTATCTGATCAACTTCGGGTCGCACACCGAGGCGACGGCGGAGAAGTCCGTGGAGTCGATGCGGCACTCGCTGCGCCGGGGCAGGGAGATCGGCGCGCTGGGCGTCGTCGTACACACGGGGAGCGCGACCGGCGGGCGGGACCGGTCGGTGGCGCTGAAGCAGGTGCGTGAGTATCTGCTGCCGCTGCTGGACGAGTTGACCCACGACGACGACCCGTATCTGCTCCTGGAGTCGACGGCGGGCCAGGGGGCCTCGCTCTGCTCGCGCACCTGGGACTTCGGGCCGTACTTCGAGGCGCTGGACTCCCATCCGAAGCTGGGCGTCTGTCTGGACACCTGCCACATCTTCGCGGCGGGGCACGACCTGACCGGCCCGAGCGGAATGCACCGGACCCTGGACCTGCTGGTGGACACCGTCGGTGAGGGTCGGCTGAAGCTGATCCACGCCAACGACTCCAAGGACGTGGTCGGCGCCCACAAGGACCGCCACGAGAACATCGGCTCCGGTCACATCGGAGAGGACCCGTTCCGCGCCCTGATGACCCACCCCGCCACCGAGGGCGTCCCCCTGATCATCGAGACACCCGGCGGCAAGGAGGGCCACGCGGCGGACGTGGAGCGCCTGAAGAGGCTCAGGGACGGCTGACGCCCCGGCCGCGGGGCCGTCACAGCTCGGGGCCGTCCCCCGGCTCCTCCTGGTACGAGTAGCGCTGTTCCTGCCAGGGGTCGCCGATGTTGTGGTAGCCGCGCTCCTCCCAGAAACCGCGGCGGTCGGCGGTCATGTACTCGATGCCGCGGACCCACTTGGGGCCCTTCCAGGCGTACAGGTGAGGGACGACGAGGCGGAGCGGGAAACCGTGCTCGGCGGTCAGGAGTTCGCCGTCCTTGTGGGTGGCGAAGATCGCGCGGTCGTCGGCGAAGTCGGCGAGGCGGAGGTTGGAGCTGAAGCCGTACTCGGCCCACACCATCACATGGGTGACCTCGGGGCCGGGCGGCGCGGTCCGCAGGATCGTGCGGGCCGGGATGCCGCCCCATTCGGCGCCGACCATGCTGAACTTCGTCACGCAGTGCAGATCGGCCACCACCGAGGCGTACGGCAGGGCGGTGAGCTCGTCATGGGTCCAGGAGTGCTTCTCGCCGTCGGCGGTGGCGCCGAAGACCCGGAAGTCCCAGCGCTCGGGGCGGAACTTGGGGACGGGCCCGTAGTGCGTGACCGGCCAGCCGCGCTGGAGTCGCTGTCCCGGCGGAAGCTGCGACGACGCCGCGTTCTCAGATGCGCGATCTCCTGATTCGCGTCCCACCGGCTGACCCATGACTCCATCCTGACAGACCCCGAGTGGTGCACATGACCAGGGTCCACCCGACTCGGACATTTAGAACTAAGGCTGCACTTACTTACTAAGCTTGCACTTACTGGACGATCTTCGGCAGCGGTGCAATCATCGCGGCGCAACCTCCTCATTCCCCGCTTGGTAAGGAGCTTCTGCGATGCAGGGCGACCCCGAGGTCATCGAATTCCTCAACGAGCAGCTCACCGCGGAGCTCACCGCGATCAACCAGTACTTCCTGCACGCGAAGATGCAGGAGAACTTCGGCTGGACGAAGCTCGCGAAGTACACGCGTCACGAGTCGTTCGACGAGATGAAGCACGCGGAGGTGCTCACCGACCGGATCCTGTTCCTGGACGGGCTGCCGAACTACCAGCGGCTGTTCCACGTCCGCGTGGGCCAGACGGTCAAGGAGATGTTCGAGGCCGACCGGCAGGTCGAGGTCGAGGCGATCGACCGTCTCAAGCGCGGTATCGAGGTGATGCGCAACAAGGGCGACGTCACCTCGGCGAACATCTTCGAGTCGATCCTCGCGGACGAGGAGCACCACATCGACTACCTCGACACCCAGCTGGAACTGCTGGAGAAGCTCGGCGAGCCGCTGTACCTCGCGCAGCTGATCGAGCAGCCGGAGAGCTGAGCTACGCCGCTTCCTCCAGCTCGGCGAGGACCGACCCGACCTGGTCGGCCGGCTCACGGCGCGGGCAGGCACCCCTGCCGAGAATCGCCTGGATCCGGCGTACGCATGAGCCGCAGTCCGTGCCCGCCTTGCAGGCCGACGCGATCTGGCGAGGAGTGCAGGCGCCGTCCGCCGCGTGTTTCTTGACCTGCTGCTCGGTGACGCCGAAGCAACTACAGACGAACACGCGGTTCACCTCCCGCCGGATCGGTACAGGACGCCATCCCGAAGATCGGTGAGGCTAACCTAACCTTACCCGGCGGGCCGGGACCGCAAAAGTGGAGTGGGGCGCGGATCGTATGTGATCCGCGCCCCACTCCATTCAGCTGTCACGGCTGTCACTAGTCGCGGTACAGCTCCGCGACCAGGAACGCCAGGTCCAGGGACTGGCTGCGGTTGAGCCGGGGGTCGCAGGCGGTCTCGTAGCGCTGGTGCAGATCGTCGACGAAGATCTCGTCGCCGCCGCCCACGCACTCCGTGACGTCGTCGCCGGTCAGCTCCACGTGGATGCCGCCCGGGTGGGTGCCGAGGCCCTTGTGGACCTCGAAGAAGCCCTTGACCTCGTCGAGCACGTCGTCGAAGCGGCGGGTCTTGTGGCCGGAGGCCGCCTCGTAGGTGTTGCCGTGCATCGGGTCGGTGATCCACGCGACGGTCGCGCCGGAGGCGGTGACCTTCTCGACCAGCTCGGGCAGCTTGTCGCGGACCTTGTCCGCGCCCATGCGCACGATGAAGGTGAGCCGGCCGGGCTCGCGGTCGGGGTCGAGGCGCTCGATGTACTGCAGCGCCTCCTCGGCCGTGGTCGTCGGGCCGAGCTTGATCCCGATCGGGTTGCGGATCTGCGAGGCGAACTCGATGTGCGCGTGGTCCAGCTGGCGGGTGCGTTCACCGATCCACACCATGTGCGCCGACACGTCGTACAGATGCCCCGTGCGCGAGTCCACGCGGGTCAGCGCCGACTCGTAGTCGAGCAGCAGCGCCTCGTGCGAGGAGAAGAACTCGACGGTGCGGAACTCCTCCGGGTCGGTCCCGCAGGCGTGCATGAAGTTCAGCGCGTTGTCGATCTCACGGGCGAGCTGCTCGTAGCGCTGGCCGGACGGGGACGACTTCACGAAGTCCTGGTTCCAGGCGTGCACCTGGCGCAGGTCGGCGTAACCGCCGGTGGTGAAGGCGCGGACCAGGTTGAGCGTGGAGGCGGAGGCGTTGTACATCCGCTTCAGGCGCTCGGGGTCCGGGATCCGGGCGGCCTCGTTGAAGTCGAAGCCGTTGACCGAGTCGCCCCGGTACGTCGGCAGGGTCACGCCGTCGCGGGTCTCGGTGCCCTTGGAGCGCGGCTTGGAGTACTGCCCGGCGATACGGCCGACCTTCACGACCGGCACGGAGGCCGCGTACGTGAGGACGGCACCCATCTGGAGCAGCGTCTTCAGCTTGTTGCGGATGTGGTCGGCCGAGACGCCGTCGAAGGCCTCGGCACAGTCGCCGCCCTGGAGGAGGAACGCCTCTCCCTTGGCGACGGACGCCATCCGGGCGCGCAGCTGGTCGCACTCGCCCGCGAAGACGAGCGGCGGATACGACTCGAGCTCCGCAACGACTGCGCGCAGAGCCTCGGTGTCGGGGTACTCGGGCTGCTGCGCCGCGGGCAGGTCTCGCCAGGTGTTGCCAGCGCTCGCGCTGGACTTAGCGTTCACGGTCACGACCTCCACATTACGGGGTCGTGTCGGGCGTCCACCCCCATGCTCATCAATTGAGACGAACCCCGCTCGATCGGAGCGGGGTTCGTCGGGCCTGTGGAGTGGGGCCCGCGTCAGTGCAGGTTCATCTCCGCGCTGTCGTCGAAGCCCACGGCGAAGACCGTGCGCAGCGACAGGTCGGCGGCGTTGTCGTAGCCGTCACAGGCGTTCTTCTTCTCGTCCGGCTCCTCGGTGGCCTTGAACTCGTGGGGGTAGCTCGTGCGCAGGCTCGTACCGGGGCAGATGTGCTCCGCCAGTCCCCACAGCTCCTCCACCTGGTCCGCGCCGAGCTTCGGCCAGTAGCTCAGGGCCTGCGGCGTCGGTGCTCGTGTCGGTCATCTTGAACCTGTCGCCGGCCTCATTCTCCGTATGAGTGACACACTCGCCCTTCCGTATCCACAAATCGTCTAGAACATGCCAAAGACCGAACCGGGAGTGATCACAAGGAGAACCTCCGACAGGATCACGTGAGTTCACGGGAGATGTCCGGTAAGGTGCCGCGCATGTTCGCGCACTCGATCCAGAACTGGTGGTGGACCGCTCATCCGGCGGCCCACTGACTGCGCGTACGCAAGACTTCGCGAAGGCCGCCCGAGGGGCGGCCTTCGGCGTTTCCAGGGCCCGGCCGCTCCTCCCCGATCACCGCGACGACCGTGATCCCCCAGGGAAGAGGAATCCATGGACCTGACCCGGCTCCTGTCCGACGAGCGCCCGTTCGCCCTGCTGCGCCGCCGCACACCCGGCCTGCACGACCACGACACGGTGGAGCTGCTGATCGGCCCGGTGACCACCTGCGAGCGGCTCGCCGACATCCCCGACGAGGGGCTGGCTCTCGTGCCCTTCCGGCAGATCCGCGAACGCGGCTTCGACGTCCGCGACGACGGGACGCCCCTGTCGGTGCTGGTGCCGGAGGAGTCGTACGACCTGCCGCTGGACCGGGTCCTCGCGGAGCTGCCCGCGCATGACGTCCGGGTCGAGGACGGAGGCTTCGACGTGGACGACGAGGAGTACGCGGAGATCGTCGGCCGGGTGCTGCACGAGGAGATCGGGCGGGGCGAGGGCGCGAACTTCGTGATCCGGCGGACGTACGAGGGCACGGTCCCGGGCTTCGGCCGCGCCGACGCGCTCGCGCTGTTCCGGCGGCTGCTGGAGGGCGAGCGGGGCGCGTACTGGACCTTCGTGGTGCACACCGGTGAGCGGACCCTCGTGGGTGCCAGCCCCGAGGTGCACGTCCGGATGTCCGGCGGGACGGTCGTGATGAACCCGATCAGCGGGACCTACCGCTATCCGGCCGAAGGGCCGACGCCGGAGAGCCTGCTGGCCTTCCTCGCCGACGGCAAGGAGATCGAGGAGCTCTCGATGGTCGTCGACGAGGAGCTCAAGATGATGTGCACGGTCGGTGACATGGGCGGGGTCGTGGTCGGGCCCCGGCTGAAGGAGATGGCACACCTCGCGCACACCGAGTACGAGCTGCGCGGGCGGTCCTCGCTGGATGTGCGGGAAGTGCTGAAGGAGACGATGTTCGCCGCCACGGTCACCGGGTCGCCCGTGCAGAACGCCTGCCGGGTGATCGAGCGGCACGAGGTGGGCGGGCGCGGGTACTACGCGGGGGCGTTGGCGCTGGTGGGGCGGGATTCGGGAGGGGCGCAGACCCTGGACTCGCCGATTCTGATCCGTACCGCCGACATCGCGGCGGACGGGCGGCTGAAGGTGCCGGTGGGTGCCACGCTCGTCCGCGGGTCGGATCCGGCGGGCGAGGTCGCCGAGACGCACGCGAAGGCGGCGGGGGTGCTGACGGCGCTGGGGGTACGGCCGGGGCGGCCCGGCCCGGAGCGGGTGCGGCCGGTTCTGGCGGACGACCCTCGGGTGCGTGCCGCGCTGGACGGGCGGCGGGGGTCGTTGGCACCGTTCTGGCTGCGGATGCAGGAGCGGACGGCCGAGCTGACGGGGCACGCGCTCGTCGTGGACGCCGAGGACACGTTCACCGCGATGCTCGCGCATCTGCTGCGGTCGTCGGGGCTGGAGGTGACGGTTCGGCGCTACGACGAGCCGGGGCTGCGGGAGGCCGTGCTCGCGCACGAGGGGGTGGTGGTGCTGGGGCCCGGGCCCGGGGATCCCGGCGATCTCGACGATCCCAAGATGCGGTTTCTGCGGTCGCTGACCGCGTCGGTGATCCGGGAACACCGGCGGGGGGTGCTCGGGGTGTGTCTCGGGCACGAACTGATCGCGGTCGAGCTGGGGCTGGAGATCGTCCGGAAGGAGGTCCCCTACCAGGGGGCGCAGACCGAGATCGATCTGTTCGGGCGCCGCGAGACCGTCGGGTTCTACAACAGCTTCGTGGCGCGTTGTGACGACGGGGCGGCGGCGGAGCTGGCCGCGCACGGGGTGGAGGTCAGCCGTGGCGAGGGCGGGGAGGTGCACGCGCTGCGGGGGGCCGGGTTCGCGGGGGTGCAGTTCCATCCAGAGTCGGTGCTGACGATGGACGGGGTGGCTGTGGTGCGGGAGCTGGTGGCGGGGGTTCAGTCCCTGCGGGCGCTCTAGGGTCGCGGGTGGGGTGCGAGCCCGGTGGGGGCTGGTCGCGCAGTTCCCGCGCCCCTGAAGGGCCAGGCCCCTGCGGGCCTGGAAGGCCACGGCCCCGCGCCTCTGAGAAGCAGGGGGCGCAGCCCCTGCTTCTCAGAGGCGCGGGGAACTGCGCGAGAAGCCCCGCCGGACCCGCACCCGCCGACGAACCGAACCCCCGCCCCCTCCCGCGCCCGCCTCAGCCGAAGAAGACGCCGACCTCCTCGTAGAGCTTCGGGTCGACCGTCTTCAACCTTGCCGTCGCGTCGGCGATCGGGACGCGGACGATGTCCGTCCCACGGAGGGCGACCATCTTGCCGAAGTCCCGGTCATGGACGGCGTCGATGGCGTGGAGGCCGAACCGCGTGGCGAGCCAGCGGTCGAAGGCGGAGGGGGTGCCGCCGCGCTGGACGTGGCCGAGGACGGTCGTACGGGCCTCTTTGCCCGTGCGCCTCTCGATCTCCTTGGACAGCCATTCGCCGACGCCGGAGAGGCGGACGTGCCCGAAGGAGTCGAGTGAGCCGTCCTTGAGGACCATCTGGCCGTCCTTCGGCATGGCCCCCTCCGCGACGACCACGATCGGCGCGTACGAGGCCTTGAAGCGGGACGTCACCCAGGCGCACACCTTGTCGACGTCGAAGCGCTGTTCGGGGATGAGGATGACGTTGGCGCCGCCGGCCAGGCCGGAGTGGATGGCGATCCAGCCGGCGTGCCGGCCCATCACCTCGACGACGAGGACCCGCATGTGGGACTCGGCGGTGGTGTGCAGGCGGTCGATCGCTTCCGTGGCGATGCCCACGGCGGTGTCGAAACCGAAGGTGTAGTCGGTGGCGGAGAGGTCGTTGTCGATCGTCTTCGGGACGCCCACGCACGGCACCCCGTACTCGTCCGACAGACGCGCGGCCACACCGAGCGTGTCCTCGCCGCCGATGGCGATGAGTGCCTCGACCTCCTGCTTCGCGAGGTTGTCCTTGATGCGGCGGATGCCGTTGTCCTGCTTGAGCGGGTTGGTGCGCGAGGAGCCGAGGATGGTGCCGCCGCGGGGCAGGATGCCGCGGACGGCGGGGATGTCGAGGCGGACGGTGTCGTTCTCGAGCGGACCCCGCCAGCCGTCCCGGAAGCCCACGAAGTCGTAGCCGTACTCCTGCACGCCCTTGCGGACGACGCCCCGGATGACGGCGTTGAGCCCGGGGCAGTCGCCGCCTCCGGTGAGTACTCCGACGCGCATGGAAATGTCCCTTCGCCGCAGTTGCCTGGTGAAGCCACGCTAGTAGTGATCCAGGTCACTTCGGCATGTACGGGAAGTCAATTCCGGCGAATTACCGCCGTTTGAGGGTGAGTTGATCAGAGTTGATCAAATCGCCTTCACTCTATGGGGTGATTCGCGGCGTTTACTCGTCGTCGAGACCGCGCTCTATGGCATAGCGGACCAGTTCCACCCGGTTGTGGAGCTGGAGCTTGCCGAGGGTGTTCTGGACGTGGTTCTGGACCGTGCGGTGCGAGATGACGAGGCGTTCGGCGATCTGCTTGTAGCTCAGCCCCTTCGCGACGAGCCGGAGCACCTCGGTCTCGCGGTCGGTGAGCTGCGGCGCCTTGGGCTCGTCGGCGCCCGGCGCGGGGGCGGGCTCGGAGGCGAGGCGGCGGTACTCGCCGAGGACCAGGCCCGCGAGACCGGGGGTGAAGACGGGGTCGCCGACCGCGGTGCGGCGTACGGCGTCGGTCAGCTCCTCGGTCGAGGCCGACTTCAGCAGGTAGCCCGTGGCGCCGGACTTCACCGCCTCCAGTACGTCCGCGTGCTCCCCGCTCGCCGACAGGACCAGCACCCGCAACGCCGGGTTCGCGCCCACCAGTTCCTTGCAGACCTGCACCCCCGGCTTCGCGGGCAGGTTCAGGTCCAGGACGAGGACGTCCGGCGCTGCGGCGTGGGCGCGCCGTACCGCCTGCTCGCCGTCGCCCGCCGTCGCGACCACGTCGAAGCCGGCCTCGGCCAGATCACGGGCGACGGCGTCGCGCCACATGGGGTGGTCGTCGACCACCATGACCCTGATGGGGCCGCTCCCGCCGGATTGTGCCCGTCCGTCCGCCGGCCCGCCGTTCCGCACGCTCTCCACGCTCTCCGTCACCGCTTCTCCACCTTCCCCCGTACGCCCTTCGGCCCTTCCGGGGCCTTGGGCACCTTCAGTTCGACTTCCGTGCCCTGTCCGGGCACCGAGATCAGTTCGGCCGTGCCGCCGATGTCGCGCAGCCGTCCCCGGATGGAGTGGGCCACCCCGAGCCGTCCCTCGCCCTCGGCCTGGGCGAGCCGCCCCTCGGGGATGCCGGGGCCGTCGTCCCGTACGGTCACGATGATCTCGTCCGGCCAGTCCTCGACCAGGATCCAGGCCCGCGCCCCGTTCCCGGCGTGTTCGCGCACATTGTCCAGGGCGGCGCCGACGGCCGCCGCCAGCTCCCGCGCGGCCCGCGGGGCGAGCGGCACCGGGCCGCCGGGCTCGGAGAAGGTGACCATCGCGCCGGCGTACGGGGCGAGGAGGGCGCGCAGATCCACCGGGTCCGCGGCGTCGCCGTCGTCGTCTCCCGCGTCCCGTTCGTCCACCACCCGTACGACCGCTCCCTGGGCCGCGTCCTCCGAGACGCGGGAGACGGGGACCAGTCCGGCGGAGACCAGGGTGCGCAGGGCGACCTCCTGCTCACCGGCCATCCGGCCCAGTTCGGCGGCCTCGCCGCCGAGGGCGTTTCCGCGCCGCTGGACCATGGCGAGCACCTGGAGCACTCCGTCGTGGATGTCCCGGGCGAGGCGTTCCCGTTCGCGGGTGGCGGCCTCGATCTCCAGGGCGCGGGCGAGGGTGCGCTCGGAGGCGCGGGCGACCTCGACGACGTATCCGATGGCGATGGAGGCGACCCAGACCAGCAGCACGTTGTGGACGGTGTCGCGAGTGGGGGCGCCCCGGTGGATCAGGTTGGCGACGGCGACGAGCGTGGAGGCGAAGGCGGCCCAGCGCCAGCCGCCCTTGATGGCGAACGCCAGCACCGCGCCGGCGGTCCATATCGAGGGGAGCGTCGGGCCTCCGGCCTCCACCCGCGCGGTCGAGTCGGCGAACCGGGTGAGCAGGATGCCGACGATCGCGATGGTGACGTCGGCCGTGAGGAACCGTTTGGTGCAACTGGCCGCGCCCGCCACCTTCGGCAGGGTCACCAGCGTCCAGCCGGCCAGCACCGCGAAGTAGGCGACGGCCAGCCATGGGCGCTCGAACTTGTCGTACGCGCTGACGAAGAGGCCGATCGCGTAGATCATCGTCAGGATCCGGTAGCCGGTGAGCGCTCGCCACAGCGGCTGCTCGACCGACATGCGCATGACCCGCTCACGCTCAGGCATATCCCCCACCCCACCCACGACGATCGCGTCCGGGACCGCGACCGTACCCGGGAACGCGGCCGTTACGAAGCCGGCCGGTCCCTGTCCGACCGGGTCTTCTCCGCCTGTTCCCTCTGTTCCTCGGCCTTCTGCTCCTTGGCCGTCTGCTCCTCGACCTTCTACTCCTTGGCCTTCTGCTCCTTGGCCGTCTGCTCCTTCTCGGCCTTGGCGAGGGCAGCCCTGGCGGCCTTGTCGGCCTCCCTCTCGGCCTTGGCCGCGTCCGCGATCTGCCGCTTGGCGGCGGTCGCGTAGATGTCGACGTACTCCTGGCCGGAGAGCTTCATGATCTCGTACATGACCTCGTCGGTCAGCGCCCGCAGGACGAAGCGGTCGTGCTCCATGCCCTGGTAGCGGCTGAAGTCGAGAGGCTTGCCGATCCGGATGCCGGGGCGCATCACCTTCGGCAGGACCTTGCCCGGGGGCTGGATCTTCTCCGTGTCGATCATGGCGACGGGGATGACGGGCGCGCCGGTGGCAAGGGCCACGCGGGCCAGGCCACCGGGCTTGCCGCGGTAGAGCCGGCCGTCGGGCGAGCGGGTGCCCTCGGGATAGATGCCGAACAGCTCACCGCTCTCGATGACCTGTATGCCGCTCCTGATCGCGGCCTCACCCGCGCCCCGCGCGCCGGAACGGTCCACCGGGAGCTGGCCGACGCCCTTGAAGAAGGCGGCCGTCAGCTTGCCCTTGATCCCGGGGGTGGTGAAGTACTCGGCCTTCGCGATGAACGTGACCTTGCGGTCGAGGACCGCGGGGAGGAAGAACGAGTCCGAGAAGGAGAGGTGGTTGCTCGCGAGGATCGCGGCGCCCTCGGGCGGAATGTTCTCCAGGCCCTCCACCCAGGGCCTGAAGGTGACCTTGAGCGGTCCCCCGATAGCGACCTTCATCGCGCCGTACAGCAACCGAGTGCCTCTCTGTGATCCGTGGATCAGACCTTAACCCGGACGTCTGAAGAAGAGTCCGACAGGTCCGACCGGTGTCGAGCGCCCCCATCACTCCCCCATCACTCCCCCATGATTCCCACCCGCTCCCCGCCCGCTCCTCGCCGGGTCCTCGCCGGGTCCTTCGCCCGCTCCCCGCCGGGCCCTCCGCCCCCTCCCCACCGGGCCCTTCACACGCCCTCCACCGCGCGAAGCCCCTGGTCGGTGTCGGAGCGGTCGCGTACGGTGAACCACATCCGGACTTTCACACCCTTCTCATGAACAGGAGACCGAACCGTGCCGGTCCTTCCTGGAGCCGAGCCGTACCACCACGAGGGCGGGGAGGTCGGTGTCCTCCTCTGCCACGGATTCACCGGGTCCCCCCAGTCCCTGCGCCCCTGGGCGGAGCATCTCGCCGCGCGGGGGCTGACCGTCGCGCTGCCCCTGCTGCCGGGACACGGCACCCGCTGGGAGGACCTCTGCCCGACCGGCTGGCAGGACTGGTACGCGGAGGTGGACCGCGAGCTGCGGGCCCTGCGCGAGCGTTGTGCGCACGTCTTCGTGGCCGGGCTTTCCATGGGTGGCGCGCTGGCGCTGCGGCTGGCCGCGAAGCACGGGGACGAGGTCGCCGGCGTGATGGTCGTCAACCCGGCGAACAAGGTGCACGGCCCCGCCGCGCACGCCCTCCCGCTGCTCCGGCACTTCGTCCCCACCACCAAGGGGATCACCAGCGACATCGCGAAGGAGGGCGTCGAGGAGGTGGGGTACAGCCATGTACCGCTGCACGCGGCGCACTCGCTGCGCAACTTCCTGCGTCTCGTCGACGGCGAACTGCCCCAGGTGACCCAGCCGTTGCTGCTGCTGCACAGCCCGCGGGACCATGTGGTGCCGCCCGTCGACTCCGAGCGTGTCCTCGGCCGGGTGTCGTCGACCGACGTCACGGAGATCCTGCTGGAACAGAGCCACCATGTCGCGACGTTGGACCACGACGCGGACCGGATCTTCGAGGAGAGCCACGCCTTCGTCACCCGTCTCGTGGCGGACTCCGATGCGCGACGCGTGACGGAGTCCGGGGCGGCCGGTGTGAAGGAGTCCGACGCGGAATCCGTACAGCAGTCTGATTCGGGGTCCGCGGAGCAGATCGGTCCGGGATCCTTGGAGCAGAGGGAAGGGACGGCCACTGGTGGCTGAGCACGACTCCGAGCGTGAGCCGGAGGAGAAGGGAGCGCCCCTCGGCGAGCGCCACGGTGACTCACGGGGCGACTCCCCGGGCGGCTCCGCGGGCAGCTCCGCGGGCGCCTCGTCCGGCGAGTCGCCGGGCGAGGAGCAGCACGTGGGCGAGGAGCAGCACGTGCCGTTCGACGAGGACGCCGCCTGGCGGGCCATCGTCGCCGGGTTCGGCAACGAGCCGCCGGACCCGCCGGGCACCAAGCCGTTCAGGTCGGTGGAGGACCTGGCCCTGCTGGAGGCCGAGCCGGAGGAATCTTCCGACAAGTCACCCGATGCCGCCGCCGGTCCCGCGGCCCCCAGGCCGCTGGGCAGCTCGGTGGCGTTCGCCCCCGGCGTCGGCTCGGGTCCACGCGACTACAGCGTGCCCGACCCGGTCGGCGAGGAACTGGACAAGGGCGACAGGGACTCCGCCGAGGAGGACGAGGACGGTGAGGGCCACTTCGTGCCGCCCGAGCCGCCCCCGCTGCCGGCGGCCGACGCGACCGCCAAGTTCGCCTGGCTGGGGGTGATCGGCGGCCCGGTCCTGCTGCTGCTCGCCGTCCTCCTCGGCTGGGAGATGACCTGGTGGCTCACCACCCTGGGCATCGGCGGCTTCCTCGGCGGCTTCGCCACGCTGGTGATGCGGATGAACGGCGACGACGAGGACGACGACGATCCGGGCCGGGGCGCGGTCGTCTGACCGCACCACCGCCGCCGTACGAGGGCCCGTCCGGGAGAGTTCCGGGCGGGCCCTCGCCGTTGCCCCGCGACGAGGGCGCGGGGATCTGTCGCCGTCGCCGCACGACGGGTGCGCGGAGATGATCTGTCGCCATCGCCCTGCGACGGGATGGAACTCGATTCCGGTGAACGGCGAAGTACGGGTGCACGACCTGAACGAGCCCAGGCCTTCAGGGCGTTCGGACGAACGAAAGGAGCCCCGATGACCGTCGGACCACCGGGCGTCGGCACCCGCGACGGGGACCGCGAGGAGAGTGATGCCCGCGTGATCGAGCGGTCCCGGGACGAGCCCGAGCTGTTCGCCGTCCTCTACGACCGGTACGCCGACACCGTGCATCGTTACGCGGCACGGCGGCTGGGCCCCGAGGCGGCGGAGGATCTGATGGCGGAGACCTTCGTCACCGCCTTCCAGCGGCGGCACACGTACGACCTGGGGCGGGCCGACGCCCGCCCCTGGCTGTTCGGTATCGCCACCAACCTCGTGGGCCGGCACCGCCGGGCCGAGGCGCGCCGGTTCAGGGCGCTCGCCCGGCTGCCGGCGCCGGTGGAGCACGAGGAGGCGGTCGCGGACCGGGCGGTCGCCAGGGCCGGTGCCACGGGGGTGCGCCGGGAGCTGGCCGCCGCGCTGGCCGGGCTGTCCGCCCGGCACCGCGACGTGGTGCTGCTGGTGGCCTGGGCCGGCCTCGACTACGAGGAGGCGGCCCGCGCCCTCGACGTGCCCGTCGGCACGATCAGATCCCGGCTGAACCGGGCTCGCGGCAGATTGCGCGAAGCACTGGGCGGATCCGATCCGACCGCTTTCCGAGAGGCAGACGCCCATGCGTGACATCGACGGACCGAGGGACCTGCGGGACCTACGTGACCTGCGGGACCTCGCCGACTTCGACGCGGGGGCTCCCCCACTGGACGACGAGGCCCGGCGGCGGGGGCGCGCCCGCCTGCTCGCCACGATCACCGCACCCGGTGCGGACCGGGCGACTCGCAGGGCGATCGGGCCCGATCGCCCGGTCCGCCGTCGCCCGGTCCTGCGTATCGCCCTGGCCGGTATGGTCGCCGCCGCGGTCACGGCGGGTGCCCTGGTCACCGTGCAGCACGACGACGGCCGGGGGAAGACCGCTGCGCCGCCGGTGGAGAACGTGCCGCACATGCGGAACGTCAGCGCGCGGACCGTGCTCAACGGGGCGGCCTCGTACGCGCGGAAGAACGACAAGGTGGTCAGTCCCCGGGACGACCAGTTCATCTACACCAAGGAGATCATCAAGGAGACCGACCGGAAGACGGGGAGGACGAAGACCCACGTCGACGAGATCTGGCGCTCCGTGGACGGCTCCCAGCGGTCCTGGATCATGGAGATCGGCAAGGGGTGGTGGTCGCCACCGAACGAGGAGAACCAGACCAGCTGGCCACCGAAGGACTGGGGCACGCTGCGAAAGCTCCCGACCGACCCGGAACAGCTGATCCTCGCGCTCCAGGACGTGGGCTTCGCGCGCGACAGGAAGAACACCTCGCTGGACAGGATCACCGACCAGGAGTGGTCGCACATCCACTTCAGCCTCGCCGGGCTGCTCAAACTGGTCCCGGTGATGCCCGAGGGGCTGCGGCCGGCGGCGTACGAGGCGCTCGGGATGGTGCCGGGGGTCAAGGCGGTGCCCGGCCAGAAGGACGCCAAGGGACGGGTAGGCGTGGCCATCAGGTACGACGACCCGACCCTACCCAAGGGCGCCGCAGGGTACGGCAGTTACTTCATCTTCGACCCGGTGACCTACGCCTTCCTCGGCTTCCGTGACGAGCGTTCCTCGGGCGACGGCAAGAACATGAAGACGTACACCCAGCTCTCGTACCTGGACAGTTGGGCCATCGTCGACAAGGTCAAGCAGTATCCGTCGGCCGCGGGCTAGAGCTCGGCGGGCACTCTGAGGGCGGCCAGGACCGGAAGATGGTCCGTGGCCGCCCTCAGGTCGTCCTCGGAGATGCCGGGGTGGTCGAGGGGGACGCCGCAGCCGAGGACCTCGATGCCGGGGGTGGCCAGGATCGCGTCGATGCGCTGGTGGGGGTCGGTGGGCGTGGAGCTGTACTCGCCGCCCCAGGGCGTGGTGGTCCAGCAGTCCTGGAGTTCGCCGGCGAGGCGACGGAACGTGCGGCCGTCCGGGCGCTCGTTGAGGTCGCCGCCCGCGACCGCGTGTGTCACGCCCAGGCCGGCCAGGTGGTCGAGGAGCAGGCCGCCCTGCTCGTACCGCTCGTCCTTCTGCAGGGAGAGGTGGCAGGACAGGACGCCGAGACGGGCGCGGCCGAAGCGGACCACTGCCGTGGCGAAGCCGCGTCGGTGCAGGCCGGGGGTGAGGGGCAGGAGCACGTCGTCGGTGTGCTCGACCGTGGCGCGGAGGTTGCACAGCAGCGCGGGGCCGGAGGCGGTGGCACCGCCGGAGAGGGTGACCAGGTGGGAGGCCGCGGCGAGCCTGGCGAGTTTCTTGCGCCAGCGGAAGAAGCGGGGGGCTTCCTGGATGAGGACCAGGTCGGGGGCGCAGGCGGTGATCACTCGGGCGAGGGCGTCCGTGTCGTCCCGCATGGAGCGGATGTTGTAGCTGAGGACGCGGATGGTCGCCGAACCGTCGGGGTTCGTGCGGGAGTTGGGCAGCGGCGTCATGTGGATCAATCTACGCGGCAGCACTGCGCCGGGAGAGCCGAGGGACCGCGGGTCGTTCGTTCGGCTGACGGCAGGCGGGGGCCGGTCGCGCCCACGCGGCGGAGCCGCACATCGACAGGGCCCCGCGCCCCGAAGAACGGGGCGCGGGGATGGCTGTCGGTGTCTACATGATCGGGTCGGGTTCTCTCGCCAGGTCCGCCGCGCCCACCAGGCCCGCCTCGTTGCCCAGTTGGGCGGCGATGACCTCGGCGACGGGGCGCCAGTTGCCGCCCACGAGCCAGCGCTTGTAGGACTTGCGGATCGGGTCGAGGACCAGTTCGCCCTCGTCCGACAGGCCGCCGCCCACGATGAACGCCGACGGGTCGAAGAGGGAGGCGAGGTCGGCGAGGCCGGCGCCGGCCCAGCGGGCGAGTTCGCGGTAGGAGTCGACGGCGACGGGGTCGCCCTGGCGGGCGGCCATGGAGATGTGCTTGCCCTCGATGCCCTCGGGGGTGCCGTCACCGAGGCCGAGGAGAAGGTCCGCGTTCTCGGGGGTGGCGTTGGCGCGCTGCTTGGCGTACCTGACCAGGGCCCGCCCTGACGCGTACTGCTCCCAGCAGCCCTGCGAACCGCAGCCGCACTGCAGCCCGTCCGGGACCATGCGGATGTGGCCGAACTCGGCGGCGACGCCGTAGTGGCCGCGGCGCAGCTTGTTGCCGATGATGATGCCCCCGCCGAGGCCGGTGCCGAGGGTGATGCAGATGACGTTGCGGTGGCCCTTGCCGGCACCGAACTTGTACTCGCCCCACGCGGCGGCGTTGGCGTCGTTCTCCACGACGACCGGCAGGCCGACGCGGGTCTCGACCTTCTCCTTGAGCGGCTCGTTGCGCCAGTCGATGTTGGGGGCGAAGTAGACCGTCGACCGCTGACGGTTGACGTAACCGGCCGCGCCGATGCCGACACCGACGATCTCGTGTCCGGCTCGCGCGCCCTCGACGGCGGCGGCGATGGCGTCCACGATCCCCTCGGGCGTGCCCGGGGTCGGCACCTTGTGCGTCGAGAGGATGTTGCCTTCCTCGTCGACCACACCGGCCGCGATCTTGGTACCGCCGATGTCGACGCCGATGGTGAGTCCCATGAATCCCTCAGTTTCGGTCGAGCCCCGCTACGGCCAACCGTACCCGAGGCCCTGCGCCGGGACTCCCGGCGTCCGCCGGGCGGACGGGCCGGTGTCAGTCCAGGTCGATGCGTTCTCCGGGGCCCGGGTCGTCGCCCTGGTCGCGGTTTTCCCGGTGGGCGGTGTCCCGGTTCGTCCAGCGGCGCTCCTGGGCCTCGACGGCGGAGCGGTACGCGGCGAGCAGTTCGCCGCCGGCGGAGGCGAGATGGTCGAAGACGTCCGGGTTGCGTTCGATGACGGGTTCGACGGCGGCCTTGGCCTGCCGGACGACCTGGCTGACCATCTGCTGGGCCGCGCCCCCGGCGACCGCGCCGAGCAACGGCGACTGCAGCCCGGACAGTTTCTCCGCGACGGTGTCGACCAGCTTGCGCAGTTCCTCGGCGGCCGAGCCCGGCGGTGGCCCGTACTTCGCCCGGCGGCGGGCCTTCTCCGCGACGAGGTCCTCCTCGCACGCGGTCGCCCAGGCGTCGGAGTCGGTCGCGCGCACCCGGTCGGTCGCGCGGGCCTGCTCGGCCGACCGTTCCTCCTCGGCCGCGTCCTGACGACCGGCGTCGGACGTGGGGCGCTCTTCGCTCATGGCGGGCTCCTGCCTACGGTTCGTACCTTCGACGTTACCCGAACGGGCGCACACGGTTCACCGTGTCCGGGGCCACAACCGCGGGTCCGGCGCGAAACGGATCCTCAAGCTGCCTTCGCGCAGGGCGGCGCCGTCGACCGTGCAGCGGCGCAGTGCCGACGGCAGCGGAACGATACGGCGGAACTGCCCCGCCGTGACGACCAACTCGTCGCCGCGCCGGACGAGATCCAGGTCGTCCCGTATCGCCCCGGGCAGCGGGATGTGCCACACGAGCACGCCCTCGTCGCCGAGGTTGTCGGTGACGGCCCACTCGACGCGGGCGGGAGCGTCACCCGCACCGGGGACGTCGAGGGCGGCGAGGTCGTCGCCGCCGCGGGGGTCGCGGCCCAGGTGGGCGACGCCGCGTACGGGACGGGCCTCTCGCTCCGAGGAGGCCTCCTGCCATTCCTCCAACGCCTTGCGCTGTTGGGCGACGAGGCCGGCGAGCCAGGTGTCGTGGACGCCCTCGGGCAGGACGCGGTTGGCGATCAGCATGTCCACGGGGAGGGCCCGCAGGGCGAGTCCGACGCTCGCGAGGCGCACGAGGTCGGCGCCGGCCGGACCCGGTTCGGCGACCAGTCGCACACTCGTCCCCGGGTCCTCGACGACCGCCGCGACGGCGGCCAGCTCGACGTCCCACCGGGCGGCCGTCTCGTACAGCCACTCGGCGGGCATCGGCACCCCGGCGAGCCGCCCGAGGACCGGCCGCAGCGCACGGGCCGCCTGCCGCTCGGCCGGGAGCAGCCGCCGCAGATACCGCCGCAGCTCCTCCGGGAGACCGAGCAGGGCGAGTGCCTGCGGCGCGGGCGGCAGATCGACGACGAGCAGGTCGTACGCCTCCGACAGCGCGGCGTCGCGCAGCGCCCGCAGCAGGGCGAGTTCCTCTGCGCCGGGCAGGGGGGTGAGTTCCTCGGCGTCCAGTCGGCCGGCACCGAGCATTCCCAGCACGGACGCGGCCCTCTCCTGGAAGGCGACGAGATCCTCCCGGAACCGCTCCGCCGCGTCGGGCCGCCACGCGGTCAGGTTCGGGACGACCCGCACGGGTTCCGTCCCGGTCGCCACCCCGAGCACCGCCCCCAGGCTGTCGACGCGGTCCGCGCTCAGCACAAGGGTCCGCACGCCCTCACGGGCCGCCTCGACGGCCGTGGCCGCCGCGACCGTCGTACGGCCGCTGCCGCCTTGCCCGGTGATCAGGATGGTGCGCATGAGGGTGAACGGTAACCCAGCGCCCGGCCCATCAGCGCCGCCCGGCACCCTCCGCCGAGGCCTGGCGGAGGTGGGAGGCGCTCACCGGCGCTGTCGGGGCGCCGGATGCGCCCACCCGTACCGCCCCAGAGGCACGACTGCCCGCAGGTGAGCAGCCCACGCGCATCCCGTCCCAGGGGCACGGGGAACCGCGCGATCAGCCATGACGGACGGCGGCGACGGACGGCTGGAGCCCGCGGACGGACGACACCCACGGACGGACTGCGGCCGCCACATGACGCAGCCCGCCGAGTCATGGGGCGCGGGCTCACCCGCCCATCGGCCTACAGGTGACTCGGAACCCGCCGCAGCAGGCTCCGGGAGCACCCTCCGCCACCAGGACGGGTCGGACGTTCGGACGGGTGGGCGGGGCTCAGGCCCCGGACTCCACGCGCTTCTTCAGCCCCGCCAGCGCCCGGTCGATGATGACCTTCTCCGCCTTGCGCTTGATCATGCCGAGCATCGGGATCTTGACGTCGACGGTCAGCTGGTACGTCACCTCGGTCACCGAGTCACCGACCGGCTTCAGGATGTAGGAGCCGTCGAGCGACCGCAGCATCTGAGACTTGACCAGCGTCCAGGACACCTCGTTCGCCCCGGTCCAGGTGTACGCCAGCGTCTGGTCGTCCTTGATCGCGCCCGCGTCCATGACGAGCCGGACCTGCTCGGCGCGGCCCTGACCGTCGGTCTCCAGCACCTCCGCCTCCTTCACCTCGCCCGTCCAGTCCGGGTAGCGGGCGAAGTCGGCGATCACTCCCATGACGTCGGCGGCCGCAGCCTCGATCGTGATGCTCGAACTGGTGAATTCCGCCATCGCGGTGGCTCCTCCAGAGACTGTCCGGTGAGGGAGGTGGGTGCGCACGTCTGTGCAGCGTGAAGGCTACCGCTTACCGGGACTCACCATTCCAGCGCCCACGGCTTCCCGGTCCCCGCGAAGTGGCCCACGTTCACACACTCGGTCGCCCCGACGCGCATCCGCCGCGCCAACGGCTGGTGGACGTGTCCGAACAACGAGTACCGGGGCCGGGTCTTCCGGATCGCCTCCAGCAGCGCCCGGCTCCCCCGCTCGAAGCGGCGCGCCACCGTGTCGTACACCAGCTCGGGGATATCCGGCGGGATGTGCGTGCACAGCACGTCCACCTCCCCCACCGCCTCGATCTTCGCCGCGTACTCCTCGTCGCTGATCTCGTACGGGGTCCGCATGGGGGTGCGGAGTCCGCCGCCCACGAACCCGAAGACCCAGCCTCCGATCTCCACCCGTTCGCCGTCCAGCACGGTCGTCCCCGGACCCGCGTACTCGGGCCACAGCCTCGGCATATCGACATTGCCGTACGTGGCGTACGTCGGCGCTGGGAAGGCCGCGAACATCTCGGCGTACTGCTTGCGGACGGCCTTCTCGATCACGGCGGAGCGCTCCTCCCCCACGCCCGCCCACAGCCGGGCCCCGAGTTCGCGCGCCTCCTCGAAGCGGCGGGCGGTTCGCAGTTCGACGAGGCGGGTGGCGTTCTCGGCGCCGAAGAGGTCGGGGAAGATGCCGCGGGAGTGGTCGGCGTAGTCGAGGAAGAGGACCAGGTCACCCAGGCACACCAGGGCGTCGGCGCCCTCACCCGCTCCGGCCAGGTCGCGTGCGTTGCCGTGCACGTCGCTGACCACGTGAATGCGAGTCCTGCCGTTACCGCCCGATGTGCGTGCCATGACGATCAAGCGTAGGCGTGTGTGGCATACGTGAACAGAGCCGGTCGGACGTGTGGTTACTGGCCAGTCGGCAAGTGGGGGGACTATTCTTCCCGGGTAGAACCCCGCACGTGTGACGCGGAGAACATCTCGCCCGACCCCCCTCGCGTAGAGGCCATACCGACGGGTAACGTCCGGGCAGTCCAGTTGTGCTCAGGTTTTCAACCAGTAGGAACCGAAGAACCAAAGGGGACCTGAGCGCTCTCCCGGCCTTGGACCGCACCGTCGCAGCACACAGAGTCGTGGCGCCGGCGCCCTATGAGGAGCAGCAGTCTTGCGCGAGTTCAGCCTTCCGGCTTTGTACGAGGTCCCGACGGACGGCAATCTGACCGACATCGTCCGTAGAAACGCCGCGCAGCATCCCGATGTCGCCGTCATCGCCCGCAAGGTGGACGGCGTCTGGCAGGACGTCGACGCCGTCCGGTTCCTCACCGAGGTGCGGACGGCCGCGAAGGGGCTCATCGCCGCCGGGGTCCAGCCTGGCGACCGGGTCGCGCTGATGTCCCGTACCCGCTACGAGTGGACCCTGCTGGACTTCGCGATCTGGACGGCCGGCGCGGTCACCGTGCCGGTGTACGAGACCAGCTCGGCGGAGCAGGTGCAGTGGATTCTCGCCGACTCGGGCGCCACCGCCATGATCGTGGAGCTGGACGGGCACTCGGCCGCCGTCGAGTCGGTGCGCGACCGGCTGCCGGGGCTGAAGCACGTGTGGCAGATCGAGGGCGGCGGTGTGGAGGAGCTGGGCCGCCTCGGCCAGGGGGTCACCGACCAGGCCGTCGACGAGCGCAGCTCGATGGCCAAGGCCGACGACCCGGCGACCATCGTCTACACCTCCGGCACGACCGGCCGCCCGAAGGGGTGCGTCCTCACCCACCGCAGCTTCTTCGCCGAGTGCGGGAACGTGGTGGAGCGGCTGCGCCCCCTGTTCCGTACGGGCGAGTGCTCGGTCCTGCTCTTCCTCCCGCTCGCGCACGTCTTCGGGCGGCTCGTGCAGGTCGCGCCGATGATGGCGCCGATCAAGCTGGGCACCGTACCGGACATCAAGAACCTCACCGACGAGCTGGCCTCCTTCCGGCCGACGCTGATCCTCGGTGTGCCGCGCGTGTTCGAGAAGGTCTACAACTCAGCGCGGGCCAAGGCGCAGGCGGACGGCAAGGGCAAGATCTTCGACAAGGCCGCGGACACGGCGATCGCGTACAGCAGGGCGCTGGACACGGCGTCGGGCCCGGCGCTCGGCCTGAAGATCAAGCACAAGGTGTTCGACAGGCTCGTCTACAGCAAGCTGCGGGCGGTGCTCGGCGGCAAGGGCGAGTTCGCGATCTCGGGCGGCGCCCCGCTGGGCGAGCGTCTGGGTCACTTCTTCCGCGGCATCGGCTTCACGGTCCTGGAGGGCTACGGCCTGACGGAGTCCTGTGCGGCCACCGCGTTCAACCCCTGGGACCGCCAGAAGATCGGTACGGTCGGGCAGCCGCTGCCGGGTTCCGTCATCCGGATCGCGGACGACGGGGAGGTGCTGCTGCACGGCGAGCACCTGTTCAAGGAGTACTGGAACAACCCGGGCGCGACCGAGGAGGCGCTGGCCGACGGCTGGTTCCACACGGGCGACATCGGCACCCTCGACGAGGACGGCTACCTCAGCATCACCGGCCGCAAGAAGGAGATCATCGTCACCGCGGGCGGCAAGAACGTCGCCCCGGCCGTGATCGAGGACCGGATCCGGGCGCACGCCCTGGTCGCGGAGTGCATGGTGGTGGGCGACGGGCGGCCCTTCGTGGGCGCGCTGGTCACCATCGACGAGGAGTTCCTGGGCCGCTGGGCCGCCGAGCACGGCAAGCCGGCGGGCTCCACCGCGGCGTCACTGAGTGCGGACGCCGATCTGAACGCGGCCGTGCAGGCCGCGATCGACGACGGCAACGCCGCGGTGTCGAAGGCGGAATCGGTGCGGAAGTTCCGCATTCTGTCCTCCCAGTTCACGGAGGAGTCGGGCCACCTGACGCCGTCCCTGAAGCTCAAGCGCAACGTGGTGGCGAAGGACTACACGGACGAGATCGAGGCGATCTACCAGAAGTAACCAGCCGTCAGGCAGCAATCAGCGGTCGCACGGCTCATGGCGCGGTGTCCTCGGCGAGGACCCGCGTCATCGTGCGTTCGGCGAGCGCGGTGATCGTGACGAACGGGTTCACCCCGATCGAGCCGGGCACGAGCGAGCCGTCGGTGACGTACAGCTTCGAATACCCCTTCACCCTCCCGTAGTTGTCGGTCGCCTTCCCCAGCACACAGCCGCCCAGCGGGTGGTAGGTGAAGTCGTCGGCGAACACCTTGTTGGACGAGCCGAACAGGTCGTAGCGGTACATCGTGCTGTTGGCCGAGTTGATCCGGTCGAAGAGCTTCTTGGCCATGGAGGAGGAGACCGCGCTCTGGGCGGCGCTCCAGCCGAGCTTCGCCGAGTCGCTCGCGGCGTCGTAGGTGAAGGACGCGCGCTCCGGGTTCTTGGTGATCGCCAGATAGAGGCTGACCCAGTGTTCGAGGCCCGTGGGCAGCGGGGCGATCTCGGCGAAGACGGGGTTGGCGGTGTTGGCCCAGTCGTCGATGCCCATGACCGGCATGGTCGACTGGTTCGCCCCGACCGTGTCCCACAGGTGGTTGGCCCGGCCGAGCATGACGTTGCCGTTCGAACCCCAGCCGGCGCCGACACTGGCGTCCAGCGCGGGCAGGGTGCCCTTCGCCCGTGCGCGGACGAGGAGTTCGGTGGTGCCGACGCTGCCGGCGCCGAGGAACAGATAGGTGCAGCCGTACTCCTTGGTCTCGACGACCGCCCCCGTGTCGGCGATGCGGTCGACGGTGACGACGTACGTCCCGTCGCTCAGCCGACGGATGCCCCTGGCCCGTTCCATGGTGTGGATGGTGACGTTGCCGGTGCCGAGGGCGGCGGCGAGGTACGTCTTGTCGAGGCTCTTCTTTCCGTGGTTGTTGCCGTAGATGACCTCTCCCGCGAGGGCCGACCTGGTCGCGGTGCCGGCCGCCTCGCGCTGCATGTAGCCGAAGTCGTAGACGCTCGGCACGAAGGTGGTCCGCAGGCCGGCCTTGTCGGCGTGGGCACGGGAGATCCGGCTGAAGCGATACCACTCCGTGGACTCGAACCAGGCGGGGTCGATGGTGTTGACGCCGAGCATGGCGCGGGCGCGCGGGAAGTACGTGGAGTACATCTCGGCGGTGTCGACGGCCGGGAACTGCTCGGCGAAGTACGACTGGAGCGGGGTGACGGCCATGCTGCCGTTGACCAGTGAGCCGCCGCCGACACCGCGGCCCAGGAAGACCGACATGTCGGCGTAGCGGACGCGGTCCAGGACGCCGGGGTAGGGGTTGATGTCCTGGTTGACGACGTCCAGCCAGAGGAAGGTGGCGAGCGGGGCCTCGGTCCGGGTCTTGAACCACATGGACCGATCGTCGGGCTCCTTGGTCGAACAGAAGATCTTGCCGTCCGAGCCGGGGCTGTTCCAGGCCCTGCCCATCTCCAGGACGAGGGTGCGGATGCCGGCCTGGCCGAGTCGGAGGGCGGCGACGGCGGCGCCGTAGCCGGAGCCGATGACGATCGCGGGGGCGGAGTCGACCGCGTCGGGTTCGGCCGCCTGGGCGGACTGGAGGCCGATGCGGGTGAGACCGAGGGCGGCCGCCGTCTGCAGGGCGGCCATACCAAGGATGTGACGTCTCGTCAGTTGACGCTGCATCAGTTTTGCTGTCATGTGCGCAGCATGTGCGGATTTTTCGGCTCCGGCTAGGGGCTCCGCCGTGCCGTGCGGCGCTTACCGGTGTGCCGGGTGCTCCTGGAAGGCGACTTCCGGTCGTCTCGTGGCTGGTCGCACCGTTCTCCGCGCCCTCCGGGGGGCTAGAGCAACGATTTCAAAGTTTCTGCCAACAGGTCCCAGCGCCATTTCTCCTCGACCCACTCCCGTCCCCGCTGCCCCATGCGTGCCCGGAGTTCCGGGTCGCCCAGGAGGGTGACGATGCGTTCGGCGGCGTCGTTCGGGGAGCCTCCTCGTACGACCCAGCCGGTCTCGCCGTCGAGCACGGCGTCGGGGGCACCGCCGGAGTCGCCCGCGACGACGGGCAGTCCGGTCGCGGAGGCCTCCAGGTAGACGATCCCGAGCCCTTCGACGTCCAGCCCGCCCCGGCGCGTACGGCACGGCATGGCGAAGACGTCGCCGGCGCCGTAGTGGGCGGGCAGCTCGGACCAGGGGACGGCGCCGGTGAAGCGGACGGACGCGGCGACCCCGCTCTCGTGGGCGAGCCGGCGCAGCTCCTTCTCGTACGGTCCGCCGCCGACGATCAGCAGCACCGCGTCCGGCTCCTCGGCGAGGATGGCGGGCATCGCCCGGATCAGCGTGTCCTGCCCCTTGCGCGGCACGAGCCGGGAGACACAGACGACGACCGGCCGGTCGGTGAGCCCCAGCCGGGCCCGGACCTCGGCACCGCCGGAGCCGGGGTGGAAGGTCTTCTCGTCGACCCCGGGCGGCAGCTGGACCATGCGCCCGGCCGCCTGCGAAGTGAGAGCCGTGGCGATCCGGGAGCGCGTGTACTCGCCCAGGTAGGTGATCGTGTCCGTGCCCTCGCCGATCCGTCCCAGCAGCTGCCGGGCGGCGGGCAGCTGCGCCCAGCCCGCCTCGTGGCCGTGCGTGGTGGCCACCAGCCGCCGGGCGCCCGCCCGGCGCAGCGCGGGGGCCATCAGACCGAGCGGGGCCGCCGCACCGAACCACACCGCCGTACAGCCGTGCTCCCGCAGCAGCGAGACCGCGCGGCGGGTGACGGCGGGCGTCGGCAGCAGCATGGTCGTCCGGTCGCGTACGACGGTGAAGGGCTGCTCGGCGTCGAAGGCGGCCGTCGCCCGGGCGCCCTCCCGGCTCCGCTTCCACGTCGAGGCATAGACGACGATCTGCTCGGGATCCAGCCGTAGCGCCATGTTGTGCAGAAACGCCTGGATACCGCCGGGCCGGGGCGGGAAGTCGTTGGTCACGATCAGGGTCTTGTGCATCGCCGCCGACCCTACCGAACCGGCGTCGGCCCCCGCCCCCGGGCACCTCCGCACCGGTCCCGGCCATGCTTCACAGGCCGATGGGGGATCATGTCCCCCACGCGCGCGAAGTTCGGCGCGGCCGGACACCGACAGACACTTGTGGACAGGGACTCACGTGGCTCAGACGCATATAAGGGGCTCTCGACGGCTCCCGCTGGGGCTTCTGACGCTCTGGGGCGCGACCCGGCTGCTCCTGCTGCTGTTCGTCTTCAAGGTGTACGTGTTCCCCGGCCCGGACGTCACCAGCGACGTCTCGGTGATCTACCAGGGCTGGTACGAGACCCTGCGCACAGGAACGTATCCCCTGAACGACGTCACCTGGCAGTACCCGCCCGCCGCCGCCCTCGCGATTCTCTCCCCCGCGCTGCTGCCCTTCCTGGACTACGCGTCCGCGTTCTTCGTCCTCGCCTTCCTCGCCGACCTGGTCGTGCTCGCGCTGCTCCTGTACGCGGGCGGGCGCCCCGGGAAGACATGGCGCGGCGCCTGGGTGTGGGTGGTGGGCCTGCCGCTGCTCGGCCCGACCGGGTACGCCCGCTACGACGTGATGGTGACGGCGGTGGCGGTCGCCGCCCTCCTCGCCGGCAGCCGTCACCCGCGCGCGATGGGGGCGCTGACGGCCTTCGCGGCCCTGCTGAAGGTCTGGCCGGTACTGCTGCTCCTGGGCGCCCGCAAGCGTGCCGCCTGGGCGTGGGCCGCGGGCACCGGCCTGGCGGTGGCCGCCCTCTTCGCCGTCTCCATGCCCGGCGCCTTCGCCTTCCTGACGTTCCAGCGGGACCGCGGCACGGAGGTCGAGTCGCTGGGCGCCCTCGTCTTCCATGTGGCCCGGCAGTTCGGCTGGGACGGCGAGGTACTGCTCAACTACGGCTCGGTGGAGTTCCTCGGCGACCACGTCGACACCGTCAGCAAAGTGGCCCTGCTGCTCAGCGGGGTGGCGTTCGCCTGGCTGCTGCTCTGGCGGGTACGGGCCCGGCGGTTCGCGCCGCACACCCTCGCGGACGCCGCGTTCGTGGCGGTGCTGATGTTCACGGCCACGAGCCGGGTGATCAGCCCGCAGTACATGGTGTGGCTGGTGGGCCTCGCCGCGGTGTGCCTCTGCTTCCGGGCGAGCCGGATGGGCCCGTCGGCGGTCATGGTCCTGATGGCGTCCTTCGTGACCGTCCTGGAGTTCCCCGTCTGGTTCGCCCACGTCGTCGCCAGCGACGGGCTGGGCGTCACCCTCCTCTTCGCCCGCAACGGCCTCCTCGTCCTCGCGGCCCTGCTCGCCGCGTTCCGACTGTGGCACGACACGGTCCCCCGGCCCGCCCCGGAACCCCTGCCGCAACAGCAGGACAACGTCAAGGAAGCACTGGGTTCCTGAGCCGGCCCGCGCGGCAGCGACGGCACGAGCACCGCGCACTGCACCCCCATGGACACCGCCGGCGCCAGGCAGATCCCGGGCAGCGCGAGCCCCGAACGAGCGTGGGCGAGCGACGGTTGGACCGCCGTACCCAGCAGCGTCACCCGCGGCAGCACCAGCACTCCCCCGCTGCCCTCGAAGACCCCGCCGAGCGCGATGCAGCACGCCGTCAGCACCAGATACGGCCCGACGCGGCGCAGGAAGAGCGCGCCCTCCGCGGTGACGGCGGGCCCGGCCCCGAAGGCCCGCAGCACCACCGGCCCGAGCAATGCCGACGGCACGGCCGCCACGCCCGCTCGGCCTTCCCGGTCGCCCGCGCCACCCGCAGCGTGCCCTGCCGGAACAGGCCGCCGGCCTCCTCGGCACGCACGGGTTCGCCGCCCTCGTGGAAGAAGCTCGCCGGAGTCGTGAGGAAGTGCTCGGGGAGGCGATCGCCCAGCTGGATCCCGGTCAACCGAGCTGACCGCGCACGTACTCCCGCCACCGCTCGGTGAACTCGTCGACCGTCGTGCCGAGGACCTCCTTCAAGGCCCCCTCCACCGCCCCCTCGCGCCTCCCGTGTTCGCCGACGGCGCGGTAGAACTCGTCGAGGCGGGCCTCGCCCCAGTGGCCGGCGATCAGACGGCAGGCCAGCCATCCTCCCTCGTAGGCCTGGGCGAGCCTGCCGGAGTCTTCGGAGAAACCGAAGTCGGGGTCGGCGGGGAGCGAGGCCGGGAGCCGTCCCTCCGCCACCGCCCGCTGGAGCTCGGGGGCCACCTCGGGTGCCGTGCGGCCCGTCCCCCGGTAGCCGACCCAGTCGGCGTAGCCCTCGGAGAGCCAGAGGGGGGTGGCGGCGTCGGTGTGGGCGCGGGTGGCGACGTGGGTCGTCTCGTGGGTGAGGACGACCTGCTTGCCGAGGTCGCCGAGGACGGCGTACGCGTCGGGGTTGACGACGATCCGGTCCGCCGGGGTCTTCGCCGAGCCCCCCGCCTCGCCGGTGGTGACCGCCGCGATCCCCCGGTACCCGGACGCGGGCGCCCCCAGCAGCCCCGCCATGTCCTCCAGCGACTCCGGCACCACGACCACGACCCGCCGCGCCCAGTCCTCGCCCCACGCCTCGGTCACGGCGGGCACGGCCCGGTCCGCCAGCCCCGCGTACTCACGCAGGGCCTCCGCCGGCCACCCGACCCCCAGCACGAGGCTCCGCTCCCCGCGTACGGCCCGTATCCGCCCCTGCTCCCACAGCTGTTCGGTGCCCTCCCGCGAGGGCTCGTCGGCGGCGACCCGCCACACCCCGTCGTCGTCCCGGAGAAGGGTCAGGGTCCGTGCGGCGGTCACGGGCGCCTTGTCGTAGCCGCGTATCCGGTAGCGGAGGGCCGCCTCGGCCGTGGCCCGGTCGCCGGAGCGGCGGAAGGCGGTGAGGTCGTACGACCAGGAGGACAGGGGCAGGCTGCGGAGGTTCACGAACTCGGCCTCTCCGGTGGCCAGTTGGCCGGCGACGGAGGACGCCGGCGCCTCGGTGGCGCGGTATGCCGTCCCGTCCCGTTCCAGGACCGCCGAGGCCCGCCGGTCGAGCATCCGCTGCACGTCGGCGCGGGCGGCGTCGGGCGCCGCGTTGCCGCCGCAGCCGCCGAGGAGGGCGAGTGCGAGCACGACCGCCGGGAGAACACTTCCGCGGCCCGGGGCCGACCCGGGCCATGCACGCGCCGTGCGCCTTCGACCAGCCACGTTCCCGATCGTACGGGCGCCCGGTCGCCGTCGGACAGGGCCCCGGCCATCGGGCAGGCCCCAGGCCGTCAGGCAGGGCCCCGGCCGTCGTACGGCCGCCGAGACCCGTGGTGTTCAGGGGCGGGTGACCGAGGCGATCGGCATCATGCCGACAGGGTCGTAGCGGACCGGGGCGCCCGGGTAGGGGGCGTGGATGACCTGGCCGTTGCCGGCGTACATGCCGACATGGCTGGCGTCGGCCCGGTAGGTGACGAGGTCGCCGGGCCGGGCCTGGGAGAGCGGGACCCGGGTGCCGGCGTATCGCTGGGCCTGCGAGGTGCGCGGCAGGCCGACGCCGGCCTGTCCGTACGACCAGACCATGAGGCCGGAGCAGTCGAAGCCGTCGGGGCCGGTGGAGCCCCACACGTACGGCTTGCCGAGGGCGGAGCGGGCGGCGGCGACAGCGGCTGCCGCGCGGCCGCCCGGGGCGACGGCGCCGTCGAGGTCGGGCATGTCGGTCCGGCCTGAGCCGGTGGAGCGGGAGGATCGGTCGTACGCGGCGCGCTCCTCGTCCGGGAGGGAGTCGAGCAGCCGCCGGGCCGCCGCGAGCTTCCCCTCGACGGCCCGCTTGTGCTGGGCGACGGCCTTGCGGCTCTTCTCCAGCTCGGCGAGCTTGCCACTGGCCTCCGCGCGGTTCTGGGAGAGGGCGCGCATGGCGTGCCGGAGGTCGTGGAGTTCGCCCGCCTGGTGGGCGTTGATGCGGTCCAGGGCGGCGGCCGTGTCGAGGTAGTCGTCCGGATCGTCGGAGAACAGCAGGGCGATCGACGGGTCGACGGCGCCGGAGCGGTACTGGGCGCCGGCGAGCGAACCCAGCGACTCCCGCATGACGTTGATGCGGTCCTGCTGCCGGGCGATCGAGTCCTGCGCGGTGCCGACCTGCTCACGCAGCTCGTCGGCGCGCTCGTCGGCCTTGTTGTAGGCCTCGGTGGCCCGCTCGGCCTCCTCGTACAGCCGGTCCACCTCGGCCCGGGTGTTGTCGTGCGGCGCGGCGGCGGCCGTCTGGACGGGGATGGCGCCGAGGGCGGCGGCCGCGGCGGACAGCACACCGAGGGCGGCGGCCGCGCCCCGGTCGAACCCGGACGGTACAAGGCGACTGTGGGACACCACGGGAAGCCGCACTCCCTTCGACGACGGACAGGGCCTTCCCCCGGGGCCGAAGGGGCCCCGAAGGAGGGGCACACTCACGGCGGGTGAGGGAAGCGCGGCCGACAGTAGCCGCGCGACCGTGTCCCAGCCAAAGACCTCCGCGGCCACAGAGCGTGACGTCAGGCCTGGGGCCCAGGTCACCAGCGGGGGAAGGGGTCAGCACGAGGTGCGGGAATTCGCCCGTTCGGGCGGCACTGTGTCCTGATCTTGAAGAAAAACAGGGCCGATCGTCACACGGTGTGACGATCAGCCCTGTTCAAGTCGGCGCGGGTGTCAGCCGATACGGACACCGAACTGGAAACTGCCGATGGTGCTCATCGACTCGTAGCGGACGACCTTGCCCGGGTACGGGGCGTGGATGACGGTGCCGTTGCCCGCGTAGAGGCCGACATGTCCCAGGTCGTTGAAGAAGACGAGGTCGCCCGGCATGAGTTCGCCGCGGCCGATCCGGGTGCCGTCGTTCGCCTGCGTGTACGTGGTCCGGGTGATCGACACACCGGCCTGGGCGTAGGCCCACTGGGTCAGCCCGGAGCAGTCGTAGGAGTTGGGGCCGCTGCCACCGGAGACGTACGGCTTGCCGACCTGGGTGCCGGCGGCGGCGAGGGCGGCGGCTCCACGATCGGAGGCAGGTGCCTCGTTGCCCAGGTCGACGCGGTCCCCGGCGTCACGGCTGGCGCGGGTCTCCTGCTCGTCCAGATCGGCCTTCTCCGCGGCCGTCAGGGTGTTGAGGAGCTTGTTCGCCGCGGCCAGCTTGCTCTGGACTTCCTTCTTCTTCTTGGCCAGGGTCTCGCGGGTGTCCGCGAGGTCCGCCAGCTTCTCCGTGGCCTCCTGGCGCTGCTGCGCGAGGGTGCGCTGCTTCTCCTGGACCTTCTTCAGCGACTCGACCTGCTGGCTGGTCAGCTGGTCGAGCGTGGCGGCCTTGTCCAGGTAGTCGTCCGGGTCGGCGGAGAGGAAGAGCTGGATCGAGGAGTCGATGCCGCCCGAGCGGTACTGGGCGCTGGCCGCCAGGCCTATGCCCTCACGCAGCTCGTTGAGGTCTTCCTGACCCTTGGCGACGTTGTCCTGGATCGCGGAGATCTCCTTCTCGAGCTTCTCCTGCTTCTCCTCGGCCCCGTTGAGCTTGTCGGTGGCCCGCCCGGCGTCCTCGTAGAGCTTGTGGACCTTGGCCTGGACGTCGTCCTTGCTCGGCTTCTCCGCGGGCGCGGCGTTGGCGGCCTGGGAGGTCAGGGCCACGGCAGCGGCGGCGGCAGTGGTGAGCACGGTCACGCGCGCACGGCTCGGCTGCTTCGGTCGACGGTGGGACGCCACGGTAGGTGAACTCCTTCATGTGAGCGACCGGCCGGCGAGGACTCCGGCGATACGATCACCCGTTCAGAGGTTTGAGCCCAGACCCTAGTGACCCAATGGTGATCACTTCAAATCCCCCACAGGAAAAATCCCGTCCCACGGCGCACAATTTACACTGAACACACATCCAGTAACGCCCGGTTGACGCTACGTTGCGCAACAGTTCCGTAAATTCGGGCATAGCGCCTGTTCGTTGTTGTTGGGGCGGACAGTGCCGAACGGTCAGGAAAGCCGCTTGAGGAGCACCACGGACGCAACCGGGCGGGCCCCCGCCTTGGCGATCCCGTCGGCCACCTCGCGGTCGGTGGAGGCGACGATGACCGGCCGGCCGGGCGGCTCGGCGCGCACCAGCTGGCGGATCAACTCGTCGGCGGTGACCCCCGGCTTGGAGAACAGCACCCGCACCCCGCGCGGCGGCGCGAGCAGCACCGGCGCGGCCAGCTCGGCACCGTCGAAGACGCAGGTGACCTCGGCGCCGGTCTGCGCGGCGAGCTGGGAGAGCTGCCCGAGGAGCCGCAGCCGCTGCTTCTCCAGCGGCATCTGCGGATAGCCGGTCTTGGTGACGTTGTAGCCGTCGACGACGAGATGCGCCTGCGGCAGCGCCAGCAACTGGTCCAGGATCGCCGGGTCGTTCTCCGACAGCGCGCGGGTGGCGATGTCCTTCGGGGTCATCCGCCCCGGTTCGACCGCGTCGACGGTCTCGGCGGGCCGTACGGAGACCGGCGGCAGCGCCAGCTCCCGCCGCAGCCCCTGGGCCGCGTCCAGCACGGTGTCCAGCAGCAGCCGTACGCGCATGTCCTCGACGCTGCGGCCCTCTCGGGCGGCCCGCCTGGTGGCCTCCAGGGCGGCCTCCGCCTCACCGAGCCGGGCCTTGAGCCGTCGGCTCTCGCTCTCGGCGGCGGACACCTGGGAGTGCGACTCGGAACGTACGGTCTCCATCTCGGCGTGCAGCTTGCGCAGGGCGGCCTCGCCGCGCTTGACGTCGCTGAGGGCGGCCCGGAGTTTGCGGTGCATCGCGTCGGCCTCCTTCTTGGCCGACTCCAGCTCCGCGCGCAGCCGTTCCGTCTCGGCCTTCGTGTGGCCGCGGGCCTCGGCGAGCCGTTCGCGCAGCCGCTCCAGCTCGGCCCGGCTCTCCTCGTCGGCCCGCTCGGCGTACGCCCGCAGGGCCTCCTCACCGGCGGCGGCGACCAGCTTCACCCAGCCCGTGGGGCGCAGCACATAGGCCGCGGCTGCCACGTCCAGCGGATCCGCGGCCGGGGGCGGCGCGCCCGTGTCGAGGGCGTCGGCCAGCTCCGGGTGGGCCTCCCGGAACCGCTCCGAGATCCGCTGTCTGAAAAGCGTGTCGCTCTCCAGGGCGGCCGCCATCGCGTTCCCGGCGAACTTCACCCGACGGGTCGGGGTGAACCGGGCATACTGCCTCAGCTGTGCGGGCAGTTCGGCGACGGTCAGTCCGCCGAAGCCGTCGGAGACGATCTGCACGACCCGTCTGCGCACGCCCTCGGGCAGCGGACGGTCGAGCACCTCGGCGGCGCCGTCGCCCGGCCCCCCGCCTGCGCTCTCCACCATCCGTCACACCCCATTTCTCTGCGGGGCCCTCCCCCACTCTCGGCTTCGCTCGAGCGGGGGGACCCCCGTCCTCAGGAGCCGGCGCCCGGCCTGTCCACGAGTTCCACCTGGTCCACGGCGTTGCACCAGCGGCAGCGCACCGACTCGATGGTCTCACTGACCACGTCGCGCTCCTCGACCTTGGGCTGCCCGGCGAGGTCGAGGTGAACGTACTCGACGACCTTCGACGAGCGGGTCACGTCGAAACGCGTGAGGTTGCCACAGAGCGTGCAGCGCCAGCGGGTCGTGTCCGTCGGCAGGGGAACCGTCATCGTGGCTGCTCTTCCTTCTTCCAGTCTCGGTGAAGCGCCGGCGTCCCGGTGCGTGTGGCTCGTAACCCTACGGCCTGACCGGTACTGGACGCCCGTTCGCCTGCGGCGTCGGCGCCGATTGCCTCCGGCGGCGAGGCCGGCCGTGACCGGCGGCGAGGCGGTCTGCGCCGGTGAGTCCTGTTACGTCATGCTCTGTTCATGATCGGCAAGTGGAGCACCGCGGCCGCCCGGGCCGTTCGAAACGAGTCGGCGCCGGTGACGTACGGGCTGATCGCCGTCTGCTGTGCGATCTTTCTCATCGGACCGGCGGCGGGCCTCAACCCCGTGTACGGCACCGGGGACGAACTGCTCGCCGCGCAGCGGGCGTACTTCCGCCGCTGGGGCGTCGTCCCCGGCGAGCTCTTCGACGGCACCCCGCGCGCCGCGCTCACCCCCCTCACCGCGCTGTTCGTCCACGGCAGCTGGCTGCACCTCCTGGGCAACATGCTCTTCCTCTTCGTCTTCGGGGCGATGGCCGAGGAACGCATGGGCAGGGTGGCGTTCGCCCTCTTCTACGTGGGCTGCGGCTATCTCGCACTGGTGGCGTACGCGGCGGCGCACGCCGGGTCGCCGCAGTCGCTGGTCGGCGCGTCGGGGGCGATCTCCGCGGTCCTCGGCGCCTTCCTCTTCCTTTTCCCCGGAGCGCGGGTGACGAGCCTCCTGCCGTTCCTCTTCTTCCTCCCGCTGCGGTTTCCGGCGTGGGTGACCCTGCCGTTCTGGGTGAGCCTGCAGTGGCTGGCCGCGGGGCGGCAGACCTCGGGGCCGGGCGTCGCCTATCTGGCGCATCTGGTGGGGTTCGGACTGGGGTTCGCCTACGCGTGGGGGCGTTATGGGCGTAGGGCTAGAGTGAAAGCGCCAGCGGACGCCTCAGACAACGTCCCTGCTCCGGCCCCCGAGGGAGAGAAACAGCCGTGATCACCGCGATCGTGCTCATCAAGACCAGCGTGGACCGGATCCCGGAGATCGCGGAGTCGATCGCCGCGATCGACTCCGTGACCGAGGTGTTCTCCGTGACCGGTACGTACGATCTGGTCGCCATGGTCCGGGTGAAGGAGCACGAGGACCTCGCGGACGTGATCCCGGGCCGTATCAGCAAGATTCCGGGGGTTCTCGGAACGGACACGCACGTCGCGTTCCGGGCCTACTCGCAGCACGACCTGGAGGCCGCGTTCGCCATCGGCCTGGACGGCTAGCGGTCGCACGGCCGGTGCGGGGCCGGGGCCGGCTCCGCACCGTTTCCCGCGCGGCCGAACCCGGCGGCGGGGGTCAGACCGCCGGGACGCAACGACCGTCTTCCGTGCGGTAGTTCCACTGCGCGCCGTTGCGCACGAGCTCCTTCACCGCGCCCACGAACCGCTCCACATGCTCGTCGGGGGTGCCCGCGCCGAAGCTCACCCGGATCGCGTTGAGGGACCGCTCACCGGGCGCGGCCTCGGGGGCGCCGCACTCGCCCTGGGTCTGCGGGTCGCTGCCGAGGAGGGTGCGGACGAGCGGGTGGGCGCAGAAGAGGCCGTCGCGTACGCCGATGCCGTACTCGGCGGAGAGTGCGGCGGCGAAGTGGGAGCTGTTCCAGCCCTCGACGACGAAGGAGAGGACTCCGACGCGCGGGGCGTCGTCCCCGAAGAGGGAGAGGATGCGCACCTCGGGCACCTCGGCGAGCCCGGCCCGTACGGCGTCGATCAGATACCGCTCACGGGCGACCAGCGTGTCGAACCCGGCCTCGGTGAGGGCCTTGCAGGCGGAGGCGATGGAGTAGGCGCCGATGACGTTCGGCGAGCCGGCCTCGTGGCGGGCGGCGCTCTCGTGCCACTCCACGTCCACTCCCCCGTCCGACCGCCGGGTCACCTTGCGGCTGGCGCCGCCGCCCGCGAGGTACGGGGCGGCCTCGCGCAGCCAGTCGGCGCGCCCGGCGAGCACACCGGACCCGAAGGGCGCGTACAGCTTGTGCCCCGAGAAGGCGACCCAGTCCACGTCCAGCTCCCTTACGGAGACGGGGTGGTGGGGCGCGAGCTGGGCCGCGTCGAGCACGATCCGCGCGCCGTGCGCGTGCGCGGTGGCGGCCAGCTCACGCACCGGCCAGATCTCCCCGGTGACGTTGGAGGCACCGGTGACGCACACCAGCGCCGGCGCGTACGGGTCGCGGTCGGCCAGTGCGGTCTCCAGGGTGGCCACGGCCTCCTGGTGCGTACGCGGCGCGTCCAGGTACGTGACCCGCGCGTTCCGCCAGGGCAGCAGCGAGGCGTGGTGCTCGGTCTCGAAGACGAAGACCTGGCAGTCGGCGGGGAGTGCCTGGGCCAGCAGGTTCAGGGAGTCCGTCGTCGAGCGGGTGAAGACCAGCTGGTCGTCGGCCCGGCAGTCGAGGAACTCCGCGACGGTGGTGCGGGCGTTTTCGAAGAGGTCGGTCGACAGCTGGGAGAGGTAGCCGGCGCCGCGGTGGACGCTGCCGTAGTAGGGCGCGTACGCCGCCACGTCGTCCCACACACGCTGCAGGGCCGGGGCGCTGGCGGCGTAGTCGAGGGCGGCGTAGGTGACCTCCCCGCCGGTGACGAGCGGGACGGTGACATCCCGGCCCAGAACGGGCAGCGGGGCGCAAACGGACCGGTCGGCGGCAACGGTGGAGACAGACATGAGGAGCTCCCGTGAGAGGCATGCCGAAGCAAGGCATGCGGAAGAAGGAAAGAAGGGTGCGCGGAGGCGGGGCTCGGCAGCCCTATCGCATTCGCTTGCTCACGGAAGGCTCCCTCGAACGACCAGGACCCCTGGCGTATCCACTCAGAAGAGTGCGAGGGGTCCGCGCTTGCCGTAGACCTCGCTGCCTACGACCTGGTCTTCACCCGGGGCACCCCGCCACGGACGGAGGGTTGCCGGACAGTCGGCCGGGGCCTTGTGACTGTCACTCATGACCTGCCGAAAAACGTACGTGAAGTGATCGCAGCGCCGCAACTTCTGTCCGGATGGCGGGATGCGCCTCATAGCTCGGGGGTTCGGGGCTGCATGGGTGGTGCGGGTGGGTGGTGCGGGTGGGTGGGTGGTGCGGGTTGGGGGCTGGTCGAGCAGTCCCCCGCGCCCCTGAAAGGCCGGGCCCGCGGGCCTGAAGAACCACGGCCCCGCGGGCCCGAAAGACGACGGGGGCTGCGCCCCCGAAAAGCGCGGGCGCATCCCCTGTCAGGGGCGCGGGGAACTGTGCGACCAGCCCCCACCAGGCCCGCAGCCGCTACGCGTTGGTCGCCGCGACCCACCGCTCAAGAGCCCGCCGCGCCGCCCCGGAGTCGATCGACTCCGCCGCCTTCGCCATCCCGTCCCTCAGTTGCTCCGCCAGCGACCCGGAAGTCGGCTCCAGAGCAACCAACGCCGCCGCCGAGTTCAAGACAACCGCGTCCCGCACCGGCCCCGTCTCCCCGCCCAGCAACCGCCGCGCGACATCCGCGTTGTACGACGCGTCAGCCCCCCGCAACGCCTCCACCGGCACCAGCTCCAGGCCCACGTCGCGCGGGTCGAAGGCCTCCTCGGTGACCTTGCCGTCCCTCACGACCCACACCCTCGACGTGGCCGTCGTCGTCAGCTCGTCGAGCCCGTCGTCGCCCCGGAAGACCAGCGAGGAGTTGCCGCGCTCGGCGAAGACGCCCGCCATGATGGGTGCCATCCGCGGATCGGCGACACCGACCGCCTGGGCGCGCACCTTCGCCGGGTTGGCCAGCGGCCCCAACGCGTTGAAGACGGTCCGGATGCCCAACTGCCCGCGTGCGGCGGCCACATGGCGCAGCGCCGGATGGAACTTCACCGCGAAGCAGAAGGTGATCCCGGCCTCCTCGGCGACCTCGGCCACCCGCTTCGGCGTCAGCTCCAGATTCACGCCCAGCTTCTCCAGCACATCGGACGCCCCGGATGCCGACGACGCGGCCCGGTTGCCGTGCTTGACGACCTTCGCGCCCGCACCGGCGACGACGATCGACGACATCGTCGAGATGTTGACCGTCTTGGCGCCGTCTCCGCCCGTACCGACGATGTCGACGGTCCTGCCCGCCACCTCGATCACATTGGCGTGCTCGTACAGCGCCTCGACGAGACCGGTGATCTCGTCGACGGTCTCCCCCTTGGCCCGCAGCGCCACCACGAACCCGGCGATCTGCGCGTCCGTCGCCTCGCCGCGCATGATCTGGTCCATCGCCCAGAACGTGGCGCCGGCGTCCTGGTCGTGCCCGGACAGCAGCGCGTTCAGCACCGCGGGCCAGGAACGGCCCGCCGCGGTGTCGCCTCCAGCGGGGGTCACAGCGCTCATAGCCGCTCCTGGGTGTCGTGGCCGCGGGCAGGGAATGCCACGCGGACCGTGAAATCACTGATGCGCCCACCCTATCCAGGTAGGAGCACGGCGCAGGGCCCCCGTCCGAAGATCGGACGGGGGCCCTGCGACCGTGGTGTGGCGAAGCGAAGGGATCAGTGGTGGCCGTGGCCGCTCGTGATCTCCTTGTACTCCTCGACGGTGGGCTTGGCGATCTGGCTGTCCTCGCCGTAGTAGCCCTTGCTCAGCTTGGCGCGGAGCTTCGCGAGGCGTGTGATCTTGCGGGCGACACCGTTCTCGTCGACCGCGGCACCGATCTCGGTCGGCGCGTACTGCTCGTGCGCCGTGAGCGTGTGCAGCTGCTCCTGGCTGAGCGGCTCGTGGACCTCGATGAACTCACCGTGCGGCAGGCGCTTGATGATGCCGGTCTCCCGACCGTGCAGGACCTTTTCCTTGTCCCGGCGCTGCAGGCCGAGGCAGATGCGCTTGGTGACGACGAACGCGACGACCGGGGCCACGAAGAACGCGATCCGGACGAACCAGGTGATCGAGTTGATCGACAGGTGGAAGTGGGTCGCCCAGAGGTCGTTTCCACCACCGATCAGCAGGACCATGTACCAGGTGATCCACGCGACACCGAAGGCCGTACGGGTCGGGGCGTTGCGCGGGCGGTCCAGGATGTGGTGCTCGCGCTTGTCGCCGGTGACCCAGGACTCGATGAACGGGTAGACCGCGATCGCGACCAGGACCAGCGGGAAGATGATCAGCGGGATGAACACGCCCAGGACGAGCGTGTGGCCCCAGAAGTTGATCTCCCAGCCCGGCATGACACGGATCAGACCCTCCGAGAAGCCCATGTACCAGTCGGGCTGGGCGCCGGTGGACACCTGGTCCGGCCGGTAGGGGCCCATGGTCCAGATCGGGTTGATCGTGGCGATCGCCGAGATCACCGCGATGACACCGAAGACCAGGAAGAAGAAGCCTCCGGCCTTCGCCATGTACACCGGGAGCAGCGGCATGCCGACGACGTTGTTGTTCGTCTTTCCGGGGCCCGCGTACTGCGTGTGCTTGTGGTAGAAGACCAGGATCAGGTGCGCCACCACCAGGCCGAGCATGATGCCCGGCAGCAGCAGGATGTGGACCGAGTAGAAGCGGGCCACGAAGTCGCCGCCCGGGAACTCTCCGCCGAAGAGGAAGAACGACAGGTACGTGCCGACGATCGGCACGGACAGGACCGCGCCCTCCATGAAGCGGACACCGGTGCCGGAGAGCAGGTCGTCCGGGAGCGAGTAACCGGTGAAGCCGGTGAACATGCCGAGGACGAACAGCAGGAAGCCGAACAGCCAGTTGACCTCACGCGGCTTGCGGAACGCGCCCGTGAAGAACACGCGCATCATGTGCACGAACATGCCGGCGAGGAAGATCAGCGCCGCCCAGTGGTGGATCTGCCGGATCAGCAGACCACCGCGCACCTCGAAGGAGATGTGCATGGTCGAGTTGAACGCCTCGGACATCAGCTGGCCCTGCAGCGGGACGTAGCTGCCGTGGTACTCCACCTCGTTCATCGACGGGTGGAAGAACAGCGTCAGGTACACACCCGTGAGGATGATGATGATGAAGCTGTAGAGGCAGATCTCGCCCAGCATGAACGACCAGTGGTCGGGGAAGATCTTGCGCATGTTGGCCTTGGCCAGGGAGTAGATCCCGAGCCGGCCGTCGGCCCAGTCGGCGACGCGCTCGCCGGCCGGTGCCTTCTCGCGCTTGTCGCGCGCATCGGTGCTGGTCGTAGTACTCATCCGCGCTCCCAGAAGGCAGGACCGACGGGCTCTTCGAAGTCGCTGACCGCTTCGAGGTAGCCGTCTTCACCGACGGTGATCCTCAGCTGCGGCAGGGCGTGACCCGCGGGGCCGAAGATGACCCGGCCGCCGTCGGCGAGGTCGAAGGTGGACTGGTGGCAGGGGCAGAGCACGTGGTGCGTCTGCTGCTCGTACAGGGAGATCGGGCAGCCCACGTGGGTGCAGATCTTCGAGTACGCGACGATGCCCTCGTACGACCACTCCAGCTCGCGCTTGTCCTTGATGTCGTCCGGCTGGATCCGGACGATCATCAGGGCGTCCTTGGCGATGTTCTTCTGGAAGTCGTGGTCGTGCTCGTCCAGGCCGTCCGGCATGGCGAAGGTCAGCGACCCGACCGCGACGTCCGAGGGACGCAGCGGCTCGTTGGTGTTCATGTTGACGAGCTTCTTGCCCTTGGCCCAGGTGGTGTGCCGCAGCTTGGTGCCGGGCGCCGGACCGAGGCCGCCCAGCAGCATGACACCGGAGAGCGGGAACAGGGACAGCGCGCCGAACATCGTGTTGCGGATCAGCTTGCGACGGCCGAGCGCGGACTCCTTGGCGCCGTCCGCGAAGTCGGCCAGGACCTTGGCCTTGACCTCGGGCGAGGCCTCGATCGGGTGACGCTCGTCGGCGACCTCCACGTCCGACATCAGCGTGCGGGCCCAGTGGACCGCGCCCGCGCCGATGCAGAACAGCGACACGCCCAGCGTCATGCCCAGCGCGAAGTTCAGCGCGCTGATGTGGCCGATCGGGAAGACGTAGATCGACTTGTCGACGTCGATCGCCAGGTACGAGGCGATGAAGGCGACGGTGGCCAGCATCGACACCGTGAACAGCAGGGCGACCGTGCGCTCGGACCGCTTCGCAGCCCGCTCGTCGATGTCCTGGACACGGTGCTCGTGGGGCGGGAGGCCGGGGTCCGCGAAGGGGTTCTTCTCGTCCGCGACCTTGACCGCGCCGTGCGCGTCCTGCTCGATGGGCAGGTTCTCTTCTGGAATCTCTTGGCTACTCATGACTTCTTGGCCTTTGCGGTCCGAGCGGCGACCCAGACGGCGACGGCGATCAGTGCGCCGAGCCCGAACACCCAGCTGAAGAGACCTTCGCTGACCGGGCCGAGTCCGCCGAGGCTGAGGCCACCGGGCTCCACGGTGTCGCCGCTGTTGACCGCGTCGAGGTACGCGATGATGTCCTTCTTGTTCTCCTCCGACAGCGTGGTGTCGGGGAAGGACGGCATGTTCTGCGGGCCGGTCTCCATGGCCTCGTAGATGTGCTTCGGGTCGACACCCTCAAGGTCCGGCGCGTACTTGCCCTCGGACAGCGCACCGCCCTTGCCGGTGAAGTTGTGGCACTGCGCGCAGTTGGTGCGGAAGAGCTCGCCGCCCTCGGCGATGTCCGCACCCTCGGGGTCGTACGCGTTCTCGCTCGGGACCTCCGGGCCGGCGCCCAGGGAGGCGATGTACGCCGCGAGCTGGTCGATCTCGGCCTGCGAGTAGACGACCGGCTTCTTCGGGATCTGCGCGCCCGGCTGCTGGGCCGGCATACGGCCGGTGCCGACCTGGAAGTCGACGGCTGCCGCGCCCACACCCACCAGAGGCGGACCGTCGGTGGTGCCCTGACCGCCGGTGCCGTGGCAGCTTGCGCAGCCTACGGCGTAGAGCTTCTTGCCCTCCTCGATGGTGAGGGTCTGGGCGGTTTCATCGGCCTGCGCCTTTTCCGCGGGGGCGAAGGCGGTGTACAGCCCCGCGCAGGCCGCCAGCGCGATGAATAGGACGACGACCGCCGCCAGCGGATGGCGTCGTCGTGCGGAGAGCTTTTTCACGGATTACCCCGGTGTCAGGATCTTCTGCGTCGGTGCTTCTGGAAGGGTCGTTCTCGGTGCGCGGCAGGCGTACGGTCCGCCCGGCCCGGCCGCCCGATCTACTTGATCATGTAGATCGTGGCGAAGAGGCCGATCCAGACGACATCGACGAAGTGCCAGTAGTAGGACACGACGATGGCCGCGGTCGCCTGCTCGTGGGTGAACCTCTTGGCCGCGTAGGTGCGTCCGAGGACCAGCAGGAAGGCGATGAGACCGCCCGTCACGTGCAGGCCGTGGAAGCCGGTGGTCAGGTAGAACACCGAGCCGTACGGGTCGGACGAGAGCGACAGGCCCTCGTGCTTGACCAGCTCGGTGTACTCGAAGACCTGACCACCGATGAAGACCGCACCCATCACGAACGTGACGATGAACCACATCCGGAGCTTCTTCACGTCCCCGCGCTCGGCGGCGAACACGCCGAGCTGGCAGGTGAGGGAGGAGAGCACCAGGATCGTGGTGTTGGTCGCCGAGAACGGGAAGTTCAGGGTGTCGGCCTTCTCGGCCCAGAAGTCCGGACCGGTCACCGATCGCAGGGTGAAGTACATCGCGAAGAGGGCCGCGAAGAACATCAGCTCGGAACTCAACCAGATGATGGTTCCGACGCTGGTGAGGTTCGGCCGGTTGACCGACGGGTGCGCGTGCCCGGTTTCTACTGTCGTTGCTGTCGCCACGACCGACATTATGTCGGTCGCTTATCCCGCCCTCACTCCCGGGGGTGCCGTTCGGAGTGTTGCTCCCCTCCGTACCGGTGCTGACGTGGTGTTCGAGGGAGTAGCATCCGCGCATCGGGCCCTGTCCGTCTTGTTGTGCGTACGACGTCTGAGTCTTCTGCGTAACGGAGGAACAATGCAGCCGACCGCCACGGTGCTGGTGTACAGCGACGACTCGGGCACCCGGGAGCAGGTGCGGTTGGCCTCCGGCCGACGACCTGCCGCCGATGTGCCCCAGGTCGAGTTCTTGGAGTGCGCCACTCCGGCCGCCGTCATCAAGGAGCTGGACAAGGGCGGGATCGATGTCTGTGTGCTCGATGGTGAGGCGGCGCCCATGGGAGGCATGGGGGTGTGCCGGCAGATCAAGGACGAGATCTTCGAGTGCCCGCCCGCTCTGGTGCTGATCGGGCGGCCGCAGGACGCGTGGCTCGCGACCTGGAGCCGGGCGGACGCGGCGGTGACGCTGCCGGTGGAGCCGGTCGAGTTCGCGGCGGCGCTGGCTTCGCTGCTCCGGAGGAAGCAGGCGTTGAGCGCCTAGACCCCTGAGGGGGCGCGGCCTCACACCGACTCTGGTCGCAGGCGAGCCTGTACCTGGGGGCCCGGTACTTCCTCGGTGCCGCCGACCAGGGCGCTGCCCTCACGCCAGTTCTTCCAGTCGAGGTTCCAGTCGCCGTAGCCGTTGCCGAACGGGGCCATGGTGTCGCCGGCCGAGTTGACGACCTGGACGATGTCGCCCTCGTTGATGGTTTCGTAGAACCACTGGGCGTTGCCGGAACTCATGCCGGTGCAGCCGTGGCTGACGTTCGCGTACCCCTGGGAGCCGGTCGACCAGGGGGCCGCGTGGACGTACTCGCCGCTGTTGGTGACCCTGACGGAGTGGTGGACGGTCAGGTCGTAGAAGTCCGACGCACCTATGCTGGCGCTCGTCATGCGAACGGTACCTTCCTTGGCCAGGACGACCTTGACGCCGTTGCGGGTGTCGTAGCCGGGCCTGCCGGTGGTCACCGGTATCTCCTTGATGACCTGGTCGTTCTTGTAGACGGTCATCTGGTGCGACGAGGCGTCCGTGACGGCGACTATCTTGGCGCCGGTGGTCAGCTCGATGGGGTCGGCCTTCCCGCCCCAGAGCCGGTCGCCGATCTTGAGGCCCTCCAGGTTGCTGTGCACCCGGATGGTGGCCTCGGCGGGCCAGTACTCCTTGGGGCGGTAGTGGAGCTTCTTGTCGTCCACCCAGTGCCAGGCGCCTTCCGCGGCGGGGGTCGAGTCCACCTTGAGGGCGCGTTCGACGACGGACCGGGCGGCCTTGTCCTTCACCGGTCGGCTCAGTTCGGCGGTGACGGGCTGGCCGACGCCGTACCTGCCCTCCTCGGGGCCGAAGGTGACGTCGAGGCGCTTCTTGGTGAGGGGGCGGCCGGTGTCGAAGGAGCGGGTCTCGCGGCCGGGGGCGCCGTCCTCGTCCTCGGTGCTCACCCGGACCGTGTAGCGGGCGTTGGCGGCGAGCGGTGAGGTGGAGTGCCAGCGGCCTCCGTCGGCGGAGAGTTCGCCCGCCACGTACCGTCCTGCGGCGTCCACGGCGGTGACGTCGGTGATGCGTCCGTCGTCCTTGGCCGTGACTTCCAGCGGCTTGTCCGGGTCGGCCTTCTCCCCTTCCCCGGTGGGTGTGCTGAAGGTGACCTGGTCCGCGGCGTCGTACGGCCTGCCCGAAAGTGGGTGGCCACCGGAACCGCAGGCGGTGACGCCCGCTCCCAGGGAGACCACCAGCAGGGTGCAGCCGACGACCGTGCGACTACGGCGCGGGCGCGCCGGTATCGAGAGGCTGTGGGGGAGCGCGGAGGCCGAAGGGTCGAGCACGGTCGGGCTCTCGACACCGGCTGTGGCGCCCCTGAAAGGTTCTGAAGTGCTCATGGGTTCAACCTAGGAACGCGCGTCAAGCGTGGCGCGCCGGGTGACCCGACCGAGCTACGTACGGCGTGGCAAAAGGGGGAAGCCCGGACCTCCTGTCGGAGTGTCCGGGCTTCCGTGCGTTCTGCGCGTGCTACTGGTTCTGGCTTTCGCCGCGGTAGTACTCGAAGACCCAGCCCCAGAGGCCGATCAGGATGATCGGGGTGGAGAAGTACAGCAGCCACCAGCCGAAGACGACGCCCATGAAGGCGAGCGCGCCGCCCACGCCCAGGGCGAGGGGCTGCCAGCTGTGCGGGCTGAAGAACCCCAGCTCACCAGCGCCGTCGGCGACATCGGCCTCCTTGTCGTCCTGCGCGCCCACGTCGACCCGCCGGGCCGTGAAGGCCAGGTAGTAGCCGACCATGATGCACAGGCCGAAGGCCAGGAAGAGCGCCGTGGTTCCGGCCGGCTCCTTCGACCACACGCCATAGACGATCGCCATGGCGAGGACGAAGACGCTCAGCCAGATGAACATCTTGCCCTGGATCTTCACTTGTCGGCCTCCTTGGCCCCGGCGCCCGCGAGCTCACTGGCAGCCGGGCCGCCTTGCGCGAGCTGCTCGAGCGCAGCGATCTCAGGGTGGTGCAGGTCGAACGCCGGGGATTCGCTGCGGATCCGCGGCAGGGTGAGGAAGTTGTGCCGCGGCGGCGGGCAGGAGGTCGTCCACTCCAGCGAACGGCCGAAGCCCCACGGGTCGTCGACCTCGACCTTCTTGCCGTACTTGGCGGTCTTCCACACGTTGTAGAGGAACGGCAGGATCGACAGACCGAGGACGAACGAGGCGATCGTGGAGATCGTGTTCAGGGCCGTGAAGCCGTCGGCCGCGAGGTAGTCCGCGTAACGACGCGGCATACCCTCCGCGCCCAGCCAGTGCTGGACGAGGAACGTGCCGTGGAAGCCGGCGAACAGCGTCCAGAACGTGATCTTGCCGAGGCGCTCGTCGAGCATCTTGCCCGTCATCTTCGGCCACCAGAAGTGGAAGCCGGAGAACATGGCGAAGACCACGGTGCCGAAGACGACGTAGTGGAAGTGCGCCACCACGAAGTACGAGTCGGAGACGTGGAAGTCCAGCGGCGGCGAGGCCAGGATGACACCCGTCAGACCACCGAAGGTGAAGGTGATCAGGAAGCCGGTGGCCCACAGCATGGGTGTCTCGAAGGAGAGACTGCCCTTCCACATGGTGGCGATCCAGTTGAAGATCTTCACACCGGTGGGCACCGCGATCAGGAATGTCATGAAGGAGAAGAACGGCAGCAGCACCCCGCCGGTGACGTACATGTGGTGCGCCCACACCGTCACCGACAGACCCGCGATCGCGATCGTGGCCGCGATCAGGTTCATGTAACCGAAGATCGGCCGACGGGAGAAGACCGGGATGACCTCGGAGATGATGCCGAAGAACGGCAGGGCGATGATGTACACCTCTGGGTGCCCGAAGAACCAGAAGAGGTGTTGCCAGAGCAACGCGCCTCCGTTGGCCGCGTCGAAGACGTGGGCACCGAACTTTCGGTCCGCCTCAAGAGCGAACAGCGCCGCCGCGAGGACCGGGAAGGCCAGCAGGACCAGAACACCGGTCAGCAGCACATTCCAGGTGAACACCGGCATGCGGAACATGGTCATGCCGGGCGCGCGCATGCAGATGATCGTGGTGATGAAGTTGACCGAGCCGAGGATCGTGCCGAAGCCGGAGAAGGCCAGACCCATGATCCACATGTCGGCGCCGATACCCGGGCTGCGGACCGCGTCCGACAGCGGGCTGTAGGCGAACCAGCCGAAGTCGGCCGCGCCCTGCGGGGTGAGGAAGCCACCGACCGCGATGAGCGAGCCGAAGAGGTACAGCCAGTACGCGAACATGTTCAGCCGCGGGAACGCCACGTCGGGCGCGCCGATCTGCAGCGGCATGATCCAGTTGGCGAAACCGGCGAACAGCGGCGTCGCGAACATCAGCAGCATGATCGTGCCGTGCATCGTGAACGCCTGGTTGAACTGCTCGTTCGACATGAGCTGCGTACCCGGGCGGGCGAGTTCGGCGCGCATGAGGAGCGCCATGACGCCGCCGATGCAGAAGAACGCGAACGACGTGACCAGGTACAGCGTGCCGATGGTCTTGTGGTCGGTGGTCGTCAGCCACTTGACGACCACCTCGCCGCGCCGCTGGCGCCGGACCGGCAGCTCGTCCTCGTAGTGGGAGCCTGCCGCCTCGGCACCCTGGGGTTCGTTGAGGATGCTCACAGTACGTTCGTCTCCCGGTTCTTCTCGTGCTTCGTCTGCTCGATGCCGGCCGGGACGTAACCGGTCTGACCCTTCTCCACGAGCGACTTGAGGTGCTCCTCGTAGCGCTCCTGGGAGACGACCTTCACGTTGAAGAGCATCCGCGAGTGGTCCACGCCGCACAGTTCGGCGCACTTGCCCAGGAAGGTGCCCTCCTGGTTGGGGGTCACCTGGAAGGCGTTGGTGTGGCCCGGGATGACGTCCTGCTTCATCAGGAACGGCACCACCCAGAAGGAGTGGATGACGTCACGCGAGGTGAGGACGAAGCGAACCGTCTTGCCCTCCGGGAGCCAGAGCGTCGGGCCCGGGTTGCCGGTCTGCGGGTTCTTGTCGCCAGGAATGCCGCAGGTGTAGACGCCGCCGGCGTTCGCCGGGAAGTCCTTCTTGTACCGGTCCGGGATCGCGGCCAGGTTCTTGTCGGTGGCCGCGTCGCCGGTGGAGCCTTCGACGTTCTCGATGTAGTTGAAGCACCAGCTCCACTGGAAGCCCACCACGTTGACCGTGAGGTCGGGCTTCTTCGACGTGTCGAGGAGCTTCGACTCGTCGCGGGCGGTGAAGTAGAAGAGCACCGAGACGATGATCAGCGGGACGACCGTGTACAGCGCCTCGATGGGCATGTTGTACCGGGTCTGTGGGGGAACTTCGACCTTGGTGCGGCTGCGCCGGTGGAAGAAAGCACTCCACAGGATCAGGCCCCAGACCAGTACGCCCGTGGCGAGCGCGGCGGCCCATGAACCCTGCCAGAGGGAGAGGATCCGCGGAGCCTCTTCCGTGGTCGGGGTGGGCATACCAAGGCGGGGAAAGTCCTTGTATGTGCAACCGGTGGCGGTCGCCAGGACCATGCCCGCGGTCAGTGCCTGCAGCAGCTTCCGCCGCATCGGGCGCCGCGGCGAGCGGTCGGAGCCGTTGGGACTCACGTAGCGCCTTCCCGAGAGTCTCGCCCGCGCGGTATGGCTGCGGCCTTCTCGCTGGTCGGTCGCCGCCCTGCGACGGGCAGGGGTTTGGATGTTTATGCGGACCAAACCCTACTGGACGCGATTTGGGGTCGCGCGGGGAGGGGGGCCCAACACTCCGTGGGTCGTGCCGGGCGCCTAATAGCTCGGGAGTTCGGGTGATTTGGCGGGTGCGGGTGTGTTGTGGTTGTTCGCGCAGTTCCCCGCGCCCCTGCGTTGCGGGCCAGAGGCTTTAGCGTTGGCCTGTGGTCTACTTCGACGCTGCCTCAGCCGCTCCCCTTCATCACGTTGCCCGGCAGGCACTGCTGGCATCCCTGGACGAGGGGTGGGCGGATCCCGCGCGGTTGTATCGAGAAGGGCGGCGGGCCCGGCTGCTGCTGGACGCCGCCCGGGAGGCCGCCGCCGAGGCCGTGGGGTGCCGGGCGGACGAACTGGTCTTCACCTCGTCCGGTACGCGGGCCGTGCACTGCGGGATCGCGGGGGTGTTGGCGGGGCGGCGGCGGGTCGGGGGTCACCTGATCGTGTCAGCGGTCGAACACTCTTCGGTGCTGCACGCGGCGGAGATACATGAGGCCGATGGCGGCACGGTCACCCAGGTGGCGGTGGACCGTGCCGGGTCGGTGGCCGCGTCCTCGTACGCCGAGGCCCTGCGGGAGGACACCGCGCTCGCGTGTCTGCAGTCGGCCAACCACGAGGTGGGGACGGAGCAGCCGGTGGCCGAGGTCGCGGCGGTGTGCCGGGCGGCCGGGGTGCCGCTGCTGGTGGACGCGGCACAGTCGCTCGGGTGGGGGCGGGTGAACGGGGACTGGTCGGTGCTGACCGCCAGCGCCCATAAATGGGGTGGTCCGTCCGGGGTCGGACTCCTCGCCGTACGGAAGGGCGTGCGGTTCGCGGCGCAAGGGCCCGCCGACGAGCGGGAGTCGGGGCGGGCCGCCGGGTTCGAGAACATCCCGGCGATCGTGGCGGCCGCCGCCTCGCTGCGGGCCGTACGGGCGGAGGCGGACGCGGAGGCCGTACGGCTGCGGGAGTTGACGGAGCGGATCCGGGCGCGGGTGCCGTCGCTGGTGCCCGATGTGGAGGTGGTGGGCGACCCGGAGTGCAGGCTGCCCGGGGTGGTCACCTTCTCCTGTCTCTATGTCGACGGGGAGACACTGCTCCACGAACTGGACCGCGAGGGCTTCTCCGTCTCCTCCGGCTCCTCCTGCACGAGCAGCACGCTGACGCCCAGCCATGTGCTGCGGGCCATGGGGGTGCTGAGCGAGGGAAACGTACGGGTGTCACTGCCGACGGGGGCCGCGGCGGCGGACGTCGAGCGGTTCCTGTCGGTGCTGCCGGGGGCGGTCGCGGCGGTGCGGGAGAAGCTGGGGGCCCCGGCTCCCGCGACCGTCGTACATGAGGACGTCCTCGTCGTGGACGCCCTCGGCAAGCGCTGCCCGATCCCCGTCATCGAGCTGGCGAAGGTGATCGGCGACGTCCCGGTCGGCGGCACGGTCCGCGTCCTCTCCGACGACGAGGCGGCCCGCCTGGACATCCCGGCGTGGTGCGAGATGCGTGAGCAGGAGTACGTGGGCGAGGAGCCGGCGGAGCGGGGCTCTGCGTACGTGGTGCGAAGGCTGAGTTAGCGGGTATCCCGCGCCCCTTGCTCGCAAGGGGCGCGGGATACCGCGCGATCAGCCGCGACGGACTCTCAGCCGAGGTGCGCGCGAACCTCTTGTGCGGCCTCGTCCCCGTACGCCTTGGTGAACCGGTCCATGAAGTTCGCCCGGCGCAACTGGTACTCCTGCGTGCCCACCGTCTCGATGACCAGCGTGGCCAGCATGCAGCCGACCTGGGCCGCCCGCTCCAGGGAGACCCCCCAGGCCAGCCCCGAGAGGAACCCCGCGCGGAACGCGTCGCCGACGCCCGTGGGCTCGGCCTTGCGCTCCTCCTCCGGGCAGCCCACCTCGATCGGGTCGTGACCGGCGCGCTCGACGCGTACACCCTGCGCGCCGAGCGTGGTCACCCGGTGACCGACCTTGGCGAGGATCTCCGCGTCCGACCAGCCGGTCTTGGACTCGATGAGGCCCTTCTCGTACTCGTTGGAGAACAGGTACGTGGCGCCGTCCAGCAGTATCCGGATCTCTTCGCCGTTCATACGGGCGATCTGCTGGGAGAAGTCCGCGGCGAACGGAATGTTCCGGGAGCGACACTCCTCCGTGTGGCGGAGCATCGCCTCCGGGTCGTCCGCGCCGATGAGGACGAGGTCGAGGCCGCCGACGCGGTCGGCGACGGTCTTCAGCTCGATGAGGCGGGCCTCACTCATCGCGCCGGTGTAGAAGGAGCCGATCTGGTTGTGGTCGGCGTCCGTGGTGCACACGAAACGGGCCGTGTGCAGCGTCTCGGAGATGCGCACGGAGGCGGTGTCCACACCGTGCCGGTCGAGCCACGCGCGGTACTCGTCGAAGTCCGAGCCCGCCGCGCCGACCAGGATCGGGCGCGTGCCGAGCTGTCCCATGCCGAACGCGATGTTCGCGCCGACACCGCCCCGGCGTACGTCGAGCTGGTCGACGAGGAAGGAGAGGGAGACCGTGTGCAGCTGGTCCGCGACGAGTTGGTCGGCGAAGCGGCCCGGGAAGGTCATCAGATGGTCGGTGGCGATGGAGCCGGAGACTGCGATACGCACGGCGAGGACACGCTCCTGCGAAGGAAGAGGGGATTGACAGTTCACGCTACCGGGTCGTCCACGTGCTCTGAAGCAGGCAAAACTACCCGATAGTAGGCCTTTCTTCGCGGGGCCCGTGGTGCGTACGGTGCCGTTATGACGAACCCCAAGATCCACGGCACCGTTCCGTTCGACCCGGACGGCGGCCTTGCGGCGCTGCGCGGCGACTGCGCCCGGATGGCTCCGCACTGGGCGGCCCCCGCGAAGGTCATTACGGCTCCGGTGTCCCCTTCGCTCATTCACGGGGTGACCGTGCCGGCGACGTCCGCGCGGCTGGTGGACGCGATGCCGGAGTACGGCGACTGAGGGAACCGTCGGCTCCTCCGCCGCGTCCCATCGCTGTCCCCCGTATAGGGGATGCGGTGTACGACCTGCCGAAGGAGCAATGCGGTGAACTCCGAGCGACCCGACACCCCCGAGAACCCGGACGAGGGCCCCGCGCCCGACGCCACCGAGGAGATCAGGGCTGCCGGGGATGACGTCACCGAGGCCGACGCGGCCGACCGGGCCGACCGGGCCGACGCGGCCGACCGGGCCGACGCGGCCGACCGGGCCGACGCGGCCGACCGGGCCGACGCGGCCGACCGGGCCGACGCGGCCGACCGGGCCGACGCGGCCGACCGGGCCGACGCGGCCGACCGGGCCGATGAGCCTTCGGCTCCGGCCCCGGCTTCGTCCCCGACCTCGGCTGAGGTTCCGACCCCGGCTGAGGTTCCGGCCCCGGCTGAGGTTCCGACCCCGGCTGAGGCCCCGGCCCCGGCTGAGGTTCCGGCCCCGGCTGAGGTTCCGGCCCCGGAGAGTGGCGTGGACGACCGTGACGTAGCCGCCGCTGACAGCGACGGCGGTCCGGGTGACGGCGATGGCAGCGGCGGCGGTCATGTCGTGGACGTCGGCGGTGCCGAGCAGCCGCGTGGGCGGCGTTCCCGGGTGGCCGTGGCGTCGGTGGCCGCCGCGGTGCTGCTGGTCGGCGGTGGTGGGGCGTTCCTCGCCACCACCGCTTCCGGCGGGCCCGGGAGCGACGCCAAGGGCGCCGGCGCGCCCGGCGGTGACGGCACTCCCCCGCCGCTCGCGCTCGACGGCTACACCGACGGCGGTTCGAACGGCATCGCGCCCGGTGAGCCGAACCCCGACGGGGTGACCTATCGCGCGGGCGACGACCTGCCCGACGGCCCCGGCTCTGCTCCGGTGTACTCGGTCGAGGGCGAGGTGACGGCCGCCGAGGTGGCGCGACTGGCGAAGGCGCTCGGGGTGGAGGGCAGCCCGACGGCCGAGGGCGAGGCCTGGCAGGTGGGCGCGGCCGGGGACGGTTCGGGGCCGGTGCTCCACGTGAACAGGCAGGCGCCGGGAACGTGGACGTTCAACCGTTACACGCCGGGCACCGACAACTGCCAGAAGGTCGACGTCTGCACGTCCGGCACCGCCGAGGGCGGCGACCCGGTGAGCGCGGCGGCGGCCAGGAAGGCGGCGGCACCTGTCCTCAAGGCCGTCGGCCAGGACGACGCGAAGGTCGACGCCACCCAGCTCATGGGCGCCGTACGGGTGGTGAACGCCGACCCCGAGGTGGGTGGGCTTCCCACGTACGGCTGGTCGACCGGCCTCCAGATCGGCGCCGACGGCCAGGTGGTCGGCGGCAGCGGCAACATGAAGTCGCCGGTGAAGAGCGACACGTATCCCGTCGTGGACGCGGAGCGGGCGCTGGAGCTGATGAACGGCTCGGGGCAGGGCGTCGGCACCGAGGGCGGCGGCATCGGCGACTGCGCCGGTCCCGTACCGCTGGAGGGTGAGAACGGGACGGTCGCCGAGAGCGGGGCGGTCGTGGCGGACGAGACGCCGTGCGAGGGGGTGACCAGGCTGCCGAAGGCGGAGACCGTCGCTGTCGAGAAGGCGGTGTTCGGGCTCGCCTCGCACCATGTCGACGGCCGCCCGGCGCTGGTGCCGTCCTGGCTGTTCGAGGTGCGGCCGACGGGGGCCGGGGACACCTACACGGTGACGCATCCGGCGATCGACCCGAAGTACCTGGCCACCCCAGAGCCCCGCTCGGAGCCGACCGAGAAGCCCGGCAAGCCGGATGACACACCGTCCACCGGTCCGTCCTCGCGCGATGTGCGGCTCCAGGGCTTCACGCTGGACGAAGACGGGGACGAGCTGACCGTGACCTTCTGGGGAGGGGTGTGCAGCGACTACTCGGCCTCGGTGCGCGAGGAGTCGGACGAGGTGACGTTGACCGTGACCGACACCCCGCAGGAGGGCAGGGTCTGCATCCTGATCGCCAAGGAGATCGAGCTGACGGTACGGCTGGACGAGCCGCTCGACGGCCGGACGGTGGTCGGATCGGACGGCGAGGAGATCCCGCTGGGCGGGCCGCTCGGCAACCGGTAGGCCGTCGGATCGGACGGCGGGGCGATCTCGCGGGGCGGGATCGCGCAGCCGGAGCCGGGCTGGACACGGCACCACGGCCGAGCCCGCCGATGGCCATACGAGGGCGGCGTCCCCCTGGAGGGGACGCCGCCTTCGTCGTACCTGATCGTCGCCGTGCGCGTACGACTGCCGCGGGCGGGCGGGGACCCTAGCTGAAGGAGTCGCCGCAGGCGCAGGAGCCCGTCGCGTTCGGGTTGTCGATGGTGAAGCCCTGCTTCTCGATGGTGTCGACGAAGTCGATGGTGGCGCCGCCCAGGTACGGGGCGCTCATGCGGTCGGTGATGACCTTCACGCCGTCGAAGTCCTTCACGACGTCGCCGTCGAGCGAGCGCTCGTCGAAGAAGAGCTGGTAACGCAGGCCGGAGCAGCCGCCGGGCTGAACGGCGACGCGGAGCGCCAGATCGTCACGGCCTTCCTGGTCGAGCAGGGTCCTGACCTTTTCCGCGGCGGCGTCGGTCACGATGATGCCGTCGGTGACGGTGCCGGTCTCGTCCGATACGGACATCTACATCTCTCCCGGGTTGTACGGAGACTGCTTGCCGACGGGTGCAACCGCCGGAGCCCCGGATTCATTCCGGGCCGCGCGGATTTCCCCTCGCGTCTCTCTTCATGCTCGCACATGGTCCGCGGCATGGGCACCGGGTCGCCCGGGCTGTGGACAACCCCACGCGACGCGCGGCGGCCGAGCCCTCCGGGCCGTCCGCCGGGATTCATGTCACATCGACAATATGGGCATCGTCAAAGTGACGTGAAGCGGTTATGATAGATAGCGTCAATTCGACGAAAAGGATAGCCCGGATGTCCCGCCGACCCTCACCCGGACGGCGAGCCGCAGAACAGAAAGGGTGCGTGCCGTGACCACCGCCCAGACCCAGGAGCTCGACGTACAGCCGACGCCCCTCGCCCTGCTGCTGCTCGGCCGCGAGGCCGACCCGCGGAGCGAGCGGGGTGTCGAGTGTCCGGGTGACCTCCCCTCCCCGTCCGACCCCGACCTGGTGGAGCGCGCCCGCGCGGCCAAGGAGAAGCTCGGGGACAAGGTCTTCGTGCTGGGCCACCACTACCAGCGCGACGAGGTCATCCAGTTCGCGGACGTCACGGGCGACTCCTTCAAGCTGGCCCGGGACGCGGCGGCGCGCCCCGAGGCCGAGTACATCGTGTTCTGCGGTGTGCACTTCATGGCCGAGTCGGCGGACATCCTCACCGGCGACGACCAGAAGGTCGTCCTGCCGGACCTGGCCGCCGGGTGCTCCATGGCCGACATGGCCACCGCCGAGCAGGTCGCCGAGTGCTGGGACGTGCTGACCGAGGCGGGCATAGCCGAGCAGGTCGTGCCCGTGTCGTACATGAACTCCTCCGCCGACATCAAGGCCTTCACCGGCAGGCACGGCGGCACGATCTGCACCTCGTCGAACGCGAAGCGGGCGCTGGACTGGGCCTTCGAGCAGGGTGAGAAGGTCCTGTTCCTGCCGGACCAGCACCTGGGGCGCAACACCGCCGTGCGGGACATGGGGATGTCGCTCGACGACTGTGTCCTCTACAACCCGCACAAGCCGAACGGCGGTCTCACGGTCGAGCAGCTGCGGGCCGCGAAGATGATCCTGTGGCGCGGACACTGCTCGGTGCACGGCCGCTTCAGCGTGCAGTCCGTGAACGACGTACGGGAGCGGATTCCGGGCGTGAACGTCCTCGTCCACCCCGAGTGCAAGCACGAGGTCGTGGCGGCGGCGGACTACGTCGGGTCGACCGAGTACATCATCAAGGCCCTTGAGGCGGCCCCCGCCGGTTCCAAGTGGGCCATCGGGACCGAGCTGAACCTCGTCCGCCGGCTGGCGAACCGTTTCGCGCCCGAGGGCAAGGAGGTCGTGTTCCTCGACCGCGCGGTCTGCTTCTGCTCCACCATGAACCGCATCGACCTGCCCCACCTCGTCTGGACCCTGGAGTCCCTCGCCGAGGGCACCCTCGTCAACCGCATCGAGGTCGACAAGGAGACGGAGACGTTCGCGAAGCTGGCGCTGGAGCGGATGCTGGCGCTGCCGTAGCCCCTGGCCCGCGCAGCGGCGCGGCGCGCGCTCACCCCGACACGGGCTCCCGGTCGGGGTGGGCGGGGTCGAGGGAGAAGAGGGTGCCGTCGGAGACGGCCACGAACAGCGCTCCCTCGTGGGGCAGCGCCCAGGGAGCGCCGCCCTGGACGGACCAGGTCGGCGTGGCACGGGGCAGCGTCTCCCACAGCAGGGTGCCCTTGAGCCTGTCGAGCGCAGCGACCCTGCCGGTGTCGCTGGCCAGGTAGACGGTGCCCGTCACGGCGTCGTACCCGGGCTCGCCCGGCCGTTCCAGACTGGTCCTGGTCCGCCACAGCAGCTCGCCCGTGTGCGGTGACACGGCGGTCACCCGGCCGTCGGACCGGGTGAACAGCAGCATGCCGCCCGTCAGGGCCGCCCGGCCCCGCCCGTTCTCGCCCGGCTTGGTCCGCACTCGGGTCCCGGTCTCCAGGTCCATGAGCAGGATCGTGTCGTACGTCGGGTCGCTGCCGGGGGTCGCGTCGGTGTCCTCGGTGCCGTCCGCGACCAGGACCAGGTCTGACTGCTTCACGCCGAGGAGAACGCTGTTCAGCGGTACCTTCACGGTCCTGGCGGAGCCGTCGGCGCGGTCCACGACCAGGACCCGGGATTCCGAATTCGTCGCCTTGGCGTCCCGGGTCACCGGTCGGCAGTGCGCGTACGTGCCCGCTCCGGCCGTGGTGAACGTGCAGTGGTGGCCGGCGGGCATCGGCAGGGACCAGCGCTCGGCGCCCGTGCGCGGTGAACGGGCCGTGACCGTCACGCCGTCGGGTTCGGGGGTGAGGACGAGGCCGCCGGTCAGGGCCGGGGCGATCTCGGTGATGTCCACCCGACGGGTCCACAGCCGCTCCCCGGTGTCCGCGTCGAGGGCGACGAGATCGACCGGGTCCACCACGGGTTCGCCGCTGAAGACGGTCTGCTGCACGAGGACGGTGCCGTCCCGGACACCGACGACCGAGGCGTAGTACCGATCCCGCTCGTGGGTGGCCGGTACGAGGTCGGCCCGCCAGACGGTCTTTCCGGTCCTGCCGTCGACGCGGATGGGGAGGACTCCCTCGCCTCCGCAGTAGACGGCGTTCCCGTGCACCTGGCAGGAGGGGGCGCCGCCGTTGCGGCCGTCGTTCGAGGGCAGCGGCCCGCGGGTACCGGCCGACGCCTTCGCGAACACCGTCGTCTGCCACGGCTTCCAGCCGCTGGGCGGCGCCGTCCAGCGGGAGGTCGCGGTCGGCGCGGGTGCCGCCGTGTCGGTCGTCCTCACGCCGCCCGGTCCCAGCAGGTAGGCCGTCAGCCCGAGGACCAGCACACCGGCGGTGCCGGTCGCGGCGAGCAGGGGCCGGACACGGCGTCGGCGGGCGGGCCGGGTGGCCGGTTCGGGGTCCGCCCCGGGCCCCGTGCGGGGCTCCGTCGCAACGTCCTCCGTGTCCGCGCGCAGCGTCACCACCGGCAGGTCGTCCGGATCGGGCTCCGGCAGGGCGGTCGCGAACTCCTGTGCCAGTTCGACGAGTCCGGGACGGTCGGCGGCCTCCTTGGCCAGACAGCGTTCCAGGACGCCCCGCAGCGGCCCGTCCACCCCGTCCAGCACCGGTTCGTCGTGGATCACCCGGTAGGCCGTCAGATAGGGGCTGTCCGCGTCGAAGGGGCCCCGCCCGGTGACGGCGTACACCAGGAGGGTCCCGAGCGAGAAGACGTCCGAGGCCGGGCCTGCCGTGCGGGCGTCGGTGAGCTGTTCCGGGGACATGAACGGCGGGGTGCCGATCATCTGTCCGGTCTCGGTCAGGTTGAGGTTCTCCGTCGCGCGGGAGATGCCGAAGTCGATGACGCGGGGGCCGTCCTGCGCCATCAGGACGTTGGCCGGCTTCAGGTCCCGGTGCACCACACCGGCCCGGTGGATCTCCCGCAGCGCCTCGACGAGTCCCAGGGCCAGGGGGCGCAGCTCGGTGTCGGGGAGCGGGCCCCGGTCGCGGATCCGCTGGGCGAGCGAGCGCCCGGGCACGTACTGGGTCGCCATCCAGGGGCGTTCCGCCTCCGGGTCGGCGTCCACTACGGCCGCGGTGAAGGCGCCGCTGACCTTGCGGACGGCCTCGATCTCCTGCCGGAAGCGGGTGCGGAAGACGGGGTCCTGCGCGTACTGGGCGTGCACCACCTTCACGGCGACCTCTCGGCCGGAGCGTGCCCGAGCCCGGTAGACGACGCCCATGCCACCGTTTCCGAGGCGGTCGACCACTTTGTACCCGCCGACAGATCTCGGGTCGTCGCTGTGCAGGGCCACGCCCGGGTCCCTCCCCCGTGAAGCAGTTCGAGGCACAGGATACGTAACGCGGGCACACGAACGGCCGGGTCCCGAACGCTCACGGTTCGGGACCCGGCCGCTCCGGGCCTCGGGGGCGTCAGACCCCGGCGGGCTCCGGCTTCTCCGACTCGGACCCCGACGTCGACTCCGTCGGTTCGGACGAGGTGCCGGAGCGCTTCAGTGCCTTCTTCTTCGCCCGTCGCTCCTTGCGGATCTCGACCATCGTGTAGAGGGTCGGGACCAGGAGGAGGGTCAGGAGCGTCGAGGTGATCAGGCCGCCGATGACGACCACGGCCAGGGGCTGGGCGATGAAGCCGCCCTCGCCCGTGATGCCGAGGGCCATGGGCAGCAACGCGAAGATCGTCGCCAGCGCCGTCATCAGGATGGGCCGCAGACGGTGGCGTCCGCCCTCGATGACCGCCTCCACCGTGCCGTAGCCCTGGCGGCGGTACTGGTTGATCAGGTCGATCAGCACGATCGCGTTCGTCACCACGATGCCGATCAGCATCAGCATCCCGATCATCGCGGGGACACCCATGGGCGTACCGGTGATGATCAGCAGGCCGATCGCGCCGGTGGCCGCGAACGGGATCGAGACCAGCAGGATCAGCGGCTGGATCAGGGACCGGAAGGTCGCGACCAGCAGCATGAAGACGATCGCGATCGCCGCGAGCATCGCGAGGCCGAGGGAGGCGAAGGCCTCGTCCTGGTCCTCGGAGACGCCGCCGATGGCGGCCGTGGCGCCCTCGGGGAGGTCGATGGCGTCCAGCTTGGCGGTGAGGTCGGCGCTGACCGCGCCGGTGTTGTCGCCCTTGGGCTTCGCCGTGATCGTCGCGGCCCGCTGGCCGTCGATCCGGGTCATGGAGACCGGGCCGTCCACCAGCTCGACGTCCGCGATGTCACGCAGCTTGACCGGGCCCAGCCGCAGGTCCCGCAGCTCCTGAAGCGTCTCGGCGGGCTTCGCCGACCTGATGACGACGTCCCGCTCGGTGTCGTCGAGGATGGCCCGGCCGCTGGTCGTACCGCGTACGGCCTGGGAGACGGCCGCGCCGAGGGTCTGGTCGTCGAAGCCGGCCGCGGCCGCCCTGTCGGTGGCCCTGACCGAGATACGGGGCACGCTCGTGGCGAGGTCGCTGGTGACGTCCGTGACGTTGTCCATGGTCGAGACCGCGTCACGGACCTGATCGGCGGCCTTGCGCAGGACGTCGGCGTCGGCGGCCTTCACGACCACACTCAGGTCCTGGCTGCCGAAGGCGTCGCCGACCGCGACGGTCGTCGTACCGATCCCGGAGAGCCCCGCGAGGCCCTTCTCGATCGTGTCCTGGACGTCCGCGGCGGTGGCCGAGTCGTCCAGCATGACGCTGTACGAGGCCTGGTTGGAGTCGGTGCCACCGCCGAACGCGGCCATGAAGCCGGAGGAGCCGATGGTGACCTGGTGGTCCTTGACGCCCTTGGTGCCGGCGAGCAGCTTCTCGACCTTCCTGGTCTGCTCGTCGGTCGCCGCGAGGCTGGTGCCGGGCTTCAGCTCCTGCTTGAGGCTGAGGACCTCCTGGTCGCCCGGGTCGAAGAAGTTCGTCTTCAGCAGCGGGGTCATGCCGAACGTGCCGATCAGCACGACGGCCGCGATGGCCACACTGGTCAGGCGGCGGCGGGTGGCGAAGCGCAGGACGGGGACGTAGAAGCGCTGGAGGCGGCTCTTCGCCTCCTTCTCCTCCGCCTTCCGGCGTGCTTCCTCGGCGTCCTCGGGCGTGCCCTTCGGGGCGCGCAGGAACCAGTACGAGAGCACCGGGACCACGGTCAGCGAGACCACGAGGGAGGCCAGGAGGGCCGCCGTCACGGTGAGCGAGAAGCTGCCGAACAGCTCGCCCACCATGCCGCCGGTCAGGCCGATCGGGAGGAAGACCGCGACCGTCGTCAGGGTGGAGGACGTGACCGCGCCGGCGACCTCACGGACCGCCTTGAGGATCGCCTCCTCGCGCTCCTCGCCGTAGCCGAGGTGACGCTTGATGTTCTCCAGGACGACGATCGAGTCGTCGACGACCCGTCCGATGGCGATGGTCAGCGCGCCGAGCGTCAGCATGTTGAGGGAGAGGTCGCGGGTCCACAGGACGATCAGCGCCAGGACCACCGACAGCGGGATGGAGACCGCGGTGACGAGGGTCGAACGGATCGACGCCAGGAAGACCAGGATGACCAGGACCGCGAAGACCAGGCCGAGGGCGCCCTCGGTGGTCAGGCCGTCGATCGACTTGGAGACCGCCGGGCCCTGGTCGCTGACCACGGTGACGGTGGCGCCGGAGCCCAGGTCCCGGCGCATGGCCGGCAGTTCGTCCTCGACGGCCTCGGAGATGGCGACCGCGCTGCCGCCCCGGTCCATGGTGACCATGACCGCGAGGCTGGGCTCGCCGTTCGTGCGGGTGATGGAGTCGGCCCTGGCCTGCTCCTCCTTCACGGCGGCGACGTCGGCGAGGCGCACGGGCTTCTTCGCGCCCTCGCCGCGCACCATCAGGTTCTCGATCTGCTCCAGCGAGGTGTAGCCGCCGCCGACCTGGACGGTGCGGTTGGCGCCGTCCTCGTCGAAGGAGCCCGCGGGGACGGTGACGCCGCCCGCCTGGAGGGCCTGGGAGAGGGCCATCGTGCTCAGGCCCGCCTTCGCCAGCTTCGCGTCGTCGGGGGTGACGGTGACCTGGACGTCCCGTACGCCGTCGACGGTGACCTGGCCGACGCCGTCGATGCCTTCGAGGGTCGGCACGACGGTCCGGTCGAGCTGGTCCGCGAGGGCCTGCTGGTCCTGGTCGGAGGAGACGGCGAGGACGACGGTCGGCATGTCGTCCGTCGAGCCCGCGATCACCTGCGGGTCCACGTCGTCAGGCAGCTGCGCCCGGACCCGGTTGACGGCCTGCTGGACGTCGGCGACGAGCTGGTCGGTACCGGGTCCGTAGTCGAAGGACGCCATGATCAGGGCGTTGCCCTCGCTGGCGGTGGAGGTGACGCCCGTGATGCCGTCGACGCTTTCGAGGCTGTCCTCGATGGGCTCGACGACCTGCTTCTCGACCACGTCCGGGGACGCGCCCTGGTAGGGGGCGAGCACGGACACCATGGGCAGTTCGATGGTGGGCAGCAGCTGCTGCTTGAGCTGGGGTATCGCGATCGCCCCGAAGACGAGCGCGATGATCGACATCAGACCGACGAGGGCCCGTTGTGCGAGGCTGAACCGAGACAGCCAGGACATGGGTCAGGGTCTCTCTTCTGTGGCGTGAGCGGAGGACGAACGCCCATGTGTCACATGCGGCACGGGTGCCTCATGTGTCGCCTGTGTGAAGCATATGTGAGCGCTCACCTCATACCCTGGGCCATGGGGACCCCCTCTTCCCTCGCCCCCCAGGGCCATTTCCTTACAGCGCGCATACTCCGAGTGGAGTAGTCCCGGGCGGCTCTCAGTCCACCCGTGGGCGTACCAGCCCCGATTCGTAAGCGAAGACCACCAGTTGAGCCCGGTCCCGGGCGCCGAGCTTGGCCATGGCCCGGTTGACGTGTGTCTTCACGGTCAGCGGGCTGACCTCCAGGCGCTCGGCGATCTCGTCGTTGGAAAGCCCGCCCGCGACCAGCCCGAGCACCTCGCGCTCGCGGCTGGTCAGTGTGGCGAGCCGCTCGGAGCGGGCGGCGGCGCCGTCGCCGTCGGTCGAGTCGTCCGGCTGGGCGAGGAAGCGGGCGATCAGGCCCTTGGTCGCGGTGGGCGACAGCAGCGCCTCGCCGCCGGCGGCCACGCGGATCGCGTTCAGGAGTTCCTCCGGCTCGGAGCCCTTGCCGAGGAACCCGGAGGCGCCGGCGCGCAGCGACCGCACGACGTAGTCGTCGACCTCGAAGGTGGTGAGGATGACGACGCGGACGTGGGCGAGCGTCGGATCGGCGCTGATCAGGCGAGTGGCGGCGAGCCCGTCCGTGCCCGGCATCCGGATGTCCATCAGTACGACATCGGCCCGCTCCTCCTTCGCGAGCCGCACCGCCTCCGCCCCGTCCGACGCCTCCCCCACGACCTCCATGTCCGGCTCCGAGTCGACGAGCACCCGGAAGGCGCTGCGCAGCAGGGCCTGGTCGTCGGCGAGCAGGACACGGATCGTCATGCGGGGTCCCCCGGGGTGCTGGTCATGGTCGTACGGCTTGCGGAACGGCCTTACGGCTCACGGTCGTACAGCTCGCGGAACGGCCTTACCGCTCACGGTCGTACGGCTTCCGCGGCGGTCGTTCGGGTCTTGAGCGGCAGGATCGCATGGACGCGGAAGCCGCCGCCGTAGCGGGGGCCGGTGGTGAGGGTGCCGCCGATCGCGGCGACGCGTTCGCGCATGCCGAGGAGTCCGTGCCCGCCGCCGTCGGCCTCCTCGCCGTCCGTCCTCGCCCGCCCGGTGCCGTTGTCGAGGACGGTGATCTCCATGTTCGGGCCGACGCGTACGACGCTGACCTCGGCCTTCGCCTCCTGCCCCGCGTGTTTCTGCACATTGGTGAGGGCTTCCTGGATGACGCGGTAAGCGGCGAGGTCGACGGCGGCCGGGAGGCTCACTCCCTGGTCGGCGCGGGCCACCTCGACCGCCAGGCCCGCGTTGTGGAAGGTGCCGACGAGCTCGTCGAGCCGTACCAGACCGGGGGCGGGTTCGGTCGGGGCCTCGGGGTCGCCGGACTGGCGGAGCAGACCGACGGTGGCGCGGAGTTCGTTGAGTGCGGAGCGGCTGGCCTCGCGGACGTGGGCGAGGGCCTCCTTGGCCTGGTCGGGCCGCTTGTCCATGACGTGCGCGGCGACTCCGGCCTGCACATTGACCAGGGCGATGTGGTGGGCGACGACGTCGTGCAGGTCGCGGGCGATCCGCAGGCGCTCCTCGGCGACCCGGCGACGCGCCTCCTCCTCGCGGGTGCGCTCGGCCCGCTCGGCGCGCTCCCGGATGGCGTGCACGAAGTCGCGACGGCTGCGTACGGCGTCCCCGGCCGCGGCGGCCATGCCGGTCCAGGCGAAGATGCCGACGTTCTCCTGGTCGTACCAGGGCAGCGGGCCCGCGAGCATGGCCGTACCGGTGAGCACGGTCATCGTGAGCAGGCCGACACGCCAGGTGGTGGGGCGGTCGGTGGTGGAGGCGACGGCGTACAGGGCGACGACGGCGGACATCGCGACGGGGGCCCGGGGGTCACCGGTCACCAGTTCGGCGAGGGTGAGGGCGGAGGTCGCGGCCAGCACGGCCAGGGGCGCGCGGCGGCGGGCGATCAGGACGGCGGCGGCCGGCACCATCAGCACGATGCTGAGGCCGTCGGGGGTACGGGCACCCCACTTGTCGCCGTGCTGGGCGTGAGGGTCGACGAAGGCGCCCGCGACCATCGCGACGAGGACGCCGAGGGCGAGGGCCGCGTCCAGCGCGGTGGGGTGTGCCGTCAGCCAGGCCCTGGCGCGCGATGCGAGAGACGGCGGACTGTTCGGGTGCGGGTGGGTGGGGGCCGGTCGCGCCCCGCGCCGGAGCCGCTGATCGACACGGCCCCGCGCCCCTGGACAGCCCTTCGGCCCGGTCCCCCGCGTCGGTGCGATCACCCTGGGATGAGGCCGTCGTCGCTCAGCATCTCCCTGACCTCCTCCAGCGTCGCGTCCGGCGCCGGGAGGATCAGTTCCGACGGCTCCAGGGAGTCGTCGGGCAGGGTCGTGCCCAGTTCTCGGACCTTGTCCAGGAGGGCGTGGAGGGTACGGCGGAAGCCTGGGCCGTCGCCGACCTCCATTTCCGCCAGGAGCACGTCGTCCAGCTTGTTCAACTCGGTGAAGTGGACGTCGTCCAGCCTCACCTGCCCCTCCCCCATGATCCGTACGATCATGTCGCCCTCCTCAGGCGTGGGACCCGATGTGCGTACGCGATGTGTCTGCCCGATGGCACGTGTCCACCGTTCCACTGCCGCCCTACGGCTTGTCGAAGCGCGGAGTGTCCTGCCGCTGGGACTGCTGCTGGGCCGACTGGCCCGTGCCGCCCTCGATGGCCTGCTGCTGCGCGGACGGACCGCCCGCCAGCTCCGCCTTCATGCGCTGGAGCTCCAGCTCGACGTCCGTACCACCGGAGAGGCGGTCCAGCTCGGTCTGGATGTCGTCCTTGTGCAGGCCGGAGGAGTCGTCGAGAGCGCCGGAGGCGAGCAGCTCGTCGATCGCGCCGGCGCGGGCCTGGAGCTGCGCCGTCTTGTCCTCGGCGCGCTGTATGGCGAGGCCGACGTCACCCATCTCCTCGGAGATGCCGGAGAACGCCTCGCCGATCCGGGTCTGGGCCTGGGCGGCGGTGTACGTGGCCTTGATCGTCTCCTTCTTCGTACGGAAGGCGTCGACCTTGGCCTGCAGCCGCTGCGCGGCGAGGGTGAGCTTCTCCTCCTCGCCCTGGAGGGTGGAGTGCTGCGTCTCCAGGTCCGTCACCTGCTGCTGGAGCGCGGCGCGGCGCGAGAGCGCCTCGCGGGCCAGGTCCTCGCGGCCCAGCGCGAGGGCCTTGCGGCCCTGGTCCTCCAGCTTCGAGGACTGGGACTGGAGCTGGTTGAGCTGGAGCTCCAGGCGCTTGCGGGACGTGGCCACGTCGGCCACGCCTCGGCGCACCTTCTGGAGCAGCTCCAGCTGTTTCTGGTACGAGTAATCGAGGGTCTCGCGCGGGTCCTCGGCCCGGTCAAGGGCCTTGTTCGCCTTCGCGCGGAAGATCATCCCCATACGCTTCATGACACCGCTCATGGGCTTCGCGCGCCCCCTTCTGACGGAACTCCAGCTCACAGGTCTGCGACAGAACCCACAGTACGGGCCCTGCTTCTATTACCGCACTGTTCGGGGACGGATGCGCTCATCCCCAAGGACGACTGTGTACGGCACCGCTCCGGCGTAGGGAGTAGATGTCTCCCGGGGTTGCGTACGGGCCGCTCCCCGGAACATCTCGGACCCCCTACGGACGAACCGTCACCGCGCTCCCCCTTTTTCCGGGTTCCCGGGTTGCCCCGGCCACTTTCGCCCCACCTCTGTCTTCAGTACGGACGCCGGGTGTTGCCGGATCGTTCCCCACTCGGCTGGGGTCCATGCCCCGGCACCCCGTACCCTTGGGTTTTGTGTTCCGTAGCCGCGCCAAGAGCGAGAAGGAATCGGCCGCCGACAAGGCGACTGTGACCGACTCCCAGCAGACCCGTCACCCGCAGGCCCCCAAGGGGCGGCCCACTCCCAAGCGGAGTGTGGCCCAAGGCCAGCGTCGAAGCGTCGCCAATACGCCGACGACGCGCAAGGAGGCCGCCAAGCGCTCCCGCGACGAGCGCCGCTCCGCCATGGAGAAGCAGCGTCAGGCGCTGGCCACCGGCGACGAGCGCTATCTGCCCGCCCGGGACAAGGGTCCGGTGCGCAGGTTCGCCCGTGATTTCGTGGACTCGCGCTTCCACATCGCCGAGTTCTTCCTGCCGCTGGCCGTGGTCATCCTGGTGCTGAGCATGGTGCAGGTGGCGTCGCTGCAGAACGTCGCGCTGCTGCTGTGGCTGTTCGTGATCGTTCTGATCGTGGTCGACTCGATCAGCCTCGGGTTCCGTCTGAAGAAGCAGCTTGCCGCGCGCTTCCCCGACGCGAACAAGAAGGGCGCCGTGGCCTACGCCCTGATGCGCACGCTCCAGATGCGTCGCCTCCGGCTGCCGAAGCCGCAGGTCAAGCGCGGAGAGCGGCCCTGAGCACGACCGCTTTCTCCGGAGGTGCCGCGGATGCCTGGCTGAACCGGCTGGGCACACTGCGTGAGGTCGTACGACAGGAGCTGGTCTCCCGCCAGGTCGACGAGCAGATAGTCGGCCGCTTCCCGGTCGGGCAGCGGCTGCGGGTGCTCGACGTGGGCATGGGGCAGGGCACGCAGGCGCTGCGGCTGGCCCGGGCCGGACACGCGGTGACCGGGATCGAGCGGGAGGCGAAGCTGATCGCCGTGGCCCGGGAGGCGCTCGCCGCCGAGCCCGAGGGCATCCGGGGCCGGGTGCGGATCGTCGAGGGCGACGGCCGGGACACGGGTGTGCACTTCCTGCCGGGCAGTTTCGACGTGGTGCTCTGTCATGGGGTCCTGATGTACGTCGAGGAGCCGGACGCGCTGCTGGCGGGGCTGGCGCGGATGCTGGCGCCCGGGGGGCTGCTGTCGCTGCTCGTACGGAACGGCGACGCGCTCGCGATGCGGGCGGGGCTGGCCGGGGACTGGGCGGGGGCGCTGGCCGCCTTCGACACCACCGCGTACCGCAATCGGCTCGGGCTGGATGTGCGGGCGGATCGGCTGGCGACGCTGACGGACGCGCTCGGGGGGATCGGGGCGCCGCTGCACGCGTGGTACGGCGTTCGGGTGTTCACGGATCTGGCGGCGGACGACGCGGGGGTTCCTGGTGACGGGGATCTGGAGGCGTTGCTCGCCGCGGAGGAGCGGGCGGGGCGGACGGATCCCTATCGGCGGGTCGCGGCGTTGCTGCACCTGTGCGGTGTGCGCGGCTGAGTTCTCCTCGCCCCCGCCGCCCCTACCCGTCCCATCCCCAGGGGCTACGCCCCTTCGACCCCCAGGTGCGGGTTCGGTGGGGGCTTCTCGCGCAGTTCCCCGCGCCCCTTGAGGGCCTACGGCCACTCAGGGGCGAAAAGCACGGGGCGCAGCCCCTGCTTTTCAGGGGCGCGGGGAACTGCGCGAGAAGCCCCCTCCACCCGCACCCGCCCGCACCCGCAACCGCCCGCGAACCCCGTCACCCGAGCTCTTCCGCGGGATCGGGGCGGAGCCCCGCGTGGGAGCCCCGCCCACCGCGGAGCGGCTACGCGTCCTGGGCGTTCAGGCTCATCGGGCCGTAGATCTCCGTCGTGTCCTCGAAGAGGCGGACCTGTTCGGCGCCGCCTGCCAGGAGCTCCTTCCAGTGTTCCCCGATCCACGACTCGGCGTCCCCCTGGGTCGTGAACTCCTCGGGCTGGACCGCGGGCTGGACCTCCGCCCCGTCGGCCTTCTCGAACCGCCACGTCCATGCCGCCATGTGAGCCTCCGTAAGTACCGGCCCGGCACCGCACACGCAGCACCGAGCAAGATCCGGTTCCTCCCTGAGCCTAGTCGGACGCACAAGACCTGCGGGTGTTCATCGGGACACGCGAAGATCGGGGGCGTGGAACTGACTTTGCTGGGCACCGGCGCCCCCGCGGGGCTTCCCCGCCCCGACTGTCCGTGCGCGGCGTGTGCGACCGCGCTCGGTGATGCCGCGCGCGGGGCGACCGCGCTGCTCGTGGACGGCACACTGCTGCTCGACCTCACTCCGGGCGCCGCCCTCGCGGCCGCGCGCGCCGGGCATTCGCTGAACGGTGTGCGGCAGGTGCTGCTGTCACATCCGCACGACGGACCCCCCGTGGAGGTGCCGGCGGGGCTGCCGCAGCCGGGGCGGGTGCCCGACGGGCGGGAGCTGGCGCTGCTGACCGGGCACCGGGTGCGGGCACTGGCCCTGGATGCGCCGGGGACGGGGTACGCGGTGACCGGGCCGGGCGGGCAGCGGTTGCTGTACCTGCCGCCGGGCGGCGCGCCCGCCGGTCTGGAGGAGAACTCGGTGGAGCCGTACGACATGGTGCTCGCCGATGTGCTGGGGCGGCCGGACGCGCTGGCGCGGCTGCGGAGGGCGGGAGCCGTCGGGCCGACGACCGATGTCGTCGCCGTGCACATCGACCACGACGTGCCCCCGGACGGCGAGTTGCCGCGCCGGCTCGCGGCGGCGGGCGCGCGTGCCGTGCCGGACGGAACGACGCTGGCGGTGGGCGCCTACGAGGACGTGCCCGATGTGCCGCGCCGCACGCTGGTGCTCGGCGGGGCGCGGTCCGGGAAGTCGGTGGAGGCCGAGCGGCGGCTGGAGGCGTTCCCGGACGTGCTGTACGTGGCGACCGGCGGGATGCGCGGCGGCGACGGGGAGTGGGCCGCACGGGTCACCACCCACCGTGAGCGGCGGCCCGGCTCCTGGCACACGGTCGAGACCTGCGACCTCGTCCCGTTGCTCAAGGAAGACGACGGGCCGCCGCTGCTCGTCGACTGTCTCTCGCTGTGGCTGACGGACGCGATGGACTCGGTGGGGGCGTGGGACGACGCGGAGTGGGCCGACGGCGGGGAGCGCGCGCTCCGGGCGCGTGTCACCGAGCTGACCGACGCCGTACGGCACACGCGCCGCACGGTGGTCGCCGTCTCGAACGAAGTCGGCTCCGGAATCGTCCCCGCCACCGCCTCCGGCCGCCGCTACCGCGATGAACTCGGACGGCTCAACGCGGCCTTCGCGGCGGAATGCGAGCACGTGTTGCTGGTGGTGGCGGGTCAGGCCTTGTCCCTACGGGGTTGAGGCATCGGCTGCGTGGGGGCCGAAGGAGGCGGCCGGTCGTGTGGTGCGGCGGGCGAGGATGCGGTGGGCGCGGGGCGGGACAGGGGTGCAGGGGCGGGCGGTGAGGACCTCGTAGCCCAGGGACCGCAGTTCGGTGAGCAGGTTGCGCAGGGGCATGAGGTGGAGGGGGCGTGGGCGGTCGTGCGGCTTCCAGTAGCGGCGGCTTCCCCTGGGCCGCGTGCCGAACGGGCGGGCCGGGTCCGGGACTTCGAGGAGGAGGTGGCCGCCGGGGCGCAGGACGGCGTGGGCGGCGCGGAGTTCCTCACGGGGGTCGGCGGTGTGTTCGAGGTGGTGGAACATGCTGACCACGTCGTAGCGGGCGCGCAGCCGCGCGGTGATCTCCGGGTCGGTGAGCAGTCCCTGGTACGCCTCCTCCACGCGCCCGGCCTCCCAGGCCTGTTCGACGCGCCGGGTCGGGTCGAGGCCGTCGAAGGAGGTGTACGGGTGGATCGCGCGCGCGGCCTCCGGGAAGTGGCCGTACCCGGTGCCGACGTCCAGCCAGCTCTCCGGTTCGGGGTACGGCAGCAGCGCGCGGGCGGCGCCCCGGTGGTGCCTGCGGCGCCGTCGCCCGGCGAGGTTCGCGCGGACGTCGTCCTCGACGGGGTGCCGGTGGTACCGGAGCAGCAACCCGTCCGCCGTCGGCCGGGGGTTCTGGAAGGCGTGGGCGCAGTCCCGGCACTCGTCCACCACGAACGTGCCCGGCGTGCGCCGCCTCCCCTCCGGCGCACGCACCCGCGTGCGCAACTGCCGTGAACCGCACCAGGGGCAGTCGTCCCGGCGCGGTTCGTGGAAGGGGTCGGCTCCCGAGGCGGGTCGGCCGGGCTCCGGCCGCGGGGTGGGGGGCATGGCGGCTCCTGGGAACGACGGGATCGCGTACGCGACAGGGACGACGGCGCACGGACATTCGCACCGAAAAGGTACGTACGTGAGCGTGCTCCTGGGTGCAATGACGTGGCGGTGGCGCGGTGGGACGTTCGTACGTCGCGGGGTCACGGTGTGGCGCGGTCGTGTTCGAGCGCTGCCGGTACTGTTCGGCGAATGAGCTCGCTTAATCTCGACGACTTCACCGATCTGATCGAGCGCCCCGACGGTGGGGTGCGCCGCGACGCCGAGGCGCGGCGGGAGCGGCAGATCGTGCCGCCCGGGGCGCTCGGCCGCCTCGACGAACTGGGTGAGTGGCTGGCGGCGGCGCAGTCGGCCGTGCCGGTGCGGCCGATCGGCCGGGCCCGGGTGGTGCTGTTCGCGGGCGACCACGGGATCGCCGAACTCGGCGTCTCCGCGCGGGCCGCGGGCACCGCGGACCAGTTGGTGCGGGCCGTCCTCGACGGCAGCAGCCCGGTGGCGGTGCTCGCCCGGCAGCTCGACGTACCCGTCCGCGTGGTGGACCTTGGGCTCGACTGCGACCCGGACGCGTTGCCCGCCGAGGTCGTACGGCACCGGGTGCGGCGCGGGTCCGGGCGTATCGATGTCGAGGACGCGCTGACGGCCGAGGAGGCGGAGGCCGCGTTCCGGGTGGGTGTCGCCCTCGCGGACGAGGAGGCGGACTCCGGGACCGACCTCGTCGTCCTCGGCGATGTGAGCGTCGGCGGGACCACGGCGGCGGCCGTCCTCGTCGCCGGGCTGTGCGGGACCGACGCGTCCGTCGTCACCGGGCGCGGCGGGCGGGCGATCGACGATCTGGCGTGGATGCGCAAGTGCGCGGCCGTACGGGACGCCCTGCGGCGGGCCCGGCCGGTGCTCGGGGACCAGTTGCAGTTGCTGGCGACCGTGGGCGGGGCGGACCTCGCGGCCATGACCGGGTTCCTGTTGCAGGGCGCGGTGCGGAAGATGCCGGTGATTCTGGACGGTGTGGTGTCCGCGGCGTGTGCGCTGGTCGCCCAGCGGGTCGCCTTCCGGGCGCCGGACTGGTGGCTTGCCGGGCAGAGCAGCGGGGAGCCGGCCCAGGCCAAGGCGCTGGACCGGATGGCCATCGAGCCGCTGCTCGACCATGGCGTGAAGGTCGGCGAGGGGGCGGGGGCGCTGCTGGCGCTGCCGCTGGTGCGGGCCGCGGCGTCACTGGCGGCGGAGCTTCCGGAACGGGAGCCGTCGGAGCAGGAGCCGGAGAAGCCGGAAGAGGCCGAGGAGAAGAACCTCGCCGAGGAGTACGACGCGACCTAGGAAGGGCGCGACGGCATCGCGTACGGCCGGATCGGCAGCGTCGGACCGGGCCGTACGCGGTTGCGAGCCGTCGCGGCGGGAAAAGGGCGCCTGACGGAGCGGCGGAGCGGCGGAGCGGCGGAGCGGCGGAGCGGCGGAGCGGCGGAGCGGGCGGCACGGTCCGGACGCGCTGGAACTCGGCGACGAGGGACTCCTCGACACGGCCGAGTTCACGCTCGACGGACGGGCCGTGCGGACGGTTACCGGCGCTGGATCTGCCCGTGTGGGGCGGGCTGGCGCAGATCCTGATCGTGTTCGGGATCGCGGAGATCTGTCTGGGCCGGTGGCGGACGCCGGCGATCGCGTACGTCGCCACGCTGGCCGGCACGTTGTACGCGCGCGTGGGCATCGCGCTCGGTCCGGACGTCTTCTTCGTGGGGCTGCCGGCGTCGGACGCGGGGGTCGTGGACACCGGGCCGTCGGCGGCCGTCGTGGGGCTCGCCGTGTTCGTGGGGTGGCGTCACCGGGCTCACGTCACGGCGGGCGCGGTCGTCGTGGCGATGGTCGTCGAGGTGCTGGTGAAGGAGAACCTCGCGGGCAAGGAGCATCTGGCGGCGATCGCGGCGGTGCTGGTGATGTGCGGGGTCGTGGCCGTGCGTCAGCGGCGCTCGGGCGGGTCGCTCGGTTCGGCCGGACCGGCGGAACCGGACGGACCGGCGGGGAGCGCGGGGCGGGTGGCGGGTTCCAGTTCCGGTGCCGCGTCCGGGGTGCCGCCGATCCAGTCCTGAAGGCGGCGACTGGGGCCCGTCCAGCGGCGGTCGTGGCGGTAGGCGCGCTTCCAGGACCGGGCGCGGGCACGTGGGCGACGGCGGTAGAGGCGGCGCGCCCAGGCGGAGGTGGGGCGGGCCAGGCGGACGGCGCCGATGACCGCGATGAACGGGATGACCACGCCGAAGATGGCCGTGCGGGCCTTGCCCTTGGCGAGGGCGATCAGGGCGATCAGGAAGTTCGTCCCCATGGTGGCCATGACGGCGCCCCGGTCCTGGAGCTCCTCCTCGTCGAGGTCGTTGACGCCGAAGGGGAGGAAGCCGACCAGCATCAGGCCCACCAGAGCCGCTGTCAGCACGACCACCTCGACGCTCTGCCGGCCCTCCTCGCTCCAGTACACGTCGTCCAGGTGCAGGATCAGCGCGAACTCGTCCAGCACCAGGCCCACGCCCATGCCGAACAGCACGGCGGAGAGCAACGCGCCGAAGCCGTGCCCGTCGCCGGCCACCGAGCCGAAGCCGCCGATGACGGTGAGGACGACGCCGGGGACGACATGGTGGATGTGTACGCCGCCGCTGCCGCTGATGTTGCGGAAAGGTCCCTTGCCCGCGCGGATCAAACGGGTGATGACCCGGGTGATCAAGAACGTCAGTACGAACGCGAGGAGCGCGAGAAGCAGCGGCAGTTTGCCCGGCTCGATGATGTTCCGCTCCCACCAGTGACCCATATGCGAACTTTATCCACCACCGCCCTTGGGCGCCGCCGAGCCCGTCGGCCCCGCCGGGTAGCCTGCGCCGGTGTCCACGCCCCCCGAGCCCCCCGGCGACGAACCCATGACCCCGGTGTCCGCGCCCGCGCTCTCCGACGGCCCGCGTTTCGCCTTCGGCACCCTGACCGTGCTGCCGGTGGCCGTGCACCGCTGGGACCGCGAGGCCGCGCGCGCCGGAATGCTGTGCGCGCCCGTCGCCGGGCTGGTCGTCGGCCTGGGCGCGGCCGCGCTCGGCTGTCTCCTCCTGCTCCTGGGCGCCGGTCCGCTGCTCGCAGCCGTGGTCTCCGTCGCCGTACCGGCCGCCCTCACCCGGGGCCTCCATCTGGACGGGCTCGCCGACACCGCCGACGGGCTCGGCAGCGGCAGGCCCGCCGAGGACGCCCTGCGGATCATGAAGCAGTCGGACATCGGGCCGTTCGGGGTCGTCACCCTCGTCCTCGTCCTGCTGGCCCAGGTCGCCGCCCTCACCGAGGCGTACGGCGAGTCCTGGACGCTCGGCGCGCTCGCGGCGGCCGTCTCGGCGACCACCGCGAGGCTGGCCCTGACCCTGGCCGCGCGCGTCGGCGTACCCGCCGCCCGACCCGAGGGGCTGGGGGCCGCGGTGGCGGGGGTGGTTCCGGTACGGGCCGCAACTCTCGTGGCCGTCCTGGTCGGGTGCGCGGCGGCGGGCGCGGGGGCGCTCCTCGGGCCGTACGACCTCGGCCGCGCGGTCCTCGCGGTCGTCGTCGCCTGCGGTGCCGCCGAACTCCTGCTCCGCCATTGCGTACGGCGGTTCGGCGGCGTCACCGGTGATGTGTTCGGCGGCCTGGCGGAGACCGCGGCGACGGCGGCGCTCCTGGTGTTCACCCTCGGGTGAACACCAGGCCTTCCGCCACACCCCCAACTCCCACTTCTTCAGCAGCGAGCTGAGCTCCAGGCGTCGGGCCTCGGCGCAGAGGTCGCCCGTCTCATCCAGCACTCGACGTGGAAATGATGCAGACCGATGAGCTGATCACTCACCGGCGGGACGAGCGTGACCCAGGTCATGGCATACGAAGCACGAAGACGACCATGAAGCCACCCAGGGGTGAACGCCCGCAGGAGTGATCGAAATCGGCTGCCGACGCTACGCGCGAAGACCGTCGGCGCTACGCGCGAAGACCATGGAACCGCGACTCGGGCCCCGGCGATAAGGGATCCCCCTATGCCGAAGGCATGGGGATCTCCCTGCACGTCCGGGGCGGAAAGTCGGGGAGGCTGGTCGCAGCGGACGCCGTACGGACGGCGAGAGCGCAAGCGGCCCACGCCCCAGGTCCGATGGGCCGAACAAGGGCCTAGGCTCGTTCTCGGCACGTCGACCCATCCGTTCGGCCACCGAAACTCAATCGGAAGCGAGATTTCACCACCGTGACTGCTCTCACTCTCAGCACCGCCGCCGCGTCGGGTCTCCGTGCCGACGCGATCGTGGTCGGTGTCGCGAAGGGCGCCAAGGGACCGGTCATCGCGCCGGGTGCCGAGGCCGTGGACAAGGCCTACGACGGCAGGCTGGCCGGCCTCCTGGAGACCCTCGGCGCCTCTGGCGCGGAGGGCGAGGTGACGAAGCTGCCCGCACCGTCCGGCTTCAAGGCGCCGCTCGTGGTGGCGGTGGGCCTCGGCGCGGTGCCCGAGAAGGACGCCTCGTTCGGCGCCGAGGCGCTGCGCCGCGCGGCCGGTGCCGCCGCCCGCGCCCTGTCCGGTACGAAGAAGGCCGCGTTCACGCTGCCCGTCGAGGACGCCGACGCCGTGGGCGCCGTCTCCGAGGGCGCGCTGCTCGGCGCGTACTCCTTCGATGCCTACAAGGAGACCGCGCCTTCGAAGAACGCCGCGAAGGCGAAGAACGGCAAGGCGCCGCTCGCCGAGATCGCCGTGCTCGGCGCGAAGCCCCGCGACAAGGCCCACAAGGCGGCCGCCGAGCGCGCGATCGCGGTGACCGAGGAGCTGAACCGCGCCCGCGACCTGATCAACACGCCGCCGAACGACCTCTACCCGGAGGCCTTCGCCGCCGTCGCGCAGACCGCGGGCAAGGAACACGGCATCAAGGTGACCGTGCTCGACGAGAAGGCGCTCGCCAAGGGCGGCTACGGCGGCATCCTCGGCGTCGGCGCGGGCTCCGCGGCCACGCCCCGGCTGGTGCAGCTGTCGTACACCAGCTCCAAGGCGACGAAGCACCTGGCGTTCGTCGGCAAGGGCATCACCTACGACTCGGGCGGCATCTCGCTCAAGCCCGCCGGGCACAACGAGACGATGAAGTGCGACATGAGCGGTGCGGCCGCCGTGTTCGCCGCGGTCGTCGCCGCCGCACGCCTGGGCCTCGAGGTCAACATCACCGGCTGGCTCGCCCTCGCCGAGAACATGCCGTCCGGCTCCGCCACCCGCCCGGGTGACGTGCTGCGCATGTACAGCGGCAAGACGGTGGAGGTGCTGAACACCGACGCGGAGGGCCGGCTCGTGCTGGCCGACGCGCTCGCCAAGGCCTCCGAGGACAAGCCGGACGCGATCGTCGACGTGGCGACGCTGACCGGGGCGATGGTGCTGGCGCTGGGCAACCGGACGTTCGGGATCATGGCGAACGACGACGCGTTCCGCTCCGCGGTGCACGAGGCGGCGGAGGAGTCGGGGGAGCCGGCGTGGCCCATGCCGCTGCCGGACCACCTGCGCAAGGGGATGGACTCCCCGACCGCCGACATCGCGAACATGGGTGAGCGGTACGGCGGCGGGCTCGTCGCCGGGCTGTTCCTGAAGGAGTTCGTGGGCGAGGGGATCACCTGGGCGCACCTGGACATCGCGGGGCCGGCCTTCAACGAGGGGGGTCCCTTCGGGTACACGCCGAAGGGCGGGACCGGGACGGCGGTGCGGACCCTGGTGCGGCTGGCCGAGCGGGCTGCCTCCGGCGACCTGGGGTGATGGTCGCCGAGGAGCTCGGCGTCTGAGGGGCGCGGTGGACCGTGGACCGGCTGTGGCCGATCGCGCGGTTCCCCGCGCCCCTTCGGGGCGTTGCCCCACGGCTGCTGCGTCACATCTGAGCGTGTGGTGTCTCACACCCCGGCCCGGCGTCTCGTTCCCTCCCGACAAGTGCGAAGATGGGGCTCGGCAGGACAGGGCCCCCACCACAGGGCCGAAGAAGAGCGGCCGGACACCAGCCGCCGCGCGGTCATGGACGACCGGCGTACGGCGTACATGCATGGAGGACGTGACGTGGCGAACGACGCCAGCACCGTTTTCGACCTAGTGATCCTCGGTGGTGGTAGCGGTGGTTACGCCGCGGCCCTGCGCGGGGCCCAGCTGGGCCTGGACGTCGCCCTGATCGAGAAGGACAAGGTCGGCGGCACCTGCCTGCACCGGGGATGCATTCCCACGAAGGCCCTGCTTCACGCGGGCGAGATCGCCGACCAGGCCCGCGAGAGCGAGCAGTTCGGTGTGAAGGCCACCTTCGAGGGCATCGACGTCCCGGCCGTGCACAAGTACAAGGACGGCGTGATCTCCGGCCTGTACAAGGGCCTGCAGGGGCTCATCGCCTCCCGCAAGGTCACCTACATCGAGGGTGAGGGCCGCCTGTCCTCCCCGACCTCCGTCGACGTCAACGGCCAGCGTGTCCAGGGCCGTCACGTCCTGCTGGCGACCGGCTCCGTGCCGAAGTCGCTGCCGGGCCTGGAGATCGACGGCAACCGCATCATCTCCTCGGACCACGCCCTCGTCCTGGACCGTGTGCCGAAGTCGGCGATCGTCCTCGGCGGCGGTGTCATCGGCGTCGAGTTCGCCTCCGCCTGGAAGTCCTTCGGCACCGACATCACGATCATCGAGGGCCTGAAGCACCTGGCCCCTCTCGAGGACGAGAACTCCTCCAAGCTTCTTGAGCGCGCCTTCCGCAAGCGCGGCATCAAGTTCAACCTGGGCACCTTCTTCTCGAAGGCCGAGTACACCCAGGACGGTGTCAAGGTCACCCTTGCCGACGGCAAGGAGTTCGAGGCCGAGCTGCTGCTCGTGGCCGTCGGCCGCGGCCCCGTCTCCCAGGGTCTGGGTTACGAGGAGCAGGGCGTCGCCATGGACCGCGGCTACGTCCTGGTCGACGAGTACATGCGGACGAACGTCCCGACCATCTCCGCCGTCGGTGACCTGGTCCCGACGCTCCAGCTCGCGCACGTCGGCTTCGCCGAGGGCATCCTGGTGGCGGAGCGTCTGGCCGGCCTGAAGGCCGTTCCGATCGACTACGACGGTGTGCCGCGGGTGACGTACTGCCACCCGGAGGTCGCCTCCGTGGGCATCACCGAGGCCAAGGCCAAGGAGATCTACGGCGCGGACAAGGTCGTCGCTCTGAAGTACAACCTCGCGGGCAACGGCAAGAGCAAGATCCTGAACACCTCGGGCGAGATCAAGCTCGTCCAGGTCAAGGACGGTGCCGTGGTCGGCGTCCACATGGTCGGCGACCGCATGGGCGAGCAGGTGGGCGAGGCCCAGCTGATCTACAACTGGGAAGCCCTCCCCGCCGAGGTCGCCCAGCTCATCCACGCCCACCCGACGCAGAACGAGGCGCTCGGCGAGGCCCACCTGGCCCTCGCGGGCAAGCCGCTGCACTCGCACGACTGACCCCTCGGTCGACGAAGCGACGATCCAGACTTCCGCAATCGTTAAGGAGCAACAGAAACCATGGCGGTTTCCGTAACCCTTCCGGCGCTCGGCGAGAGCGTCACCGAGGGCACTGTCACCCGCTGGCTGAAGGCCGAGGGTGAGCGCGTAGAGGCCGACGAGCCGCTGCTCGAGGTGTCGACCGACAAGGTCGACACCGAGATCCCCTCCCCCGTCGCCGGCATCCTGGCGTCCATCAAGGTCGCCGAGGACGAGACCGTCGAGGTCGGTGCCGAGCTGGCGCTGATCGACGACGGCACGGGCGCGCCCGCCGCCGCCCCGGCCCCCGCCGCCGAGGAGGCTCCGGCTCCGGCCCCCGAGCCCGCCGCGGCCGCGCCCTCCACCGAGCAGGCCGCCCCCGCGCCGGCCCCGACCGCCGAGGCGGCCACCGGTGCCGGCTCCGCCGAGGGCACCGACGTGGTCCTCCCGGCGCTCGGCGAGTCCGTCACCGAGGGCACCGTCACCCGCTGGCTCAAGGAGGTCGGCGACTCCGTCGAGGCCGACGAGCCGCTGCTTGAGGTCTCCACCGACAAGGTCGACACCGAGATCCCGGCACCCACCTCCGGTGTGCTCCTGGAGATCACGGTCGCCGAGGACGAGACGGCCGAGGTCGGCGCCAAGCTGGCCGTCATCGGTGCCCCGGGTGCCGCTCCGGCGGCTGCTCCGGCCCCGGCCGCCCCGGCTCCGGCTCCCGCCGCAGCTGCCCCGGCCCCGGCTGCCCCCGCGGCTCCGGCTCCGGCCCCCGCGCCGGTGGCCCCCGCCGCTCCCGCCCCGGCACCCGCCGCCGCTGCTCCGGCCGCGCCGGCTGCCGCACCCGCCCCGGTCGCCCCGGCTCCGGCAGCTGCCGCCCCGGCTGTGACTGCCGCGGGCTCCGCCGCCACCAAGGCGACCGACGAGGGCGCGTACGTCACCCCGCTGGTGCGCAAGCTCGCCGCCGAGAACGGCGTCGACCTGGGCTCCGTCAAGGGCACCGGTGTCGGCGGCCGTATCCGCAAGCAGGACGTCATCGCCGCCGCCGAGGCCGCGAAGGCCGCTGCCGCCGCTCCGGCGCCGGCCGCCGCCGCTGCTCCGGCCGCCAAGAAGGCGCCGTCCCTGGAGGCCTCGCCCCTGCGTGGCCAGACCATCAAGATGCCGCGCATCCGCAAGGTCATCGGCGACAACATGGTCAAGGCGCTGCACGAGCAGGCCCAGCTGTCGTCGGTCGTCGAGGTCGACGTCACCCGCCTGATGAGGCTGCGCGCCCGGGCCAAGGACTCCTTCGCGGCCCGCGAGGGTGTCAAGCTCTCCCCGATGCCGTTCTTCGTCAAGGCCGCGGCCCAGGCGCTGAAGGCGCACGCGCCCATCAACGCCCGGATCAACGAGGGCGAGGGCACGATCACCTACTTCGACGCCGAGAACATCGGTATCGCGGTGGACTCCGAGAAGGGCCTGATGACCCCGGTCATCAAGGGCGCGGGCGACCTCAACATCGCCGGCATCGCCAAGGCCACCGCCGACCTGGCGGGCAAGGTCCGGGCCAACAAGATCACACCGGACGAGCTCTCCGGCGCGACCTTCACCATCTCCAACACCGGATCGCGCGGCGCGCTCTTCGACACGATCATCGTGCCGCCGAACCAGGTCGCGATCCTCGGCATCGGCGCCACGGTCAAGCGCCCCGCCGTGATCGAGACGGAGGAGGGCACGGTCATCGGCGTCCGCGACATGACGTACCTGACCCTCTCCTACGACCACCGCCTGGTCGACGGCGCCGACGCGGCCCGTTACCTGACGGCCGTCAAGGCGATCCTGGAGGCGGGCGAGTTCGAGGTCGAGCTCGGCCTGTGACACCCCTGAGCAGGGGCTTCTGAGCAGAAGCCGCTGATCGCGCCACGGCGGTGCCCCGTCCGGAGTTCTCCGGGCGGGGCACCGGTGCGTTCACGCCCACTCGACGCACGCGGGGAACCGGTCACCGAGCCTGGCCGGTACGGGTCTTTACAAACCGGCCCCCACGGGAACGTGTAAGTCTCGTCTCACCTGCGCGAAAGCACCCCCGTGCGTCTCTCTCCCGGAGGGCCACGGCTCTATTGTCTAGAGGTCAACGCCCTTGGGGCTCGTCCCCCGCCGGTCCCCCGCCGAAGGAGCCCGCATGACCACCGCGCCCGTCGTCCACTCGCTGCGCGAACAGATCCGCGAGCACATCGTGGAGGGGATCGTGAGCGGACGGTGGAAGCCGGGTGAGCGGATCGTGGAGCGGCGGATCGCGACGGAGCTGGAAGTCAGCCAGACCCCGGTGCGGGAGGCGCTGCGTGAGCTGGAGTCGCTGCGGTTGATCGAATCCGCGCCGAACAAGGGCGTACGCGTGCGGAACCTCACCGCCGCCGACCTGGAGGAGAGCTACCCGGTACGGGCCGGGCTGGAGGCGATCGCGGCGGAGCTGGCGGCGGAGCGACTGGCCGAGGACTGCTCGGCGCTGGAGCCGCATGTGGCCGCGCTGTACGAGGCGGACCGCAACGCCGACGGCACGTCGCAGGTGCGGCACACGGTGGCGTTCCACCGCGAGCTGGTGCGGGCGGCCGGCAACTCGGTGCTGCTCCACACCTGGGAGGGCCTGGGCATCGAGGTCTTCACCGCGCTCTCGATCCGCTGGCTGGGTACGGTCCAGCAGTCCTACGCGGAGGAGCACGAGGAGTTGGTCGCGGCGTTCCGGCGCCGTGACCCGCGGATCGCCGACCTGGTCAAGTCCCACGTGTTGGGCTGCGCCCCGCACACGGACGACGAGCCGGCGTAGCCGTCGAGGGCGCGTCCTCGGCTGCGGGTGGGTGGGGGCCGGTCGCACAGTTCCCCGCCTGCCTGAAAAGCAGGGGCTGCGCCCGGTGCTTTTCGGCCCCGCCGGCCCGTCGTCCTCAGGCGCGCCCGGCCGGGGTCTGCAGGCCCGCAGGGGCCTGGTCTTTAGGGGCGCGGGGAACTGCGCGACCAGCCCCCACCCACCCGCAACCGCCACACAACCGAACCCCCCACCCCCTGAGCACACCCCCGCTCAAACGCCGCCCCACCTGCAGAAACCCCAGACGGCAAGGCACCCGGTGTCGTCGCCGAAGGCACCCCGTGCCGACTTTCTCGAGATCAAGAGATTTTGCCTGCGACCCTTTGATCGATCATCGATCAGCGGGTTAGAGTCGCGGCGGGCTTCCACCGAAGCCCATCGCCCTGTCCTGCCAAAGACCAAGGGCAACCCCCGAACCCTTACCGATGAGGGAACCCCCTTCGACTGAGGAAGGCGGCGCGATGACCGACTCCAACGCCATCCAGCCGAGCGCGCTCGACCAGCTCCCCGACCGCGATCCGGAGGAGACCGCCGAATGGCAGGCCTCGCTGGACGCCGTCGCCAAGGCGGCCGGGCCGCACCGCGCGGCGTACCTGATGCGCCGCACCCTGGAGCGCGCGGAGGGCAACGGCATCGCGCTGCCCAAGCTGCTCGAGACGGACTACGTCAACTCCATCCCCACCGCCGCCGAGCCGGGCGTCCCCGGTGACGAGGCGTTGGAGCGTCGTATCACCGCATGGAACCGCTGGAACGCGGCCGCGATGGTCACCCGTGGCTCCAAATACGGCGTCGGCGGCCACATCGCCACCTTCGCCTCCGCCGCCTGGCTCTACGAGACGGGCTTCAACCACTTCTTCAAGGGCAAGGAGGCCGACGGCTCGGGCGACCAGCTCTACATCCAGGGCCACGCCTCCCCCGGCATCTACGCCCGCGCCTTCCTCGACGGCCGGCTGAACGAGTCCCACCTGGACAACTTCCGCCGCGAGTCCGGGGGCAACGGCCTCCCGTCGTACCCGCACCCCCGCCGCCTGCCCTGGCTGTGGGAGTTCCCGACGGTGTCGATGGGTCTCGGCCCGCTGTCGGCGATCTACCAGGCGCGCTTCAACCGCTATCTCACCAGCCGCGGCATCAAGGACGTCTCGAACTCCCACGTCTGGGCCTTCCTCGGCGACGGCGAGATGGACGAGCCGGAGTCGACGGCGGCACTCGCGCTCGCCTCCCGTGAGGGTCTCGACAACCTCACCTTCGTCATCAACTGCAACCTGCAACGCCTCGACGGCCCGGTCCGCGCGAACTTCAAGATCGTGCAGGAGCTGGAGGCGCAGTTCCGCGGCGCCGGCTGGAACGTCGTCAAGTCGCTCTGGGGCTCGGCCTGGGACGAGCTGTTCCAGCTCGACACCACGGGCGCGCTGGTACGCCGCCTGCGCGAGGTACCGGACGCGCAGGTGCAGACGTACCAGACCCGCGACGCCGCCTACATCCGCCAGGACTTCTTCGGCAAGGACCCCGCGCTCGTCGAGATGGCGAAGCTGCTGAGCGACGACAAGATCCTCGAGTGTTTCCACCTGTCCCGCGGTGGTCACGAGTCGCGCAAGGTGTACGCCGCCTACAAGGCCGCCGTCGAGTTCAAGGGCGCGCCGACCGTCATCCTGGCCCAGACCGTCAAGGGCTTCACCCTCGGCGAGGGCTTCGCGTCGAAGAACGCCAACCACCAGATGAAGAAGCTCTCGGTGGACGAGTTCAAGCAGATGCGTGACCTGCTCGAACTCCCCATCAAGGACAGCGACTTCATCGACGGGGTCGTGCCCTACGGCCACCCGGGCGCCGACTCCGCCGAGGTCCGCTACCTCCAGGAGCGCCGCGCCGCCCTCGGCGGTCCCGCCCCGGCCCGCCGTACACACGCGCTGGCCCCGCTGCCGGCTGCCGCCGACAAGACCTTCGCCGCCTTCGACAAGGGTTCCGGCTCGCAGAACATGGCGACGACCATGGCCTTCGTCCGCCTGGTCAAGGACCTGGTCCGCGACAAGCAGACCGGCAGGCGCTGGGTGCCGATCGTCCCCGACGAGGCACGCACCTTCGGCATGGAGTCGCTCTTCCCCTCCCTCGGGATCTACTCCCCCAAGGGCCAGACGTACGAGCCGGTCGACCGCGACCAGCTGATGTACTACAAGGAGGCCAAGGACGGCCAGATCCTCAACGAGGGGATCACCGAGGCCGGTTCCATGGCGGACTTCATCGCCGCGTCCACCGCGTACTCCACGCACGGTGAGGCGATGATCCCCTTCTACATCTTCTACTCGATGTTCGGCTGGCAGCGCACGGCCGACCAGATGTGGCAGCTCGGCGACCAGCTCGGCCGCGGCTTCCTCGTCGGCGCGACGGCCGGCCGTACGACCCTGACGGGCGAGGGCCTCCAGCACGCCGACGGCCACTCCCCGGTGATCGCGGCGACGAACCCGGCGGCGCTGACGTACGACCCGGCGTTCGCGTACGAGGTCGCGGCGATCGTCAAGGACGGTCTGCGCCGGATGTACGGCGAGGCCGCCCCGGATGAGGACCCGAACGTCTTCTACTACCTGACCGTCTACAACGAGCCGCTGCCGCAGCCCGCCAAGCCGGCCGTCGCGGGGGTGGACGAGGGCATCCTCAAGGGCCTGTACCGCTTCAACACGGCCGAGTCGGCGGGGCTGTCCCCGGTGGCGAACGCCCCGCGCGTCCAACTGCTCGGCTCCGGCACGGCGATCCACTGGGCCCTTGAGGCGCAGAAGCTGCTTGCGGACGAGTGGGGCGTGGCGGCCGACGTCTGGTCCGCGACCTCCTGGAGTGAGCTGCGCCGGGACGCGCTGGAGTCCGACGCCGCGTTGCTGCGCGGGGAGGAGCGGGTGCCGTACCTCCGTCAGGCGCTGCAGGGTGCCGAGGGGCCGGTCCTCGCGGTCTCCGACTACATGCGTCAGGTCCCCGACCAGATCGCCCAGTGGGTCGAGCAGGACTACTCCTCGCTCGGTGCCGACGGTTTCGGCCTCTCCGACACCCGTGAGGCCGCCCGCCGCCACTTCGGCGTCGACGCCCAGTCCGTCGTCGTGGCCGCCCTCGCCCAGCTCGCCCGTCGTGGCGAGGTCAAGGCGACGGCGGTGAAGGAGGCTCGGGAGCGGTACGGGTTGTGACACCGGCGGGGGTGACGGGGGGCCTTCGCCCCCGCCGCCCCTACCCGTCCCTCCCCCACTCTCGGCTTCGCTCGAGCGGGAGGTGCCCCCACCCAGGGGCTGCGCCCCTTCGCCCCCCACAGCGCGGGTCCGGTGGGGCTTCTCGCGCAGTTCCCCGCGCCCCTGAAAAGCAGGGGCTGCGCCCCGTGCTTTTCAGGCCCGCAGGGGCCTGAATCCTTTAGGGGCGCGGGGAACTGCGCGAGAAGCCCCCACCGAACCCGCACCCGCCCAAGCACCCCAGACTCCCCCGACACCCTCGGGGTCGAAGGGGCGGAGCCCCTGGGGAAGGACGGGTAGGGGCGGCGGGGGCGGAAAACTGCCGTCGGTCCGGACCGGCATCATGGGCGTATGCGTGCCGCCCGGCTGATCAAGATGGTGTTGTTGCTCCAGTCCCGCCCCTCCATGACCGCCGCCGAACTCGCGCGAGAGCTGGAGGTGTCCGAGCGAACCGTCACCCGGGACGCCCAGGCACTGTCGGAGGCGGGGGTACCGGTGTACGCGGACCGGGGCCGGGCCGGCGGGTATCGGCTGATCGGCGGATACCGGACGCGACTGACGGGGCTCGCCCGGAGCGAGGCCGAGGCGCTGTTCCTCAGCGGTGTGCCGGGGGCGCTGCGGGAGATGGGGTTGGAGGACGCGGCCTCCGCCGCCCGGCTGAAGGTGTCGGCCGCCCTGTTGCCCTCCCTCCGCGATGCCTCCCGTACGGCCTCCCAGCGGTTCCACCTCGACGCGCCGAGCTGGTTCGAGGAGCCGAAGACCCCTGAGCTGCTGCCCTCCGTGGCGGACGCGGTGTGGGACGACCGCCGGATCGTCGCGCGGTACCGCAGGGGTGACAGCGAGGTCGAGCGCGAGCTGGAGCCGTACGGCCTCGTCCTCAAGGCCGGCATCTGGTACCTGTGCGCCCGTGTTCCGGGCCGGAGCCCCGGCACGGGCTCCTTCCGGACCTACCGCATCGACCGCTTCCTCACCGTCGACGGCGACGGCGAGCGCTTCACCCGCGACGAGGAGTTCGACCTGCCCGCCTACTGGGACGAGCAGGCGGAACGGTTCGCCCGGTCGATCCTGCACGCCGAGATCGTCGTACGGCTCTCGGCGGAGGGGGTGCGGAGGCTGCCCCGCGTCGTGGATCCCGTCTCGGCGCGGGACGCCCTGGCGTCGGCCGGGGCCCCCGACGGCCACGGCCTGACGACCGTCGCGCTCCGCGTCGAGTCGGAGGAGGTGGCGCACACCCAGCTCACGGCGTTGGGGGCGGAGGCCGAGGTGCTGGCCCCCGAGAGCCTGCGGGAGCGCTTCGCGGGAGACGCGCGTCGGCTCGCCGGGATGTACCCGACCGCATGAGGTCCCGGACTGCGCCGTGCCGGACATAACAATCCGCCGTCCTCCGCGTGCGTCCCGCCCGCCCAGGCACGATGCTGGACCAGTGATGGACGAGACGGAGTTCTGGGAGCTGGTGGACAAGGCCCGCGAGGACGCCGAGGGCGATCCCGAGGACCAGGCCGACCTGCTCGTGGAGCGGCTCGGCCGACTGGACCCGGAGGCGGTGCTGGACTTCGCCCGGCACTTCGAGTCCCGTTACAACCGCGCGTACATCTGGGACCTCTGGGGCGCCGCCTGGGTGCTGCTCGACGGTGCCAGCGACGACGCGTTCGACTTCTTCCGGTGCTGGCTGATCGGTCAGGGCCGGGAGATCTTCGAGGGGGCGGTGCACGACCCCGACTCGCTCGCCGGTCTGCTGGACGACTTCGACGAGGAGATCGACGGGGACGCCGAGGAGCTGGGCTACGCCGCGGACGAGGCGTACGAGCAGCTCACCGGCGTGGTCGCCCCGGACCTCGGAATCCCGCCCCCGCCCGGCGAACCCGAGGGCACCCCGCTCGACTTCGAGGACGAGTCCGCGCTCGCCGAGCGCTGCCCGAAGCTCTGGGAGCGTTTCCGGACCCAGGGCTGACCCGGGGCCGACCCACGGCTGCCCCGGGGTCTGTCCGGCGGGAGTTCACGGGCGGTTCAACGGTTCAGGCGCGCAGCCCGCGGCTCGACGTGCGCGGCACGTACGCGTGCTGCTCGGTGGTGTACGGCTGGGCGTGGTGGTGGCGTTCCTTGCCCGGGGCCGGGTGTTCGGGGGCCGAGGCGCCGTGCAGGGGCGCGGAGTTGGCGCGGTCCAGTGCGGACGCGGTGACGGCGGACGGGCCGAGCACGACGACGGCGGTCGCACAGGCCACCGTCCAGGGGCTCCGCAGGGCCGAGGACCAGAACTTCTTCGGGCCACGGGACACGTTCTTCGTACGGCTCTTCGTACGGCTCTTCGTACGGCTGCCGATCATTTTCCCCACCACTTTCCCCACCTCCGGTCGGCGTGACACCGACGAAGTTAGGGCGCGGATCTTGGAGAAGTCTGTGAGGCCCCGGCGCGCTGTCTGTGAACCTCATGAGATCCCTCTCAACGCCGGCCCTGGAGGCGGGCCGCCAGTTCCCTGATCGCGGGCAGGCGTTCCGCGAGGGCCGCGCCCGGGCAGCTGGTCATGTAGCCGTCGCTGTGGCCCGCGAGGGTGGGCAGCAGAGCGGTGGTGCCGGAGGCGTAGCGGCTGAGGCTGTTGCTGGAGGTGAGCCTGACGCTTCCGCGGGGGTCGGTGTCGGAGAGACCGAGTTTCCAGGCGGCGAGGGCGGCGATCGCGTCGGTCATGGCCTGCGGGACGGGGACGCCGGCGGTGAAGGTGCCGAGGGCGGCGATGCCGGTGGTGCGGTGGTTGAAGCCCTGGGTGTGGGCGCCGGTGACGGGGCGGTCGACGCCGCCCGCGCGGCCCTCGTAGATGGTGCCGCAGCGGTCGACGAGGAAGTTGTAGCCGATGTCGTCCCAGTCCTTGGCGCCGGTCTGACCGGCGTACAGGTGGCGGATGATGCGGGGCGCGTCGGCGCAGTCGTAGCCGTTGGGCGAGTCCGTGTGGTGGACGAAGACGGCGGCGACCTCGTCGTCGTAGCGGGCGGGCGGCTGGCTGGGCACGTCCTTCTCCAGCTCCAGCCAGCGGGCCCTGGGCACGATGGGCGGCCGGGGCGCCTGGTGCGGCAGCGCGGGCCGGGTGGCCTCTGACCGGGCCGAGCGGTGCCCCGTACGGTCCACGCCGATCGCGCACATCACCAGCGCGAGGACGGCCGCCAGTCCGGGCAGACAGGCCAGTAGCAGGAGGACGGGCCGCGGCAGGTCCACGCGCTCCCGGGCCCGGCGCTTACGGGCGCGGGAACGGCCGGGGCGCTCCCGGGCCGGGTCCGGGGCGCGCGGGGTCCGTATTCGGCGGCGCCACACGCGCAAGGGCCGCCGTATTCGCGCCCCCCGTGACCTCCGGAACACACGCATGCCCCCAGAGTCACCCGGATGCCCACCGGCCGCGATGTGGGGTGGGCCACCCGGTGGAAGCGGAAGGAACCAACGCCGTGGTCCGGGACGTTTTTACTGTTCCAGGCGGATGTGGCGCGGTGGTGGCCGGTTCGCGCGGGCCACCGGGGTGCCGTGGGGGCGTAGCTGATCACTGCGCCCGTCGCGCGCGTACTACTGGGTCCCTAGAGAGAGGCGGCTGGAGTGGACGTGCTCGACATCCTGCTGATGCTGGTGATCCTGGCCTACGCGGCGTCGGGTTACCGTCGCGGCCTGGTAGCGGGATGTGTGTCCCTCGCCGGTTTCGTGGGCGGCGCGGCGACAGGCGTCTGGGTGCTGCCCTGGATGATGGAGCTGGTGGAGGCGGGCACCCCGGCAGCGACCGTCACGGCGGTGCTGACGGTGCTGGTGCCGGGGGTGATCGGTCACGAACTGGCGGGCCGGCTGGCGCTGCGGCTGCGCCGGGAGATCGACCGCAGCCCCCTGCGGGTGGCCGACGGCATCGGCGGGGCGGCGGCCAACACGATCGCCGTGCTCATCGTGGCGTGGGTGGCCGCGAGCGTCCTCGGGGCTTCCTCGTCGGCGGTGGTGACCAACGCGATCCGTAACTCCGCGCTGCTCGGCGCCGTGCAGAACACCATGCCGGACACCACCCCGGCCTGGTTCTCCGACGCCACGTCCGCGCTCACCGAGGCGGGCTTCCCCCAGGTCTTCAACCCGTTCGAGAACGAGGCGACGGCCGAGGTCGCCAAGCCCTCCGGCGACAGTGTGACCGCGGCGGCGACCGGCGCCGCCAAGCGGAGCACGGTGAAGATCGAGGGCGTCGCGGGTACCCAGGGCCGCGAGGGCAGCGGTTTCGTGTACGCCACCGAGCACGTGATGACCAACGCCCATGTGGTGGCGGGCATCGACGACCCGAGCGTGCGGGTGGGCGGCGTGGGCAGGGCGTACGAGGCGAAGGTCGTGCTCTTCGACCCCGACAAGGACGTGGCGGTCCTCTACGTCCCGGGGCTCAAGGCACCGCTGCTGCGCTTCGACGACAGCGCCGAGCGCGGTGACGCGGCGGTCGTGGCCGGCTATCCGGAGGACGGCGGTCTCGACCTCCAGGCGGCCACGGTCGCCAGCCGTATCGACGCGACCGGCCGGAACATCTACAACACCGACTCGGTCACCCGCGACATCTACTCCATCCGCTCCACCGTCCGCCCCGGCAACTCCGGCGGCCCCCTGCTCACCACCGACGGCCAGGTCTTCGGCGTCGTCTTCGCCCGCTCCACCTCGGACGCGGAGACGGGTTACGTCCTCACCGTGGACGAGGTCGTCCCGGACGCGGAGCGGGCGGCGAACGCGACGGCGGCGGTGGACACGGGCGACCTCGTGACGTCGTGACCTCCTGACGTCGTGACCTCCTGACGTCGTGACCTCCTGACGTCGTGACGTCGTGACCTCGTGAGGGCCGCGCGGTCGGTGTGGTGGGCGGTCGGGTCAGAGCCGACGGCCCATCAGGACGTCGTCCACGTACGCCCCGTCCAGCAGGAACTCCTCCGGCAGGATTCCCTCCACGACGAACCCCTCGGACTCGTAGAGCTTCCTGGCCGCGGTGTTGTGGCCGAGGACCCGAAGGGTGAGCCGGCGGGCGCCGCGGCGGCGCGCCTCGTCCTGTACGGCACGCAGCAGCGCCCGTGCGACGCCCGCCCCGCGCGCCCGGTCGGCGACGGCGAGGCCCTGGATCTGGCGGACGTGCGCGTGACAGGCGAGGGGGGAGGGCAGGGCGAGGCGGACGTATCCGACGACGGTGCCGCCGAGTTCGGCGACCAGGTGGTCGTGGGGGCCGTAACGCTCGTTGAAGAACGGCTGGTAGGGCTGCTTGGGGCGTTCCTGGACGGAGTGCAGCGTGGACCATGTGTCGCGGTCGAGCCGACTGAGCGTGTCCTCGTCGTCCGAGGTCGCGACGCGTATGTACGGAACAGGCATGGCGGCCACTGTAGGCGGCGGCACCGCGATCGACCGGCGGATTGCGCCCCCACGTCCGCCGTCCCGCCGCGCGCCGGGCAGGATGGGGGCATGACCGTTGAATCGCCCGTTGCGCCCGGTTCTCGTATCGCGATCGCCGGGGCGTCCGGCCTGATCGGCTCGGCACTGGCCCGTTCCCTCACCGACGACGGCTATGAGGTGCTCCGGCTCGTGCGGCGGGCGCCCCGGGCGCGCGGTGAGGTGCGCTGGGACCCGGACGCGGGACAGGTCGACGTGGCGGGGCTCGACGGGTGCGCCGCCGTCGTCAATCTCGCCGGCGCGGGGGTCGCGTCCCGCCGCTGGACGGAGGCGTACAAGGCGACGATCCGCACCAGCCGGGTGCACGGCACGAGGGCACTCGCCGAGGCCGCCGCATCCCTCGACACACCGCCGAGCGTGTTCGTCAACGGCAGCGCGATCGGCTTCTACGGCTTCACGGGCGACCGGGTCGTGGACGAGTCGGCGGAACCGGGGGCGGAGTTCCTGTCCACGTTGTGCGTGGAGTGGGAGGGGGCGACCGAGGCGGCGCGGGAGGCCGGGATCCGCACGGCGTTCGCCCGTACGGGGCTGGTGGTGGCCCGGGGCGGGGGTGCCTGGGGTCCGCTGTTCCCGCTGTTCAAGGCCGGTTTGGGCGGGCGGATGGGGAACGGCCGCCAGTACTGGAGCTTCATCTCCCTCCATGACGAGGTCGCCGCCCTGCGCCATCTGATCTTCACTCCGTCGCTGTCCGGGCCGTTCAACCTGACGGCGCCGACGCCGCTCACCAACCGCGAGATCACGGCGGCCATGGGCCGGGTCCTGCACCGGCCCACCGTGTTCACCGTGCCCGCGCCCGCGCTGCGGCTCGCTCTCGGCGGGGTCGCGGGCGACGTCCTGGGCAGCACGCGGGCCGTCCCGACGCGGTTGTCGGAGTCGGGGTTCACGTTCACGTATCCGGAGATCGACGACGCGATCAGGGCGGCGATGGGGCGCTGAGGGGGTGCGTCGTCGGGTGCGGGCGAGTGGGGGCTGGTCGCGCACTTCCCCCGCCCCTGAAAGACCCGGGGCGCAACCCATGGCGTCAAGGAGCGCGGGGAACTGCGCGACCGGCCACGACGAACCCGCAGCCGGGTGGGCGAAGGGGCGCCGCCCGGCAGGATGGGACGGGCGGGGGCGGCGGGGGCGAGGAAGCCCATGTCCGGACGCCCGGCGCACACTCACCCCGCCCATGCCCCCGTGCGAGGTCACACGCTCCTTCCCCGGAACCGGCCCCCACCTTCACTCTCGTGCCGAACTCAGGTATTTCAGAATGCTGTTGGGGGCATCACGTTCCCAGCAGCCGCGCGACCTCGGGAGGGGCACGTGCTTGAGTCGGTGCACCAGTCGGCGTTCCCGGCGGACACGGAGAACACCGAAGACACGGACGTCATCGTCGTAGGAGCCGGCGTGGCCGGCCTCGCTGCGGCCGGACATCTGACCAGGGCGGGGCTGAGGGCCATCGTCCTGGAGGCCGCCCCCGCCGTCGGCGGCCGTATGTCCACCGAGAAGATCGACGGCTTCCGCCTCGACCGGACGACGCAGTTGCTCTCCACGTCGTACCCGGAACTGCGCCGCACGCCGGGCCTGGAGTCCCTGCCCCTGCGGCCGTTCGCCCCCGGCGTCCTGCTGCACGCCGACGGCCGTCATCAGCGCGCCGGAGCCAGCCCCGTCCTGCGGAGCGCGAGGGGCGCACTCACGGCCGCGCGCGCCCTCGCAAGCGCCCCCAGGCTCCCCCGGAACCAGGGCCGTTCACAGCCCCGTTCCACGGGCACCCGGCCCGGCCGGCTGGGCGCCCCCGCCGACCAGTCCCGGCTGGCCATGGCGCTGGCCCGGCTCGCCGCGACCGCGCCCGAGCGACTCCTCACCCGGGTGGAGGTCCCGGCCGCCCAGGCGCTGGCGACCCGGGGTTTCCCGCCCCGGACCATCGACGGCTTCGTCCGGCCCCTGCTGGCCGCGCTGCTCGCCGACCCGGCGCTCGGGACCTCCAGCCGCTGTGCCGACCTGGCCCTGCACACCTTCGCGACGGGCCGGCTGTGCATCCCGGAGGGCGGCGCCGACACCCTTCCGGAGCTGCTCGCGGCCGCGCTGCCGCCGGGCTCGGTCCATACCGGAGTCCAGGTCACCGCGATCAGCACGACCTCGGTGACGACGGCGCACCACGGTGAACTCACCTGCCGTGCGGTGGTGCTGGCCACGGACGCCCGCTCCGCCGCCGAACTGCTCCCGGGACTGCGGGTGCCGGGGTTCCACCCGGTGACGGTGCTGCACCACGCCACGGACGAACCCCCGTTGACCGAACCGGCGCTGCTTCTCGACGCCGACCGCAGCGGGCCCGTCTCGCACACGGCGGTCATCAGCCAGGTCGACCCGAGCCGGGCACCGGCGGGCCGGGCCCTGATCACCTCCACGGTCCTCGGCGCTCCCCCGGACCCCGCGCACCTGGACGCCACGGTCCGTGCCCAACTGGCCCGCCTCTACCGCACGTCCACGACCCGCTGGGAACTCCTCGCCGCGCACCACGTCCCCGAGGCCGTGCCCGCGATGCCCCCGCCGCACGACCTGCGCCGCCCGGTGCGCCTCCTGGCCGGCCTCTACGTCTGCGGCGACCACCGTGACACCAGCACCGTCCAGGGCGCCCTGCACTCCGCCCGCCGGGCCGCCCACGCCGTCCTGACCGATCTGGACGCCCGCCCGACGTTCCTGGAGGAGCTGCTGGACACGGCCGCCTGAGACCCCGTGAGCGACGCAGGGGCACCCGGCCTACCACCGGGCGCCCCTGTCGCGGATCACACGCCTACCCCAGCGCCGCCACCTTGTCCCGGTACCCCCTCACCGGTGCCGCGTCGCGGTAGGGCTCCAGACGGCGCTCGAAGTCGCGGACGTACTCCACGGCTCGCACGGACCGCATCTCGGCGGCCTGGCCGGCGGCCTCGGCGCCCAACTGACAGGCCTGGTCGAGTTCGCCGAGGCCGAGGCGGGCGGAGGCGAGCACGACACGGCTGAAGAGACGGCTGCGGGCGTAGGCGGGCGCCCGCAACTGCAGGGAGCGCTCGGCGTGCTGGGCCGCGGCCCGGTACTGCTGGAGGTCGCGGTGGCTGTGGCCGAACTCGTCGGCGAGCTGGGCCTCGTCGAAGAACCGCGCCCAGTACGGGACCTCGTCCCCGGGGCGGGCCGTCTCCAGGGCGCGCTCGGCCCGTACCAGCGCGGCCGTGGAGGCCCGTACCTCGCCGAGCACCGCGTGCCCCCGCGCCTCGACGGAGTGCAGCAGCGACTGCACCACCGGCGGCACGGCCGACCCGACACCCTGCTGGGCGACGCGCGCGAGCTGCACCGCCTCCCGGCCGTGCCCCAGGTACACCGCCTGCCGGCTCATCGTGACGAGCACGTACGCCCCGTACGCCCGGTCCCCCGCCGCCTGCGCCAGCCTCAGCGCCTGCACGAAGTACCGCTGGGCGAGACCGTGCGCGCCGATGTCGTACGAGGTCCAGCCGGCCAGCCGGGTGAGGTCGGCGGCGGCCGCGAACAGCCGTCGGCCGACCTGCTCGCCGTAGGCGCCGCGCAGCATGGGCTCGGCCTCGTGCTCCAGGTAGCGCACGAGGGCCTGGCGGGCGTGGCCGCCGCCGTACGCGTCGTCGAGGGCGCGGAACAGCTCCCCGACCGAGCGGAGGGCGGCGATGTCCCCGCCGGTGACCTTCTGGCCGGGGCCGCGCTCGGTCTGGCTGCGCTGCCGGGGGACGACCGGACGGCCCTGCGGGGGGACCCGGGTCGCGCCCGGATCACCCCGGCCCACCCGGTCGTCGGCACGGCCGATCAGCCAGTCCCGGCTGGGGACGACCAGTCCGGCCGGGGTGAACGCGATCTTGCGAAGCTCGGCGTGGCTGCCGGAGTCCTTGCGCCACAGCCCGCCGACGATGTCGATGGCCTCCTCGGGGGTCGCGGCGAACTCCAGGCCCGCGTAGACGGGGGCACAGGCGTCCAGGCCGAGGTCCTGGGCGGTGAGCCGGCGGCCGAGGCGGCGGGTGAACACCTCGGCGATGAGTGCGGGCGTCGTGCCCCGGGGCTGCTGACCGCGCAACCAGCGGGTGACCGACGTCTTGTCGTATCTGAGGTCGAGGCCGTGTTCGAGACCGAGCTGGTCCACACGGCGCGCTAGTCCCGCGTTCGAGAACCCCGCTTCTGCGATGAGGGCGGCGAGCTGGCGGTTGGGGGTGCGCTGCGCGGGTCGTTCCGTCATCTGCGGTGCGGTCTCCTGCCTTCCGGGTGTCGGCGGGGTTTCCCGGATTGCCTGGTGAGAAGCCTTTTGCGGCCTTGTGAACGGCGCGAATGTAGCGGAGAGTAAGCACCTGATAGCACACTTCCGCATCCATTCATCCGATCGTGTGAGGATTTGCCGCACGGCTGACGTGGTCGGCCTCCGACACGCGCCGGCGGGGCCCCTCGTACGCCCGGCGTGCCAAGACGTACGCCGGATGCCCGCCCACCGCCTCCGCGCCCGGTACGACCGAGGCCGCGCGCCGGTGCGGACGGCGATGCCGGGTGCCGCTGCCGGATGTCGCCGCCGGAGGCCGCTCGAACAGCGCCCGGTCGCACGGTCGTACAGTGGCTTGGGCGCGTCACGCGCCTGACAGGGCTATCGCGGTGCCGCCGCCCGGCAGTACCGCGGAGGGAGGCGCTTGCCGTGAGTGGGTTGCGGTTCGTCCGCATGGGGTTCGGCACGGAGGCCGTCGAGTACCAGGCGGCGTGGGACGAGCAGCGCCGGGTGCACGCGGCGCGCTTCACCGACGAGGTCCCCGACACCGTGCTGCTCCTGGAGCACCCGCCTGTCTACACGGCCGGCCGGCGCACGGCCGACAACGAGCGCCCCCTCGACGGCACCCCCGTCATCGATGTCGACCGCGGCGGCAAGATCACCTGGCACGGTCCGGGCCAGCTGGTGGGCTACCCGATCCAGAAGCTTCCCCGCCCGGTGGACGTGGTGGCCCACGTACGACGTCTCGAAGAGGCCCTGATCCGTACGTGCGCGGAGTTCGGGGTGGAGACCACCCGGGTCGAGGGCCGCAGCGGCGTGTGGGTGCTCGGCGATCCGGTCGAGCAGCGGCTCGGCGGACTCTCCCTGGACCTGGATCCCCGGATGACCGACGACGAGTTCGATCCGCGGATGAACGGGCCGGAGTACGCGCCCTCCAACGCCGGGCAGCGGCGCGAGGACCGCAAGATCGCGGCCATCGGGATCCGGGTGGCGAAGGGCGTCACGATGCACGGCTTCGCTCTGAACGTGAACCCGGACAACAAGTGGTTCGACCGGATCATCCCCTGCGGGATCCGCGACGCCGGCGTCGCCTCCCTGGCGGGTGAGCTGGGCCGCGACATCGAGATCGCGGAGGTGCTTCCGGTGGCCGAGCGGCATCTGCGGGACGTGCTGGAGGACGCGGAGCTGAAGCCGCGCGAGGTCGAACGGGCGTCGGTGTAGTCCGCGTCGGGCTCGGGGGGGGGCGGTGCGTTGGCGGGTGCGGGTTCGGTGGGGGCTGGTCGCGCAGTTCCCCGCGCCCGTGAAAGACCGGCCCCCGCGCCCCTGAAAGACCAGGCTCCTGCGGGCCTGGAAGGCCACGGCCGGGCGGGCCTGAAGAGCACGGGGCGCAGCCCCTGCTTTTCAGGGGCGCGGGGAACTGCGCGAGAAGCCCCACCCACCCGCGCCGTGGGGGTCGAAGGGGCACAGCCCCTGGGATGGGACGGGCAGGGGCGGCGGGGGCGAAGGGAATGCCACCCCGATGCCGAAGGTTGCCCACCCCGGAGACCGAGAACCGCACGGGCGTACCCTGGTGGACGCCGAAGAATCGAAGCACAGGGAGCCGATGTGTCCGCAGTCGCACCCGACGGACGCAAGATGCTGCGCCTGGAGGTCCGGAACAGCCAGACCCCCATCGAGCGCAAGCCCGAGTGGATCAAGACCCGGGCGAAAATGGGCCCCGAGTACACGAAGATGCAGGCCCTGGTGAAGAGCGAGGGTCTGCACACGGTCTGCCAGGAGGCGGGCTGTCCCAACATCTACGAGTGCTGGGAGGACCGTGAGGCGACGTTCCTCATCGGTGGCGACCAGTGCACCCGGCGCTGCGACTTCTGCCAGATCGACACCGGCAAGCCCGAGGCGCTCGACCGCGACGAGCCCCGCCGCGTCGGCGAGTCCGTCGTCACCATGGACCTGAACTACGCCACCATCACCGGCGTCGCCCGTGACGACCTCCCCGACGGCGGCGCCTGGCTGTACGCCGAGACGGTCCGGCAGATCCACGAGCAGACGGCGGGCCGCGAGGACGGCCGGACCAAGGTCGAACTGCTGGCGCCCGACTTCAACGCCGTGCCGGAGCTCCTGGAGGAGGTCTTCGCCTCCCGCCCCGAGGTCTTCGCGCACAACGTCGAGACGGTCCCCCGGATCTTCAAGCGCATCCGCCCCGGCTTCCGCTACGAGCGCTCCCTGAAGGTCATCACCGAGGCCCGTGACTACGGTCTGGTCACGAAGTCGAACCTGATCCTCGGCATGGGCGAGACCCGCGAAGAGGTCAGCGAGGCGCTCCGGCAGCTGCACGACGCCGGCTGCGAGCTGGTGACCATCACCCAGTACCTTCGCCCGAGCGTCCGCCACCACCCCGTGGAGCGCTGGGTCAAGCCGCAGGAGTTCGTCGAACTGAAGCAGGAGGCCGACGAGATCGGCTTCTCCGGCGTGATGTCCGGCCCGCTCGTCCGCTCCTCGTACCGTGCCGGCCGCCTCTACCAGATGGCCATCGAGAAGCGCGGTTCCTACATCGCTTCGCAGGCCGTCTGACCGCCACGCCGACCACTCCGCCGAATGGCACGGAGTGCCATCAGGTCGTGTGAATCCCAGCACAAGTAGCTACTCGTCAGTAATGGCCGATCGACCGCGGTCCTGACAGTCCTCGCAGATGAGGGCACTGTCAGGGCCGCGTCGAGGTTTAAGGGCCCCACATCAAGGCTTCACTGGCGTTTGACCGGTCGGTCACGCCCTGGTAACACCAATGAGTGACCCTGGTTTCACACCCGGTACAGAGTCCTAGCCAGAGCAGCCATCCCGAGGGGGGACCTCCCATGCAGGCCGCACCCGTCCACGCCACACCGATCCCGTCGATCACCGGTGCACTCCGTGCCGTCGAGTCGCTGCTCATGAGCAGCGGTCAGCGCACGGCCCGTCGCAACGCCTGGACCTCCGTCCTGGAGGACCGCCGCCGCGCCAAGGACCGTGTCGAGGTCGAGCGCGTCCTCGAAGCGGTCGTCGCCTCACGCACCTCGTAACCCCAGCCCCTCCCCGCACCACCCCGTCTCCGCACGACGGCCGCACCACCCCGTCTCCGCACGACGGCCGCACCACCCCGTCTCCGCACGACGGCCGCTCCACGCCGGCACCGCCGCCGCCCGGCGCCGCTTCCCCAGCGCTGCCCCGGTCTCCGGTCCCCACCGGCACCGCCGTCGTCCTCGCTTCCCCGGACACGTAGACTTCGTGCCATGGCGAGGAAGGAATCCGCAGCGGACGCTGCGAACCCCGGGCGACTCAAGCAGATCGCCCTGACATACAAGATGACCCGCAAGGCCGACAAGAAGATCGGTCTTGTACTCGCGACTGTCGGAATCTTCACCTTCGGTGTCTTCCTCGCGATCGGTTTCTTGATCGGTCACCCCATCTATCTCGGCGCTCTGGGCCTCCTGCTCGCCTTCCTCGCGACGGCGATCGTCTTCGGACGACGGGCCGAGCGGGCCGCGTTCGGGCAGATGGAGGGCCAGCCGGGTGCGGCGGCCGCGGTGCTGGACAACGTGGGCCGTGGCTGGACCACGACCCCCGCGGTGGCGATGAACCGCAGCCAGGACGTGGTGCACCGGGCCGTGGGCAAGGCCGGCATCGTCCTGGTCGCCGAGGGCAACCCGAACCGGGTGAAGACCCTGCTGGCCGCCGAGAAGCGGAAGATGGCCCGCATCGTGGCGGACGTCCCGGTGCACGACCTGGTCGTGGGCACCGGTGAGGGCCGGACCGAGCTGAAGAAGCTCCGCACGACCATGCTCAAGCTGCCGCGCGTCCTCTCCGGCCCCCAGGTGACCGCCACCAACGACCGGCTGCGCGCCATGGGCGACCTGATGAGCAACATGCCGCTCCCCAAGGGCCCGATGCCCAAGGGCATGCGCATGCCCAAGGGCGGCCCGAAGGCCCGCTGACGACCCTGTACGACGATGGGGGCGCCCGGATCACTCCGGGCGCCCCCATCGTCGTACAGGGTCTCGTCGTGCAGGGTCGTCGTACCGGCGCTAGATCCGCACCTCCACCGTCCGCGCCAGCCGGTCGTGCAGGCCCCGGCCGTCGCGGTCCCAGACGAGGGCGGGGATGGCGAGGCACAGCAGGGCCGTCCGGGCGAGGGCGCGCCAGGGGTTCACGGTGCCGGTGTCCTGGGCGACGACGCGGAGGCCGAAGAGGCGCTTGCCCGGGGTGAAGCCCACCGTGCCCAGCGTGAGGGTGTGGAGCAGGAAGAAGATGAGCAGGGCCCAGTTGCTGGTGGCCTGATCGTAGCCGTCGGTGATCAGGCCGTATGCGATCAAGAGGCAGAGGCCCCAGTCCACGGCCAGGGCGCCGAGACGGCGGCCGGGGCGGGCGATGGAGCCGGCCCCCTCCTCCGGCAGGCCGAGCTGCTCTCCCCTGTATCCGAAGTCGATTCCGGCGTCCTCCGCAGCGGCGCGGGGGCCGGAGAGCCACGATCCGAGTGCTTGCCTCTTGTCCACCCGCCCACCGTACTGCGACCGTTTTGCCATACGGACAGGTGGGGTGCGGGGCGGGATGTCCGGTTAACTTGTGCGAAACAAATGGGTCACGTACGAGAAATCACCCGTCCCTAGTGTCGACGACAGCGTGTGCCACCGCACTGGCAGCACGAACGAACTACCACCCCGGCAGGACGTCGGGAGTAGGAGGAGCTGGATGTTCCAGAACGCCGACGAGGCCAAGAAGTACATCGCGGACGAGGACGTCAAGTTCGTCGACGTCCGCTTCTGCGACCTGCCGGGTGTGATGCAGCACTTCACGATCCCGGCCGAGGCCTTCGACCCGGCCGAGGAGCTCGCGTTCGACGGCTCCTCGATCCGCGGCTTCCAGGCCATCCACGAGTCCGACATGGCGCTCCGCGCCGACCTGTCCACCGCGCGCGTCGACCCGTTCCGCCGCGACAAGACGGTCAACATCAACTTCTTCATCCACGACCCGATCACGGGCGAGCAGTACTCCCGCGACCCGCGGAACGTGGCGAAGAAGGCCGAGGCGTACCTCGCGTCCACCGGCATCGCCGACACCGCGTACTTCGGCCCCGAGGCCGAGTTCTACGTTTTCGACAGCGTGCGCTTCAAGACCTCGGAGAACGAGTCCTTCTACCACATCGACTCCGAGGCGGGCGCCTGGAACACCGGTGCGCTGGAGGACAACCGCGGTTACAAGGTCCGCTACAAGGGCGGTTACTTCCCGACCCCTCCGGTCGACCACTTCGCCGACCTGCGTGCCGAGATCTCGCTGGAGCTGGCCAAGTCCGGCCTCCAGGTCGAGCGCCAGCACCACGAGGTGGGCACCGCCGGCCAGGCCGAGATCAACTACAAGTTCAACACGCTGCTCGCCGCGGCCGACGACCTCCAGCTCTTCAAGTACATCGTGAAGAACGTGGCCTGGCGCAACGGCAAGACCGCGACCTTCATGCCGAAGCCGATCTTCGGTGACAACGGCTCGGGCATGCACGTCCACCAGTCGCTGTGGGCGGGCGGCTCCCCGCTCTTCTACGACGAGGCCGGTTACGCGGGCCTGTCGGACATGGCCCGCTACTACATCGGCGGCATCCTCAAGCACGCCCCGTCGCTGCTGGCCTTCACCAACCCGACGGTGAACTCGTACCACCGCCTGGTTCCCGGCTTCGAGGCCCCGGTCAACCTCGTCTACTCGCAGCGCAACCGCTCCGCGGCCATGCGTATCCCGATCACGGGTTCGAACCCGAAGGCCAAGCGCGTCGAGTTCCGCGCGCCCGACTCCTCCGGCAACCCGTACCTCGCCTTCTCGGCCCTCCTCCTCGCGGGCCTCGACGGCGTCAAGAACAAGATCGAGCCGGCCGAGCCGATCGACAAGGACCTCTACGAGCTGGCCCCCGAGGAGCACGCGGGCGTCCCGCAGGTCCCGACCTCCCTCCCGGCCGTCCTCGACTCCCTCGAGCGCGACCACGAGTTCCTCCTCCAGGGCGACGTCTTCACGCCGGACCTGATCGAGACGTGGATCGACTACAAGCGCGCCAACGAGATCGCCCCGCTGCAGCTGCGCCCGCACCCGCACGAGTTCGAGCTCTACTTCGACGTGTGATATCGCCCCAGGTCAGAGCGGGTTTCCGCTCGCCTGGGCCGTCTGTGGGCCGTCGGCCGTGTTCTTCCCGCTCCGGGAAGGGCACGGCTGGCGGCCTTTTGCGCTCAGGGTCCGGGAGACACTCCCTTGCCGAACGCTGAGTCGATGGCCCGGCGCGCCCGGTCCCTGCTGTTCGGCATGAGGTGTGTGTACGTCCGCAGCGTGAACCCCGGGTCGGAGTGACCGAGGTACTCGGCCAGGGCCTTGATGTTCTCTCCCGAGTCCAGCAGGACCGACGCGTAGTAGTGCCGCAAGGCGTGCATGCCGTGCTCACGCGACGGTTTGAACCGCTCCCCCGGCACCCGTTCCGGGATGACGCCGCCAGCGATCAGGGCGGGCTTCCACAGGTACATGTTGAAGTAGTTCCTGTTCAGTGCCTTACGCTCCCGCGAGTAGAACAGCAACTTCGCTGTGACAGGCGGGCCGTCCGGGGTCTTCCACGGCAGAGTGACGTCGATAGGGGGCCGGCGGGTGACGTGTGCGGCGAGCGCATCCGACACCACGTCGGGCAGCGGCTCGTCTCGCAGCTTGCCGCCCTTGGGCGGGGCGAACACCATCTGCGGACCGACCGGCTTGACCTGCCGTGCGATGTGCAGCGCTCCCCCGTCGAAGTCGACTTCATCGACGGCCAGCCCGAAGATCTCGCCCTGTCGCAGGCCGCACCCGGCACCGAGGTCCACTGTTGTTGCGTACTGCTCCGGGAGCCCGCCGCGAACAGCCACCACTCGATAACGCGTCCACGGCTTGATTTTCCGAGGATCGAGCTTGGGCGCACGAACGGAACCCGCACGGCGCCGCGCTACAAGTCAGGGGATGACGCTTCCGTCGCCTTCTGCCCATGTGGATAAAGTCATGCCACTGACAAGAGGGTCACAGGGGGTGGCGGAGAACTCAATGGGTTTACGTGAGGGAAGGGGCCTGCCCCGGCGGCGGGGAGTGCCGTCGGGGCCGGATCCTGTCTGCGTCCGTTCCTGTGTCCGTCAGCCGGCGGCCCACACGTCGAAGGGGATGCCGGCGGCGGGGCCGTTCTTGGCCGCGTTGAGCTCGTTGTTGTAGCGGCCGTCCTTCAGCGGGAAGTTGGCCTTGCCCCAGGTGGCGTTCTGCATCCGGCTCTGGAGGTTCACGCCGTTGTTGCCGGCCGGGAACCTGTTCCAGGTGACCAGGCGCGGGAAGTCCCAGCCGCCGTCGCTCCAGGCCTCCGCGGTCTCGCCCCAGCCGGCGAAGCGGAAGGAGTGGGTCCCCACGTCCGTCGCGAAATTGCCCTCCTTGTGGTAGACGACCTTGAGACGGGCCCCGTCCCTCGGGACATCGCTCCAGTTCTTGGTCGTGTAGTCGCCGTGGGCGGAGACGGACGCGTACGAGGGCGTGCTCGCGCCCTGCCGGATCCAGATCACGGCGGCTTCCCAGTCGTGGCGGTGCGACAAGGCGGTGCATGCAGTGCAGGCCATGTCCTTCTCGAAGTACAGGGTGTAGATGATCGCGCACCAGCCGTTGTTGCACTTGGCCCGCGAGTAGGTGTTGGCCCTGCCCAGGTGGTTGTCGCGGCACTGGCCGGTGATGGCTCCGCTGTCGTCGAGGCCGCCGTTGAGGTTGCCCCACTGGTCGATGGCGGCGACCGGGAGACAGCCGTCCGTGTCGTAGTCGAAGACCGGCTGGAAGGTCTTCTGGAACGAGGTGGTGCTCTCGGGCAGGGGGGTCAGTACGCCGGCGTGGGCGCTGCCGGTCAGCCCGATGGTCAGCGCGGCGGCGCTGGCCGCGACGAGCGCGAAACGCCCGAGGCGGCCGAGGCGGGACTTCCTGCTCTTCAGTGCTTGGGACATCAGCGGTTCTCTCCACTTGCTCTGCGCGGGGGACGCCGGTGATCCGGCTCTGCGGGGCAGAGGCTGCTCAGCGGCGGGGGACGCCGGCTGATCCGGCTTGACGGGACAGAGACTGGCAAGCGGAGAGTTGATCGACACCTACTCTCACCAGGGCAATCAAATCCGGCCAACGGTTCCGGATTGTTCGGCGGCACGTACCGCCGCTGTCATCAACGCCACACTTTGCGGCCGCAGGGTTTCGGCTGGTCAGCGGGGTACGTATGTTGATGCCTCCGACCCGGTTCACTTGATGTATCAGAAAATGCCGTAAGTGTCGGAAATCTTGTAATAGTTCGGAAATAGGTAGATGCATGGGACGTCCGGAAAGAGCCGTTGACCCGACGGCCGGCCCCGTCCAACTGCTCGCCCACCGGCTGAGGGAGTTGCGCGGAGCCGCCGGCAACCCCTCGTACCGGGCGATGGCCGAGGGCGCCGGATTCTCGGCGACGACCCTGTCCCAGGCGGCGGCCGGGGAGCGGCTGCCCTCGCTGGCGGTCGTCCTGGGGTATGCGAGGGCGTGCGGCGGGGACCCCGGCGAGTGGGAGCCGTACTGGAAGGAGGCCGAGGCGGCGGCCTCGGCGGTTTCCGCGGACGACGAGAAAGACGCGCCGGCGCCGTACCGGGGCCTCGCCCGCTTCGAACCGGACGACCAGAAGCTGTTCTTCGGCCGCGACCGGCTGGTGGCGGAGCTGTGCGAGCTGATGGCCGCGCACCGCTTCGCCGCCGTGTTCGGCGCCTCCGGCAGCGGCAAGTCCTCGCTGCTGCGCGCCGGGGTCGTCCCCCGGGTCCGCGAGGCCATCGCGCGGCGGGAGAGCGCGGCGGTGCTGCGGGTGTTCACGCCGGGCGCCCGACCGGCCGAGACGTACGGACATCTACTGACCCCCGCGGCGGACGAGCCGGAGAGCTGGGTGGCGGTCGACCAGTTCGAGGAGGTCTTCACCCTCTGCCGGGACGAGGCGCAGCGGGCCCGCTTCATCGAGCTGCTGCTGACCGCCCGGGAACCCGGCTCCCGGCTGCGGGTACTCATCGCCGTACGCGCCGACTTCTACGCCCGCTGCGGCGAACACGCGGAACTGGCGAACGCGCTGAGCCGCGCCGGGCTGCTGGTCGGCCCGATGAACGCGGACGAACTTCGCGAGGCGGTGGTACGGCCCGCGCAGGCGATCGGTCTCCAGGTGGAACGGTCGCTGACCGCGACGCTCGTCGAGGAGGTCCAGGGCCGGCCCGGCGCGCTGCCCATGCTGTCGCACGCGCTGCTGGAGACCTGGCGGCGCCGCAAGGGCCGCATGCTGACGACGGCAGCGTACGAGGCGGCCGGCGGCCTCAACGGTGCGATCGCGGCGAGCGCCGAGGAGGTGTACGGGCAGCTGTCCGCGTCACAGGCCGCCGCCGCCCGGCAGCTGCTGCTGCGGCTGGTCGAGCCGGGCCGGGGCACCGTCGACACCGGGCGCCCCCTGACCCGGGCCGAACTCCTGGAGTGGTCCCACCCCGATGTGCACGTGGTGGTGGAGCGGCTCGCCTGCGCCCGGCTCCTGACCGTCGACGAGGACGGCGTGCGCCTCGCCCACGAGGCGCTGATCGGCTGCTGGCCCCGGCTGTACGGCTGGGTCGAGCAGGACCGCGAACGGCTGCGCCACCACCGGCAGCTCACCGAGGCCGCCCGTGCCTGGCTGGAGCACGACCGCGTCCCCTGCACCCTCTACCGGGGCACCCGGCTGGCCCGCGCCGCGGAGGTCTTCCCCGGCCACCGCCGCGACCTCGCGCTCACGGAGGTCGAACGGGACTTCCTCACCGCCGCGTTCGACGCTCGTGAGGCGGAGCGCCGGGCCGCCGCCCGCTCCACCCGCCGGTCCCGGACACTGGCCGGCGCGCTCTCGGCGGTCCTCGCGGTGGCGTTGGTCGTGGGCCTCGCCGCCTGGCGGGAGCACGACGACAACCGGCGACAGCACACGCAGAACACCGCCCGCCGCATCGCCGCGGTGGCCGACGGCCTGCGCGCCACCGATCCCCGGGCCGCCCTGCTGCTGGGCGCCGCTTCCTGGCGCATCGCCCCGCTGCCCGAGACCCGTCGGGCTCTCCTCGGTTCCCTCACCCAGCCCGAACTGGACTCCTTCAGCGACCCCGCGTCCGGCTACCGCTCCCAGCGCTTCCTCGCCGACTCCGGCCGCACCCTCCTCAGCGTCGACGACCGCACCTGGCAGACCTGGAACCTGGCCACGCGCCGCAGCACCGGCACCGGCCGCCTCCCCGAGGGCGAGGTCCAGGCGGCCGGCCCGGACGCCCGGATCCTGGCGATCGCCGGTACCGACGGCCGTATACGTCTGTGGGACACCCGTGCCGACCGCTGGACCGACGGCGAGCCACTGCCGCCCGGCCACCACGCGTTCGCCTTCGGCGCCGGCGGCGGTGGTTATGTCGTGGCCGATCCCGGACCCGACGTCGGCTCCGGGGCCGGCTCAGGCTCCGGCTCCGGACCCGGCCGCGTACGGCTGCGGTCCGTGGCGGGCGGCGAGGTGTTGTTCGAGACGCGGGAGGCCGGTCCGGCGAACGTGGTGCCGAGCGCCGATGGCCGGCTGGTGGCAGTGTGCCCCGTCGGGAAGGCCCCGCAGGTCCGGGAGATCGGCACCGGACGTGTGCTGCCGGGCTCGTGGCAGCGGACCCAGGGCCTCTGCGGTGCCGACTCGGCGCTGGTGTTCGGCGCCGGAGCCCAGTTCGCCGCCGTCTCCGAGGACGGGGTACGGGTGTGGGACATCAACTCCGGACGCCCGGTCGCCGAGATCGACGATCCCGGTGCGCGGTACGCCTCCTTCAGCCAGGACGGCAGGTTCCTGGCGACCGCCGGTGCCGCCGACGAGATCCGGGTGTGGCGGCTGTCGGACCCCGCCACGCCCGTCCTGCGCCACCCCCTGAACAACCAGCGGCTCCACGGCGGCCTCGCCTGGGACCCCGGCTCACCCGTCCTGCGCTACCTGGAAGGCAGTACGGTCCACACCCTCGACCTGGTGACGACCGTCACCTCCGCCTGGCGCGACCGGCCCATGGGCGTGCTGCTCAGCCCGGACGGCCGGGTGTTCGCCACCGCCGAACGATCCGGTGCCGGCTACCAATTCCAACTGCGCGACACCGAGGACGGCCGCCTCGTCCGCACCCTTCAGCCCCCGCCCCCACTCATGTCCCGCTCCCGCGTCGGGGAGCCGGTCGACCCTGGGGACACTGTCCCGGTGATGGTGTTCAGCCCCGACGGCGGCAGGTTCGTCTACGGCGTCTCCGCCCCCGGCCTGGGGGCCGCTCCCCAGCGGTTCATCATCTGGGACCTGACCCGCGACCGCGAACAGACCGCGCTGGATCTGGCGACGACCGAGTCCGGCACGGCGGTGACCGCCCTCGCCCTCCCCCCCGACGGCCGCACCCTCTTCACCGCCCGCACCTCGGCCGCCGGCGAGCTGAGCGCCGAGCACTGGGACACGGCCGACCGTCGCCGGACGAGGGTCGCCACCGGGCCCGGCCTGGCGGGTACCCGCATGGACCTCTCCCCGGACACCGAAATGATCGTCGGCGACAACCGCGTCTTCCGCCGGAGTACCGGTCGGAGTGTCGCGCTGGACCTCGTCCAGGGCGACCACACCAGCGCTGTCGCCTTCAGCCCCGACGGCAGCCGCGTGGCGGCGGGCGACCGTACGGGCCGGGTCGCCCTGTGGGACGGCGACCTGCGCCGCCGCGTCGGCGTCCTGCGCAACGTCTTCCCGGCCCCGCTCGGCGACACCCCCGAGGCGGTCAGCGCCCTCGCCTTCAGCCCCGACGGCCAGACCCTCGCAGTCGGCGGCGACGCCGGCACGATCCAGCTCTGGGACACGACCACCCAACAGCCCCTCGGCGACCCGCTCCCCTCCCCCGGCGAGCCCATCGCCTCCCTCGCCTTCAGTCCCGACAACGCCACCCTCTACACCGGCGGCGGCAACGTCCCCCTCCACCGCCACCCCGTCGACCCCACCCGCGCCATCGCCCACGTCTGCGCCCGCGCCGGGAACGAGGACCTGACGAGGAGCGAGTGGGACACGTACGTACCGGACGCGCCGTACAGAAGGGTGTGCGACTGAGGAGCAGCGATCGGCGGTCAGTGAGGGTGAGCGGGTAAGCGGGTCATTGGGTCAGCGACCGAACGTACCGCGTAGTGGGCGGCTGTTCCGCGACGGCCGTCTCGCGACGGCGAGGGAGCCACCCCCTGGGGAGCGGCGCCCTCGAAGACCCTCGGTCCGCCGTGGTGGTTCAGCGGTCGAGGACGATCTTCGTCGTGGTGACCGGCGCGGCGTTCGGCGAGGCGGTCGCGGACTTCTTCTTGTCAGGGTTGATGGCGTACTTAAGCCCTGGTCGGCACCGTTGGGCTTGGGCCGTCTGTGGGCCGTCCAAGGGTGGCCGGCGACGACCAACAACGACAGACAACGACAGCATCCGCGCTGGTTAGAGCGGAGGAGCAAACCCGCACCGAGGTCGCGGCACCGGGGCATCACTTCTTCGACGTGTGATCGAGCCCGCAGGCCCGTGCTTCGCGCCGCACGCGTGAGGTTCCGATCGGCCCGCCGAGTCGTTCGACGGCGCCCCCGTTCCGGCTTTGCGGGACGGGGGCGCCGTCGTATGGTTTCTGGCACGACTGTTCGAGAGATAACGGGGAGACGCGGGGATGCCCGAACAGGACGACGACGAGCGCGAGTTCGATATCAGGTGGGCGGACAACGCCGAGCACAAGGAGCCCTCCGCACGGGCCCGGATGCTCGCCGCGCGCTGGAAGGAGAACCCGCCGGCACCCCAGCCCTTCCGCGCCGACCCCGGCCCGGCCGGACCGCGCCGGTCCTCGTGGGTGTCGACGGTGATCGTCTTCGGATGCATGGCGGGACTCATCGCGCTGATCGGCTACGTCAACTACCGGTCGTCGTACTGAGCCTGCGGACCCGAAGGCCGTGCGAGGTTCGTGGGATCCGGGGAGGCGGGCCGAGCGGCATGGGGCTCATGGACGTCCGTCTCGGGCGTACGAAGCCGGTGGCACCCCCCGACCTCGACCGGCTCTTCTCCTCCCGTCGGCCGCCGTCGCGCTGAGGGCAGCCGTGTCCCTCACCTCGACCGGGACGGACGCGGGGCGGAGCGGGCCGCACGTCGGGGTCGAGCAGGACAAGTGCGCCTGCTCGTGAGCGCGGGACGTTCTGTCCGTTCGCGCCGCCGGCGGGTGCGGAAACGGCGGCGGGACAACGCGCTGGAGCCGCGGGTCCGGGCCGTATTCGGGGACGAGCTGCGGATCGAGCCCGCGCTGGGGCGGCGGTTCCCTATCTGAGGTGCCCCGGGGCTGTGAACTGCCCCGGGGCACCTTGCCTGCCGACTCGTCGACTCCTCGGCTGGTCGGCTCGTCGCTCCGGTTCCGTTCCTTCGCTACTTGCCGCTCTTGTCGCGAGCCTGCCGACGGGTCTCGGAAGGCCGTTCGCGGCTGTAGCGGCGCTCCCACTTCGCCTGCTGGTCACGGCGATCGCGGTACGCGCGGTAGGAAGCGGGGGCCGGGCCGCCGCTCGCCGGGGGTCCGGACGAGGACGCCGACGAGCCTCCCCCCGTGCGGCCGTAGCGGACGTACAGGTAGAGCAGGGCGACCGCGGCCAGCCAGAGGACTTGGTTGGAGAAACCCATGACGACCAGAACCGCGGTCGCCGAAAGGATCAAGGTGCCCATGACGGGACTCCTCGGGACGTGGCGTGGGTGATGACTGTGCGTGGAAGAGTAGCCCCGGGGCCGGAAAGTGATGCCCTTCCTGCGCGGGCCCGGTGATCGAGGACTCCGATGCGCGTATCCAGGATGCTCGTGCGACGGGTGCGCGGGCATCCCATTTATCGAGATGCTGGGCCCATGGAACGTGACGATCAGAGGTGGGCGGCGACCCGCACGTGGGTGGACAAGCAGCTGCAGGAGGGCCGCACCGTACGGAACTGGGCGGATCTGCGCGGTGGTTGGACCTCGCGGATGCGTCGGCTGACGCTCGACGACGGGACGGGTCTTGTCCTGCGGTCGTTCGTGAAACCGTTCTTCCGGATGCACGCTCCGGGGCTGTTGAACCGTGAGGCCGCGATACTCACACTGCTCGCGCCGTACGACGACATCCCGACGCCCCGCCTGTACGCCGTCGACCCGGCGGCCGAACTCACCGACCATCCCTCTTTGTTGATGTCCCTGCTGCCGGGATCGGTGCGGGTGGAGGAGGACGCCGACCTGGAGGCGCGGCTGGATCTGCTCGCCGGGCAGCTCGCCCGGATCCACGCGGTCGTACCGGAGGAACGGCCTCGTACGTACCAGGCCTGGACCTCGCCCGAGCGGGTCACCACGCCCGGTGGGCCGTTGTGGGAGCGGGCCGTGGACGTGATCCGGCGGGAGGCGCCGTCCTACCAAGGATGCTTCCTGCACCGGGACTTCCATCCGGGGAACGTCCTGTTCACGGGCTCGGGCGCGGGCGGGGATCTGCGGATCAGCGGGGTCGTGGACTGGGTGGAGACCTCGTGGGGGCCGGCGGATCTTGACGTGGCCCACTGCTCGACCACGCTGGCGTTGTTGTACGGGGCGGAGTACGGGGCCGGGTTCCGTGAGCGGTACGAGGCGCGGGGCGGGCGTCAACTGGACCAGGCCCAGGATCACTTGTACTGGCGGCTGCTGGACGCGCTGGCCTATGCGCCCGACGCGGAGAAGCTCGCGGTGCCCTGGCGGGAGCTGGGGCGGACGGATCTGACGCCGGAGGTGCTGGGGGCGCGGCTGGAGGCGTATGTGGGCGGGCTGTTGGAGCGGTACGTCTGACGGGCCGGGTGGAGCAGGGTGTGGGGCGGGGTCGGGCTGGGCTGTACCGAAGGTCTGCGCTCGCGACGGTTCACACGTTCGGTGTCGCCGTCACCACGCCCGCCGCGACCGCCGCGCCCAGGGCGGCGTGGTCCCTGACGGTCTGGTCGGCGTAGCGGAGGGCGAAGTCGGCGAGGGCGTGGTCGAAGGTGTCCTTGGCGCCGAGGTAGGCGGCGATGGCGACACGGTCGCCGGAGCGGGCGTGGGCGCGGGCGAGGGTGGTGCCGCAGAGGCGGGCGTAGGCGCGGAGGTCGTCCGGGGGCATGCCGGCGACATCCGCCGAGCCCTGTGTGTCGCGGAGCTGACGCCAGTAGTACGCGCGGCCCTGGGGGCCGGTCAGCCAGCCGAGGAAGATGTCACTGGCGGCCTGGAGAAGCCGCTGGCCTGCGACGACACGGTGCCCTGGGTGATCGTACGGGCCGCGGGGGAGATGGTGTTCGAGAACGGACCGGCCGGCTTCCTTGATCTGGAGGAAGAGCAGGTCGTCGGCGTCACGGCCCACGAGCAGGACGATGAAGCAGCGGGTGCCGACGCTGCCGACACCAACGACCTTACGGGCGGCGTCGGCGAAGCGATAGCGGTCGAGAAGGAGTCGGCGTTCCTCGGCGAGGGTGGAGCGGTAGTCGCTGAAGATCTTGCGGAGGGCCGCCATGTCGGAGGCGCCGGCGGGCTCCAGCAGAGGCGGGTCGTGGAGGATGCGGCGCTGTCCGTCGACGGTCTCGGTGAGCTTGCCGAGGGCGTGCAGGCTGGTGCGGCGGCGGGCCCGGCCGAGGCTCGACTCCAGGCGCCGTCGGCGACGGCCCGAGCGGACCAGCGGCAGCAGCCGGTCGGCGTCGACACTCGTGTACCAGACGGCGAGTTCGCCCTCCCCCGCCAGCTTCCGCATCGTCCGGCGGTACGCGGCGGCCGCCCCGTACGCGGCGGCCCTGGCGTCGGCCTCCGCGTGGCCGTTCTCGCGTGCGGCCACGGCGACGGAGGCCGCGAGCCGTTTCACGTCCCACTCGAAGGGGCCCGGGTACGTCTCGTCGAAGTCGTTCAGATCGAACTGCAGGGCGCGTTCCGGGGAGGCGTAGAGGCCGAAGTTGAGCAGGTGCGCGTCTCCGCAGAGCTGCACGGTGAGGCCGGTGTGCGGCTGGGCGGCCAGGTCGGCCGCCATGACGGCGGCCCCGCCGCGCAGGAAGGCGAACGGTGACACCGACATCCGGCCGTACCTGATGGGCAGCAACTCCGGCAGCCTGTCCCGGCCCTGGCGTTCGAGCACGGCGACGGGGTCGGAACGGTCGACGGAGGGAATCCAGGTGGCGTGCGCCGAGCGCGGCGCCTGTTTCCGGGCGTTCCTGCCCTGCCGGGCCCGGTCCGCCGACGTGGTCATCGCACTGCCTGCCGTATGCCGTGCCGCCCCATTCGGCCTCCCTGGACTCCGCGGCTCCGCCACGTGGTGGAGGACGGCGCCTCGGCTCCGCGACGTGGTGGATGCCCGCGCCTCGGTTCCGCCACGTGGTGGAGGCCCGCCTCGCCGATCTCCTGATCGCAGTGAAGGCCGAAGGGGCGGCGTACGCATGTCCGGCTACGGCGATCGGGTGACGGGGTGGGGGCGGGGGAGGGCCGGTCGGGGGCGGAGCAGGTCGGCGGGGGGCAGTCGGGGGCGCGGAGGGGAACGGCGGGGCGGCCGGCTGAGGGGGCTGGGGGGGTGGTGGCTCAGCGGAGGGCGGATCGGTCGACCGGGGGGCAGCAGACCGGCCGGGGGCGATCGGCGGCCGGTGGTAGGCGATGGGAGCCGATGCACGCCGCCGCCCGATTGTCAGAGGTGTCCGGGAGGATGCGGTCGAGGCCTGGGCTTCGAGGGCATCCGTGGCTTCGGGTGCCTCTGGGGCTTTGGAGGCCTCTGGGGCTTCGAATTGCGGGGGGCTTCGGGTCGCGGGACTCCGAGGCCTGGGGGCTGGGGACTTGAGCTTCCGGGGCCTACGGGACTCCCCGGCTACGGGGCTACGGGGCTACAGGGCTACAGGGCTACGGGGCTTTGTGAACGGACGCGGCGTACGAGTGGAGGCGGTCGGCATGGGTGACGGGCGGCGGTATGTCGGGGTGGCCGAGCGGCGGGCGCGGCTGGGGCTGCGGCAGCGATTGGCCGGATCGGTACGGGCGGCGGGCCCGGAGGAGGTGGCTGATGCGCTGGTCGCGCTGCACGGCTCGGATCCGGCGACCGTGCATCTCGCGGCGGGCGCGCGGCTCGCCGAGCCGGGGCGGACGGTGGCCGAGACCGAGCGGGCGCTGTACGCGGACCGCTCGCTCGTCCGGATGCACGGCATGCGGCACACCGTGTTCGTGTTCCCGACCGGTCTGACCGCCGTGGTGCACGCCTCGACCGGCATCACGGTCGCCGCGAAGGAGCGGGCCAAGCTGCTGAAGGACATGGCGGTGGCCGGGGCCCCGGACGCGGCCTGGCTGAAGGAGGTCGAGGAGTCGGCGCTGGCCGCACTGGCCCGCATCGGCGAGGCGACCGCGTCCGAACTCGCCGAGGACGAACCGAGGTTGCGGCAGCGGTTCGTGTACGCGGCCGGGAAGAGCTACGAGGGGACGCACACCGTCTCGACGCGACTGCTGAAGGTGCTGGGGGTGGAGGGCAGAGTCGTCCGGGGTCGGCCGCTCGGGTCCTGGACGTCGAGCCAGTTCCGCTGGGCGGTGGCCCCCGCGCACCCGGAGCTGGACGTGGCGGAGGCCCAGGCGTCCCTGCTGGGCCGGTGGCTGGCGGCCTGCGGCCCGGCGACCGAGGCGGACCTGAAGTGGTGGACGGGGTGGCGTGTCACCGAGGTCCGCCGGGCGCTGGCGGCGATCGGCGCAAGGACCGTGACGCTGGACGAGGGCACCGGGTATGTGACCGCCGACGACGAGGAGCCGGTTGACGACGCCGCCGAGCCCTGGGCCGCCCTCCTGCCCGCCCTCGACCCGACGGCCATGGGCTGGCAGCGACGCGACTGGTATCTCGCCCCTGAACTCCGGCCCGCTCTCTTCGACTACAGCGGCAATGTCGGCCCGACGGTGTGGTGGAACGGCCGGGTGATCGGCGGCTGGGCCCAGCGGTCCGACGGGGAGATCGTATGGCGGCTGCTGGACACGGAAGGGGTGGGGCGGGAGGCCGAGGAGGCGATCCGTGCGGAGGCTGCGCGGCTGCGGGGGTGGGTGGGGGATACCAGGGTCACGCCGCGCTTCCGGACGCCGCTGGAGAAGGAGTTGGCGTGATTGCGCGGAAGAGCTCGGAGGTTCGGGTGCGCTGGCGGATGCGGGTGCAGGTCCGGGTGCGAGTGCGGATGCGGGTGCGGGTGGGGGCTGGTCGCGCAGTTCCCCGGGCCCCTGAGAAGCACCGGCCGCGCCCTGTGCTTTTCGGCCCGCAAGGGCCGTAGGCCCTCAGGGACGCGGGGAACTGTGCGAGCAACCGCGAACCCACCCGCAGACGAACAACCCGCCCGAGCGAACCGCCGGGTGCCCGAGAACAGAAGGGCACCCGGCGCCGCGGCTCACTTGGCGGGGCATTCCTTCCACGCCAAGTGATAGATCGTGCTGATGTCACCGTCGGTGGAGTCCATGGTCATGAAGCTCGTGCTGCTGGCCGGCGACGATCCCCTGTTGACCCGCAGCTCGGTGTTGATGTTGAAGTTGCGCTCGACCCCGCAGGGCGCCCACACCAGTTGGGCCCAGTCGGTCTCGTCCGTGGCCTGCCAGTTGTCCTCGTACGGGCCGTTGAACGTGTGGGTCCTTGAGGCCGTGTCCGGGGAGCCCTGGAAGTAGTACGAGGCCTTCTCGATGCCGCTCGCGCCGCGCTGCAGCGAGGCGAAGCCTCGGTAGTCGACGCTGGCGATGGCGTAGGTGAAGCCGCCGGGGACATGGACGATCAGGTTGAGCTGGCAGTTCTTGCGGAACGCGGTGGACGGGGCGCCGCCGCCGACCTGCGCGAGGTAGTCACTGTAGGTCACCGTGAACGCGGTGTTGTCCGGTGAGACGGCGACCGCGGCCGTGCCCTGGGGACAGCCGGAGCCGTTCACCGTGGCGACCTTGATGACGATCTTGTCCGGGGGCGGGTCCTCGAACGGGGACTCGGCCTGCGCGGGAAGCGCACTGGCGAAGAGGGCGGCCACTGCGCCGCCCAGGAGGAGACCACGAACCATGGGGGGTTCTCCCATCAGAGTCATGCACATGTCAATAGACATGCACGAGAACCCCGCGGCCTGCGGAGACCCAGCCCACGAAAGAGCAGACTGTGAAACAGCTGTGAAGACCGAGGGGCGACCGCATCGTATGGACCTCGGGCGGGCAGGGCTAGGGCGATCTCCGGCCAACCCTGGCGGCCGGAGATCACCCCTCCCTCCCCGTCCGCCGAGTCTTCGCGCACGCCGGGACCCCCCGAACGCACCGGTGCCGTCCACCCCGCGAAGTGGACGGCACCGGAAATCGGCCGGGCGGCGTCAGCGGCCGTACCGCATCAGCGGCTGTAGCGCATCAGCGCCCGCACCATGTGGCACGTGGTGTCCGACGGCGGGTGCACACCGATGACCTCCGCCGTGCTCCGGATCGTCTCGTTGCGCGCCTGGTTCGGCATGTGGACACCGGAGTCGAGCAGGGCGATCGCGAGGCGCATGGCCTTCAGACGCCGGTTGTGGGTGACGTACCACTCACGCGGACGGCCCGGCGGCAGCGTGTGCTTCACCACCGGCGCGTAGGGCAGGTCGAGCAGGACGGGATGCTGGACGGTGGACTGAGTGGGCAACGGCTTCGACTTCAGTGCGGCAGCGGGCACGGCCATCCTCCTGTCGCGGTCTGGGCACCGACGGAATCCCCCGTCGACAACCCTCGAACACTGCTTCTATTTTACTACCCCCCACTGACAATCGCCCCTGGCCAGGGGGCATCTGAGGGGTCCTGTGACAGAGGTGGAACACGGGTTTTCACACCCGGTTGGTTACGGTGGGCGGCATGGAGATCTGGATCAATCCGGCCTGTTCCAAGTGCCGCAGCGCGATCAGCCTGCTCGACGCCGAGGGCGCCGACTACACCGTCCGCCGCTACCTGGAGGACGTCCCGAGCGAGGACGAGATCCGCGCCGTACTGGACCGGCTCGGTCTCGAACCATGGGACATCACCCGCACCCAGGAGGCCGCCGCCAAGGAGCTCGGCCTCAAGGAGTGGGCGCGGGACGCCGATTCACGCGACCGGTGGGTCAAGGCGCTCGCCGGGCATCCGAAGCTCATTCAGCGGCCGATCATCACCGCGGAGGACGGCACGGCGGTGGTGGCCCGCACGGACGAGGCGGTACGGGAAGCTCTGTCCAGGTAGCGGGCGGTTCGGACGGCCTGGCTCCAACTTTCCTGTGACGTGGGTTACTTGAGAGTTTGCTGTGACCGTTGAGTAGCTTTGTTCGACATCTCGTACGTAGCGGCGTACTCGTCCGATCCGGTGGCCGATCCGAAGGCCCGCCGGGAACAGGAGGCGCGCATGTCGCGTAGGAGAACGCTCGGCACGAAGAAGAAGGTCGCGCTGTTCGTGACCGCGGCGGCGGTGGCGGGGGGCGGGGCCTTCGCCATGGCGGCCACGTCGAACGCGGCGCAGTCCGCTGCGGAGTCCAGCGTCTGTCAGGGACTGGCCACCGCGCTCGGCAACAACGAGCGGTTCATCGCGGATCAGAAGGCGAAGCCCGACGCCCAGTCGGCGGCCCGGATCGCCAACCGCGAGGCGGTCATCGCCCAGATCAAGGTCCAGCAGGGCGCGTCGGACTGCGTGGTCGGGGAGTCGGCTCAGGACTCCCAGGCCGCACAGCCGCCCGCACAGCCCGCACAACCGTCCGCGCCGGCCGCGGAGACCGGGGGGTCGGCTCAGGACCCCCAGGGCGACGAGGCCGCGGGGAACGCGGGCGGTGCCGGAAACGCGGGCGGCGCGGGGAACGCCGGGGCCGGCGAGCAGGTCTGCAACGGCTCCACCGTCACCCTCTCCGGTGAGGGCGGTGCCCCGGCCGCGTCCAGCAACGAGTTCCCGGCCGGTACGAAACTGCGGGTGACGAACCTGGACAACAACAAGTCCACGACCGTCGAGGTCACCTCGGTCTCCGGCAGTTGTGTCCTGCTGAACAACTCCGCCTTCGAGCAGGTCCGGGAACCCGGCAAGTTCCTGATCCGCCGCGCGCTGATCGAGAAGGTGGGGTGACGCCGGCCTGGACGTCGGCGCATCAGGGTACGAAGCGGGCCTGCTCGTAACGGTGACGTGACGAGAAAGCGACCGCGATCCGGGGAGACCGGCCACCGCGCGGAGCGGTGGCCGGTCTCCTGTCCGCGTCCGACCAGCGCGTCCACCAGGACGTGAGTCGCGCCACAGCGGCCCCAGGTAACACGGGGTTCACATTCGAGCAACGACCGGGAAATCGCACGTTGACAGGCTGCCCGGCATCAGCGCGGCGTTTCAGTGCCGCAGCGCCGCAGCACCCGCACATGCGCCCAGTGACACACCCCGAAGGATGAGGCCCGTGACCTTCAAGGCTGAGTACATCTGGATCGACGGCACCGAGCCGACGGCCAAGCTCCGTTCCAAGACGAAGATCCTGGCCGACGACGCCAAGGGTGCCGAGCTTCCGATCTGGGGCTTCGACGGGTCCTCCACGAACCAGGCCGAGGGGCACTCCTCGGACCGCGTGCTCCAGCCGGTCTTCTCCTGCCCGGACCCGATCCGCGGCGGCGACGACGTCCTCGTGCTCTGCGAGGTCCTCAACATCGACATGACGCCGCACGAGTCCAACACCCGTGCCGCGCTGCGCGAGGTCGCCGAGAAGTTCGCCTCCCAGGAGCCGATCTTCGGCATCGAGCAGGAGTACACCTTCTTCCAGGACGGCTCCCCGCTCGGCTTCCCCAAGGGCGGCTTCCCGGCCCCCCAGGGGGGCTACTACTGCGGTGTCGGTGCCGACGAGATCTTCGGCCGTGACATCGTCGAGGCCCACCTGGAGAACTGCCTGGAGGCCGGTCTCGCCATCTCCGGCATCAACGCCGAGGTCATGCCCGGCCAGTGGGAGTTCCAGGTCGGCCCGGTCTCCCCGCTGGAGGTCTCCGACCACCTGTGGGTGGCCCGCTGGCTGCTCTACCGCACCGCCGAGGACTACGACGTCGCCGCCACCCTCGACCCCAAGCCGGCCAAGGGTGACTGGAACGGCGCGGGCGCGCACACCAACTTCTCCACGAAGGCGATGCGCGAGGGCTACGACGCGATCATCACCGCGTGCGAGTCGCTGGGCGAGGGCTCGAAGCCGCTCGACCACGTCAAGAACTACGGCGCCGGCATCGACGACCGCCTGACCGGTCTGCACGAGACCGCCCCGTGGAACGAGTACTCCTACGGCGTCTCCAACCGTGGCGCCTCGGTCCGTATCCCGTGGCAGGTCGAGAAGGACGGCAAGGGCTACATCGAGGACCGCCGCCCGAACGCCAACGTCGACCCGTACGTCGTGACGCGGCTGATCGTCGACACCTGCTGCACCGCGCTCGACAAGGCCGGCCAGGTCTGATCCACCGGGCTCTTCGGCCCGAGCTTCCGAGAGGGCGTCCACCGATTCCGGTGGGCGCCCTCCGGCGTTGTCGGTGGGGCGTGCCATGGTGGAGGCATGAAGATCCACGGGGGCGACGACCTGAGCGGCACGGACGAACTCGCCATCAAGGTCGCGACGGAGAACTGGGAGAAGCACGCCCGGATCCCGGCGGAACGGCTGCGTGAGCTGGTGTGCCGGATCGGGGACAAGGGCGACCGGTTCCTGGTCGTGCAGCGGATACCGGACCTCCCGGACGTCTTCGTCCAGGTCTGGCACGAGCGGACCGAAGACGGCACCGGCGACGGCACCGGCGGCGAGTACCAGCTGGAGCACCGGGAGGGCCGCGACCGGTTCTTCGGGGCGGTCCTCACCGACCCGGAGCGGGTCGCCGAGGCCATGACGGGCTGGGCACGGCGGACGCCGGGCTGGGAGACCGGGATCGACTGGACGCCCCTCGACCACGACGCCCCCGAGGAGGTGCCGGAACTCCCCGACGACGTAAGGGAACAGGTCGAGGAGCGGGTCCGGGAGCTGCTGCGCTGCGGTTACGACGACCGTGCGCGGCTCAGCGAGGCCGCCGAGGAGCATCTGGTCGACGGCGACACACGGCCCGTCTCCCGCGCACAGGCCCGGCAACTCGTCGACCGGCTCTGGATGGAGCGGCTCGCCGAGCAGGAGACCTGGGACGGGGTGACCGATCCCGAGCGGATCACCCGCGCCTTCGAGTCGCTCGGGGCCGCGCACGGCATCACCGCCCGGGAGAACTTCACCTGCTGCCGCAACTGCGGTACGACCGAGATAGGCGCCGAAGGCGCGCCGGACGCCCGGGGATTCGTGTTCTTCCACTCGCAGTGCACGGAGGGTGCAGCCGCCGGGTACGGACTGACGCTGCTGTACGGCGGGTTCGACGACGACGCCGAGACCACGACGGCGGTCGGGCAGCAGGTCGTCGCGGCGCTGGCGATGGAGGGACTGGCCACGCAGTGGGACGGTGATCCCACCAAGGCCATCACCGTCACCCCGCTGAATTGGCGGAAACGCCTGGTCGGATGAGGTCATGACACACCTCTGTCATGTCAAAGAAGCGTCCAAGCAGTGAGAGGAGGCTCCTGTAGCGGGCGTGTGTCTGCTTCAATGGGGTCATGGCCGGATTCCAGAATCGACGCGCGACGGGTCGCCATGACCTCGAGCCCTTCTGGCCTTCCCGTCAGCACCACGACTTCGACCGGGTGTGTTGCCGCGCGATGAACGCGCCGGCCCTCTAAAGCCGTACACCCCGGCCTTCGGTCGGCGCGGAACGACGTACGTCCCTCGGCGGGTCCCCGACCACGAACTCGGTCGCCGAGGTATCCCGGACGAACCTCTCGCGCGAAAGAGCTGACCTCTCATGGCGAACACCCGTTCTCTGTCGACCGCCACCCCGCTGACCTCCGCGTCGGGCTCCGTCCCCGTCGCCATCCCCTCGCCGGGCGCCTCCCCCCGGCACCGGCTGCGTGCCGTGGGCCGGGACGAGGTCGTGGACATCACGGACTTCCTGCCGCCGGGCGCGACATGGCTGCCCGCTCCCCAGCACACCCTGCCCACGCTGCCGGGCCGGCCGCCGATGGTCGGCTACCTGGTACTCGTGCCGGCCGACCAGCAGCCGCCGGTGCTGCCGTTCGTGGTCGCGGACGAGAAGCCTGGCGACCACGTCGGCTCCGCCGCCGGTCCCGGTTCCGTCGGGGCCGGGGACGAGCTGGTCCGCGTCGACACCGTGCAGCGCACGGCCGAGGTCGGCGGACGGCCGCTCGACCTCACCTATCTGGAGTTCGAACTCCTCGCCCATCTCGTCGCGCATCCGAACCGGGTACACACCCGCGACCAGTTGGTCACCACGGTGTGGGGCTACGGGCACGTGGGCGACGGCCGGACGGTCGACGTCCACATCGCCCGGCTGCGCCGCAAGCTCGGCGGGGAGTTCCGCCAGGCGATCCAGACGGTGCGGCGGGTCGGGTACAAGTACACGCCCCCGCTGAGCCGTTGACGACGGGCCCGCTCGCCCCGGCCCGGCGGATCTCCTGAGGGGCCAGGCTCTCCTCAGCCGTATCTCTTCGGGTTGTATCTCCTCGGACCGGACCCTCCTCGGACCGGACCCTCTCGGACCGGACCCTCTCGGACCGGACCCTCTCGGACCGGACCCTCTCGGACCGGACCCTCTCGGACCGGACCCTCTTGGACCGGACCCTCTTGGACCGGACCCTCTGCGAGCGGATCCTCTGCGAGCAGATTCCCGTTCCGCACCGTCCGCCCGGCGGGCAGAGTCGGCCGTATGAGACTTCTGATGCTGGGTGGTACGGAGTTCGTGGGCCGCGCCGTCGTGGAGTCGGCGCTGGCTCGCGGCTGGGAGGTGACCGTCTTCCACCGTGGGCGGCACGCGCCGCCGGCCGGGGTGCGGTCGTTGCTGGGCGACCGCACCGCACCGGACGGGCTCGCGGCGCTCGTCGACGCCGCCGACGCCGGCTCCGCTTCCGGCGGGGGCGGGTGGGACGTCGTCGTCGACACCTGGTCGGCGGCGCCGCGAGCCGTCCGGGACACCGCGCGGCTGCTGTCCGGCGTGGCCGAACGGTATGTGTACGTGTCGAGTTGCTCGGTCTACGCCTGGCCCCCGGCCGCCGGGTACGACGAGCGGGCACCCCTGGTGGACGGCGGGTCGGCCGACGCCGACGCGACGGACTACGCCCGCGACAAGCGGGGCGGGGAGCTCGCCACGGTCGAGGCGTTCGGCGTCGACCGCTCGCTCCTCGTGCGCTGCGGACTGATCCTCGGGCCGTACGAGAACATCGGCCGGCTGCCCTGGTGGCTCAACCGTGCCGCCCGGGGCGGCCCGGTCCTGGCGCCCGGCCCTCGGGACCTCCCCCTGCAGTACGTCGACGTCCGCGATCTCGCCGCCTGGATCCTCGGCGCCGCGGAGCACGGGTCGAGCGGCGCCTACAACCTGATCGGCCCCTCGGGCACGACCACCATGGGCGAACTGCTCGACACATGTGTGCGGGTCACCGGCGGGGCGGCCGAACTCCGGTGGACCGCACCGGAGTCGATCCTCGACGCCGGGATCGAGCCGTGGACGCAGCTTCCGGTGTGGGTGCCCGAGGGGAGCGATCTGCACGACGCGCTGCACCGGGCGGACGTGTCACGGGCCGTACGGGACGGACTGCGCTGCCGGGACGTGGAGGAGACCGTACGGGACACATGGGAGTGGCTGACGGGGCTCGGCGGGGTCGCGCCGCGACGACCGGACCGGCCGGCGGTGGGACTGGACGCGTCGGTGGAGGCGAAGGTACTGGGCCTCTAGACGACAATCGGCATGCCGACGGCGGTTCTGACGTATCTTGGCCAGGGCCGCCGAAACTCCCCCTTCACGGACCCCACCAGGGACCTTCAACGCGCACACGCCGTAGGGGATCGGCAACTCCCGGTGTCCACTGGGGCGTTGAAACCAGTTTGTCCCACGAATCTCTCATCAATTTCTGAGTCGGCTGAACACTCCTGGGACTCCCCGCGTATTCGATGGCGCCGCTTCACTCCTGTCGGGCGCCTCGATAGCCCCGCAAGGAAGTCAGAGGAGTTCCATGGGACGCAACACACGCAAACGACGTTCGCCGCTGGCCGTTCGGGCCATTGCCGCATCCGCGGCGCTCGCGGTCGCGGGCGGCGGCCTGGTCTGGGCGAACTTCTACGCCTCAGCGGGCGAGTCGAAGTCCAAGCCCAACGCGACGCTGGCCTCCGCTCAGGTGGCCACCATCGCCTGCCCGGACGTCGGCCAGAAGCTGACGAACGTGCCCAAGAAGGCGCGCGCGGGTGTCGCCAAGGAGCTGGCGCTGCTGGACCGGCAGATCACCGAGGCGTACAAGCGCCTGGCTGACACGCGCCAGGCCCAGGCGGGCGACGCCAACTTCGTCAACAACGCCATTCTCGGCCCGCTGAAGTCCAAGCGGACAGCCACCATCGACCGGATCGGCATCAACATCCGGCGCGTGGGCGGCCAGGCTCCGCAGGGCATGGCCCAGCTCGCGGCCTGCCAGGGCAAGGCCGACCAGGCTCAGACCAACGCCGGCGGGGGCCAGGGTCAGAACCAGGGCGGCAACCAGGGCGGTAACCAGGGTCAGAACCAGGGCGGCAACGGCCAGAACCAGGGCGGCAACCAGGGTCAGAACCAGGGCGGCAACGGTCAGAACCAGGGCGGCAACCAGGGTCAGGGCGCCAACGGCCAGGGTGGCAACGGTCCGGTCGCGGGTGACTTCCAGGACATCACCAAGGTCCAGCCCAACGGCGGCCCGAAGGGCGTGAACGGCAACGGTCTCGCCGCGAACGGCAACGGCGGTTCGAAGGGCACGTTCACCACGAGCTGCGGCATCAACCAGAACGAGCTCCGCAACTCGGACAACGTGATCGTCGCCCCCGGTGTCAGCAACGGTGCCCAGCACCAGCACGACTACGTCGGCAACCAGAGCAACAACGCCTTCGCGAGCGACCAGGACCTGGCCAACGCGCAGACCACCTGCCAGAACCAGGGTGACAAGTCGTCGTACTTCTGGCCGGTGCTCCGTATCCAGGACGGTTCGAACGACATCGACGCCAACGCCCCCGGCGGTGGCGTGGACAAGAACGTCGGCAAGATCGTGGAGCCGAGCCAGGCCCAGCTGAAGTTCGTCGGCAACAAGAAGGGCAACGTCGTCGCGATGCCGACGGCCCTGCGCATCATCACCGGTGACGCGAAGGCCTTCGTGAACGGCCTGAACAACGCCAACACGAACTGGAGCTGCACCGGCTTCGAGGACCGTCAGCTGACGGACAAGTACCCGATCTGCCCGCAGGGCAGCTCCGTGGTGCGGACGTCCTTCTTCCAGAGCTGCTGGGACGGCCAGAACATCGACAGCGCCAACCACCGCACGCACGTCGACTTCGTCGAGGCGGACGGCAGCTGCTCGAACGGCTTCCAGGCCATCCCCCAGCTCCAGGTCCGCCTGGTCTACAACATCCAGGCCCCGCAGATCCAGAACGGACAGGTCGTGAAGCCCTTCGCGGTCGACTCCTTCCCGGAGAACCTGCACAAGCCGATCACCGACCACAACGACTTCATCAACTTCTTCAACCAGCAGACGATGAACAAGATGGTCCAGTGCATCAACGGCGGCCAGAACTGCAAGTAGTACCGAAGCGCTTCTGAGCCACAGAAGAAGCCGGCGGTGGGAGGTTCTCCCACCGCCGGCTTTCGTCCTGCCCGGACCGCTTCGAAGGCGCGGGACGCATGCCGCGTCCCGCGCGGTCAGCCGCTGTGGCTGTTGTGGCTGCCACCGGGGTTCATGTGCTCGGACCCCTCCTGGAGGTCCCCGCCGAGTGTGCCCTGCAGCCCGCCCACCGTCTTCTTCTCGCCGACGGCGACCCACTTGCGGCCGACGAGGTAGTAGCCGCCGTAGTCCTTGGCGCCGGAGAGCCACTCCGCCTGGCCTCGGTCGGTGGCGAAGGTCGCGAGGACGAACCTGCCGTCGAAGTCGCCGTCCTTGTTCGTGCAGAGGGCCTGGCGGATGGTGTCCGCGTCGGTCTGCATGTCCGGCTTGCAGCCCACCTCGCCCGCGATGTGCTCCAGCGTCCCGGTCGCCGTCTTGGGCACCGCGGCCTCGGCGTCGTCGCCCGAGCCGCAGCCGGTCAGCACCAGCAGGGCGGCGACCGCGCCGGCCGCGCTCCCCGCAAGCCTCATCCTCGTCAAACTCATCCGTACCTCCGGGTCCGTTCAGGCGACGTGAACTCGCCAGCTCCGTGCGCACCGTTGTTCACGGACGGTCGCCCCGTTAGCGTGCCGCCACTGTCGACACAGGGGGCACACAGACATGAACAGTCCGTCGCGACGCACGGTGCTGGGCTCGGCCGGTGTCATCGGCCTCGGAACCCACCTGCGATGGTCGGTCCCGGCCCACGCCGCAGAGAGCCCCGGCGAGGGCCCCGCCTTCGATACGGCTCCCGCGCGCTCCGCGCTCAATCGGCTGCTGCCCGGTCATGCCGGACAGTTCCGGCTCAGTCTGCTCGACCGGAGCGCCACCGTCGACCGGTTCCGTGTCACAGGCACCACCGGACGCATCCAGGTACAGGCCACCACACCGGCCACTTTGCTCATGGGCGTCCACTGGTACCTCAAGTACGTCTGCGGGGCCCACCTCGCCTGGAACGGCAGTCAGCTGGACCTCCCGAGCCGCCTCCCCGCGCCCGCCCGCCCCCTGGAGAGATCCACCGCCCTCCCCCACCGCTTCGCCCTCAACGACACCAATGACGGCTACACCGCCCCGTACGCGGACTGGCCGTACTGGGAACACCAGATCGACCTCCTGGCGGCCCACGGCTGCAACGAGGTGCTGGTCATCGCGGGTATGGAAGCCGTCTACCACCGGCTGCTGAAGGACTTCGGCTACTCCGACGAGGAGTCCCGGGCGTGGCTGCCCGCCCCCTCGCACCAGCCGTGGTGGCTGCTGCAGAACCTGTCCGGCTACGGCGGCCCCCTCTCCCCCGAGCTGATCGCCCGCCGGGCCGCACTGGGCCGGCGCATCACCGACCGCCTGCGCGAGCTGGGCATGTCCCCGGTGCTGCCCGGCTACTACGGGCACGTCCCCAAGCAGTTCGTGGAGCGCAACGGCGGTGACGCGCACGTCGTCGCGCAGGGCATCTGGCACGGCTTCGAACGCCCCGACTGGCTGGATCCGCGCACCGACTCCTTCGCCCGTGTCGCCTCCGCCTTCTACGGCCATGTGAAGGACGTGTTCGGCGAGGCGGCCCACTTCAAGATGGACCTCCTGCACGAGGGCGGCACGGCGGCTGACGTGCCCGTCCCGGACGCGGCCCAGGGCGTGGAGCGCGCCCTGCAGAAGGCCCACCCGGGCGCCACCTGGGTGATCCTCGGCTGGCAGGAGAACCCCCTGCCCGAACTCCTGGACGCCATCGACAGGTCGAGGATGCTGATCGTCGACGGTGTCTCCGACCGCTACGCCAGTGTCACCGACCGCGAACGCGACTGGGGCGGCACCCCGTACTGCTTCGGCACGATCCCCAACTTCGGCGGCCGTACGACCATCGGGGCCCGCACCCACCTGTGGAACGACAAGTTCTTCGCCTGGCGGGACAAGGCGGACAGCGCGCTGGTGGGCACGGCGTTCATGCCGGAGGCCACCGACCGCGACCCGGCGGCCTTCGAGCTCTTCTCCGAACTGGCCTGGACACCGAGGAAGCTCGACCGGCCCGCCTGGTTCTCCTCGTACGCCGACTTCCGGTACGGCGGCCGCGACGACTCCGCGCGCGGGGCCTGGCGGGCGCTGCACGACACCGCGTACCAGCAGCAGGCCGTGGAGCGCAGCGACCCGCACGACTCCCTGTTCTGCGCCCGCCCCGACCTCGCCGCGAACCGGGCCGCCGAGTACGCGCCGAGGACGCTGACGTACGACCCCGGCCGTTTCGACGCGGCCCTCGCCGGACTGCTGGGCGTGGCGGGCGGGCTGCGCCGGAACCCGGCGTACCGGTACGACGTGGTGGACGTGGCGCGGCAGGCGCTCGCGCACCGCGGCCGCCAGTACCTGCCCCAGCTGCGGGCGGCGTACCAGCGCAAGGACCTCGACACCTTCCGTGCCCTGTCCACCCTCTGGCTGCGGCTGATGCGGCTGTCCGACGAGGTCACGGGCACGAACGGGGCGTTCCTGCTGGGACCGTGGGTGAACGACGCCCGGCTGATGGCGACCAACGACGCCGAGCGGGCGGAGTTCGAGCGGACGGCGAAGGTCCTGATCACGGTGTGGGGCGGGCGGGCCACCTCCGACACGGGGAATCTCCACGAGTACGGAAACCGGGAGTGGAGCGGCCTCATGGCCGACTTCTACGTCCCGCGCTGGCAGAAGTGGCTCGACACCCTGGAGGACTCGCTCGCCACGGGGACCGCGCCGACGGCCGTGGACTGGTTCGCGTTCGAGGAGCCGTGGACGCGGGAGCGCAAGGACCATCCGCTGCGGCCGGTGGGCGACGCGTACCGGACGGCGGCGCGGGTGCGTGACGTGCTGGCGCGGGCGCCGTACCAGGGGACGCTGACCGTCACCGCGGAGCCGCCGGTGCTGCCGCCGGGCGGGAGTGCGCGGCTGTCGGCGGTCCTCCGCAATGTCAACGGGTTGCGGGCCACCGGGCGGGTGGACTTCGCACTCGGCGGCTTCGACGGTACGGCCGAGCCGGAGGGGCCGACATCGTTGCCGAGCGTTCCGGCGGCCGGGTCGGGGACGGTGCACTGGCGCGCGGACGCACCGGGTGCGCCGCTCGACCGGCCGCTACGGCCCCTCCCGTACGCGATCACGGTCAGGTACGGGCCCCGGGGCGAGGACCGGGTCGAGGGGCGCTTCGACGGGTCGCTCTTCGAGGCCGGGCCGCTGGATCCGGGGTGGAGCACCTACACGAGCAACGGGGCCGTGTTCGGGCAGCTGGCGGACCGGTTCGCGATCGACGGGGCCGGGGCGGATCTGTGGCGGGGGACCTCGGAGTTCGGCACGGTCTATCGGGCGGGGGTGTTCCGGGAGGGTACGTCCGTCACGCTCCGGGTCGATTCCCAGGCGGCGACCGGGAACTGGGCGCGGGCCGGGATCGTGGTGCGGAACCGTCTCGGTACGGCCGGGTCGGCGGGGTTCTTGAATCTGGCGGTCACTCCGGCGAACGGGGTGGTGTTGTCGTACGACAGTTCTGGGGACGGGACGCTCGATACGTATCGGCGGATCACGGGGGTCAAGGCGCCGGTGGTGTTGCGGTTGGGTCGGACGGGGACGGGGTCGTACACGGGTGAGTGCTCCACCGACGAAGGTGTGAGCTGGCGGGTGGTGGCCACGGTGGCCGTTCCGGGGGCGGTGGGTGAGGGGCAGGACGTGGGGTTGTTCATGAGTGCGACGAACGGGGGGAACGGGGCGCGGGGGTTGGTCGAGTTCAGTGGGTGGTCCCTCACCTAGCTCTTCTCGCCCCCGCCGCCCCTACCCGTCCCATCCCCAGGGGCTCCGCCCCTTCGCCCCCGAGCGCTGGGTGGGGTGTTCGGGGGTGGGGGTGTCCGGGGGTGGGGGTGTCCGGGGGTGGGGGTGTCCGGGGTGCGTGGGTGTGTGCGGGGTGCGTGGGTGTGTGCGGGTGGGTGGGTGTGTGCGGGTGGGTGGGGGCTGGTCGCGCAGTTCCCCGCGCCCCTGAAAAGCAGGGGCTGCGCCCCATGCTTTTCGGCCCGCACAGCCGTCGTCTTTCAGACCCGCAGGGCCTGGCCCTTCAGACCCGCAAGGCCTGGTCCAAGGGCGCAGGACCCCTGGTCCTTCAGGCCCGCGTCAGGCACCGGTCCCACAGGCCCGCAAGGCGTGGTTTTTCGGGGGCGCGGGGAACTGCGCGATCAGCCCCCACCCGCCCGCGCCCGCCGACGCACAGGCACCCCCACCCCAATAGGCGCCCCGCCCGACCCAGCGGAGCGCTCAGGTGACCATCTGACCATTCGCTCGTTTTGTTGAACGTGCAGTCACAGGATGTCGCCCCGCGCCCCGCATCTTCCCGCGCCCAGGAGTCGGTCGTGGACGTCGAGCAGGCGGAGGCCGCGCTCGTCGAGCACTATCCGCGTCTGGTCCGGCTCGCCTATCTGACGTTGCCGTCGAGCCTGGGCCGGAACCGCCGCGTTTTGACGGCCCACGCCCTGACGCAGCGGGCGCTGCCCAGGGGCCGCAGGTCGGCGACGCTCATCCCGGCGCAGGCGACAGGGACGGGGGCGGTGGCGGGCCGGGAGCGCAACCCCGGGTACGCCCTGGTCCGGGTGCGAGTCGTCCGCACCGCCCTGGAGGCGGGACTCCCCCTGCGGCGCAGGGCGTGGCCGAAGCGGTCCCAACTGCCGCCGCTGCTCCCGCACGTGTGGGGCCTGCGGCTCTTCCCCCGTTCGGGCGGCGCCGACGAGCTGGCTCTGGACCAGCGGCTGTCGGCGCTCACCTCCCCGGCTCGCGCGGCCTACGTGCTCCGCGGTCTGGAGAAGCTCCCCGACCCGGCGATCAGGGCGCTCCTCGAGGAGGCCGGTGTCGACGATCCGGCCGCGGCGCTGAAGGAGGCCGGCTCCGTGCCGGCACAGCAGTACGCGCTGCTCTCCTCCCCCGAGTACGACCCCTGTTCGCTGCACGCCCGCCCCACCGATCTGATGCGCCGCCGCCAGCACCTGAAGGCCGCGCTGGCCGCCACGGCCGCCGTGGTCGTGTGCGGGGCGCTCCTCGGACTGCCCGGGGAAAGCTGGGGGCCCGACGGCGCGGCGGCACCCCCGTACGCGCGGAACCCGGCGGCCCAGGCGGCCCTCGATCCGGGCCGGTTGACGACGGCGACGGCCACGGCGTGGCAGACGACGGGGCGCAGCGACTTCACCACCTGGCCCGCGCGCGGCGACCTCGTCAAGGACAAGGCCCTGCTGCGGCGGGCCCTCGCGGTCTGGGCCCGCCCCGGCGAGTCCGTGCAGGTCGCGGTCACTCTCGGCACCCAGGCAGGGCCCCCGCCCGGCCCTCCGCAACTGCTGTACGCGGGCAAGGTCGACAACCTCCGGGTCGTCCTGCTCCACGACGGCCTGCGCATCGCCCGCTACGCCGAGCCCCTGGACGACCCGGGCGTGGCCGCCCTCGACCTGACCCGGGTCGATGGGGCGACCGGCGCCGGCGCGAGCGCCCTGGTGCTGGGCCGGGCGGACGGCAACGTCCGCTATCTGACGGCCCCGTGGGTGCGCGGGGCGGCCGTACGGGATCTGGCGAAGCCCGACGCGGCGGTGCGCAGGCTCGCGCTGACGAAGGACGGGACGACGGCCCCGTTCGCCGGCCCGGCGGTGCGCACCGGGAAGTGCCGGTCGTGGGACGTCCTGCAGCTGACCGATGCCACGGGCGGTACGCGGCTGCTGACCGACCTGTTGGAGGTGGCCCCCGCTCACCTCACGGTCGGCCGCCCGTCGACCGCCTCGCCGGGTCGTGACGCCTCCGTCGCGCCGGCGGTCTGGGCGCCCTTCGCCTGCTCCCTGGCCGCCGTGCGGTCGCAGGGCGTGCGGTCCGTGAACGCCTGGCAGTTCGCCCGCCAGCCGCTGCCCGACGGCAGCGGCCGGGCCGACTGGGTGTGCACCCGCAGCGAGACCTGGCGGGGCGCGGGAACCCGGGCGCTGGCCCAGTTCAACACCGCGGCCGGCGCGTACGTCACGGCCGCCGCCGACGAGGTCCCCGCCTGCGGCCCGGCCGATCCGCACGTCCTCGCCGCCGGGCCCTGGAAGTCCGCGACCGGCGACTCGTACCTGCTCGCCGCCGGCAGCAGGGGCACCGTCTTTGTCGAGTTGAGCGGCGGGGTGAGCGGTTCGGCCCGGGGCAACCTCCTCGCCGTACCGGCCGAGGAGGGCGCGCAGGCCGAGTTGCGAGGCACGCTGGCGAACGGCCGGGAGATCGGCGGACTCCAGTCGGCCGGGTGACCGCTCATGGATCGAACATCTCTACGCGATCCAGGCCATGGCAGGCTGGAATCAATCGGTAGGGTGTTCGTATGCAAACCGGTACGCGCCGCAGGATGGGTGTGGAGGAGCGGCGGCAGCAGTTGATCGGGGTCGCCCTCGAACTGTTCAGCCGGCGCTCCCCCGACGAGGTCTCCATCGATGAGATAGCGTCGGCGGCGGGCATCTCACGCCCGCTCGTCTACCACTACTTCCCGGGCAAACTCAGCCTGTACGAGGCCGCGTTGACGCGTGCCTCCGACGATCTCGCGCACCGTTTCGTCGAGCCCCGTGAGGGCCCGCTCGGCGCCCGGCTGCTCCGCGTCACGCACCGCTTCTTCGACTTCGTCGACCAGCACGGCCCCGGTTTCTCCGCGCTGATGCGCGGCGGCCCGGCGGTCGGTTCCTCCCGCACGAACGCTCTCATCGACGGCGTACGCCAGGCCGCGTATGTCCAGATCCTTTCGCACCTGGATGTCGACGCCGTGCCCGCCCGCCTCGAACTCGTCATCCGCTCCTGGATCTCCCTGGCCGAGTCCACGGCCCTCATCTGGCTCGACGGGCGCCGCATCCCGAGGGAGGAGCTGGAGGTCCAACTCGTCCACGACTTCGCGGCCCTCGCGGCGGTGAGCGCGGCCCAGGACGAGGAGATGGCGGACCTGCTCCGCAGGATGCTCGCCGAGGAGCCGCCGGACGGCCCGTTCAGCGAGATGGCGGGACGCCTGGTGGCTTTGGGGCGCGCCACCATCTAGGGGCGCGGGGAACTGCGCGAGCAACCACGACGCCCTCGCACCAGGCAGTCCCCCGAAGTCCCAACGGCGCCTAGATCTCGAACTTCCGGTACGAGGGATCAAGGTCGCGCACCTCAGCCGACGCATGAAACGCCAGCCCCTGCCCCACCTTCACGAACTCCCGAAGCAGTTCCAGCACGTTCTCGGTCAACGTCACCTTGGTCTCGTCGGTCCGCCCCGCGAGCAGCCCGAGCGTGACGTGCACGATCGCGTGGCCGTCCGTGTCGGGCCCGACCACCGTGTCCTCGGTGGCCCGGAACTGCGTCTTGCACGCCTCCGGCTTCGCGGCAGCGGTCCGCACGACCTCCTCGTGCAGGGCCTTGGCGAACGCGGGCCGGTCAAAGCCCTCGGAGAGAACGGCGGAGTAATCCACGGTGATCTGCGGCATGGGACGCCCCTCATACAAGGTCAACTACAACAAGGCAACCCGGTCAGCCTAGCCGCAGGCGCAACGCGAGCATCGCGATGTCGTCCTCCCGGTCCCTGCCGAAACAGTGCAGCAACGTGTCGCACAGCGCGACCGTCCCGGCCGGGGCGCCCGCCGCGGCGGCCCGCAGTTGTTCCAGGGAGAGCGAGAGATCGATCCCCCGGGTTTCCACGAGCCCGTCCGTGACCATGAGCAGCCGATCCGTCGGCCACAGCACCGTCTCCGTGGGCTCGGGCCGGTCCAGGCCGAGCCCCAGGAGCGGCCCTGCGGCCTTCACGTACTCGGCCTCTCCCGAGTCGCGGACGATCAGCGGCGGGATATGGCCCGCGTTGGCGATCCGTACGCGCCCACTGCCCGGCTCGACGAGGGCCAGACAGACCGTGGCGGTGACGTCGGGGTGGTAGTGCTGGAGCATCCGGTCGAGCCGCCGGGCGAGCGCCACGGGGTCGGACTGCTCCACGCAGTAGGCGCGCAGGGCGTGCCGGATCTCGACCATCACGGTGGCCGCCTCCAGCGAGTGCCCGACGACGTCGCCGACGGCGGTGAGGACGCCGTCGCCGGTGGACAGGGCCGCGTAGAAGTCGCCGCCGATCTCGGTCCGGCGGGACGCGGGGACGTATCGGACGACCACTTCGAGGCCGGGAAACTCGGGCACCCGCTTGGGCAGGAAGCTGTGCTGGAGGGTGAGCGCGACATGGCGCTCGACCTGGTACATGAGGAGGGGCTGCGCTGCCAGGGCGGTGGCCTGGGCGAGACGGGCGACCAGGCCCGTGGCGTCGGATGCCGTGCCGCGGGTGCCCCGCACGGGTGTGGCGACGCAGACGGGTGTGCCGCTCTCGGTGCGGGCCAGGACCAGCCGGGCGTCCTCGGCGACGCCGGGCCGGAAGAAGCCCGCGGGCCACAGGGGCGCGGGGACGACGGTGTCGTGCGGCCCGGGGTCGCCGTCGGTGACGCGGCGGATGAGCCGGGCCACGGTCTCGTGCGCGCCGGCGTCGGGGAGGGTGGTGCGCGCTCGGGCCCGGGAGGTGCCGCTGCAGAGGTGGCCGTCCTCGCCGAGCACGAACACGGCGGCGGGCGACCGGGTGAGCCGGGCGGCTCCCTCGGCGGCGGCTCCGGCCAGCTCCTCCAGGGTGCGGGCGGCCTGGACGTCGACGATGGTCTCGGACAGCAGGGTGAGCCGTCGTACCAGGGCCTCGGCGCCGTTGCGCATACGGGCGCCGCGGACGGCCGCGCGGACGACCGCCTGGATCTCCTCCGGCTCGGCGGGGACCGTCAGATAGGCCTCGCCGCCCGCGTCCAGTCCCCGGCAGCGGTCGCCGGGGGCGACGGCCGCCGCGGAGAAGTGGACGACGGGCAGGGCCGCCGTCGGGGGTTGCGCCTTGAGCCGACGGCAGAGTTCGAAGCCGCTCATGTCCGGGAGGCCGACGTCGACGAGGGCCACGTCGGGCAGGGCTCCCGAGCGGAGCCGCAGGTCGAGTTCGGCGAGCGCCTCACCGGCGCTGGCGACGGGGACGACACTGTGTCCGGCCCTGCGCAGCACCGCGCCCATCGCGTACCGGCCGGCGGCCGCGTCGTCGACCACCAGCACCGTGGTGCCTGCTGCGTCGGCCATCAGACTCATGAGGCTCTCGTCGTCGCTGAAGCTCGGGTGGTGCGGGCCGTCCCCTCTCCGCCCGCACCACCCAAACTAGCGCTCTACCGGTCGGATCGTGCGAATACCGCCACGGTCCGCCCCGGAACGACGAACGTCCCCGATTCCGCTTCGTACGACGAGGTCCGGACGGTAGAGTCCGCACCCGCCGCCTGCACCGGGTGCAGGACGTATGCCGTCCCGGCCAGGTCGTCCACGGTCTGCTTCCGCTTCTCGGGGGTGGCGTTGAAGACGACGACGAGGTCGCCGAGTTCCATGGTGATCACGCCCGGGGTCTCGTCCTTCCCCGACAGCGGGAAGGACAGCTTCGACTGCACCTGCCCGGTCGTGTCGAGGGAGAACACGCCCTCCGTCGTACGGATTCTCAGCAGGTCCCGGTAGGCGGCCGAGGCCCCCTCGATCTGTTCGCAGCCGACCCCGACGGAGGTCAACAGGGGCTTGGCGTAGGGCCACTTGGACTGGTTGTCGGCCGCGAGGGGCAGTCCGCGCCCGAAGCCGTTGCCGTCCCGGCAGTCCCAGTGGATCGCGTTGAACCAGTCGCCGCTGTCGTAGGAGTTCCGGTCGAGGGACTTGGACCGCAGCAGGTCGGTGCCGGCCTGGGAGAGCGCCGGGCCCTGCGAGAGGGCGGCGGTCGCCATGGCGAGGACCTGCATACGGGCCCGGTCGGCCGCGCTCGTCGACTTCGGCAGCTTGAAGGCCAGTGCGTCGAACAGGGACTCGTTGTCGTGCGCATCGACGTAGGCGAGGGCGTCGCCGGGGGCGTCCGCATATCCGGCGGCGGCCCCGTTGTAGTCGACCTCGGAGCCCTTGACCTCCTTGCCGTCGGTGTCGGTGAACCGGTAGTTCGCGAGGTTGCCGCTCAGCCCGACCTTGATGAGGTCCTGGTAGTGCAGCAGCCGTGCCTTCTGCTCGGCCGGAGTGCCGTTGTCGTCCGCGGAGTTGGGCTCGGTGTAGAGACCGGAGGCGAAGCCCTGGACACCCGGGTCCTCGTCGAAGGGTCCGCCGCCGCGCACCGCGTCACGGGCCCGGTCGGAGAAGGTCGCGACGCCCGTCCCGGCCATGTTCTTCTGCGTGGCCTGGGTGAAGCGCGCGTCGTCGGCGACCTCGCCGAAGTTCCAGCCCTCCCCGTACAGGATGATCTTCTTCCCGTCGACGCCGTCCTTCTTGAGGGTCAGCGCGTCGAGGGCCTTGCGCACCGCGAGGATGTTGGCCTTCGGGTGGTGCCCCATGAGGTCGAAGCGGAACCCGTCGACCTTGTACTCCCTGGCCCAGGTCACCATCGAGTCGACTACGAGCTTGCCCATCATGGTGTTCTCGGGCGCGGTGTTGGCGCAGCAGGTGGAGGTGGCGACGGAACCGTCGGCGAGGAGCCGGTGGTAGTAGCCGGGGACCACCTTGTCGAGGACGCTCCTGTCGGCCTGGCCGCTGGCCGGGGTGTGGTTGTAGACCACGTCCAGCACGACCCCGAGGCCGTCGCCGTTGAGCGCCTTCACCATCTTCCGGAACTCGACCGTGCGCCGGGTGCCGTCCGGGTCGGTCGCGTACGAGCCCTCGGGGACCGTGTAGTGGTAGGGGTCGTAGCCCCAGTTGAACCCGTCCTTGGCCGCGGCCTTCGCGACGCACTCCTGCTGCTTGTCGGAGTCGGCGGCGTACGAGCCGAGGTCGCAGTCGACACTCGCCTGGTCCGCCTTCCTCTCGGGGATGGTGGCGATGTCGGCGACGGGGAGGAGGTGCACGTACGAGGTGCCCGCCTTCGCCAGCTTCCGCAGATGCTTCGAGCCGTCGCTCCCCCGGTCGGTGAAGGCGAGGTAGGTGCCCTTGTCCTTCGCGGGCACGGTCCTGTCGTCGATGGAGAAGTCCCGGACGTGCAACTCCTGGATCTGCGCGTCCTTCAGCGGTACGGCCTTGGGCTTGGTGTACGACGACCAGCCGCTCGGCGCCAGGGACCTGTCCGCCAGGTCGACGACGAGGCTGCGCTCGGAGTCGGCGGTCAGGGCGACGGAGTACGGGTCGGTGACCTTGTTGGTGACGACCTCGCGGACGCTGGGCGCCCACACCTTCACGACGTACCGGTAGGGCTTGTTCTTCCAGGACTTCGGTCCGGTGACGGACCAGACTCCGGTGGCGTCGTCCCGCTTCATGGGGAGCGTCCTGCCGTCCAGGTCGAGGGAGACCTTCTGCGCGGTGGGCGCCCAGACGGCGAGCGTCGGACGGCCCTTGGCGAAGGTCGGGCCGAGGTCGGCGTTTGCCGCGCTCCTGCCGTACAGGTCGTCGAGCACACCGGCGATCTGCACGCCCGTCGCCGCGAGCACGGCCCCGTTGGCGGCCCGCTGGGAGGCGACGAGCTGGCCGCGCAGGGCCGCACGGACCCGGTCGCGGTCGCGCGGGTCGACGGTCCAGGCCGTGTACGACTTCAGGTGCGGGAACCTCGCCTTCTGGGCGTCGGTGAGGGCCGACTTCGTGAGGCGGAGCCACCGCTCGTCGGTGCCGGTCAGCGCGCCGTCCTTCGCGGCGATGGAGCCGGTGCGGGAGGAGAGCAACTGGGTGGACGCGGCGGTGTCGTCACCGTTCCACGCGACGGTGTTCCGGTCGATCCAGACCGCCTTGGAGGTGGTCAGGTCGAGGGCGGCCGCGCTGCCCGCGGGCTGCGGGAGCAGGTACTTCTCCTGGCCGTTGAGCAGCCACACCTCGTGGCCGTCGGCCTTGAGGTCGAGCGCCTGGTCGGTGGAGAGGTCCTTCTCGTCGCCCTTGTGGATGATGTAACTGAGGCTGGTGGCCCCGTCGGTGAGGGGCACCTCGAAGACAGCGCCGTAGGCGTCGGTCCGCACCGGTTCCAGGGGCTTGGACCAGTCCGTGGGGTTCGCCGCGCCGGACCAGACGTGCAGGCCCCAGCCGTCGTGGTTCCCGTCGGCGCGGTGGTAGTGCAGGACGGCCTTGGTCTTGTCCTGCTCGGGGTAGTCGGCGGCCGGCTTCTCCGTCAGGACGGCCTCCGTGCCCTGCTCGACCCAGATCTCGCCCGTCTTCGTGACGTCGATCGAACGGTCGGCGGGGACGTCCTTGTTGCCGTCCTTGTCGATGACGAGGTAACTGACGTTCGAGGCGCCGGGCTTGAGCTTGACGTAGGCGAAGGCGCCGTACGCGTCCCGCCCGACGAAGTCGTGCCCGTCCGGCCAGGTCGTCCCCTCGCCGTCGGCGATGTCGCCCCAGGCATAGAGCCGCCAGTCGGTGTAGTCGCCGTCGGCGCGCTTGTAGTGGACGATCGCGTAGTCGCGTGAGGAGGCCGTGGGGGTCTCGGGGGCGGGCGGGGTGCCCGTGGTGGAGGTCGCGGTGGCACTCGCCGTACGTCCGGCTCGGTCGATCACAACTGCCTTGTACCGCAGGGCGGTTCCGGCGGCAACGTCCTCGCCGATGGTCTGGGTGACCCGGTACGGGGCGTGGTCGGCGGAGCCCAGCGTCTGCCACTTGCCGTTGCCGACCTGCGCGGCGAAGACGACGCGGTTGAGCTGTCCCCCGTCGACGTCGGCGCCGATGTCCACCGTGCCGGTGGCACCGCCGGCCGGGGCCTTGAGGGTGAGGGACGGCTCGGTGGCGGGCTTCGCGAGCGGGCCGGCGGCCTTGAGGACGATCGCGGACCCGGCCGGGACGGTGACGGTGACCTTGCGGTCGGCGTCGCTCGTCACCTTGGCGTCGGTCCCGTAGATGCCCTTGAAGGCCATGCGGGCCGAGCCGGTCGGGAAGTCCGCCGTCCTGGCTTCGCCCGCGTTGTTGAAGGCGACGACGTACTCGGTACCGGTCTCGGTGTCCGTGCGGGAGAAGGCGTAGACGCCCGCGCCGTCGGCCGCGTAGCGCTCGGTCTGGACGCCGTCGGCGAGGGCCGGGTTGGCCTTGCGGAGCTTGGCGAGAGCACTGATCCGCTGGTAGAGCGGTGCACTCGTGTCGTACGCGTCCGAGGCGTGGGTGCGGTCCGTGCCGAGTTGGTCGTCGTCCAGGTAGTCGGCGACCTCGGAGGCGAACATGGTCTGTCGGGAGTCCTTGTCACCGCCCGGGCCGGTGAAGCCCTGCTCGTCGCCGTAGTAGACGACCGGGTTGCCCCGGCTGAGGAACATCAGCTCGTTGGCGAGCCTGTCCTTGGCGAGCAGTTCGGCGTCGTCGGCCTTCGGGTTGTCCTGCTCGACGAAGGTCCCGATCCTGCCCATGTCATGGTTGCCGAGGAAGGTGACCTGCTCGTACGCGTTGGCCTTGTCGGTCGTGTACTTGTAGTCGTCCCCGAACACCGAGGCGAGCTTCTGGGCGCTGCCGCCCTGGGAGGCGTACGCCCGTGCCGCGTCCTGGAAGGGGAAGTCGAGCGTGGAGTCGAGGCGGCCCTGCGTGACGTACGGGGAGGTCACCGACGTGTCGGCGGAGTAGACCTCGCCGAACATGAAGAAGTCGTCGCGGCCCTTCCTCGCGGCGTACGCGTCGAGCGCGGTGGCCCACTGGGTCCAGAACTCCGTGTTGACGTGCTTCACGGTGTCGATCCGGAAGCCGTCGATGTCGAAGTCCCGCACCCACTTCTCGTAGATCTTCTCCATCCCGCTGACGACCTCGGGACGCTCGGTCCACAGGTCGTCCAGCCCGACGAAGTCGCCGTAGGTGGCGGACTCTCCGGCCCAGGTGGAGTCGCCCCGGTTGTGGTACATCGTCGGGTCGTTCAGCCAGGAGGGGACCTTGGCGTTCTTCTTGGCGGTGGGGACGACGGGGGTGCGGGGGAACGAATCCCGGTCGACCTTCGGGAACCGTTCGCTCCCGTCCGCGTGGTGGGCGTCGTCGAAGGGCTCGCCGTCCTTCGTCAGATAGGGGAAGGCACCCTTGGAGAGGTAGTCGTACGACTTCTGCTCGTAGTCGACGACATCGGCGGTGTGGTTGGTGATGACGTCGAAGAAGACCTTCATACCCTTGGCGTGGGCCTTGGAGATCAGGGTCTCCAGGTCCTTGTTGGTGCCGAAGTGCGGGTCGACCTGGGTGAAGTCGGTGATCCAGTACCCGTGGTAGCCGGCGGAGGCGTTCTCGCCGGTGCCCTGGACGGGCTGGTTCTTGAAGATGGGCGCCATCCAGATGGAGGTCGTGCCCAGGCCCTTGATGTAGTCGAGCCGCTCGGTCAGGCCCTTGAGGTCGCCACCCTGATAGAAGCCCTTGTCGGTGGGGTCATGGCCGGTGACGAGGCGCGAGCCGGTGAGGCCGCCCTTGTCGTTCGCCTTGTCACCATTGGCGAAACGGTCCGGCAGGACGAAGTAGAACTGCTCGCGGGTGAGGTCGTGACGGGCGGCGCTCTTCGCCAGCTTCGCGTCGGACGGCGGTGCGGGCGGGGTCGCGGCCCCGGCCGCGAGGGGCTGGACGAGCGCTGCGGTCAGCGCGGTCACGGTGACCGCGCCGACCACTGCGGCCCGTCCGGCGTGGGTGGTACGGCGCCTCGACGGCGTCGGCCATCTCGGTATCACAGATGGACTCCTTGCGATGACGGCTCTGATGGGTCCGACCCCGCGCGACCGTATCGCCGCCGAAAGCTTTTCAGCAAGAGGCTTGAAAGTAACGGAAAGAACTTCCAGGGGTGCTTGTCGCGGTCAGCGGGTGGAATCCCTCAGCAGGTGGACTTGCCGGTGTAGATCGCGAGGGCCGTGTTGGCGCCGAGGGTGGCGGTGAACCGGCCCGAGCCGTTGACGGTCACCGTCGTGTTGTTCTGCACGTTGCAGTAGGTGCCGGCCGCGAGGGAGGTCTGGTACGTACGGCTGAGGCTGCCCGACTCGTGGTTGATGGCGACGAAGCCCTTGGTGCCCCGGCCGAAGGCGATCGCGTCGCCCCCGTTGTCCCACCAGTTGGTGACGGCCTCACCGCGGGTGGCGTTGCGGAAGGGCACCATGCGCATGATCTCCGGCCAGGCGTGCTGGCACTTCCACCCGTCCTGCCAACAGGCGTTGACCGTGCCGCCGTTGGGCGGGCCTGCGTCGGTGGAGGAGAACTCGTAGCCGGAGTTGATGTCGGGCGCGCCGTAGGGGTAGGCCAGCATGAAGACATTGGCCATCGTGTAGGTGGCATTGTCCTTGTAGCTGAGCGTGGAACCGTTGCGCTCGGTGTCGTGGTTGTCGACGAAGACCCCGGCGACGGAGCTGCTCATGTAGCCCCAGCCCTCACCGTAGTTCTTCAGGTAGGCGAGGTTCTCGTTGTTGAAGACCCGCTTGAGGTCGAAGGCGTACCGGAACTCCTGCACGTCCCCGTTACCCGTGTACTCGCTCGGCTGGACAGCCTCCCCGGAGCCGTAGATGGCCTCCTGTTTCCAGTACACGGACGTGTTGCTCAGTCGCGACCTGATGTTGGCGAGGTCGGCGGCGGGAATGTGCTTGGCGGCGTCGATCCGGAACCCGTCGACGCCGTACCCGAGCAGGCTGTTCATGTACCCGGCGACGGCCGACCGGACGTACTCCTCACCGGTGTCCAGGTCGGCGAGGGTGACGAGCTCGCAGTTCTGGACGTTGGCGCGGTTGGTGTAGTCGCTGATGGTGGCGGTGCAGTCGTCGAAGTCGAAGGAGGAGTAGAGACCGGGGTAGTTGTACTTCGTGTACGACGAACCACCGGTGCCGGTGCCGCTCCCCGCGGACATGTGGTTGACGACGGTGTCGACGACGACCTTGACGCCGGCCGCGTGGCAGGTGTCGACCATGTTCCGGAAGGCGGTGGCATCCCCGAGCCGCCCGGCGATCTTGTAGCTGACGGGCTGGTACGACGTCCACCACTGCGAGCCCTGTATGTGCTCGGCGGGCGGCGAGACCTGGACGTATCCGTACCCGTTCGGTCCGAGGGTGTTGGTGCACTCCTTGGCGACGGAGGCGAAGCTCCACTCGAACAGGACGGCGGTCACGTCCTTGGTTCCGGGCGGCGACGCGTACGCGCTGCCCGCGGGCACCGCCAGCGCGATCGACGCACCCGCCGCGAGAGCGAGCGCACCGGAGAGGGTTCTGCTGGTCATGTGTGGGGTCCTTCTCCGTTGAAGGGGTCCGAAGGATCAGCCGAAGGGCCTGGGGAACCCGACGCGATCCACGCAAGATCCGTTGCCGTTTCTTGCTGCAAGATGGCTGAAAACTTTCAACCGACAGGAAGGTACGAGTCCGCTTGTCGCACGGTCAACCCTCCGGACACACCTTCTTGACGCCCCCGAAATCTCTTCACAGGGCGGGCTGTTGGGGCGGCGGGACGTCAGGAGAGGTCCGCGAGGTCCTCTCGGGTGAGGGTGATCGACCCGGCGGCGGTGTTCTCCTCCAGGTGCTCGAGTGAGCCGGTGCCGGGGATGGCCAGGGTGACGGGAGAGGCGGCGAGCAGCCAGGCCAGGGCGATCTGCGGGACCGAGGCGCCGTGTCGCCGCGCGACCTTGGTGATGCGGTCGCCGGTGAGGTCGGTGAGGCCGCCGCCGAGGGGGAAGAACGGGACGTAGGCGATGCCGGCCTCCTCGCAGACGGACAGGACAGCGGTGTCGTCACGCCTGTCGGCGTGGAAGTGGTTCTGGACGGCTGCAACGGGGGCGATCGCGCGGGCCTCGGCGAGGTGATCGACGCCCACGTTGCTCAGGCCCAGGTGGCGGATCAGGCCCTCCTCACGCATGGCGGCCAGGACCTCGAAGCGTTTTGCGACGGACTCACCGTGGGGTGGCAGCCCTGCGCCCCCGATGCGCAGGTAGACCAGATCCAGGCGGTCCACGCCGAGGGTCGTGAGGTTCTCCTCCACCAGCGGTCGCAGGTCCGCGGGGTCGGTGGTGGCGGCCAGGCCGCCGTCGGGGGTGCGCAGCGGGCCGACCTTCGTGGCGATGACCAGGCCGGCCGGGTAGGGATGGAGGGCCTCGCGGATCAGGGCGTTGGCACTGACGGTGCCGTCGCCGCTGACGTAGAAGGCGGCTGTGTCGATGTGGTCGACGCCCAGTTCGACGGCACGGCGCAGGACGGCGCGGCCGGTCTCGGGATCGCGGGCCGGACCGTGGAAGGTGTTCGTGGGCAGGCGCATGGCCCCGAAGCCGAGGCGGTTGAGCGGCAGGTCGCCACCGAGGCGGAAGGAGTTGTCATCGTTCATGAACTCAGCCTGGGCGAGGGGTTGTTCGGGTCGCGAACCGCTGGCAGGTTACTGCCATCGGGCACAATGGCGGGGTGGCAGAGATCGTGACCATCCGCGGTGACCTGGAGCTGCTCACCCGTACCGGGCATCTGTTCTCCTCCGTCCAGGAGGAGTTCGTCTGTGCCGCCCGCGACCTCGACACCTGGCCCCGCCCCGAAGCCCGCCGGACCGCCCGTGCCCGGTTACGAGGCAGCGGCTCTCACCGGATCCGCAAGCTGCTCAGCACGGCCTCGCTGGCCGACGAACACAGCCGTGAGCACCTGAGCGAACTCGCCGACCGGGGCGCCCTGGTGCGGATCGCCGCCACCGCCCTCCCCCACGAGACGATCATCATCGACCACCGCTTCGCGATCCTGGCCGGCGCGCACTCCCCCGGCGGCCGCGAGTACACCCTCACCACTGCTCCCACCCTGGTCGCCGGGGTGTACGCCCTGTTCGAAGCCGCCTGGGAGACCGCCACCGACCTCAGGGCCTTCCTCCGCGACGAGCGGCCCCGACTCGACGCCGAGAGCCGGAAGGTCCTGCGCGCACTGGGCTCGGGCGCCACCGACGAGACCGCCGCCCGCCAACTCGGCATGTCCCTGCGGACCTACCGCCGCCGGGTCGCCGAACTGCTCGACACGTTGGACGCGGGGTCGCGGTTCCAGGCGGGGGTGCGGGCGGGTGAGCTGGGGCTGAGCGGCTGGAACGGGCCGTCCACGGCCGCGCCGCCGTTCTGTGGTCGTGGGTGAGCCTGCGGTGGTGCACCGTACGGTTCGTCAACGGGGCGCTGTGCCGTCAGGCCCTCTCCGCCGCCGGCCTCCAGGCCAAATCCAGCCGCTGTGAGAGCCGGCGGATGAAGGCCGGGTAACGGGCGGACAGCCTCACCCGGACCGGCACGCCCGTTCCGCAACGGGTGGTGCGCCCGACACCGTCCATCGCCACCGGCAATCTTGTCGAACTCGACGAAGGGCAGCTGGAGCGCGGCCGACAGGGCTTGCCGTGGCCACGGCCCGCTGCCTCTGCCGATCTCCCATCCGCCGTGACGCTCGAACCCGCGAGCGTTCATCTGCCGCCGTCGCTGCCGGTGGATACGGGTGGTTCGGCGTGGTCGACTCCTGGGACGGAACGGCTCGCCACCCGAGCCTGGGTGGCGAGCCCCGAAGTCCGAAGCCCGATCAGACGGTCGTCCACCAGAGCGTCGTGTCCCCCGGCAGTTTCGCCTCGTCCTCGCCCACGGTCACCTCGCCGCTGGCGACCAGGACGCGGCCGTACGCCGGGATCGTGACCGCCTCGCCCGTCGTGTTCGCGACGCACACGAAGTCGCCCCGGCGGAAGGCCAGGACACCGGCGGGCGCCTTCAGCCACTCGACCGAGTCGCCCGCGCCGAGGCCCGGCTCCGCGCGGCGGACGGACAGGGCGGTGCGGTACAGCTCCAGGGTCGAGTCCGCCGCGCCCGTCTGGGCCTCGATGCTCAGGTCGCCCCACCCGGAAGGCTGCGGCAGCCAGGAGCCGCCCCCGCCGAAGCCGTACGACGGGCCGGACCGGGTCCACGGGATCGGGACGCGGCAGCCGTCCCGGAAGCCGTCCTGGCCGGCGCCCCGGAAGTACGCCGGGTCCTGGCGGACCTCGTCCGGGAGGTCGACGACGTCGGGGAGGCCCAGTTCCTCGCCCTGGTAGACGTAGGCCGAGCCCGGGAGCGCCAGCATCAGGAGGGAGGCGGCCCGGGCGCGACGCAGGCCCAGTTCGCGGTCGCCCGCCAGGCGGATCTGCGTGCCCAGGCCCGGTTCGTTCGCGAAGCGGGTCGCGTGGCGGGTCACGTCGTGGTTCGACAGGACCCAGGTGGCGGGCGCGTTCACCGGGCGCATCGCGTCCAGGGTGCGGTCGATGACGACCTTCAGCTCGGCCGCGTCCCAGTCCGTGCCCAGGTACTGGAAGTTGAAGGCCTGGTGCAGCTCGTCCGGGCGGACGTAGTTCGCGGTGCGTTCGACCGTCGGGGTCCACGCCTCCGCCACGAAGATGCGCTCCCCCGCGTACTCGTCAAGGACCAGGCGCCACTCGCGGTAGATCGCGTGGACGCCGTCCTGGTCGAAGAACGGCATGACATCGTTGCCCAGCAGTTTCAGCTGGTCGTGGGCGCCGAGGTCCGGGAGGCCGTCCGCCTTGACCAGGCCGTGGGCCACGTCGATACGGAAGCCGTCCACGCCCATGTCGAGCCAGAAGCGCAGCACGGAGCGGAACTCGTCGCCGACCGCCGGGTGGTCCCAGTTGAAGTCGGGCTGTTCCGGGGCGAACAGGTGCAGGTACCAGGCGCCCGGGGTGCCGTCCGGCTCCGTCACCCGTGTCCAGGCCGGGCCGCCGAAGATGGACTCCCAGTCGTTCGGCGGGAGTTCACCGGACGCGCCCTTGCCCTCGCGGAAGTGGTAGCGGTCGCGCAGCGGGGAGCCCGGGCCCTCCGCCACCGCCCGCCTGAACCACTCGTGCTGGTCGGAGGAGTGGTTCGGGACCAGGTCGACGATGATGCGCAGGCCCAGGTCGTGGGCGTCGCGGATCAGGGCGTCCGCGTCCAGCAACGACCCGAACATCGGGTCCACCGCGCGGTAGTCGGCGACGTCGTATCCGGCGTCGGCCTGGGGCGAGGCGTAGAAGGGGCTGAGCCATACGGCGTCGATGCCGAGGTCGCGCAGGTACGGAAGTCGGGAACGTACGCCCTCCAGGTCGCCCATGCCGTCGCCGTTGCTGTCGGCGAAGCTGCGCGGATAGACCTGGTAGATCACCGCGTCGCGCCACCAGTCGCGGCGGGAGGCGACGGTGGCGAGCGCGGAGTTGTCGGCCGGGTCGGCAGAGGAGTGCTGGCTCATGACGTCCTTGGTACGTAAAGGAGTTCGGGACATGTGTCGAGGCGTCGGTGTGTCGGTCGGTGTATCGGTCGGTTGACGAGGCGGCCGCGGTGACAGCGGGGTCGGATGGTCACCGCGGCCGCCAAGTGGTCCCGTACGACGAGGCGTACGGGAGTCTGTTCCGACGAAGGGCCTCAGCCCTTCGTGCCGCCGGCCGTCAGCCCGGTCACCAGGTTCTTCTGCACGAGGTAGAAGAACGCGGAGACGGGGATCGCGACCAGTACCGCGGTGGCGGCCATCAGGTTGCGCTGGGCGTCGTGTTCGCTGACGAAGCTCTGCAGGCCGACGGCGAAGGTGTACTTCGTGTCGGACAGCATGAACGTCGAGGCGAAGGCGACCTCCCCGAACGCGGTGATGAAGCTGTAGAACGCGGCGACCGCGAGGCCCGGCTTGGCGAGCGGCAGGATCAGCCGTGCGAACGTGCCGAAGGGGCTCAGCCCGTCGACGCGTCCCGCCTCGTCGATCTCGAAGGGGATCGTGTCGAAGTAGCCCTTGAGCAGCCAGGCGCAGTACGGCACGGCCGTCGAGCAGTAGACGAGGACGAGTCCGAGGTAGCTGTCGATGAGTTTCAGTTCCGACAGGATCTCGTACATCGGCACCATCAGTACGGCCACCGGGAACATCTGCGTGACCAGGAGCACCCACATGAACTTCCGGTAGCCCGGAAAACGCATGCGGGAGACCGCGTAGCCGGTGGTCGCCGCGATCAGCACCCCGATGACGGTGGTGCCGAGCGAGACGACGAGGGTGCTGACCAGCCAGTCGAAGAACGGTGTCTCCTGGAGCACGTACGAGTAGTTGGCAAATGTCATCTTGCCGAAGATGCGCCCTGGATGCAGGTAATCGTCCTTGTCCGGGCCGAGGGACAGGAACAGCAGCCAGGCGATCGGGAACAGCGCGGCCAGGCTCGCCACGACGAGGATCGCGTGGGAGGCGAGGGAGCCGGCGAGGCTGTTCTCGCCGCGTCGGCGCGTGTTGCGGGGCGCGGCGGTCCGCGTGGCCGGCCGGTCTTCCCCAGCCGTGGTCTTGAGGGTCGTGGTGCTCATGGGGGCTCCTGCCTCAGATCGCGAGCTGCTGCTCATCGCGGTTCAGCCAGCGGCGGTAGACGGAGGTGAAGACGATCAGGATGGCCAGCAGCAGGATGCCGTAGGCCGCCGACTGCGCGAAGTCACGCGGCTGCTGCCCGAACCCGAGGTAGTACGCCCAGGTCACGAGGATCTGCGCCTCGGGCGCGGTGTCGCCGAACAACAGGAAGATGACGGCGAACTGGTTGAACGTCCAGATGACGCCGAGGAGTACGACGGTGGAGCTGACGGACCTCAGGCCCGGCAGGGTGACGTAGCGGAAGCGCTGCCAGGCGCTCGCGCCGTCCATCTCGGCGGCCTCGTACAGGGACGTGTCGATGGACTGCAGTCCGCCGAGCAGCGAGACCATCATGAACGGCACACCGCACCACGTGTTGACCATGATCGCGGCGAACCGCTGCCAGAAGGTGTCCTCCAGCCACAGCGGGGCCGGCAGGTGCAGCGCTTCGAGGGCGGCGTTGATGACACCGCCGTCGGCGAGCATGAACCGCCAGCCGAAGACGGTGACGAAGGTGGGCACGGCCCACGGCAGGACCAGGATCAGCCGGTAGAAGGTGCGGCCGCGCAGCTTCTGGTTGAGCAACAGCGCGAGGCCGAGGCCGATGACGTAGTGCAGGGCGACGCAGAGGGCCGTCCAGGCGATCGTCCAGACGAAGTGCGACCAGAAGCGGTCGTACGAGGTCGGGCCCCACAAGATGTCGGCGTAGTTGTCGAAGCCGATGAACTCGTAGGTGGCCTCGATGTGGTTGACGCCGATCGTGCGCGCCGAGTTCAGGCTGTTGGCGTTGGTGAGCGTGAGGTAGAAGCCGCGCGCCAGCGGATACAGCACCAGGACGCCGAGCACGACGACCACCGGGGCGATCATCGCGTACGCGTACCAGTACCGCTGGTACGACTGCCTCAGGCGGGTCAGCCGGCCCGGGCGCCCGCCCGGTTCACCTCGGCGCTTGCCGGTCGCTCGGTCGATGGCGACTGTCATCGTTCGACACCTTCTGGAAGATCAGGGGCTGGGCTGGGGACAGGCCGGTGACCGCCGCATCCGTCCCCGGCGGAAGCGGGGGAGGACGCGGCGGCCACGCGGGGTCACTTGCTGAAGTCCGGGACCAGCTTGGCGATCGCGGTCTCCGCGTTGCCCAGGCCCTTGTCGAGGGACTCCTTGCCGCCGGCGATCGCGAGCAGCTCGGTGTCGAGCGGGCCCCACAGGGAGCTGTACTCGGGCAGCTCCGGGCGCGGCTGGGCCGCGGCGAGGACGGTCTGGTAGCCGGCGATGCCCGGGTCGGCCTTGACCTCGGTGGTGTAGGCGTCGTCACGCGTGGGCAGCGTGGAGTTCTTCAGGGCGATGGTCTCCTGGGACTTCGCCGAGGTCATGAAGTTGATGAACTTCAGCGACGCCTCCTGCTTCGCCTTGTCCGAGCCGGCGTAGACCGACAGGTTGTGACCGCCGGTCGGGGCGCCCGCCTTGCCGGAGGTGCCGGCCGGGACGGTGGCGATGCCGAGGTTGGCCTTGTCCTTGAAGGCCTCGCCCTTGTAGAAGTTCGTGATCTCCCACGGACCCTGGATGATCGAGGCGACCTTGCCGTTGACGAAGGCGTCCTGGATGTGGGCGTAGGCGTCGGCGGTGGTGTCCGCCTTGTGCAGGCCCTTGCCGTCGAAGAGGTCCAGCCAGGTGCCGTACGCCTTCTTGGCCTCGGCGGAGTTGACCGTGATCTTCTTGGCGGCGACGTCGACGGTGTCGGTGCCGTCGCCGTAGAGGAAGGACTGGGCGTAGTAGGCCTGGGTGGAGCCCCAGTAGCCGTCGACGCCCGTCTTGTCCTTGACGGTGGCGGCGGCCTTCTTCAGGTCGTCCCAGGTCTTGGGGGCCTCGGTGATGCCGGCCTTCTCGAAGAGGGCCCTGTTGTAGACCAGCGCGAGGGTGTCGGTGACGAACGGGACGCCGTAGGTCTTGCCGTCGTACTGGGCCTGCTTGATCAGGCTGGGCTGGAACTTGTCCTGGTCCTTGAGGGCGTCCGTGCCGTCCAGCGGCAGGAAGAAGCCCTTCTTGGCGAAGGCGGGCGTCCAGCCGACCTCGGAGCGCAGGATGTCCGGGGCGCCCGTGGCTCCGGCGGCGGTGTCGAACTTGTTCTGCGCCTGGTCGAAGGGCACGTTGACGTACTTGACCTTGATGTCCTTGTTGGCGGCCTCGAACTCCTCGACCAAGGCCTTGTACGTCGGTGCCTCATTGGTGGCGTTGGACGTGTCCCACCAGGTGATGGTGACCGGACCGTCGGCCGAGTCGCCGCTGTCGCTTCCGCCGCAGGCCGTCGCCGTGAGGGCGATCGACGCCACCAGCGCGGTGGCCGCTATGCCACGCCGCATGAGATCTCCTTGAGGGTGAAAGCCCGTGTGCTTGGGGCCGGCCAGGGCCCCTGGGAGGGCCCCGTCCGCCGCTCCCGCTGCCGGGGGCGTCGTTGCCGCCGCCGGGCGTGGCCGAACGTAACAGCGATGTAAGCCGGACGAAAGACCTTGCTGCAAAAAAATGCAAGAACCGGTGATGGTTACGCCGCCGTGACCTGCCCTCGACCACCCCGAAACCCAGTATCCAGGCCGCTCAGCGAGCATGGTGGCGACCATGAAAGACTCTGCAAGCCCTTGCCACGACGCGCGCGTACGGCAATCATCACTCCGTCAGCGCCTTGCGGAAGTCACCCCCTGTCCGCGCACGGGCGCCCCCACGGACACCGACCAGAATCACGAGGGACCGCGATGACGCAGCAGCCCGCAGCGGGCCGCACCCCCGCCCGCACCCGGCGCCGGGCCGGTGGGCAAGCGCAGGCCCGGCCGGTACAGTCCAGTGCTGTGACCACACGGCTTGCCGACATCGCAGCCCAGGCGGGGGTCAGCGAGGCGACTGTCAGCCGCGTCCTGAACGGGAAGCCGGGCGTCGCCGCCACCACTCGCCAGTCCGTTCTGGCCGCCCTCGACGTGCTGGGCTACGAGCGGCCCGTACGGCTGCGTCAGCGCAGCGCGGGCCTGGTGGGCCTGATAACCCCGGAGCTGGAGAACCCCATATTCCCGGCCCTGGCCCAGGTCATCGGCCAGGCGCTGACCCGGCAGGGCTACACCCCGGTCCTCGCCACCCAGACCCCCGGCGGTTCGACGGAGGACGAGCTGACCGAGATGCTCGTCGACCGCGGCGTCGCCGGCATCATCTTCGTCTCCGGTCTGCACGCCGACACCTCGGCCGACATGCAGCGCTACGAACAACTGCGCGCCCAGGGCGTGCCGTTCGTCCTGGTGGACGGTTTCTCGCCGAAGGTGCAGGCGCCCTTCATCTCGCCGGACGACCGGGCGGCGATGTCCCTCGCGGTGACGCATCTGGTGTCCCTCGGGCACACACGGATAGGTCTGGCCCTGGGCCCCAAGCGCTTCGTCCCGGTCCAGCGCAAGATCGAGGGTTTCGTCCGTACGATGCAGGACCAGTTGGGTCTGGCGGCCGCGACCGTCGAGTCCGAGTTCGTCCAGCACTCCCTGTACACCCTGGAGGGCGGCCAGGCGGCGGCCCTGGCGCTCATCGACCGGGACTGCACGGCGGTGGTGTGCGCGAGCGACATGATGGCGCTGGGCGCGATCCGGGCGGCCAGGCAGCGGGGCCTCCAGGTGCCGCAGGACGTCTCGGTCGTCGGTTTCGACGACTCCCCGCTGATCGCGTTCACCGATCCCCCTCTGACGACGATCCGCAAGCCGGTCCCGGCGATGGGGCAGGCCGCGGTGCGGACGCTGCTGGAGGAGATCGGCGGGACTCCGGCACCCCACAGTGAGTTCGTGTTCATGCCGGAACTGGTGGTGCGGGGTTCCACCGCTTCGGCTCCTGGGGACCGGAGTCGTACCTAAGACGGAGAAGGCGGGGAGCGATGCAATACGTGCGTAGGAGATGTCTGTCCGCCGTACCCCGACAGAGGTGCGTGATGAACCCGACCAGAGGATGATCGGTGGGGTACCGCTTTTCTGGCAGACTCTGTGCCCATGGGTGACTCGACCGTGACGACACTGGAGGAAGGCCGGGAGCAGGCCGCTCCGCGGTCCGTCACGGGCGCGCCGGGGCAGGGGTTCCTGCACCGGCTGAGAGTTCCGCGTCGCCCTCGTATCTGGTTCGAGATCCTGCTGATCGCGGTGAGTTACTGGACGTACTCCCTGATCCGCAACGCGGTGCCCGAGCAGAAGACGCAGGCGCTCGCCAACGCCGACTGGATCTGGAAGGTGGAGCACCACCTCGGGATCGCGGTCGAGGAGACGGTCAATCACTCCGTGAACTCGGTGACGTGGCTGATCGTCGGCATGAACTACTACTACGCGACTCTGCACTTCGTCGTCACGCTCGGTGTTCTCGTGTGGCTCTACCGTAGTCATCCGGGTCGTTACGCGGCGACGCGTCTGGTGCTCTTCGCCACCACCGCGGTGGCCCTGGTCGGCTACTACTTCTATCCGCTGGCCCCGCCCCGTCTGATGCCCAACGAGAACTTCATCGACACGGTGGTCGTGCACCAGACCTGGGGCTCGATGGCCTCCGGCGACCTGAAGAACATGTCGAACCAGTACGCCGCGATGCCGTCCATGCACATCGGCTGGTCGCTGTGGTGCGGGTTGACGATCTTCGCGCTGGCCTCGGTGCCGTGGGTGCGGGTGCTGGGCCTGCTCTACCCCACGCTGACGCTCGTCGTGATCGTCGCCACCGCCAACCACTTCTGGCTGGACGCGGTGGGCGGCATGCTGTGCCTCGCGTTCGGCTTCGGCGTGGCCCGGGTCTGGTACGGGGCGCTGCCGTACGCGCTGCCCCGCCAGGTGGCGGGACGTGCCGGGGAGACGGAGTTGGCGCCGGTCAGGGCGTAGCCGCACGGCCGGGTTCCGCCTGTCGCGGGCCCGAGGCGTGGGCGGCGTCCCGCAGCGCCCGTACGAAGGTTGTCAGGGCGGGCTGCGCCGGAGCCGTCTCGCGTACGGCCACGTGGATGGAGCGCCGGGGTTCCGGGCCGACGAGGCGGCGTACGACGACATCCGGGTGCGGGCTGCCCAGGCCGAGCCGGGGGATGAGGCCGACGCCCAGTCCGGCGGCGACGAAGCCCTGCGCGGTCGTGTAGTCCTCGCTCTCGACGACGAACCGGGGCCTGAATCCGGCCGCGGCGCACGCGTCCAGCTCGGCGTCCAGGCAGGGTCCCGGCGACTCGCTGCCGACCCACGGCTCGTCGGCGAGGTCGGACAGTGCGAGGGCGGGCCGGTCGGCGAGGGGGTGCGCGGCGGGCAGGACGGCGAAGTAGGTGTCGTCGAGCAGGTGCAGCAGACGTATGCCCTCGGGGTCGGCCCCGCGCGGCAGTACGACGATCGCGAGGTCGGCCCGGCCCTCCTTGACGGCCGGGAGCGGGTCGTCGGGGTCGATGAGCTTCAGCTCGACCTGGACGCCGGGGTGCTCGGCGCGCAGCCGGGCGACGGCGGGGGCCACCAGGGAGGCACCCACCGTGGCGAAGTACCGCACGGCGAGCCGTCCCGTGCGCCCCTCCCGCAGATCGGCCAGCGCGGTCTCCGCCTCCGCGACCTGCCGGCCGATCGTGCCGGCGTACTCCGTGAGCAGCAGCCCGGCCGCCGTGGGCCGCACCCCGCGCCCGACCCGCTCCAGCAGCGCGATCCCGGCCTCCTTCTCCAGGGCCGCGACCTGCTGGCTGATCGCGGAGGGCGTGTAGCCGAGCGTGGTCGCGGCCGCCGTCACCGAGCCGCTGGTCACCACGGTCCTGAGCACCTGCATCCGACGCACATCAAGCATGTAGACCAGCTTAAAGGTATGTGTATGATTCTTCGCTTGTCCTTATGTGTCCTGGTGCCCGACCGTGGAGCACATGCCTCTCGCGTCCACGCTCCGCATGGCCCTGCTCGCCCTGCTCTGGGGCTCCGGCTTCCTCTGGATCAAGCTCGCCCTCAACCACGGCCTGTCCCCGCTGCAGATCACCGTCACACGCTGCGCGCTGGGCGCGGGGGTCCTGCTGGCCATGGCCCTCGCCGCCCGTCAGCGCCTGCCGCGCGACCGGCGGACCTGGGGCCATCTGCTGGTGGCTGCCTTCTTCTGCAACGCCCTGCCCTTCGCCCTGTTCGGCATCGGCGAGCAGACCGTCGACTCGGGCACGGCGGGCGTCCTCAACGCGACGACACCCCTGTGGGCCCTGCTCCTCGGTCTCCTCCTCGGCACCGACCGCCCCCTCTCCCCCGCCCGCCTCACCGGCCTGCTGCTCGGGTTCGCCGGAGTCCTGCTGATCTTCGCGCCCTGGCAGCGGGCGGGGCTGATGACCGGGGGTGCGCTCGCCCTGCTCGGGGCGGCCGTCAGCTATGCGGTGGCCTTCGCGTACATGGGCCGCCATCTGATGAGCCGCGACGCCCCGCTGGCGGTGTCCGCCGCGCAACTCCTCACGGCGACGGGGTGGGCAGGGCTGGCGCTGCCCGCCGGGAGCTCCGTCGCGGCCGGGGTGGACCTGACCGCCCTGGCCGCGGTGACCGTCCTGGGGATCTTCGGAACAGGGATCACCTTCTACCTCCACTACCGCCTGATCGCGGACGAGGGGGCGACGAACGCGGCGACGGTCGGCTATCTGCTCCCGGTGGTGTCGATCGCGTTGGGCGCGCTGTTCCTCGACGAGAGGGTGGGGCCGCGGGTGATCGCGGGGATGGTGGTGGTTCTGGCGGGGGTGGCGCTGACGCGGCCGCGCAAGGGGCCGGCGGGGGCGGGGGTTGAAGCGACTGCGGGTCCGGCTGCGACCGCGGGTCCGGCTGCCGCCACTGCCGCCGCAGCTACTGCTACCGCAGGCGGTCGGCCAGGCCCGCGGCGGTGAAGGCGGCGTCCAGTTCGTCGCGGCCCTCGGTGAAGTGGCCCCAGCTGTCGAGGTGGACGGGGACGGCACGGCGCGCGCCGAGGCCGGCGGCGGTTTCGGCGGCCTGGGCGCTGTCGAGGACGAGCAGCGCGTCGTCGAAGATGTGGCCGCGGGGCGCGCCCGCGAAGAGGACCGCCGTGACCACCGGGCCGAACCGCTCGGCGATCTCCTTGACCAGGCGGCGGGGCGGAGCAGTACCCCGCGCTCGACTTCGCCAACAGTGCGCTCGCCCTGCCCGAGGCCACTTCCTTGACCTTCTCGGGACGCCGGTGACAGCCGACCGGTGGCTCACCGCACACGACCTCGCCCCCGTGGACGCCGGGACGCGGGAGATGTGCGCAGCGCGGTTGCGGTCACTGCGCGAACAGATCCGGGCGTTACTGGCGGCCCGGGGGGACGGTCGGCCCGCGCCGCCGAGCGCCCTGGCCGCCGTGAACGACGCGCTGCCCCGGGCCCCCGCGGCCGCACTCCTGCGCTGGGAGCCGGGGCGCGGGATGTACCGGGCGGCCTCCCACCCCACCACGCAACTCGTCGACCACACCCTCGCGGTCCTCGCCGCGAACGCCGCCGACCTGCTGACCGGCCCCGACGCCGGCCGGCTCACCGCCTGCGGCTCCAGCCCCTGCAACCGCCACCTCCTGCGCCACGGCCGCCGCCACTGGTGCTCGACCCGCTGCGGCGACCGGGCACGGGCGGCACGCGCGTATGCGCGGCGGACCGGGCAGGAGCAGGGGTGACCGGGCGCGACGGAGACCCGGGGGGCGTGGCCGGGGGTCTCACCCCCCGTAGAACAACTCCTCCACCACACCCCGAGCACGCCGTGTGATCCGGCGGTAGTCGTCGAGCATGTCGCCCACATGTCCCGGGCCGTACCCCAAGTACCGCCCCACGGCGGCGAGTTCCCGGCCGTCGGACGGGAACGTGTCGCCGGCCCGGCCCCGTACGAGCATCACGGCGTTGCGTACGCGGGTGGCCAGCACCCAGGCCTCGTCGAGTACGGCCGCGTCCTCGGCGCTCACCAGGTCGGCCGCGCGGGCCGCGGCCAGGGCCTCGCGGGTGCGGGTCGTGCGCAGGCCCGACTCGCTGTGCCCGTGCCGGAGCTGGAAGAGCTGGACGGTCCATTCCACGTCGGACAGGCCGCCGCGGCCGAGCTTGGTGTGGAGCGTCGGGTCGGCGCCGCGCGGCATCCGCTCCGACTCCATACGGGCCTTCAGGCGCCGGATCTCGCGTACGGCGTCGTCGCCGAGTCCGTCCGCCGGATAGCGCAGCGGATCGATGAGGTCGATGAAGCGGCGGCCCAGTTCCTCGTCACCGGCGACGGGTTCGGCGCGCAGCAGCGCCTGCGACTCCCAGCCCAGCGACCAGCGGCGGTAGTAGGCCTCGTACGACTTCAACGTCCGCACGACGGGGCCGGACTTGCCCTCGGGGCGGAGGTCCGCGTCGATGAGGAGGGGCGGGTCGGCGCTCGGGATCTGCAGCAGGCGCCGCATCTCGGCGACGACCGCGTTCGCGGCGCGGGCCGCCTCCTGCTCGTCGGTGCCCTCCCTCGGCTCGTGGACGAACAGTACGTCGGCGTCGGAGCCGTAGCCCAGTTCGTGGCCTCCGAAGCGGCCCATGCCGATGACGGCGAAGCGGGTGGGGAGGGTGTCGCCCCAGCGGTCGCGGACCACGGCCCGCAGGGTGCCGGCGAGGGTCGCGGCCGTGAGGTCGGAGACCGCGCCACCGACGAGGTCGACAAGGGCGCCCTGGTCGGCGGTTGCCGGGGACGCCTCGGTGCCGTAGGAACCCACGATGTCCATGGCGGCCGTACGGAACAGCTCGCGGCGGCGGACGCCGCGCGCCGCCGTGACGCCCTGTTGGGCGCCGTCGGCGCGGCCGACGGCGGCGAGGATCTCCTGTTCCAGGTGGGCGCGTACGCGGGGTTCGAGCCCGCCGGCGCCACCCGCGACACCGTCCCCGTCACCGAGGAGGGAGACGGCCTCGGGGGCGCGCATGAGGAGGTCGGGGGCGAGACGGCCGGCGGAGAGCACGCGCGCCAGGTTCTCCGCGGCCGCCCCCTCGTCGCGCAACAGCCTCAGATACCACGGGGTTCTGCCGAGGGCGTCCGAGACCTTGCGGAAGTTGAGGAGCCCGGCGTCCGGGTCGGCCGAGTCCGCGAACCAGCCCAACAGGACCGGCAGCAGCGTGCGTTGGATGGCCGCCTTGCGGGAGACGCCGGAGGCCAGTGCCTCCAGGTGACGGAGGGCGGCGGCCGGGTCGGCGTAGCCGAGGGCGACGAGGCGTTCGCGGGCCGCGTCGGCGCTCAGCCGGGTCTCGCCGGGGGCTAGTTGGGCGACGGCGTCGAGGAGCGGACGGTAGAAGAGCTTCTCGTGCAGTCGGCGTACGACGGCCGCATGGCGCCGCCACTCGCGGTTCAGCTCGGCGACCGGATCGGTGCGCAGGCCGAGCGAGCGGCCGAGGCGCCGCAGGTCGTCGTCGTCCTCGGGGACGAGGTGGGTGCGGCGCAGGCGGTAGAGCTGGATGCGGTGTTCCATGGACCGCAGGAAGCGGTACGCGGCGTCGAGTTGGGCCGCGTCCGACCGCCCCACGTACCCGCCGGCGGCCAGCGCGCCGAGCGCGTCGAGCGTGGTCCCGCTGCGCAGCGAGGTGTCGCCGCGCCCGTGCACGAGCTGAAGCAACTGCACGGCGAACTCGACGTCCCTCAACCCGCCCGGTCCGAGCTTGAGTTGACGGTCGATCTCGGCGGCCGGGATGGTCTCGACGACCCGGCGGCGCATGCGCTGCACGTCGGCGACGAAGTTCTCCCGCTCGGCCGCCTTCCAGACCAGCGGTTCGAGCGCGGAGACGTACTCCTCGCCGAGGCCGAGGTCCCCCGCCACCGGCCGGGCCTTCAGCAGCGCCTGGAACTCCCAGGTCTTGGCCCACCGTTGGTAGTACGCGAGATGACTGCTCAGCGTGCGCACGAGCGGTCCGTTGCGCCCCTCCGGCCGCAGATTCGCGTCGACGGGCCAGATGCTGCCCTCGACGGTCGTCTCGGAGCAGATCCGCATCATGTGCGAGGCGAGCCGGGTGGCCGCCCGGATCGCCTTCTGCTCGTCGGCCCCGTCCGCGGTCTCCCCGACGAAGATGACGTCGACGTCGGAGACGTAGTTCAGCTCGTGGCCGCCGCACTTGCCCATCGCGATCACCGCGAGCCGGCACAGCGCCGCGTCCTCCGGCGCAGCGGCGCGGGCGATCGCGAGGGCGGCGCGCAGCGTGGCGGTGGCGAGGTCGGCGAGTTCGGCGGCGGTCTGGGCGAGGTCCGTCGTACCGCAGACGTCACGGGCGGCGATGGAGAGCAGACAGCGGCGGTAGGCGACCCGCAGCGAGACCGGGTCGGTGGCCTCCGCGAGCCCCTGTTCGAACTCCTCGACGCCCGGATGCAGGTCCTGCGCCTCGTACGTCACGAGCGCCTGCCAGTCCTGCGCGTGCCGGGCCAGATGGTCGCCGAGCGCGGCGGACGCGCCGAGCACCCCCAACAGACGGTCCCGCAGCGGCTTCGCCGCTATCAGCGTGTCCAGCACCGACCGCCGCGCCGTACGGTCCGGCTGCGCCTCCAGCAGTCGTACGAGACCCAGCAGTGCGAGGTTGGGGTCGGCGGTCGCCCCCAGCGCGTCCAGCAGCACCGGGTCGTTCCGTACGGCCGACAGCTCCCCGCTCTCCAGCAGCCGCTCGGCGGCGCTGGGATCGGTGAAACCGTGCCGCAGCAGTCGCGAGAACGTGGTGCTCCTGCGCCCCGGCGCCGTCATCCAGGCCTCCCGTCGGATCAAGCCCGCTCGTCCGCTCACCCGATCGCCGGACTCCATCGATCAAGGTCGTACGGGCTTGAGCCTAACCGGAGAGCCTGGGAGAAGCGCCGGTCGGCGGGGTTCCGGGTTCGGTGGCGACGAGAAGTTCCACGCAGCCCCGGCCGGGGCTGCCCACCGGTGCCGCTGTCCCGACGGGGCCACTTTCGCCATGTCCACGGCTACTCTGCCGAGGTGGATGACGAGAAGGACGGCGGGAACGGCTCGATACGGCGTCGTTCGTGAGGGACGGTGCTGTCGTCGGAGGCGGTGGTGACCACTGCCCTGCTGGAACTCGCCGGTCTCGCCGCCTATGGAGTCGTCACGCTGGTGGGGTGGCTGTTCGGGTCGCCGCCCAACCTCCATCTCGCCGCGTTCACCGCGACCATCGCCGCGTCCAGGCCCGCGATCGAGCTGTACCGCGAGGGGCGCCCGCCACGTCGGCTCGCCGTCGTCGCCGCCCTGCTGGCGCTGGCGGCGTTGAGCCTGCTCGGGGCCGCGGCGACGAACTGGGCCCTGCCCCCGGCGGCCGACCCGGGCATCGGTCTCCTGGTCGGCTATCTCGTCGCGATGCCTGCCGGTGTGGCTGTGCTGGCTCGGTTTCTCGGGGTGGAGGAGCCCGCGTGACGTCGAAGTGCGGAGCACGCCGACGAACGGTGGGATGAGTTTCGGCGCTCTGTGGAGTCTGCCCTTCGACATCCTTGACAGGTACCGGTGCCGGCTCGACAGGTACCGGTGACAGGAAGAGACACCCCATGTCCGACACCAGCACACCGCAGACCCGGCTCGACCCCCGCTACAGCGACCCGGACGCCGCCGCGATCCCCTGGTCGCAGGCCGAGGCGCGGCTGTCCGGCGCCGAGTTGTTCTGGATCTCGACGGTACGGCCGGACGGGCGGCCGCATGTGACTCCGTTGCCCGCGGTGTGGTCGCAGGGGGCGTTGCACTTCTGCACGGGGCCCAAGGAGCGGAAGGCCAGGAACCTCGCGCAGAACCCGCACGTCGTGCTGACGACCGGCACGAACACCTGGGACGAGGGCTACGACCTGGTGGTGGAGGGCGAGGCCGTACGCGTGGCGCGGGACGACCGGCTGCGGGAGCTGGCCGTCGCGTGGGAGGCGAAGTACGGCAGTTTCTGGCACTTCGAGGTGCGGGAGGGGTGTTTTCAGCACGGCGCGGGACGGGCTTTCGTCTTCTCGGTGGCGCCCGGCACGGTTTTCGGCTTCGGTAAGGGGGAGCCGTTCAGCCAGACGCGGTGGCGGTTCGGCTGATGTGAAGGCTCGCGCAAGGAACCGGCACGAAGGATGTGCACGGGCACTCCCGTCAACGGCGACTTGGAGGACCAAAGGATGCAGTACACGCTCGAAGTGATTCCGCTGCCCGTGAGCGACATCGACCGGGCCCGGGACTTCTACCGGGACAAGGTCGGTTTCCATGTCGACATCGACCAGGAGGTCATGCCGGGCATGCGGATCGTCCAGCTGACTCCCCCGGGCTCCGGCTGTTCCATCGCCCTCGGCGACGCCATCTGGGACATGGCCCAGGGCCCCAAGCCAGCCCCCGGCGCGTATCAGGGCCTCCAGCTCTGTGTCGCCGACATCAAGGCCGCCCACGCCGAACTCCTCGAACGGGGCCTCGACGTGTCCGAACCCATCCAGTACGCCCCCGACGACGGCGCCACCTTCATGTACTTCAAGGACCCGGACGGCAACGGGTGGGCGATCCAGGAGTACCGGCGCAGGGTCACGGAGCCGCTGCACCAGGTGCTGGCGGGCCTGGCGCAGCAGTAGGCAGCCGGCCTGGCGCACCCGTCGTGGCGGACCGCCGGGGGCCGGCGGCGGTCCGCGGCGGTCCGCGGCGGTCTGCGGCGGTCTGCGGCGCACCGTGTCCGCCTGCGGTTCTGGCTCCACCGGCGAATATTGGCTCGCGGCCCCCGCGATGCGGCTGGCAGGGTGCCGCGCATGGCGCCCCAGTATGAGATCCGTGCCGACTACGACGCCCGGACGATCGTCGTCTACCAGGCGTACGCACCCGCCGTCGCCGACGCGGCGCTGCGGGCCGGCCGCTTCGTCGAGCCGTTCTCGTTCCGTCGGATGACGTGGATCAAGCCGTCGTTCCTGTGGCTGATGCACCGCAGCAACTGGGCCCGCAAGCCCGGCCAGGAGCGGGTGCTCGCGGTGCGGATCACCCGGGAGGGCTGGGAGGAGGCGCTGTCCCGGGCCGTGCTGACGACGGCGGACCCGGCGGCCGTGGCGGGGGCGGCCGTCCATGTCCAGTGGGACCCGGAGCGCTCGCCGCGCGGGGCCGCGCTGAACCACTACAGCATCCAGGTCGGCATCGGCCGCCATCTGATCCGGACCTTCACCGACGAGTGGATCGTCGGTCTCACGGACCTCACCCCCCAGGTCCGCAAAGCCGCGACCCTGGTGCAGACCGGCCGGACCGACAAGGCCCAGCGTCTGCTGCCCCCGGAACGCGTCTACCCACTGCCCCCGGCGCTGGCCGGCCTTCGCACTCCGCGCTGAGCCGCCCACCGGGAGCGGCGGTCGCACGTCACACGGTCCCCGTCGCGGCGTAGCGGCAGCCTTCGAGGCGGCGATACCACCAGACATACGGGCGCCACCCCCGACGGACGTGGACGAACGGGTCCGGCAAGGTGCGTTCCAGGTAGCGGACGTCGAGGGACGCGACCAGTCGACCCAGTTCGGCGCGGGGCCGCGGGGGCAGGTGGCGCAGGACCGTGCCGAGCATGTCGCGGACATGCCTGATGTCCCTGAGGGCGCAGGCGCGGCACCCGCAGTCGTCCAGGAACGGGTAGCGCGGCCGGCGTCCCTGCGCCCCCACGAAGGCTCGGTAGCGCCGCAGGGCGGAGGCGGTCATGCCGGGGAAGACGTCGTAGTCGGCCGAGAGCGCCTCGTAGCGGTGCACGGAGGCGCTGGTGCGGGCCGAGAGTCCGTGGATCCGGCTCCGTGGTGGGCTGTCCCGGTTCAGGGGACGGTCTCCTCGGAGCCGCTGGGCGGCGCGCAGCGCGCCGGGCCGATTACGCGGCATCGGCCTTTCGTCGGGATGCGTTCATGTCGATCATCATGCCGGTTCCCACCGGCACACGGAAGGGGAGCCCCGTGACCGGGGCTCCCCTTCCGCGTCCGCGCCTGCCGCCCGGCGCCTACAGCACCGGCAGGTTCTTCCGCAGCTCGAAGGCCGTGACCTCGGAGCGGTACTCCTCCCACTCCTGGCGCTTGTTGCGCAGGAAGAAGTCGAAGACGTGCTCGCCCAGGGTCTCCGCCACCAGGTCGCTGCGCTCCATGAGGGTCAGGGCCTCGCCCAGGTTCTGCGGGAGCGGCTCGATGCCCATCGCGCGGCGTTCCGCGTCCGAGAGGGCCCAGACGTCGTCCTCGGCGCCCGGCGGGAGCTCGTAGCCCTCCTCGATGCCCTTGAGGCCGGCGGCCAGGAGCATGGCGTACGCCAGGTACGGGTTGGTGCCGGAGTCCAGGGAGCGGACCTCCACCCGTGCCGAGCCCGTCTTGCCGGGCTTGTACATGGGGACCCGGACCAGGGCGGAGCGGTTGTTGTGGCCCCAGCAGATGTACGAGGGGGCCTCGCCGCCGGCGCCGGCGGTGCGCTCGGAGCCGCCCCAGATGCGCTTGTAGGAGTTGACCCACTGGTTCGTCACGGCGGCGATCTCGGCCGCGTGCTTCAGCAGGCCCGCGATGAAGGAGCGGCCGACCTTGGAGAGCTGGTACTCCGCGCCCGACTCGTAGAACGCGTTCCGGTCGCCTTCGAAGAGCGACAGGTGCGTGTGCATTCCGCTGCCCGGGTGCTCGCTGAACGGCTTCGGCATGAACGTCGCCTGGACGCCCTGCTCCAGCGCCACCTGCTTCATGACCAGGCGGAACGTCATGATGTTGTCCGCGGTGGACAGCGCGTCGGCGTAGCGGAGGTCGATCTCCTGCTGGCCCGGTGCGCCCTCGTGGTGGGAGAACTCGACCGAGATGCCCATGGACTCCAGCATGGTGATCGCCTGGCGGCGGAAGTCCATGCCGACGTTCTGCGGGGTGTGGTCGAAGTAGCCGGAGTTGTCGGCCGGGGTCGGGCGGGAGCCGTCGACCGGCTTGTCCTTCAGGAGGAAGAACTCGATCTCGGGGTGGGTGTAGAAGGTGAAGCCCAGGTCGGAGGCCTTGGCCAGGGCGCGCTTGAGGACGTAGCGCGGGTCGGCGAAGGACGGGGAGCCGTCCGGCATGAGGATGTCGCAGAACATCCGGGCGGTACCGGGGGCCTCCGCGCGCCACGGCAGGACCTGGAAGGTCGACGGGTCCGGCTTGGCGATCATGTCGGACTCGTACACCCGGGCGAAGCCCTCGATGGCCGAGCCGTCGAAGCCGATGCCCTCGTCAAACGCCTGTTCCAGTTCGGCGGGGGCCACGGCGACGGACTTCAGGAAGCCCAGGACGTCCGTGAACCACAGGCGTACGAAACGGATGTCGCGCTCCTCCAACGTACGGAGCACGAACTCCTGCTGCTTGTCCATCTTCCGCTTCCACCCATTCCTTGCTGGTCAGGCCGCCTTGCTCCCGAGCGACGGGAGACGGTCGGGCACCTGAGCATCCCACCACAACACCATTTCATGCGCGTTGCGCACCTTGATCGGCAAACCGACCTCCAGTCGAACGCCCGGCATACGGCGGGTGTACCTCCCGAGGTTTACCTCCCGCTGTGGGGGTGTACCGCTCGCTCCGCCGCTCAACCGCTCTGCCGCCCATCTTGCCTGCTCGCGCCGACATCCGTAACGCCCGTGTCGTTCCGTGGGCAGCCCGGGGTGCCGGCGGGCAGCATGGGAGGCGGGATCCCTCGTTTACGAGAGGGAGCGGATCAACTTACGATCAGCTGATCCGACCGTCCCATCCGACCCATCCCCCACTAAGGACACACCCCATGGCCGCCAAGACCAACAGCAGCGGGGACCGCAAGGCGCGCATCGAGGCGATGCGCCGTGCCGAGCGTTCCCGTGAGCGCCGGACCCGGATCCTCACGATCGGCGCCAGCGTGCTGATAGTCGCCGGCCTCGTCGTGGGCGGGACGGTCCTGATCCGCTCGCAGTCCGACGACAGCAGCAGCACCGCGAGCGACTCCAAGGCCACGGGCAAGTGGAAGACCGGGTCGGACGGCGTCAAGACCTGGAGCACCAAGCTCACCCAGAACCACGTCACCAAGAGCGTGAAGTACCCGATGGAGCCCCCGGTGGGCGGCGACCACAACCCGGTCTGGCAGAACTGCAACGGCGACGTCTACGACAAGGCGATCAAGAACGAGAACGCCGTGCACTCCCTGGAACACGGCGCGGTCTGGGTCTCGTACAACAGCAAGGCCTCCGAGGCCGACGTGAAGGCGCTCGCGGAGAAGGTCAAGAAGACCCCGTACACGCTGATGAGCCCGGTCGAGGACCAGAAGGACCCGATCATGCTCAGTGCGTGGGGCCACCAGCGCACGGTGACGAGCGCGAAGGACCCGAACGTCGACAAGTTCTTCGAGTCCTACGTCCAGGGCGAGCAGACGCCCGAGCCGGGTGCCGCCTGCACCAACGGCGTCTCCTAGCGGCAGCGGCCTGGCACAGTGGGAAGCATGAAGCACATCGGTTGGATCGCCTCCGGGGCCGCGGCGGTACTCGTCGCGGCCGGAGCGATCACGTACGCGGTCGCCGACGGCGACGAGTCCGGGCTGAAGGCCCCCGCCGCCGACTCCGCCGACGCGGGGTTCGCCCGGGACATGGCCGTCCATCACCAGCAGGCCGTCGAGATGTCGTACATCGTGCGCGACCGGACGGACGACGAGGAGGTCCGGCGGCTCGCGTACGACATCGCGCAGACGCAGGCCAACCAGCGCGGCATGATGATCGGCTGGCTCGATCTGTGGGGCCTGCCGAAGGTGTCGTCGCAGCAGCCGATGGCCTGGATGGGCATGGGCTCGATGGCCTCCGGCGAGGACGGTTCGCTGATGCCGGGCATGGCCACCGACACCGAGATGGAGAAGCTCGGCAAGCTCAACGGCAAGCAGGCAGAGATCTTCTTCCTCCAGTTGATGACCGACCATCACAAGGGCGGCGTCCACATGGCGGAGGGCTGCGTCTCCAAGTGCACGGTCGGCGTGGAGAAGAAGCTCGCGCAGGGCATGGTCAACGCCCAGGAGTCCGAGATCTCGTTGATGACGGGGATGCTCAAGGACCGGGGCGCCGCGCCACGGTAGGTAGCCCTCCGGTCGAAGTGACCGGTCACCCCTGAGGCCCCGGGGACGTATGTCGCAATTCCCTTGCGCGTACGGTTCCTTGGGGCTTCCGTACGTTTCCATACGTTCGCTTGGGGGGTTCTTGGCCCAGCCGTGCCCGCCGCCATTCCCTGGCGTGAGGCGCTCGCGACGGCGAACGGGGCCGCGCCGATGCGTACGGTGCCGGACATCGCGGCGATCGCCGACCCGAACACCGGGTTCCTGATCGGGCAGACGCAGACCCTCCCCGAGGGCGGGCAGGCGTACGGCGAGTACCGGATCGGCGGCACCTCGCTCGCCGCGCCGGTCGTCGCGGGCGTCCAGGCACTGGCGCAGGAGGCCCACGGCGGCCGTCCGCCGGGCTTCGCCAACCCGGCGATCTACGCCCGGTACGTCTCGTCGTCGTTCGGGGGCCCGACGCACGGGGGCTCGGCGCACGGAGGCCCGACGCACGGGGGCCCGACGCACGGGGGCCCGACGCACGGGGGCCCGACGCACGGGGGCTCGGCGCACGGAGCGAAGGTGTTCCACGACGTCACCGACAACCCGGCGGGCGGCGCCGGGCTCGCGGTGGCCCGTGTCGACTTCGTCAGCGGCTACGACACCGCCGACGGGCTCGCCACCTCCGTACGCACCCTGGGCGCCGACAGCTCCCTGCACGCCGTGCGCGGGTACGACGACGTGACCGGGGTGGGGTCGCCCGCCAAGGGCTATGTGGAGTCGTACCGGCGGTAGGGGTCGCGACGGGATCCGTGGGGCGCTCCGAACGTGGGGCGCCCCACACCCCATTGCGTCGCTCTGACGATTACACTGGGCCCCGTGCCTCAACTTCGTCTCGCTTTGAATCAGATCGACTCGACGGTCGGCGACATCGCCGCGAACGCCGAGGCGGTCGTCCGCTGGACCCGGCACTCCGCCGAGCAGGGAGCGCATCTGGTGGCGTTCCCCGAGATGGTGCTGACCGGGTATCCCGTCGAGGACCTGGCGCTGCGCCAGTCCTTCGTGGAGGCCTCCCGCTCCGCGCTGAGGGCGCTCGCCGCGCGGCTCGCCGACGAGGGCTTCGGGGAGCTGCCGGTGGTCCTCGGTTACCTCGACCGTTCCGAGTCCGCCTCGCCGAGGTTCGGCCAGCCGGCGGGCGCCCCGCGCAACGCCGGGGCGGTGCTGTACCGGGGCGAGGTCGCGCTCACCTACGCCAAGCACCACCTCCCCAACTACGGCGTGTTCGACGAGTTCCGCTACTTCGTGCCCGGCGACACCATGCCCGTCGTACGGCTGCACGGCGTCGACATCGCCCTCGCCATCTGCGAGGACCTCTGGCAGGACGGCGGCCGTGTCCCGGCGGCCCGGTCCGCAGGCGCGGGGCTGCTGCTCTCCATCAACGGCTCGCCGTACGAGCGCGACAAGGACGACACCCGCCTCGAACTGGTCCGCAAGCGCGCCCAGGAGGCCGGCTGCACGACCGCGTATCTGGCGATGATCGGCGGCCAGGACGAGCTGGTCTTCGACGGCGACTCGATCGTCGTCGACAAGAACGGCGAAGTGGTCGCACGGGCGCCGCAGTTCTCGGAGGGGTGTGTGGTCCTCGACCTGGACCTCCCGGCGGCGGCGGCCGATCCCGTGACCGGCGTCGTCGACGACGGTCTGCGCATCGACCGGCTCGTGATCTCCGAGGAGCCGCTGCCCGCGTACGAGCCGGAGCTGACCGGCGGGTACGCGGAGCGCCTCGACGACGACGAGGAGGTGTACTCGGCGCTGGTGGTCGGCCTGCGGGCGTACGCGGCGAAGAACGGCTTCACGTCGGTGCTGATCGGGCTCTCCGGCGGTATCGACTCGGCGATCGTCGCGGCGATCGCGTGCGACGCGCTGGGCGCGCAGAACGTGTACGGCGTGTCGATGCCGTCGAAGTACTCCTCGGACCACTCCAAGGGCGACGCGGCGGAGCTGGCGCGCCGGACGGGCCTCAACCTCCGTACGATCTCGATCGCGCCGATGTTCGACGCGTACATGTCGTCGACCGAGCTGACGGGCCTGGCCGAGGAGAACCTCCAGTCACGCCTGCGCGGCACGCTGCTGATGGCCATCTCCAACCAGGAGGGCCACATCGTGCTGGCGCCCGGCAACAAGTCGGAGCTGGCGGTGGGGTACTCGACGCTGTACGGCGACTCCGTGGGCGCGTACGGCCCCATCAAGGACGTGTACAAGACGTCGATCTTCCGCCTCGCCGAGTGGCGCAACCGGGCGGCGGCGGAGCGGGGCCAGACCCCGCCGATCCCGGAGAACTCCATCTCCAAGCCGCCGAGCGCGGAACTCCGCCCCGGCCAGGTCGACACCGACTCCCTCCCGGACTACCCGGTCCTGGACGCGATCCTGGAGCTCTACGTCGACCGCGACCAGGGTGCCGACGCGATCGTCGCCGCCGGTTTCGACCGGGAGCTGGTGAGCAAAACCCTGCGGATGGTCGACACCGCCGAGTACAAGCGGCGGCAGTACCCGCCGGGCACGAAGATCTCCCCGAAGGGCTTCGGGAAGGACCGGCGGCTGCCGATCACGAACCGGTGGCGGGAGCGGGCGTAGCTGCGGGGCAGCCGCGTCCCTCAGGCCTCGGGGTCGCGCAGCCCGACGCAGTCGAAGGCCCAGAAGACCTCCGAGTAGACGAAGGTGCCCGTCATCCACGGCTCGTGCGCGGACAGACGGGCCACCTGGAACGCGGCTTCCGGTATACGCAGCGACGGGGAGCGGAAGCCCGCCGCGCCCGCGCCCTCGAAGCCGCGCGCGCCGTAGTAGTGCGGTGAACCCTCCAGGAACACCAGCGGCACGCCCTGGCTGTCGGCCGCCGCGAGAGCGTGCGCGACGAGCCGGGTGCCGATGCACTGACGCTGGAACTCCGGGAGCACGCCCAGCGGCGACAGGGACAGGACGTCCACGATCCGGCGCGGAGCGTCCAGCCGCGCCCCGCTCAGCAGGACGTGTCCGACGACCCGGTCGTCGACGGTGGCGACGAAGGACATCGGCGGCGGCGCGGCCTCCGTGACGCGGAGCGCCTCGACGAGCCCGGGAATCCGCTCGCCGTCACCGAAGGCGCGCGTATGGACCTCGCGCACCGCTCGGTGATCGTCAGCGGTCTCCCGCCTGATCACCGTCCCCGCGCCGCCTGGTGCGATCCGTGAGCCCGCGGTCGTGTCGTGTGCCGTCATGGCCGCGAGGCTAGATCCAAGGCGCCCCGCGCGCGAGGCGATTACGCACCGGGGCGCCACATCTCGGGGAACGCGCAGGGCCCGCGTCCCGGGCTTTCCGGGACGCGGGCCCTGGTCACCCGTCGAGGGCGAGAGCGGCACGCGGTGCGTGCCTCAGACCCGCACCGTCTCCGACTGCTCCGGCACATGCGACGCCACCACACGTCCGCGGCTCCGGCCGCCGTGCGCCGGTGCGGGGGCGGCCCGGCGGTTGTCCACCGTGAGGGCCACGGCCGCGACCGCCAGGCCGATCACCGCGAGGCCCGCGCCCACGACCGCCGGGGCCGTCGCGCCGAGGCCGGCCGCCAGGGCGAGGCCGCCGATCCAGGCGCCGCCTGCGTTCGCGAGGTTGAAGGCGGCCTGGTTGGCGGAGGAGGCGAGGGAGGGGGCGGTGGCGGCCTTCTCCATGACCATCAGCTGGAGGGGCGAGCCGGTGGCGAAGGCGGCGACGCCGAGGAGCAGGACGGCCAGGGCGGCGCTCCACTGGGCGGACATCAGGACCGGGAACAGGGCCAGGACGAGGATCAGCGATACCAGGCCGCCGAACAGCGTGCCTCGCAGGGAGTGGTCGGCGAGGCGGCCGCCGGCCAGGTTGCCGATGGTCGCCCCGACTCCGAACAGCGCGAGCAGCAGGGTCACGCTGGTCCCGGCGTACCCGGCGGAGTCCGTGAGCATCGGCGTGATGTAGCTGTAGGCGGAGAAGAGGGCGCCGAAGCCGGCGACGGTCGTGCCGAGGGCGAGCCAGACGGGCAGCGAGCGCAGGGCGCCCAGTTCGCCGCGCAGGCCGGTCGTCGGGGCGGCCGCGCGGTCGTGCGGGAGCAGGAGCGCGAGGGAGGCGATGGCCGCCAGGCCGATCGCGCTCACGCCGAGGAAGGTGATCCGCCAGCCGAAGTGCTGGCCCACGAGGGTCGCGGCCGGTACGCCGGCGACGTTGGCGATCGTCAGGCCCAGGAACATCAGCGAGACCGAGCGGGCCTTTCGCTCCGGTGCCACGAGGCCGGTCGCGACGACCGCGCCGACGCCGAAGAAGGCGCCGTGCGGGAGACCGCTGAGGAAGCGGGCGGCGAGCAGCCAGTGCTCGTCGGGGGCGAGGGCGGACAGGGCGTTGCCGACGACGAAGAGGACCATCAGCCCGATCAGGACCTTGCGGCGGGGCAGCCGGGCCGTGACCGCGGCGAGCAGCGGGGCGCCGATGACGACACCCAGCGCATACGCCGAGACGAGGTGGCCGGCGGCGGGGATCGAGATGCCGAGGTCGCCGGCGACCTCGGGGAGGAGGCCCATGATGACGAACTCGGTCGTGCCGATTCCGAAGGCGCCTACGGCGAGAGCGAGCAGGGCCAAGGGCATGGCGGAGAGACCTTTCAAAGACAGCAGGAGGGCAGGGGAAGGGGAATCGGATTCGGTCCCCATCGTATGTTCACTGACGGAACAAACTCGAACCCGGGCCCTATTCCCTCCGCGCCTCCGGCCGTCCCACCAGCTCGGTCAGCTCCCGGACGTGTCGATCGTCACCCGCGCCGCCACCGGAAGATGGTCGCTGCCCGTCTCCGGCAGGGTCCACGAGGCCGTCGGCTCCATGCCCCGGACCATGATCTGGTCGATGCGGGCCATCGGGAACGCCGCCGGCCAGCTGAAGCCGAAGCCGCTGCCCGCGGCGCCCTGGGTGGAGCGCATCTGGGCGGTGACGGCGTTCAGGGCGCGGTCGTTCATGGTGCCGTTGAGGTCACCGAGGAGGGCGACCTGCTGGATCGGCTCGTCGGCGATGGCCTCGCCGAGGGCGTTGGCGCTCTTGTCGCGCTGGCGGGCGGTGAACCCGGCCTCCAGCTTGACCCGTACCGAGGGCAGATGGGCGACATACACGGCGACGGGCCCGTCCGGCGCCGCCACCGTCGAGCGCATCGCACGCTCCCAGCCGAGCTTGATGTCGACGGGCTTGGTGTCGCTCATCCGGTACTTGCTCCACAGCCCGACGGTGCCGACGACCTCGTGGTACGGGTACGTCGCCGCCAGGGCCTTCTTGTACACCGGCATCGCGCTCTCGGTCAGTTCCTCCAGTGCCACCACGTCCGCGCCGGAGGCGGCGACCTCGCCGGCCGTGCCGGACGGGTCGGCGTTGTCCGCGTTCACGTTGTGGGTGACGACGGTGAAGTCACCGCCGCTGCCGGTCTTGCTGGAGACCAGTCCGCCGAAGATGTTCAGCCAGACGACCAGGGGCACGAGGAGCGCGACGAGCGCGGTCGCCGACCTGCGGACCAGCGCGAGGACGAACAGCAGCGGGATCGCGACGCCCAGCCAGGGCAGGAACGTCTCGGTCAGGCTGCCGAGGTTGCCGACGGCGTTGGGGACTTGGGCGTGCAGCACCATCAACAGTGCGACGAGGACAGCGAGAACGGCGAGGACGATGCCGCGCCGCCAGATCCGCCGGTCCCCTCTCCAGCCGCCGAAGAGGCGGTCCAGCAGGCGCCGGAGCCGGGATTGTTCGCGGCCCTGACCCGTGCCGCCGTCGCCCGTCTCCGTCATGTACGCCTGCGCCATACCGTCCTCACAACCTGCCGTGCGCTTCGTCCCCCGCGCCTAAAGACCCTAGGGGATGATCGCCGTCGATCCTGCCGCCACATGGCGGCCGTACGGAACGAGGACGAACAACGCGCTGTTCGGAGTTCCGAACCGGTGGACAGGTCCCGACGTCTGTAACGAAACGCGCACATCACTGTGACTCAGCTCGCAGAAGGACGAAGTCCTTCGAGCACCGTGTCGACGATGTTCTCCGCGAGATTCTCGGGGAGGGGGGCGTCCGGGCGCATGACGGTGCGGACGAGCATGGGTCCGAAGACCAGATCGCCGACGAGGTCGATGTCGACGTCGGCGCGGAGTTCGCCGTTGTCCCGGCCCCGGCGCAGGACGTCGGCGAGGGCCCGGCGGCGGGGGGCGACGACGTCCGCGTGGTAGGCGTTCCAGATCGTGGGGCTGCTCTTCATCTGGGCGATGACGTTGTGCAGGATCGCCGACGGCCGGTTGAGCAGCCCGCGTTGGCGTGCCGCCTCCAGGACGACGACCAGGTCGTCGCGCATCGAGGTGCCGGGCAGCACGGGGTCCGGGGGTTCCGCGGCGCGCAGTACGTCGACGAAGAGCGCCTCCTTGCCGCTCCAGCGGCGGTAGATGGTCGCCTTGCCGACGCCGGCCGTGCGGGCCACCCGTTCGATCGACAACTCCGAGAGCGGCACGCCCTCTTCGAGGAGCTTCAGCACTCCCTCGACGATGGACCGCTCCACGGCCTCGCTGCGCGGCCGCCCGCGTCCGGGACTCCCGTCCCGGACCCGCCCGTCTCCGGCGTGGCTCTCGGCGAGGCTCAAGGTCGGCTCCGTCTCTGTCGTTCTCCGGGTGCCGGCGCTGTCGTGCTCCGGGTGTCCGGGGTGATTCTCTCCCGCGTACGGCGGTGGGGGTGCCGTACGCGGGCGCCGGTCAGTGGTCCGCGGCGACCAACTCCGTCTCGCCCTTGCCCTCTTGGCCGCCCTTCGCCCGTCCCGGCAGGAACACCGCCATCGCCACGGCACCGATCAGGGCGATGCCGGCTCCGCACAGGGCGGTCACGTGCATGGCGTGCAGGAAGGCGTCGTGGGCCGGGCCGACCAGGGCCTCGCCCCGCTCGCCGAGGCGGGCGGCGAGACCGAGGGTGGCCTCGATGGACTCGGCGGCGGCGTGCGGGGAGCCGGCGGGCAGCTTGTCCTCGATGCCGTTCCGGTAGGCGGTGGACAGCACCGAGCCGAGGACGGCGATGCCGAGGGCGCCGCCGACCTGGCGGAAGGTGTTGCTGAGCGCGGACGCGGAGCCGGCCTTCTCGCGAGGCAGGGCCTGCATGATGACCACGCTCAGCGGGGTCATCACGTGCGCCATGCCCACGCCCATGAAGAAGAAGATCACTTCGAGGATCCAGATCGGCGTGTCCGCGTCCAGTACGGCGAACGCGGCCAGCATCCCGGCGATCAGCGTCATGCCCGCCGTGCACACCGCGCTGTTGCCGAAGCGGTCGACGACGAGCCGGGCGCGCGGCGCGAAGACGAGCTGCGCGACGGCCAGCGGCAGCATCAGCAGACCGGTCTGCAGCGGGGAGTAGCCGCGCACGGTCTGGGTGTAGAAGACGGAGAAGAAGGTCACGCCCATCAGCGCGAAGAAGACCACGCCGATGACGCCTATGGCGGTCGAGAAGACCTTGTTCTGGAAGAACGTCATGTCGATGGACGGGTGGTCGCTGCGCTTCTCGAACACCACGAAGGCGGCGAGGACCGCGAGGCCGGCCCCGACGGTGGCGAGGACCGTGGCATCGGTGAAGTCGGCGAGCTGGCCGCCCCGGATGATGCCGTAGACGAGGAGGACGAGGCCGACGACGGAGAGCACCACGCCGACGGGGTCGATGCGGCCGGGGGCGGGGTCGCGCGAGTCGGGCACCAGCCAGATCATCAGGCCCAGCGCCAGGACGACGATCGGCACGTTGATCAGGAAGACCGAGCCCCACCAGAAGTGGTCGAGGAGGACTCCGCCGGTGATCGGGCCGATGGCGATGGCGAGACCGACGCCGCCCGCCCAGATGCCGATGGCCTTCGGCTGTTCGTCTCGCTCGAAGACGTTCATCAGGACGGCGAGCGTGGCGGGCATCACGAAGGCCGCGCCGAGGCCCATCACGGCACGGAAGGCGATCAGCTCCGCCGGGGAGCCCGACATGGCGGCCAGGGCCGAGCCGATGCCGAAGACGACGAGTCCGCCGAGCAGCACCTTCTTGCGGCCGAGCCGGTCGCCGAGCAGGCCCGCGGAGAACAGCAGCCCCGCGAAGACGAGCGTGTAGGCGTTGATCGCCCACTCCAGCTCGCTCTGGGTGGCGCCGAGGCCGGTGGGCTCCGGCGTGGAGATCGTCTTGATGGCGACGTTGAGGATCGAGTTGTCGAGCACCACGATCAGCAGGCTCAGCATCAGCACACCGAGAATCACCCAGCGGCGCCGGTGCACCACCGCCGGTATGCGGGAGTCAGGGACTGCGGTAGTCATGACGTCGACCCTAGACCTATTTCGATACGGGACCGTCTCGTATCGAAAATCTTTTACCCCACTCTTACGCATCGCAACCGGTACGCATCGCGGGCGGTACACACCGCGGGCCGGTACACACGGCGGGCCGGCAGGCACCGCGGGTCGGTGTACGCCGCATGCAGGCACCGCGGGCCGGTGCACACGGCGGGCTGGCACGCACCGCGGGTCGGTGTACGCCGCATGCCGACACGCACCGCGGGCCGACACGCACCGCGGGCCGGTGCACACCGCAGGCCGGTGCACACCGCAGGCCCGTACGCACCGCAGGCCGGTGCACACCGCAGGCCCGTACGCACCGCAGGCCGGTGCACACCGCAGGCCCGTACGCACCGCAGGCCGGTGCACACCGCAGGCCGGTGCACGCCGCAGGCCGGTGCACGCCGCAGGCCGGTGCACACGTTGGGTCGGCACGCACCGCGGGCCGGTGCACACGTTGGGTCGGCACGCACCGCGGGCCGGTGTACGCCGCATGCCTGAACGGTCACACCGACCTCCCCTAGCCCTCACTTGCCCGAGGTGCCACCATGGAAGCGGTCCGGGGACGCCGTCAGGGTGCCTCGAGATGACATGAAGGAGCTGTAGCGATGACACAGCTTTTGGCTGCCCAGACGAAGCCCTCCGACGGCAGCAAGGCGCTGTACGGGGGCAAGGGCACACGCCGTATCACCGTCCGGGACATCGCCCTCGCCAAGGAACGCGGCGAGAAGTGGCCCATGCTCACCGCGTACGACGCGATGACCGCGTCCGTCTTCGACGAGGCCGGTATCCCGGTCATGCTCGTCGGCGACTCCGCGGGCAACTGCCACCTCGGCTACGAGTCGACCGTGCCCGTCACCCTCGACGAGATGACCATGCTCTCCGCCGCCGTCGTACGGGGCACCAGCCGTGCCCTGATCGTCGGCGACCTGCCCTTCGGCTCCTACCAGGAGGGTCCGGTGCAGGCGCTGCGCTCGGCGACCCGGCTGGTCAAGGAGGCCGGGGTCGGCGCGGTCAAGCTGGAGGGCGGCGAGCGGTCGCACCGCCAGATCGAGCTGCTGGTCGAGTCGGGCATCCCCGTCATGGCCCACATCGGCCTCACCCCGCAGTCCGTCAACGCCATGGGCTACCGCGTGCAGGGCCGGGGCGAGGAGGCCGCGCAGCAGCTGCTGCGCGACGCCAAGGCCGTCCAGGACGCGGGCGCGTTCGCGGTCGTCCTGGAGCTGGTTCCGGCGGAGCTGGCGGCGGAGGTCACGCGGGTGCTCCACATCCCGACCGTCGGGATCGGCGCGGGCGCCGACACCGACGCGCAGGTCCTCGTGTGGACCGACATGCTCGGGCTGACAGGGGGGCGGATGCCGAAGTTCGTGAAGCAGTACGCCGATCTGCGGACGGTCATGGGCGACGCGGCGAAGGCGTTCGCGGAGGACGTCGTGGGCGGGACGTTCCCGACGGAGGAGCACTCCGTCCACTAGGCCCGAGGGCCGTTGAGCCACTGTGGTACCACTGCAGCCCGCCGATCTTCCCCCGTCGGCGGGCTGCGGCCTTGTACTTGGTGGCGCGGGAGGGGGGTGCGGGTTCGTCGGCGGTGCGGGTCGGGTGAGGGCTGGTGGCCCAGTTCCCCGCGGCCCTCAAAGATCCGGCCCTGCGGGCCTGAAGGGCGACGGCCCCGCGGGCCGAAGGCACGGGGCGCAGCCCCTGCTTCTCAGGGGCGCGGGGAACTGCGCGCCCAGCCCCCGCTCACCCGCACCCGCACCCGCCGACGCACCCGCACCCCCGAGCCATCAGACGTGTCGGCGGCCCGTCGGGCGTGTAGGTGGGCTGTCGGTGGTTTGTCGGTGGGGTCTGGGAGCGTCGTCCTCATGACACGAATCGACAAGAACGCCAGCGGCGCGAAAGGCGCTGTCGCCGTGCGGGGGCTGGTCAAGCACTACGGGGAGACCAGGGCGCTGGACGGTGTCGACCTGGATGTGCGTGAGGGCACGGTGATGGGCGTGCTCGGCCCGAACGGGGCGGGCAAGACCACGCTCGTGCGCTGCCTGTCCACCCTGATCACACCCGACGCGGGGCACGCGACGGTGGCCGGCTACGACGTCGTACGCCAGCCGCGCCAGCTCCGCCGGGTGATCGGCCTGACCGGCCAGTACGCCTCGGTGGACGAGAAGCTGTCCGGCTTCGAGAACCTGTACATGATCGGCCGGCTGCTCGACCTGCCCCGGAAGGAGGCGAAGAGCCGCGCCACCGGTCTGCTGGAGCGGTTCTCGCTGACCGACGCCGCCGGGCGCCCGGCGGCGACGTACTCCGGCGGTATGCGGCGGCGGCTGGACCTGGCCGCGTCCATGATCGGGAGCCCGGCCGTGCTGTACCTGGACGAGCCGACGACCGGCCTCGACCCGCGGACGCGGAACGAGGTGTGGACCGAGGTGAAGCGCATGGTCGGCGACGGCGTGACCGTGCTGCTGACCACGCAGTACATGGAGGAGGCCGAGCAGCTGGCCTCCGAGCTGACCGTGATCGACAAGGGGAAGGTGATCGCGGGCGGCCGTATCGAGGAGCTGAAGGCACAGGTCGGCGGGCGTACGCTCCGGCTCCGGCCGGCCGATCCGGTGCATCTGCGGCCACTGGCCCGGGAGCTGGACGGCCTGGGCATCACCGGGCTCGCCACGACCACCGTGGACCCGGAGACCGGCACCCTCCTCGTGCCGATCCTCAGCGACGAGCAACTCACCGCCGTCGTCGGCGCGATCACCGCACGCGGGGTCACCATCGCCTCGATCAGCACCGAACTGCCCAGCCTGGACGAGGTGTTCCTGTCCCTCACCGGCCACAAGGCCGGTGAGGGACAGGACACGGCCCCGTCCCCCGCCTACGAAGAGGTCGCCGTATGAGCGCCGCCACCACCGTTCCCGCGACCGGTGAGACCGTCAAGACCGTCGGGACCGGTCAGGCCGACGGCCGGATCGGGCTGCGGGCCCATGCCCGGCACACCGGCGCGCTCGTCCGGCGCAATCTGCTGTGGATCCGCCAGGACCCCGAGTCGATGTTCGACGCGGTCCTCATGCCGATCGTGTTCACCCTGCTCTTCGTGTTCGTCTTCGGCGGCTCCATCGGGCAGGCGCTGGGCGGCGGCCAGGAGCAGTACGTGCAGTACGTGGTGCCGGGCCTGATGGCGATGATGGGCATGAACATCGCCATGGGTGTCGGCACGGGCTTCAACGAGGACTTCCAGAAGGGCGTCATGGACCGCTTCCGGTCCCTGCCCATCGGCCGGTCCTCGGTACTGCTCGCGAAGATCTCCGTCGAGCTGCTGCGCATGCTGGTCGCCACGACCATCCTGCTGACCGTAGGTGTCCTCATCGGCTTCGACATCACCAGCTGGCCGGGGCTGTTCGGCGCGGTGGGCCTGGCCGTCGTGTTCGGGTCGTCCCTGATGTGGATCTTCCTGGTGCTGGGCGTGACGATGAAGAACGCCCAGTCCGTGCAGGCGATGGGCTTCCTGGTGCTGTTCCCGCTGCAGTTCGGCTCGTCGATCTTCGCGCCGACCCAGTCCATGCCGGGCTGGCTGCAGGCCTTCACCGACTACAACCCGCTGTCGTCCCTCGCGGACGCCGCGCGCGGGCTGATGACCGGCGGACCGGTCACCCACGACCTGCTGGTCACGCTCGGCTGGTCGGTGGGCCTGACGGCGGTGATGGCGCCGATCGCGATCCACAGGTTCAAGACGAAGAGCTGACCTCCGGGGCCGTGGCGCAAGGGGCACGGCAGAGGTCATACGAGGGCGGCGGCCTCCTCCAGGGTGAGGGCGCCGCCCTCGGCGTACGCCCTCGCGTACGCCACGTCGTCCAGCACGGCACGCGTCACGGCCTCGGCCTTGGCGCGCGCCTCGACCTCCGTCGGGCTGGAGAAGTGGCCGGACGGCAGCAGCGCGTCGGCGGCTCCGAGCAGCCGGGCCGCGTCGAGAGCGCGGGCGCCGCCGTCGACCCCCGCGCAGGAGATGGCGGCGGTCACGAGATGGACGGCGGGCATATGGGGCGCGACCGTCAGGGACAGCCGGTCCAGGCTCCGCTCCAGCGCCCGGCGCATGATCCGCAGCGCATCCTCGTGGCGTCCGTCGATCGCCTCCAGCCAGCCCTCGACGCCGAGGACGAACCCGGCGAAGAGCACGAACTCGGCGGCGTGGAAGTCCTCACGCAGCAGGGTGAGCTGCTCCCGGGCCTCGGCCGGGCGCCCGCTGCGGCCGAGCCGGACGGCGAGGAAGAGACGGGCGATGGGCACCGCCTCGCGGGCGGCGGCGCGGCGCCCGGCCGCCAACACGTCGAACAGCATCTTCTCGCCGCGCTCCGCGTCACCGCCCTCTATGTACGCACCGCCGAGCCGGACGCCGAGGACCCCCAGCTGGGCGTTGGCGCCGAGCCGTTCGGCGTACACGATGGCCCGCTCGTAGTCCGCGGCGGCGAGCACGAACTCGCCCCGGCGTTCCAGTGACTCGCCGCGCGCCGAGAGCGCCTCGGCGGCACCCCAGGCGTCCCCGAGCCGGTCGAAGATCTCCAGCGCCTCGTCGGCGTCCGTGATGGCGTCCCCCGCCCAGTCGCTGCGGTTGGCGAGGATGTTGGCCCGCGTCTGCAGGGTCTGCGCCAGCTCCCAGGTGAAGCCGAGTTCGCGGCAGGTGCGGATGTTGGAGTCGAGGATGGCCCGCAGCCGGGGCATGTCGCCGGTCAGCAGGACGGCGTAGAACCACATGAAGCCGGGGAAGCGGCAGGTCTGCGGCTGGCCCGGCCGGTAGGTCTCGCTGATGACCCGCAGCTTCTCCTGGGCCTCGAAGGTCTGCCAGGCGGGCAACTCCAAGTCCATGCAGGCCAGATGGACGAGGTGCACCCCGCGCCGGGCCTCGTCGAGGACTGCCGGACTCATCGGCGGCGGGCTGTCGACGGCGCGCCCGCGCAGGTCCGGGACGGGGCGCGCGGGCGGGGTGAAGGGGTCCGGGCCGAGTTCCTTGACCTGCGCCGACCAGTGCCGGGCCTCGGTCTTCAGATCGCGCATCTGCCAGTACCAGCACAGCGACAGCGTCAGACAGAGCGCCTCCTGCTCGTCCCGTTCAGCGACGGCGTACCTGAGGGCGGTGCGGATGTTCTCGTACTCCAGCTCCAGCAGTTCGATGGCGGCGCGCTGGCCGGAGCCGCGCAGCAACGGGTCGGTGGCGCGGACGAGTTCGCGGTAGTACGTCAGGTGCGCGCGTGCGGCGGCGGGGCGGGTGCCCGCCTGGTCGAGCCGTTCACCGGCGTACTCGACGACGGTCTCCAGGAGCCGGTAGCGCATCTCGCCACCCCCCGTGCCTGTGCCCGCCGAAGGGGCCGCCACGACGAGGGACTTGTCGACGAGCGAGCCGAGCGCCTCCAGCGCGGCGGGGCCGCAGACGGCCTCGGCGGCGGCCAGGTCGCAGCCGCCGGCGAACACCGACAGCCGCCGCAGTACGTACCGTTCGTCCTCGTCGAGCAGTTCCCAGGACCAGTCGACGACCGCGCGCAGGGTCTGCTGCCGGGGCAGGACGGTACGGCTGCCCGAGGTGAGGAGCCGGAAGCGGTCGTCGAGGCGGTCGGCTATCTGGCGGGGCGTCAGCATGCGCAGCCGGGCCGCCGCCAGCTCGATGGCCAGGGGGAGTCCGTCGAGGCGGCGGCAGATCTCGGCGGCGGCCTCCGGGTCGGCGGAGATGGTGAACCCGGGCCGGGCGGCCGCTCCCCGGTCGGCGAGCAGGCGCAGCGCGTGCGGCTCCGTCAGCGGTTCCACCAGACGCACCAACTCCCCCGGTACGCCGAGGGGTTCGCGGCTGGTGGCCAGTACGGTCAGCGTCGGGCAGCGCTGGAGCAGTTGGTCGACGAGGTGGGCGGCGGCGTACACGACATGTTCGCAGTTGTCGAGGATGAGCAGCATGCGGCGTCCGGCGCAGTGTTCGGCGAGGCGGGTCAGCGGGTCGTCCTGGCGGTCCGCCGCGACGCGCATCTCCTCGGCGCCGGCACCTCTCAGGACGGTCTCGCGGGCGCCGAGCGCCGTGAGCACGGCCTCGGGGACGTTCACCGGGTCGTCGACGGGGGCGAGTTCGGCGAGCCAGACGCCGTCCGGCATGGCCTCGGCGACCGCCTCGCCGGCCTCCTGGGAGAGGCGGGTCTTGCCTGCGCCGCCGGGGCCCAGGAGGGTCACCAGGCGGGTGGCGGTGAGGTCGTCGCGGATGGTGTCGATGTCCGTGTCGCGGCCTACGAAGGAGGTGAGGCGGGCGCGGAGGTTGCCTGGGGGGCGGGTGGGGTGCGGGTGCGGGTTTGGCTGCGAGTGCGGGTACGGGTGCGGACTGGAGTTCTCGCCCCCGCCGCCCCTGCCCGTCCCTCCCTCACCAGGGGCGCTGCCCCTTCGACCCCGTGGGGTGGATGGGGTGAGTGGTTGCGTGCGGGTTGGTGGGGGCTGGTCGCGCAGTTCCCCGCGCCCCTGGCGGGGCGCGGCCCCGTCTGAGTTCAGCAGGTCTTCGTGGAGGCTGCGCAGGGCCGGGCCCGGACTCGTGCCCAGGCGGTCTGCCAGGAGGGTGCGGACCTCTTCGTAGGCGGCCAGGGCCTCGGCGGCGCGCCCGGTGTCCCGCAGGGCGCGGAGGCGGAGGGACTGGAGGGCTTCGTCGAGGGGGTGGGTGTCGCAGAGGGCGGTCAGGTCGGGGAGGGCGGAGTCGGCGCGGCCCAGGGTGAGGGCGGCGGTGAGGCGGGTGCGGTGGGCGTCGAGGCGGCGGGTCTCCCAGCGGGCGGCCTCGGCGGCGCGGTCGGGGAGGTCGGCCAGAGGCGGGCCCTGCCAGAGGGCGAGCGCGCCGTCGAGGACGTCGGCGGCCTTGGCCGGGTCGCCGTCGGCGAGCGCGCGGGCACCCTCGTCCGCGAGACGTTCGAAGCGGTGCAGGTCGATGTCGTCCGGCGCCGCCGCGAGACGGTAGCCGCCGTGCAGTGACGCGACCGCGTCCGGGCCGAGCGCCCTGCGCAGTCGGCCGACCAGCGCCTGCAGCGCGGCCGGCGCGTCGGCGGGCGGATCGTCGGCCCACACCTCGTCGACGAGCGCGGTCGCGGGCACCGTACGCCCCGGCCGCAGCGCGAGCACGGTCAGCAGGGCGCGCAGCCGGGCGCCCCCGACGGGGACGGGGGTGCCGTCGGCCTGCAGTGCCTGGGTGGTGCCGAGGATGCGGTAGCGCACGGGGTCCATTGTCTCCGTCGGAGTCGGGTTCGTGTGTCCGGTACATCGAGTCGGACGCTCCCGTACGACCGTCGACCGTTCGCACCCACCTTCCTAGGAACCAGGAGGGCATCGCGAGACGTTTTCGGCATACGCCCGGTACCGTCGGGCAGTCCATTCGAGTGATCGGCACTTCGTCGGCACACACCAGCAGGGCCGTCGACGAGGTGTCGCGGTCCGCCGAGAGCCTGAGGAGCCCCATGACCACCGCCGCGTCCCGCCGGAGCGACCGGAGGATCAGCCCCGTCTTCGTGGGGATCGTGGCCGTCATGGCGGTCACGGGATGGGCCACCTGGACCGGGTTCGCCGAACAGCCCGGACTGGCCGTCTTCCTGTTCGTGACCTCGGCGTGGATCGTCTCGCTGTGTCTGCACGAATACGCCCACGCCCGCACCGCCCTGCACAGTGGCGACATCTCCATCGGCGCCAAGGGCTATCTCACCCTCAACCCGCTGAAGTACACCCACGCCCTGCTCAGCATCGTGCTGCCGGTCGTCTTCGTGATCATGGGTGGAATCGGTCTGCCCGGTGGCGCGGTGTTCATCGAGCGCGGTCGTATCCAGGGCCGCTGGAAGCACAGTCTGATCTCGGCGGCGGGCCCGCTGACGAACGTCCTGTTCGCGGCCGTCTGCACCGCGCCCTTCTGGCTGGGCGTCACGGACGGCGTGCCGAAGGCCTTCCTGTTCGCCCTCGCCTTCCTCGCGATGCTCCAGGTCACGGCCGCGATCCTGAACTTCCTGCCGGTGCCCGGCCTGGACGGCTACGGCGTCATCGAGCCCTGGCTGTCGTACAAGATCCGCCGCCAGGTGGAGCCGCTCGCGCCCTTCGGCCTGCTGCTCGTCTTCGCGGTGCTGTGGATCCCGGCGGTCAACGGGGTGTTCTGGGACGTGATCGACGCGTTCATGCGCGGCCTGGGGATCGAGGACCAGCTGTCCGACTGCGGCTACTGGCTCTACCGCTTCTGGCGCGAGGACAGCGACATCTGCCTCACCGGGATGTGACGGCCGCGGGCCGGCCGTCCATTGACGACGTGGCTCAGCCGGTGGCGGACCGGCGCTCCTGCCTGGCCTTGCGCGCGTAGTACAAGGTCATGTTGGACGACAGTCCGGCCATCAGCACCCACACCACACCCAGCCAGCTGCCCCGGCTGAAGGAGACCACGGCCGCGGTGACGGCGAGGAGACAGACGACGAGGGCGTAGAGGGCGAGTCGCCGGGCCGGGTCGGGTGGGAGCAAGGGGGGCATGGGGGTCGGCTCCTGGAGGGCGGTCGGACGGAGTGGTACGACGTCCAGTGTCCCCCATGCCCGAGGGCGTACGTGCGTCGGCCGGACGTCGGCTACACGTCCGTCAGACGGATGCCCGCATGGGCCTTGTAGCGGCGGTTCACGGAGATCAGGTTGGCGACCAGCGACTCGACCTGGTGGGCGTTGCGCAGCCGGCCGGCGAAGATGCCCCGCATGCCGGGGATGCGGCCCGCCAGCGCCTGCACGATCTCGACGTCGGCCCGCTCCTCGCCGAGGACCATCACATCGGTGTCGATCTCCTCGATCTCCGGGTCTTCGAGAAGGACGGCGGAGAGGTGGTGGAAGGCGGCGGTGACGCGTGAGTCGGGCAGCAGGGCGGCGGCCTGCTCGGCGGCGCTGCCCTCCTCCGGCTTCAGCGCGTAGGCGCCCTTCTTGTCGAAGCCGAGCGGGTTGACGCAGTCGACGACGAGCTTTCCGGCGAGTTCCTCGCGCAGCGATTCGAGGGTCTTGCCGTGTCCGTCCCACGGCACCGCGACGATCACGATGTCGCTGCGGCGGGCGGTCTCGGCATTGTCGGCGCCCTCGACCCCGTGCCCGAGCTCCTCGGCCACGCCCTGCGCTCGGTCGGCGGCCCGCGACCCGATGATCACCTTCTGGCCGGCCTTGGCGAGACGGTACGCGAGGCCCTTGCCCTGCGGCCCGGTGCCGCCGAGCACGCCGACGACGAGCCCCGACACGTCCGGCAGGTCCCAGGGATCCTTGGCCGGGGCCTTCGCGGGGACCTTCGCGGCGGGCTGCTGTGAACTGTCAGTAGAGGTCATGGGCCGACTTTACGTGCGCGCCGGTCGCGGGTAGCGGTCAGGTGGGGGCGGTCACGGGGACACGGCGGCTCGGGCTCCGGCGAGGTGCGCGTCGCGCCCCTCTGCGCCGTGCGCCGCCCCTGCTGGAGCGGGTGCACGACGCGCGGCGGGGCGACGGTGCTCGCGCTGGACACCGGGGACCGGGAGCTGGACGCGATACCCCACGAGTCGTCGGCCTTCGGCAGGGCGGGGCGTCGCGACGGGGCGGGGCGGGGCGCGCAGTTGTGGGGCCGGGGGCCGACGAGGCCCGGGAAAAGCGGTTGCTGCGGGGGTGGGGGCGGTTGAGCATGGGCCGTCGTGACTGCTTCCGATGATGCCGCTCCGGCCTCCACGGCTCCCTCCCCTTCCGCTTCAGCCTCCGCGGCTTCGTCCCCTTCCTCTCCTCCCTCTCCGCCCTCCCTGGATTCGTCCCCTTCCTCATCGGCTTCCTCGGCTTCGCGGCTGGGCGCACTGTTGCCCGATCTCGCGCCATGGCGGGTGTCCGTGGATTTCCGGCGGCTGTGGGTGGCGGGGCTGATCACGAACTTCGGGAGTTTTCTGACGTTCGTGGCACTGCCGGTGCAGATGAAGGAGCTGACGGGGTCGGTGGTGGCGGTCGGGGCGATCGGGGCGGTCGAACTCGTGCCGCTGATCGTGTTCGGGCTGTACGGCGGGGCTCTCGCCGACGCGTTGGACAAGCGGGCGCTGATCCTGTGGAGCGAGGTCGGGCAGGGGCTGCTGTGCGCCGGGTTGCTGGTGAACGCGTTGCTGCCGGAACCGCTGGTGTGGCCGTTGTACCTGGTGGCCGCCGTGTCGTCCGCACTGGTCGCGGTCCAGCGGCCGGCCCTGGACTCGATCGTGCCCCGGATCGTCCCGCACGAGCATCTGCCGGCCGCCGCCTCGCTCAACTCGCTCCGCTGGACGGTGGGCGGGGTGGCCGCACCGGCTCTGGCGGGTGTCGTCGTGGCCTACGCGGGGCTCGGCTGGGCGTACGCGGCGGATCTCGCGACCTTCGTGGCGTCGGTCGCGCTGGCCGTGGGCCTGGCTCCCTCCCCCGCGTCGCACGAGGCCGCGAAGCCGTCGTTGCGCTCCATCGCGGAGGGGGCGCGGTACGCGTGGAGCCGTAAGGAACTGCTCGGTACGTACGCCGTCGATCTCG